>JAKSMR010000140.1 GCA_024400495.1 Bacteroidales bacterium
TTGTACCACGGGATGTAGTCGTTGAGCAGCCCCCTGACCTCCCTTGTTGTCAGGAGGGTCTTGTACCCCAGCTTGGTCAGGCCGAGGTCGACTTTCAACGCCGAGAAGAAGTGCTCGCTCAATGCATTGTCCCAGCAGTTCCCCCTGCGCGACATGCTGCGGATGATCTGGAGCTTCTCGCAAAGCCTCACCCAGCCGTTTGACCAGTATACCGAACCCTGATCGTTGTGAACCAGGACGTCCCGAAGGGCTTCCGACGGCAGTGCCGTGAGCATGCTCCTGACGAACTCCTCCGAATTGACGGTGCTGACGGAGTACGATTTGACCTCGTGGTTAAAAAGGTCGAACAGCGGGCTGAGGTAGATGAACTTCCGGTCGCTGCACGGAATGTAGGTGACGTCCGTTGTCAGCTTCGCCATCGGCCTTTCCGCCGTGAAGTCACGCTTGAGGATGTTCGGGGCGCGGTTCTTCTTCAGCATCTCCTTGACGGCCTTGTAGTAGTTGTCCGGGTGCTTCCTGCGGCGGATGCGGGAGTGTATGTCGTGCTCCTTCATCAGCCTGTGAATGCGCTTGCGGTTCACCCTGGCGCTGTCGCGCAGGATCTTCACGGCGAGCTCTGGCCCCGCCTTCAGCAGACGGTTGTTGACCTCGCCCGTCAGTCGATCAAGCCCATAGGTCGAGGAGACGTGCCTGTCGTTCTCGATGTCGCACATGAGCCTGACGAGTTCCGCATCACTTTCGGCCTTCGCCGAGGGCTTGCGGGCACGGTAGTAGGCGCTGCGCGGAATCCCGGCGATGCGGCAGGCATCCTTGATCGTTCGACCGGCGTCCACCAGCGCCCGGACTGCGGCTATCTCTTTTTTTTTGCGAAGTCCTCCGACGAGGATTCGCTCGTATGCTTCATCAGCGCGGTATAGTGGAATCGCAGCAGCATGTTCTGCGCCTCCAGCCACTTGATCTTCTCTTCCGCAGAGAGGTCGGCAGGAACCGAAGCCGGATCCGTCGCGCGCAGGATCCGCTCCACAGCCCGAGATGAACGTTTCGATTTCACGGCGATATTTTATCAAATCTCTGGCCTCGGCACGTCGCATGGATATGCTGCCGTCACGCGACGCCCATGCTTCGTCGCCCGATCTGAACCGTCGCAGCCAGTCCCTCACGGTGTATGGCCTCAGTCCGAGTACCTTTGCTGTTTTCTTGAATCCTGCGCCTTGCTTGAAAAGTTCAAGACAGGCGGTCTTCTTGGCGACTTCGATCGGCTTGGCCTTCGCGCACTTGGACGCCCAATCGCCAAGCTGTCCGTTGATTTGCTGTGTCATTTGTCTCCTTTTCTCGACTAAAAGGAGACACTAACATCAATTCCTACCGTGTCTCAAGTCCGGGGAGTAGTGCA
>JAKSMR010000141.1 GCA_024400495.1 Bacteroidales bacterium
GTTGGCAGGCCCTTCTCCGATGTCGTGCGATGGTTCTGGATCAGATCGTAATAGTCCGCATCCATGATGATCGCCGAGAGTCCGCTGGCTCCGTCTTCCGGATCGAAATGACGGATCTCACGGCCTTTAGGATGCGGAAGGTCTCGAATACTCGTCAGCATCTCAAGCTGTTCGGGATAGGCCGAAGACTTGGCGTTTAGGAAGCGATACAGGTACTGGCGGCCCGAATGCGACTCGTCCTTCGGCTTCTCCCGATAAATGTCATACTCGCCCGCAACAACATAATCCCAGAAGGCCTTGTAGAACTCATCGGTCAGCGCAAGAACCACCAGAACGAAATCAATGTCTCGCGTCACGCGAAACGGCAACGCCTCATCCGCGAACAGCTCATGACACGCGCAACCGCCGATGACAACAAACTGGTCTCGGAAATTGGCGAAATGCTCCACGAATCCAGTCAGCTGCAAATCGCTCAAACCAACGCCTACCGATTCTTCCATACTTCCTCCATCATGTCTTCAAGCGCCCCGACCACCCGGGGATCTCTTACGTCCCTGAGCGAAAGCCACAACGAGAACGGATCCACCTCCTTTGCACCAAACAACAGCGGCTTATATCGCCACTCCTGCACTTTGCAACACGCCTCCTCGCGATACGGCGTCTCGTCTTCTCCTCGGCCTCCCTTGGGCTCACACGCAACCGTCGGCAACTGATCATCCGCGAGCGTCGTCCGTCGCGAGAGTGCCGAAAGTCCAGCACCTACGACCGTCGGCGGAAACGCCCGCGACAGCCATTCGCGACGCACGGGCGAACGCAACGCCGGAAGCGCACGGTCCCACAATTCCCGACCATGGACAAGTAGACGAAGCCGTCCCGGCCATTCCGCCGTCACCTCTGCCAGATCCATGCCGACCAATTCATCGAACGCCTTCTTGCCCGTGACCGCACTGTAGCCAAATTCGGACGTCACATCCTTGATCGACATGCCGTCAACACTTCCCTTAAGCAGCTCCTTGAGCACCAGCAACTGCGTAAGCGGCAAAAATCTCGTCACCTTCTTCGCCGAAACAACATTCTTCTCCACCAAAGACGCCAAGGGCGGCAAAAACAGTTGCATCCCTGAAACGACAAAAGGAACCTGCATTTTAACCAAGGCGTTTCTGCGCACAAGAGGCAAGGACTCAAAGACAAAGACAACCGGCAACTTGAACTTCTCGCGCAACCTTTCCAAATGGCGAGAATATTCTTTCGGCATAAGAACGGCCTCTTTCTCAAATGCAAAAACGAAATCTACATCCAAGACCGTTCCCTGCACGAACGAATAGCGATTGAGAAACAATGGCAAGGAAACATCCAACGGGCTAAAACCTACAGATTTCCCCGTAATCTT
>JAKSMR010000142.1 GCA_024400495.1 Bacteroidales bacterium
CCGTTCCTACCCGGTGTGTGCCGGGATAGCGGAGATTCAAAATCGAAGCGAAAAGAATGCCCAGGAAGCGATGGCCATCGCCCCTGGGCCATGGCGGTTAGCTCGTTACCCCCCAGATGCGAGTACATCGCGGGGGAGTCAGAGCACCGCCATTCGTCATGAGCCAATGCTGTATGGTTGAATGAGCACGCGGGATACGAGTCCCTATAGCTCGAAGACAAGGAAAGTATATCATGAATCCGGTCAGAATTCACATCGGCGTCGATGTCGGCAAAGATTCGCTCGACATCTGCTACCCAGACGGAACCAAGGAGAAGATCAGGAACATCAAGTCCTGCAGAACCAAACTGATCAAGAAGGCGCTCAAGCTCGGAGCCATCATCAGCTTCGAGGCCACCGGCCCATACGAGGAGCCGCTTGCCGAAGAATGCCTCGCCAGAGGCGTCAGGGCCGTGCGCCTGGACGCCTGGGGAACGAGGAAGTACGCGGAATCGCAGGGGCGCATCGAGAAGACCGACGCCATCGACTGCGAGATGATCCGCGACTACGCGATGTCCCTCAAGGACGAGAAGCTTCACTTCATCAAGCCGAGATCCCAGGCCCACAAGGCGTTGAAGCGGGCTGTTTCCACGCGCAAGAACCTGATGAAGGCGAGAGCCATCATCTACAACCAGTACGAGAACCTTCCCGACGCCGAGATGCGCAAGTGCCTCGACCAGACCCTCGCCAAGCTCGACAAGGAGATCGCCCGGATCGAGGGAGAGTGCGACGCGGCGATTGCCTCGGACGACCGCATGCGCGAGCTTGCCTCGCGGTTCCAGGCGGTCAAGGGCGTCGGCCCGTGCCTCACGCGCGTCGTGCTCGCCTACTGCCCCGACATCGGAGAGTTCACGGACGGTGGCATAGCCAAGATGTGCGGTGACGCCCCGATCGACTACGAGAGCTGCACGATCAAGAAGAAGGCCAAGCCGAAGCGCGGCAGAACGGACCTTAGGAAGGCCATGTACATGGCGGCGGTCTCCGCAAGCCGGAACAACCACATCCTTCGCCCGATCTACCAGCGCCTTGTCGCCAAGGGCAAGCCACGCAAGGTCGCGCTCACGGCCATTGCGCGTCGCATCGCCATCCTGCTGAACAACATCGCGAAGTACCCAGACTTCATCCCCGCCCAAGACCCGAAGGACGTCGCCCGTGCGGCGCTTCCCAAGCGCGGTCGCGGACGGCCTCGCAAGACGGCGTAAGCGTTCTCGAACGAAACGAGCCCGATCAACACCACGCTGCCGCGGTGTCGCTTGGCCTTGCTCTCGAACGGTTTTCAGCATTCTTCTCGTTTGTTGGGGTATTCGCTATTTTGAGGTGGTTTCCTCCTCCCTCTCTCCT
>JAKSMR010000143.1 GCA_024400495.1 Bacteroidales bacterium
TCGTTGTCGCTCTTGGCGTAGAAGTAAAGCTTCCGCCCGCTGGCGACGATCATCTGCCCGACGAGGTTCTCCATCACCATGCCGAGGTTCGCCTCGAGCTTTCCATAGAGAATGAGCCGCTGGACTTCCGCGCGCGTCTTCTCGCTTTCATCGTACGCAAGGCTGATCAGAAGCCCCGTGTCGCCCATGTAAAGCTTGAGCGTGTTGCGCTCGCTGGACATCCTGAGTCCGAGATTCGGCTCCGTGCAGTTGTACGCCGTGTTGACGATCTTCGCGTCGTCAAGCCAGAGGAAGGCGTCCTCGTATGCCCGATAGCGCGCGTTCTTCCCAAGGGCCGAAAGACGGTAGATGCGGTCGTGACGGCTCAGTTGCGACGGGATGCCGTCGAAAACGGACTGCACCTTTCGCGTCTTCCGCCCCGCATGCTTCGCGATGTCGTTCCGGTACAATCCGAGGATGTCCCGCTTCTGCCGGTCAACCGCGGCAAGATCCTTCTCCTTCACGAAGACCTCGACGGCCTGCGGCATGCCTCCAATGACCATGTACTGGCGCACGAGCTCCATCGCCCGCTTGTGAATCGCATTCGCAGGTGCCTCACCCCTTTCAGCAGACCTCCTCAACGCTTCGCACAGAAGCTCGTTCCCGGTCGCCCAAAGGAACTCCTCCCAGTCCATCGGGTACATCGTCACGCGCCGCTCCTCGCTCGGGACCTGAATGTCGGTCACGTTCTCGTCAATGGAAACGAGACTGCCCGTCTCAATGTAATCGAACCGCCCGTCCTTCACCAGCCACTTGATCGACTCGCGTGCCCGAGGGAAGAACTGTATCTCGTCAAAGATCAGCAGGCTCTTCCCCTTCACGAGCTTCACGTTGTAATAGGCGGAAAGATTGAAGAAGAAGTCATCCAGCCGGTCAAGCTGCGTCTCGAACATCTCCCGCACTTCCGGTCCGGCCAGACGGAAGTCAATCAGCAGGTAACTCTCATATTCGTTCTTGCCGAACTCTTCAGCCACCCAGCTCTTACCGACACGCCGCGCTCCGTCAATAAGAATCGCGACCTTCTTCGAATCACGGGCTTTCCAATCCAAAAGTTGCTGATAAATCTTCCTTTTCACGATTTAGACCTTTACAAATGCCTGTCATGACACCGTTTTGAGCTTTAATGGAACGTATTTTATCACATATTTTAGACATAGACAAGGCCATGCCATAAATGTGATGTCAAACAACCTTCACCTATTTACATAAAAGCAAATCAGGTGAAACCAATCAGTCGCCAAAGGCACCCGCATGGGCGGACGTGAGGACGTCCGGCCGCGCCAGCATGCGCCGCATGTCGGCCTTGCCCGCCTCGG
>JAKSMR010000144.1 GCA_024400495.1 Bacteroidales bacterium
GTAAACTATCCCTTCAAGAAAGATGCCCCCTACGTGATGGGTGTCCCCGATAGCACATACTACAGTTTCGACCATCGCAATCCGGTTGGATCGTACGTAACCTTTTTTGAAGCGCCTCAGGTCTCCCCTTGGGGAAGCATGGAGAATACTTCCTATATCCTGCACTTTGGAGGTGTGAAGTCTGCTTTCTATGTATGGGTTAACGGGCAGAAGGTGGGCTACAGCCAGAATTCCATGTCACCATCCGAGTTTGACATCACACCTTATATAAAAAAAGGTACAAACCGTTTGGCCGTGGAAGTGTACCGTTGGTCGGACGGCAGTTACCTCGAAGACATCGACATGTGGCGCCTCTCGGGCATTTTCCGCCCCGTGCAGCTGTGGGTGCGCCCCCTTGTGCATATTGCCGACTACCACCTTCAGGCTCAGCCCTGCAACAACTGGCGAGATGGAGATTTCAGCGCTACCGTCAAGGTGTGCAACCAAGGTCGGAACGCAGCAAGAAACGTTCCCATAAGTGTCACCATTGATGGGCAGTGCCTCACACAAACCGTCAAGCACATTGCTGCGGGCGACACCATAGCAGTACGCTTCGACGGGCACCTCTCCAACATCAAGCTCTGGACGCCCTACACCCCCAACCTCTATCCAGTAGCTCTTACCTGCGCTGACGAACATTTCGACAATCACGTCGGTTTTAAAAAGGTGGAAATCAAGGGTGAGGTGCTGAAAGTGAATGGGCAAAATGTCAAGCTGAGAGGCGTCAACCGTCACGACCACCATCCTCGAACTGGCCGATACTGTGACCCTGCCACCTACGAGCAGGACATTGCCATGATGAAGCAATGCAACATCAACCTGCTGCGTGTGGCTGTTTATCCCAGTGATCCCTACCTCTACGAGCTTTGCGACCGCTATGGCCTCTTCGTCATGGACGAAGCCAACAACGAGAGCCACGGCTATGGTATTGGCAACCATACCCTTGGCGACGACCCTGCTTGGCGAGCCGCTCATGTAGATCGGGCCATATCGCTTGTGGAGCGCGACAAGAACCATCCTTCTGTGCTCATCTGGTCGCTGGGTAACGAAGCAAGTGCTGGCCTGAATCCTAAAGCCATGCGCGAGGCCATCCTCTCCATCGACACCACGCGCGTCATCTACTACGACAGCGATCGCAGCCTCTCTGACATCTACGATGATAGCTATCTCACTCCAGAGAACATGCGACGTGTTGCCCAGCGTGTCAAGGATCGTCCCTTCATGATGCGCGAATACAGTCATGCCATGGGCAACTCCATGGGAAATCTCAAGGACTATTGGGACATCATCTATGCAGACTCCAGCATCTG
>JAKSMR010000145.1 GCA_024400495.1 Bacteroidales bacterium
CCGCCTGTCCTGCTTAGAGATCCTCCAGCGAAAGCCCGGCGTAATCCAGCTGCCGTTCGGACAACTCCGGGTTCTTCGCCAGGAACGCCACCGCCTTCGCCCGAAGCTTCGCAAGATCGATGCGCACACGGTCGCGCTTCACTTCATAGAAATCGAGCTTCCCGGCAAGTTCGTCTTCGCACACGAGGTCGATCTCGTTTTCGCCCCTGCGGTCCCACCAGCCGTCCATGCGCGTGTACCGCTTCTCCTCCGTGAACTTCCAGCGGAAGTATCGCTCGAGCGCGGGGCCTGAAAACTGGCTGAAGTCCCGTGCGGCGATCTCCTGCAGGGCGTCAAAACGCTGAAGTTCCTTCAGATACTGGTACTTCCAGATGAAGCGGAACCAGAAGCGGAAGAAGCAATCGTCGATTTCATAGACCGAATTCTTCCCCCTCGCGCTCGAGAAGATCGGGAGCTTCCGCCGGATGAGCCGGTAGTCGCGCTCCAGCTTCTGGAGAAACCCGCCGATCTCCGTGCCGACGTCGTTCTTGATCTGCGAGTACTCCGTCCGCCCGGATGCAATCGCCGAAAGAATCGAAAAGTAGATTCCGTAATCCTTCCCGAATTCCTGCACGAGCACGGCAATGCCCTCGTCCAGGAAAGACGAACCTTTCTTGAAAACCGACTTGAGCATTGATTCGCGGTCAAACGACCCGTCGTCCATCAGCTGTTCGACATACCTCGCCACGCCACCCGTCATCGTCCACAGCGACAGGAGGTCGTCCGGCGAATAATTCGGCTTGTAACTCGACAGGATGTCCTTCAGCACCGACACCCGAAACGGATCGACGGGAATGGACGCCGTGTTGCGCCCGTAAAGCGGTTCCGAATCGTCCCTGAAAATCTTCTGCATCAGCCGATTCACGCTGCCGCAAACGACAAGATTCATCTTCGATTCCTTCTGCGCATCATCCCAAAGATTCGCCATTGCGCTGAAAACGGAAGGATTAACCCGATAGAATTCCTGAAATTCGTCTATGACAACCGAAATCGTCTCCCGCTTCGAATGTTCTAAAAGAACCCTGAACAAGTCTTCAAAGCGCTCGACCGTCCCAAAAGCCGGAATCTTGCAGACCTCTTCAACTTGCCGCTGAAACCCCGCACACAAATCCTTCTCGGATTTTCGAGCCACATAAAAATACAAATACGGCCGATCCTCCAATGCCCGCTTGATCAACTGCGTCTTTCCAACGCGGCGCCGACCCGTCACAACCGTAAATCTTGCCGATACGCTCGCTTTTTCACGAATATCACGCAACAACGCAATCTCGGATTCTCGATCAAAGAATTTCATCGGTTATTAAATGCC
>JAKSMR010000146.1 GCA_024400495.1 Bacteroidales bacterium
CGCTCTGCATTGGCGTCAGCGAGACGGAGGTTGCCGTCGATGGCGAGCCAGTCCTGGAGAGGGAGGATGCAGAGGAGCGAAGGTGACTGAAGGTGATCAGTGACAATGCGTTCGCAGATGGCTGGAGACGCCTCGGCTGGGCACTCTGAGGTCTCGCCGAGCTCTTCGCGCCAGTACTGTGCGGTGAGCTGAGGGTCGAGCTCCCACCACTGACGGAGGGTCTCGGTGTCGTGGGTGCCAGTGGTGCAGACGCTGCGCTCAGGATAACGATAGACGTGGCCGAAGTTGTCCTGAGGATCCTTAGGCATACGCTGGATTTCGAGCGAGAGGATCTGGAGCTGGTTCATGACCCAAGGTACACAATCAGGTACCATACCGAGGTCCTCACCGCACACGATCATCTGGGTAGCGTCGATGAGCTTAGGCAGCTTGGTCATGGCCTGGTCGTACCAGAACTGGTTGTGACGGCGGTAGAAATACTCGTTGTAGAGGCGGTTGAAAGCGTCCTTCTCCCAGCCCTGCAGACGGGTGTAAGTATAGTCGAGCTGTGCCGAGATGCGTGGGTGATAGGTGCCTGGACACTTGTGATCCTCGACGAAGAGGACGTTGGAAATCAATGAATAAAGAGTCTCCTTGAGGTCGAGATTGCGCTGCTTCTTCTTGCCGCTGAAGAAGAGTTCGACGGCGCGCTGGGTAGAGAATTCTGGCTTCATCTCCCAGATGTCGTCGTGCAGGTGGTTCATGAAGACGTGGTGCACATAATCGACAGGATCCATGCCGTCCCAGCAGGTAGGTTCCTCCTCGTGGTAGTGACGGAGTGCACCGATACGCTGCTCGATGAGTTCATCGTTGATGAATGGCTTGGTCATGAAATCCTTCTGGAAACCAATGCCGTAGCTCTCGATCTCGCTTGGAGTCATTGGCAATGAAGGTGAGAACTGGCCGAGTAAGCCGTGAACCGAATGGGTAGGAATCTCCCAGATGCGGAAGAAGCCGAGGATGTGGTCAATGCGGTAAGCCGAGAAGTACTCCTGCATCTTGCGGAAGCGCTTGAGCCACCAGCGGAGGCCATCCTGCTGCATCTTGTCCCAGTTGTAGGTAGGGAAGCCCCAGTTCTGGCCATTGGCCGAGAATGGATCAGGTGGTGCGCCGGCGCTGCCGTTCATGTTGAAGTAGAATGGCTCGACCCATGACTCTACCGAGGCGCGGCTGATACCGATAGGGATGTCGCCCTTGAGAATCACGTTGTTAGCGCGTGCATAGCTCGATGCGGCGAGCAACTGGGTGTGGAGGATATACTGGATGTAGAGGTAGAACTGAGCCACCTTGAGCGACTT
>JAKSMR010000147.1 GCA_024400495.1 Bacteroidales bacterium
CCCGTCTTGGGGTTGTGGAGAAACCGTCCGATGTCGCCGATCTCCGCGGCGATGATCTTCGGCAGAAGCTTCCCCGACCCCTTGATCGGCATGATCAGTTCGGCCACCTTGGGCGGGTCGCAGGCCTCGATCAGCTTCTCGATCTCGCCGATCGTTTTCCGGAGGCCGCGGATCGTCTTGACCGACGAACGGATGCACTCGCCGATCTCCTCGTGGATCGCGCAGTTGACGCAGATGCTGTCCTTGGCCGCGGCGATCAGCTTCTTCGCCTCGGCCTCGACGTCCTTGCCCCGCGTGTGCTCCTTGACAATCTTCGCGACGGACGGGAGATGCGCATGAGCGAGCGCGTGTGCGCCCGGGTACCTCTCCAGAACCGCGAGGGCGAAGTTCCCGAACTTCTCGTCGAAGAGCGACTCGAACTCCGGGAAGGTCTCGGAGAGCAAGTCGAGCATGTGCAGCCTCGTGGCAGTGCATTCGTCGACGAGGAATCCCCGGTGGCGGGTGAGGACCTTCAGTCCGCGCTCGGGGCCGTTCTCGGCCGGCTTGGCGACGTAGTTGCCCCGGAACACGACGTCCGCGACCGTCAGGGCGTCGCGCTTGTCCGTCTTGCGCCCGCGGATGTCGCCCGCCGAGGACGCCTTCGTGATGATCGGGTTGATCACGTCGACCCTGCATCCCGCCTTCGTGAGGTGGTCGTAGAACGCCCGCCAGTAGTTTCCAGTGGACTCCATGCCGACACGCACGGATGCGAGGTCTGAATGCGCACGCAGGCGTTCGAGGAGCTTCTCGGCTCCCTGGCGCGTGTTGTCGTAGAACTTCGCCTGGCCGATCTCCCGGCCCGACTCGTCCAGCAGGGCAGCGGCGTGCTTGCCCTTGCCAATGTCGATTCCGCATGTTATCATTTGCTTCACCTTTCCGGTATGGGGACTGTGGCCCCGCGTTTCAGATGTCGGAAGCGCTCCAAGACTGGCTGAACATCATTGCCCGCCCGCGTGATCGGTTAAATCTGCGCAGGCTGCAAATCAAGCCATAATGGTCTCGCTTTCGAAGTTGGCGCGGACGCTCCGAGTCTCCCAGAATGGCCTTGTTGCCAAGTGTGTACATTACGGACACGTCCGCAAATCGAAATGCTACCACAGCCCCATACCGGAATTCAACCGTGGCCGTGGCTGCAAGGAAAAGTAGCAAAAGGAAGCTGCGGTGGTTCTCTCTCTTCATTTGATTAGCCCCCGCCTGTTGATAAGTCGGGCTAATGGGGCCTTGAGGGGCCCCCGCCCGACTTACCAACAAGCGGGCGGCTAAGAGTATACCAGTGTGCTGGGAGGTTTGCTTCGCGA
>JAKSMR010000149.1 GCA_024400495.1 Bacteroidales bacterium
GGGGGGGTGGGGGGAAGAGGGAAAACTTGTTAACAACTCGCTTCCCCATTCTCCCGAGCAGACAATGTGTCTCCTGCGCTATTTCGCCTTTGCGGGCTTCGGGGGCTCGCTGGGCTTGAAGCCCGGATACTTCGCAATCGTGTTCAGCAGAATCGCCATCTTCCGGGCGATGGCAGTATGGGCGACGGGCTTTGGCTTCCCCCTGGCCACCATGTCGTCGTAGTCCTGCTTCCAGACGTGATTGAACCGACAGGCGGTCATCGTGGCCTCGTAGAGGACGCTCCTTGCGTAACCACGTCCGCGCTGGGGCCTGCTCTTCTTCTCGACCGTACAGCTCTTGTTCTCGAGCGGCGCCAGCCCGAGGATCTTGCCGATTGCCTTGTTGGTCAGTCTGCCGATCTCGGGAACGTCCGAGAGGATCACCCGCGTCACGCACGGACCGACACCGGCCACGACCAGGAACCGAACCGCAAGGGCGTGCATGCGCTCGTCGTTCGCGATGATCTCGTCACTGTGCGCCTCCACCTTCGCGATTTCCGCCTCGAGCCTGTCCACGATCCGCATGAGCGACTTGCGGGACGATGCGTCGTCGATGCAGTCCAGCTGGGTGGCCACGAGATTCTTGGCCTTCATGAGGTTCCGGCGTACGCGCACGGTCGTCCGCAGGTTCCGTTGCGAGTCGGAAATCGGCTCGATGAAGCGACGCTTCTCCGGCTTCAGGGATGCCGCGAAATCGCGGATCATCTCGCAGTCGATGGAGTCGGTCTTCTCAAGGAGCCCCTGCGACTTGGCGAAGTTCCTCGCACGCCACGGGTCGAGCTGCATGGCCCGCACACCGGCGGCGATGCAGGCGTCGTACAGCTTGTTGCTGTAGATGCCGGTGGCCTCGAAGCTCACGATGGCGTTGAGCTTCTTCGCGTCCTTGATGATCGGCTTGATGCCTTTCTTGTTGTTTGTCGTTACGTACTTGTGTCCGTTGGGGAGGCAGACGTCGAGCTTGTCCTTGCCGATGTCGACTCCAATGTGCATTTCGGCCGGATTCATGGTATACTTATCTTATCATTCGAGCTGAAGAGGTTCTTGGATCCGACTGGATCAAGTCGCCCTTGCAACCATTCAGTTTATGACCAAAAACGTGCCGATGCCCAAGCTGTGTTACGGAGTTCGTGCTCCCAGAGCGTTACGGGCTTTCGGCACAGGCCCGGGACGACGGCCGTCGCCGCCGGGCCATTCTTTTCGCCTCACCTCACGGCTCGGCTATCCCAACACCCATTGAGCAGGAACGGGGGATAGAATACCAAAAACGGATTAGATAAGAG
>JAKSMR010000015.1 GCA_024400495.1 Bacteroidales bacterium
TTTTTTTTTTTTTTTTTTTTTTTTTTTTTTTTTTTTTTTTTTTTTTTTTTTTTTCAGCAGACCTCGTCATTGCGGGCTCGGGAGTTGCGGAGGAGCGAGAGAAGAGAAAGCTCGCTTTC
Organism: Bacteroidales bacterium; assembly: GCA_024400495.1. Classification (GTDB taxonomy): domain Bacteria; phylum Bacteroidota; class Bacteroidia; order Bacteroidales; family P3; genus Colimorpha. Next base: position 120 of record JAKSMR010000015.1, read on the forward strand.
TATTCCTGGGGTTGCAGAGGCGCGATAGAAGAAGCAAAACGTGTTTTGATTATGCCGGGAGTTGCGGAGGAGCGAGAGCAGAAGCAAAACGTGTTTTGATTATGCCGAGCCGAAGCAACGTAGACGAATGTCAGCCGAAGCAACGTAGACGAATGTCAGCCGGAGCAACGTAGACGAATGTCAGCCGAAGCAACGTAGACGAATGTCAGCCGAAGCAACGTAGACGAATGTCAGCCGCAATCTATTGCGACCGGGTTGCTTGGCTGTATGATTGCGGCTCGGAGGCCGCAATGGCGAAACGCAAACAGGTGCATGCTGGTTGAATGGTGTTTCTAGCAGATAGTCGTTGTGGACAACACGTATATAATTCCCAAAAGAAAAGAACAGAGAGCGCCACGCCGGAGGTACGATGCTGGTAGACTCTTGGTAGACTCTTGGTAGACTCTTGGTAGACTCTTGGCCTTTTTTGGTAGACTTTTGGTAGACTTTTGGTAGACTTTTGGTAGACTCTCTGTTTCAAAAAAACACTTCAGGTAACCTCTAGGTAACCTCTAAAAATTCAACGTAATGATAAAGGATATTAAAAAACATTACTTTTTCACGCTTTTCGATTCTGAACGGCATCTTTCTTCTTTTCACTCAGTTACAATGCACCGCATTGCGCCTTCGTTCAAAGAAGAAACCTGCTCGCCCATAATCAAAAATCGTCTGAAACTGAATTTTTAGAGGTTACCTCTAATAATTAGATTGAGATGATTTTTGAGTTTATGCCGAGCGGATTTCAAACAAAGGCGAAGAAGCATAGCCGTAGCAACGTTTGTGCAAGCCGAGGGCAGAATAAACTTGATTATTATGCCGAGGCGCAGCCAAATGTCACGATTGGTAATGGTTCAAGACTTTGTGAAGATGAAGAAGAGCCGGTGGCTCTTCGATAGGCCAACGGGCCGGAGAACAATCGCACTCAAGTCTAATGGATTAAAAAAACTAATTTTTAGAGGTTACCTTCAGAACGGCAGGCCTTCCGGGGGACAGATGTGTGGGCTTATGGTCTAATGACAAGAAAACAGAAGAGGAGAAGGAACGAAGGAATGAAAATGAGAGAGAAGAAAGGGGAATAGGACGCGGGTATTTCCCCATGTTCTACCCATATTCCACCCATATTCTACCCATATCCTACCCATATCCTACCCCTATCCTACCCATATTCCACCCATATTCCACCCATATCCTACCCGTTTCTCTACGGTTCGTCTAGCATTGCTCTCCCTAATGGTTACAAGAGGTTCTGCCAACGGTCTGGGTCTTGGCCTTCGGTTACCGAAGATTTACTAGGGGTGACCTCTAAAGGTAGCGCCTATATTGCATATGGGTAGCGCCTAGAATAATAGGGGTAGCATCTGGAATTGTAGGCGCAAGATAGGCGCTAGCCAGGCATTATATAGGCACAATATAGGTGCTGCTCCGACGCAAGAGCGAGGCTGCAGTCTCGCGTCGTCGCATATAGATGCTGTGGCGGGCTTATCGTCTGGCGTCGCGGCCGGGGAGGAGCGAAAACTGGATTTTGGAAATGGTGTTTTCGGTTTCTGGCGGTTGCAACGGTTGCTTGAGGTATGTTGTAATTGATTGATACAAAGTGGGTGGAGGTCGTGCTGACGAAAAAAATATCGCGTTGTCGTGAATATTTCGTACTTTTGCATTTGATTTGGTCGCCCCGAAAAGGGTGTCAAAAGGGAACCGGGTGCGAATCCCGGACAGTCCCGCTGCTGTGAGTCCTGATACCGCAGTCTCGTTCATAGGCCACTGTGCGGCGCCATAGTCGTATGGGAAGGCAGAGACTCTCGGAGGACGAGTCAGAAGACCTGCCAGATCGTATTTTCTGCAGCCCTCGAGGAAAGAGCTTGAGAAAGACGGCGCCCGTCGGTATGGTTTGTCGGGTGTCTCAAAAAATCCGTTGGACAGACATGTCCGCTGCGGTGTCTTTCATCTCCCTTTTTTTTCGTCGGTCGGCGGCGGTGGCTTCGGTCACCCAACGGTTCTGTATTTATTAACAAACGGGGGCCTCCAGGGGATTGGGAAACAGATTTTCGGAGGTCGCCAAATAAAGATAAAAACGAAAAAAATGATGAAAAAACTACTCTCTTTCAGCCTCTGCCTGATGCTCGTGGCGACGATGATGGGGCAGAGCAACAATGAGGCGCATCTCAAAGCCCGTGAGGGCAACAGAACGAAAAACATCGCTTTCCCGGCCAGCGACATCCAGTTTTGGTGCGGCACCGGCAGCAACGAGGCTGTCATCGTGGTGGGCTGGGACGACAGCACGCCTGCCGTAGCCTACGCCTGGGGTGTGAGATGGGAAGGCGACGTGGTGGCTATAGACCTCGTGGACTCTATCGCCGCCTACGACAGCCGCTTCTCCTATCAGTTTGGCGGCGGCCTCATCTCCAACGTGGAGTATGCCGACGGCAATATGACGCTGGCTTCTGTCATCAACTACTGGTGCTACTATATCAACGGCGACTGGGCTGATGGGTATGGCAGCCAGGTTGTTGTTGACGGCGACTATCTTGAGCTGAGCGCCAGCTGCACGTGGACTCTCACCACAGCTATTGCTGCCACCAACCCTAACGGCGGCGGCGAGGAGACTCCTGCCGACGCGACCATCGCGGCTTCCGACATCGTTTACTGGGTAGGCGCGGGCAGCAACGAAGTGGTGATGGCTGTGAACTGGGCCGACCCCGATACCGCTCTGGCATGGGGCTTCCGCTTTGGCGCCGACAGCGTGACGCTGGAGGATATGATGGACGCCATCCAGGCCGACGACCCCCGTTTCAGCTATGTCAGAGGCTGGGGCGTGAGCGACATCCGCTTTGCCCTCGACGACGACACGCTGGCCCTCAGCCAGCCCGAGTCGGGCAACTACTGGTGGTACAACCTCAACGGAACGGCTTCCTCCTTCAGCTTCGACCAGCTCTATCTCAGCAACGGCGACTTTGTGAAGTGGGGCGATCCCCGCTCTGGTGTCGTGGTGGATACTATGTGGGGCTACCCCTCGGAGATTGTGTGGCTTACGGAGATCCACGCCGTCAGCGAGCCTTCGCCCGTTGTTGTCGAAGGCCCTTTCTGTGGAGCAGTAGGTACCGAAGGCTGCACGGCTGTGAAATATGACGACAGCAGGATTCTTGGCTGGGCTACCACCTGCCAGGTGGAACGCGGCTATACCGATGTGGCAAACCCCGGAAGCTATGTCTCCTTTGGCGACTCCTCTATGGCTGTAGGCCCTTGCGACAACAACAATGTCAACGTCGTAAGCTTGGGCGATGGCGGCAGAGCTACGCTCACTTTCGAATATCCTATCGCCAACGGCGAGGGCTATGACTTCGCCGTCTACGAGAACTCCTTCAACGACTCGTTTCTCGAGCTTGCCTTTGTGGAGGTGAGCAGCGACGGCGAGCATTTTGTGCGTTTCCCCGCCACCTCGCTCACTCCCACCACGGCGCAGGTGGGCCCCTACGGCTCTGTCGATCCTACCTTCATCAACAATCTGGCCGGCAAGTACCGTGCCGGTTGGGGTACCCCCTTCGATCTTGACGAGCTCCGCGACAGCGCCAATCTGGATGTCAACAACATCCGTTATGTCCGCGTTGTGGATGTTGTAGGAAGCGTTGATCCCCAATACGGCAGCAAGGATGCCTTCGGTCATCTGGTGAACGATCCTTATCCCACCGACGGCTATAGCGGCGGATTCGACCTCGACGGCGTTGCCGTGATGCATTTCGCAGAGGTGGGTGTCGATGATGTCCTCGTGGGTGAGGCTGTCGTCTATCCTAATCCTGCCAGCACCAGCGTCGTGTGTCAGGTCAAAGGCGAAGGCAGTCATCGCCTCTGCCTCTACGATATGACCGGGCGCATCCTCATGCAGCGCACCTTCTCTGGCACCAGCCTCCAGATCAACCTCTCGGATATGGCCAACGGTGTCTATATGATCAGAGTGGATGGCTTTGCTAAACGTCTTGCGGTGAGACGATAAAGACTGGTTCTGATTCGTGAATAGTGATGGCTGTTCCCTAATGGGAACGGCCGTCTCTTTTTTTGGGGGGGTGCTTTGTCAGCAGCTGTCATCGGGGTGTGATGTCGTGGCTGACAATTTGTCACCTTCTCTGCCAATTTGTCATGTTTTGGCGGATTGGCATGTTTTTTGCTCCTTTTCCTTGTGTGGAAAAAATAGTTTCTGCTGATTGGAAATTTTTTCGTACTTTTGCAACTTGAACATAATTATATATAATGGCAAAGAAGACTAGTAATCTAACAGAAAGTGAGGTGCTTGCACGTCTTGCGGCACAGGGTATGGACAATAAGAAGGGCGACGATATCGTGATTCTCGACCTGAGAGAACTCCAGTCGGCTCCCGCCAACTTCTTCGTGATATGCAGCGGCAATGTCCCCTCTCATGTAAGCGCTATCAGCGACGGCGTGTTCGAGGTCATCAAGAAGGCTACGGGCCAAAACCCCCACAAGGTGGAGGGCTACGACAACGCAGAATGGATCCTGATGGACTACTTCGATGTGGTTGTGCACATCTTCCAGAAGGACAAACGCGATTTCTTCCGTCTCGAGGAACTCTGGGCCGACGCAAAGGAAGTGAAGCTGTAGCCTCTGTGACGTGAACAAAAACGCTAGCCATAACTGAAAACAGCGACGGGCGGCGCCCCTCTGCGAGCCGGTGGAAGCCCGATAGCACAACCCCTATTTCTCCATGAGCGAAGAAAACAAGAACAAGAAAGAAAACAAGATAAACAGTCCCTTCTCGGGCGGGAAAGCTCCCAAGGGAAAGCGTAACAAGGGCAACATGGTGATGTATGCCATCTACTGCGCTATCCTGATGGTGCTGGGTGCCGTGTGGTTCGGCGGCGAGAATGCCGGCGGCCCGAAGGACATCACCTGGAACAAGCTCGAGCCCATCCTCCTCAACCAGGATCAGGAACGTATTGTTGTGGTGAACAAAGAGTTTGCCGAGATCTATATCAAGAAAGACGTCGTTGCCCAGGACACCACCTACAAGGCACTCGCCAGCAAGAACGACGCCAAGCCTGGCTTCTACAAATACCAGTTCGTCACCTTCGAGAGCTTTGAGAAGGACATCGAACGTGTGGAAGAGCAGATCGTGATGCGCGACACCATGGGGCGCGGCGACGAAATCGACGCCCTCGAGATGAACCGTATCAAGAAGGAGGCTTATATCGAACTCACCCCCGAGAAGCGCACCAACGCATGGAGAGAGGTGCTTGTCATGTTTGGCCCCTTCCTTCTGGTGATCATCTTCTTTGTGGTGATGAGCCGCATGTCGGCACGCCAGATGGGCGGCGGCAGCGGTGGCGGCATCTTCAGCGTGGGCAAGAGCAAAGCCAAGCTCTATGACGGCAAGACGCCCACCAATGTGACCTTCAAGGATGTCGCCGGTCTGGCCGGCGCCAAAGAGGAGGTGATGGAGGTGGTGGATTTCCTCAAGAACCCCAAACGCTACACCGACCTCGGCGGCAAGATCCCCAAGGGCGTGCTCCTCGTAGGCCCTCCGGGTACGGGCAAAACCCTCCTCGCTAAGGCGGTGGCAGGCGAAGCCAATGTGCCTTTCTTCTCCATGAGCGGCTCCGATTTCGTAGAGATGTTCGTCGGTGTCGGCGCCAGCCGTGTGCGCGACCTCTTTGAAGAGGCCAAGAAGAAGGCCCCCTGCATCGTCTTCATCGACGAGATCGACGCCGTGGGGCGTGCCCGTGGCCGTAGCGGCCTGAGCAATGCCAACGACGAGCGAGAGAACACCCTCAACCAGCTCCTCACCGAGATGGACGGCTTCGGAGGCAACACCGGCGTCATCGTGCTGGCTGCCACCAACCGCGCCGATGTGCTGGACAAGGCTCTGCTCCGTGCCGGCCGTTTCGACCGCCAGATCTATGTTGAGCTACCCGATCTCGACGAGCGCAAGGCTATCTTCGCCGTCCACATGCGCAAACTCAAACTCAGCAAGGATATCGACAACGAGTTCCTCGCCAAGCAGACGCCCGGATTCTCCGGCGCCGATATCGCCAACGTCTGCAACGAGGCCGCCCTCGTGGCCGCCCGCAAAGCGAAGAAAGAGATAGAGAAGCAGGACTTCCTCGACGCCATCGACCGCATCATCGGCGGTCTGGAGAAACGTACCAAGGTGCTTACCGAGCAGGAGAAACGCACCATCGCCTACCATGAGTCGGGTCATGCTTCGGTAAGCTGGCTCCTCCGCTGGGGCGACCCGCTGGTGAAGGTCACCATCGTGCCCCGTGGCAAGGCCCTCGGCGCTGCCTGGTATCTGCCTGAAGAACGTCAGATCACCACCAAAGAGCAGATGTTCGACTCCATGACCAGCCTCATGGCCGGCCGCGCAGCAGAAGAGGTGGTCTTCGGCAAAGTGTCTACCGGAGCCCTCAACGATATGGAACGTGCCACCAAGATGGCTCAGAGCATGGTGATATACTATGGCATGAGCGACAAGATCGGCAACGTCTCCTTCTACGACTCCACAGGCCAGGCCGACTGGAACTTCACCAAGCCCTTCAGCGAGAAGACTGCCGAGGCTATCGACAACGAGGTGAAGGCTCTCGTGGAGGCTGCCTATGCCAAAGCCAAAGAGCTCATCGTGGCCAACCGAGAGAAACTCGACGAGCTGGCCGCCACGCTCTTCGACCGCGAGGTGATCTTCAAGGACGATGTGGAGCGCATCTATGGCGCCCGTCCCTGGGAACCCGAGAAGAAGGTGGGCGGCACCGACGACAAAGCGGAGGAGTCTGCTCCTGCCGAGGACGAGAGTCCCGCCACAGCGTCTGAAGAACCTATGATAGAGTCCGGAGCCGAAGAGAACACTTCCGAAACTGCGACCGACACTAACGAAAAAGAATAACCTATGAAACTCCGGCCTATAAAAGAGAACGTTGTCAAGGATATCCGTAACGCCTTGGTGGAGAAGAACGATATCGCCCTCCCCTTGGAGTGTGTGGGATTCCACGAGCCTTCAGCCCCTATGGCCGACGACAAGGCTGTGCTCTTCGCCCAACGCTATCTCCAGCTGGGCGGCGAGCTCCGCTACTGTACTGACGAGAAGGAGATCCTGCAACATCTGCAGGAGATCCAGGCTGCCCATGGCAACTGCGCCGTGGGCTGCTGTACCGACAACCTCACCGCCTTCCTCTCTCAGGTGGGCCTGCAAGACACCTTCCCTGCTGAGGCTGGGAGAGAATATAAGATGGGCGTCCTGCTCAGCGATGGCCTCGTGGCCGACAGCGCAGGCATGGTGCTCACCAACAAGCAGAACTTCGGGACGGCGTTCGTCTCGCTGCCTCCCGTCACGGTGGTGATGGCGTTCACCTCGCAGGTGGTAGGTAACTGGGAAGAGCTGGTGAACAGGATGAAAGAGAACTTCAAGACCTTCCCCACACAGATGGTCTGCCTCCATCCCGACGACCAGATGGCAGCAGGCACACGGCTCTATCTCCTTTTGGTCGAAGACCTATAAGACCTATCGTACGATTATGAAGAAATTACTAATACGAACTCTTAGCGGCACCGCCTATTGCATCCTCGTTGTGTTCGCTATCTATTCCAGCCAGTGGCTAGGCAGCCGCATGGCTGGAAGTTGTGTTTTTATCGCCTTCTTCGGCTTTGTGGCCATGATGGGCGTGCATGAATGCTACAAGAACCTCACCATCAAAGGTGTCGAGACGAACAAGGCTGCCGGCTACACGCTGGCTCTGCTGACCTACTGCCTGATCAGCATCATGGGTATTGCCCACATGGCGTTCCTCTCCATGCTCATCCTTCCCGCCCTCTTTGCCGTTGTCTTCCTCTGTCAACTCTGGCGCAAAGACGAGCATCCTTTCGCCACCATCGGATACACGCTGCTGCCTATCATCTGGGTGGTCTACCCACTCGTCCTCATGCAGCCGCTGTCTAATTTCGGCGCCGGCCTCCTCATGATGGTGTTCATCTGCACCTGGATCAACGACTCGGGCGCTTACCTCACCGGCATGGCCATCGGCAAGCACAAGATGTGGGAACGCCACTCTCCCAACAAGACTTGGGAAGGTACCCTCGGCGGAGCGCTCTTCTGTGTGCTGGGCGCTATCTTCATCGGCCCTCTGTTGCAAGGCGGCCTGAGCTGGTGGTATTGGGCCATCCTCGGCCTCACCTGCAGCGTGGCAGGAACGTTGGGCGACTTGGTGGAGTCGATGTTCAAGCGCTTCTGTGGTGTGAAGGACAGCGGTAATATCATGCCTGGCCACGGTGGCGTCCTCGACCGTTTCGACAGCGTGATCATGATCATCCCCTTCATCCTCTTTATCCTCTGCGTAGGAAGTCTGTTCTAGCGCATCCGTAAGATGGCTTCCATAAAAATGTCAAAAGAAAACAAACACCTCAAATAGCATGTATATTCACAAAGAAGGTCATAAAATGTTGCTCTGGGTTGGCGTCGCCGTCCTGGTAGTATGGGCAGCAATGCTGTTCCTCGTCCAACCTTGGAACTTCTTCCATTATCTTTTCATCACCATCCTCATCCTCTTCTGGATGGCGCTGCTCTCTTTCTTCCGCATCCCTCGTCGTGTCTTCACCGAGGATGAGACCCGTCTCGTCTCTCCTGCCGACGGCAAGATCTGTGCCATCGAAGAGACATTCGTGAAGGAGTACCTCAACTGCGATTGTATCCAGGTGAGCGTATTCATGAACGGCACCGACGTCCATGTGAACCGCTATCCTGTCAGCGGCAAGGTGGAGTATGTGAAGTATCACAAAGGCAACTATTTTGTGGCTTCCTATCCTAAGTCCTCGGTTCTGAACGAACATTCCTCCATCGGCATGGTGCTGCCTAACGGACAGAAGATCCTCATGCGCCAGGTGGCAGGCGTGATGGCTCGCCGCATCGTCTATTATGCTCACGAAGGCGAAGAGGTGAAGCAGAATCAGGAGATGGGATTCATCAAGTTCGGCTCTCGTGTCGACCTCTTCCTCCCCAAGGATACCGAGATCCTTGTTGATCTGCAGGATGTGGTGCGTAACGGCATCACTCCCTTGGCTGTGGTTTCTGACAAGAAAAAGTCTGACGAATAAACTATGAACGCTAGCGATATTCTCTACGAAGACAACCATCTCCTCATCCTCAACAAAAGGGTAGGGGAGATTGTGCAAGGCGACAAGACCGGCGATGTGCCGTTGCCTGAGATCGTCAAGGAGTATATCAAAGTGCGCGACAACAAGCCTGGCAATGTATTCTGTGGCGTGATCCACAGGCTCGATCGTCCGGTGAGCGGTGCCGTGGTCTTTGCAAAAACCAGCAAGGCGCTCTCTCGTATGAACGAGCTGGTGAAAGGACGCGACTTCCACAAGACCTATTGGGCCATCGTGAAGTTCTCCGACAGACGTCCCGCCCCCGAGGGGCATCTAGAAGACTGGCTCCTCCGCAACGAGAAGCAGAACAAGAGCTATGTGGTGAAAGCCAACACCTCGGGCGCCAAACTGGCCAGCTTGGATTACAGGCTTCTCTCTGTCAGCGAAGGAGGCTATGGACTGGTGGAGGTCGACCTCCATACCGGCCGCCATCATCAGATACGATGCCAGCTCTCCCATGCCGGCATGGTGATAAAAGGAGACCTTAAATATGGCTCGCCGAGGAGCAACAAAGATGCGGGTATTTCGCTTCATGCCCGCAAGATCACTTTCGAGCATCCGGTAAAGCACGAACAGATAACTGTAGAAGCACCGCCTCCGGAGGAATTCTACAAGATGTTCTCCGACTGCATAGAATAACATCAAATAACCTAGAACCGATAACCGAACTTGTTTTCGGTTTTGATGGTTTGAAGCCTAACGCGAAACGCAAAATATAGTAATAGGAAATAATAACAAAAATATAATGAAACGGTACATTAGCACATTCATTCTTGTGGTGGCTGCCTTGTTCTCTGCACAAGGGCAGAATAGCTGTAAGGTTCTGCAGAGCGATTACACCCAACTTCATCTCCAAATCAGCACCCCCAACCTTCTGGTAGGACAGACCGATCTCTTCGGTGAAAGCTACAACACCTTGTCGATGGATGACTTCATTGAGATGGGGAATGCCGGCAAACCTAACCTCCCTGTTATGTCCAAGATGATTGAAGTTCCTCTCTGCTCCGGATTTGAGGTGGTGGTGAACGCGGCTGTCTTCGACACTCTTGATGCGGAGGCTTTAGGGATAAAAAACTGCATCGTTCCCGCACAGCCCTCGCGCAGCAAGTCTGACAGAACGCCTGCTCAGTTTGTCATCGATCAGTCCTGCTACGAGAAAGATGCGTTTTTCGGTGCAGACGAGATCCTATCTGTCACTAAAATCGGTGTCGCCCGCAACCGTAACCTGGCAACACTCGCTTTTGCTCCTGTGAGATATAATCCCGTCAGTGGAAAACTCATTGTCTGCCGCGGCATCGATGCAACTATCGTCTATTCCAACGCCGACGTCCAGGCTACGCAGGAGATGCAGGCTAAGCACTTCAGTGGTGCCTATAGCACGGGTGTCAGCACACTCAACACCTTGAAGAATGAGACAAAAGAGATGGCAACCGCCGAGAACGGCCCTATCCATTATCTCATTGTTGCTCATAGCAGCTTCCGTGGAATGCTGGACAACTTCGTGGCTTGGAAACAGCGCAAAGGCTTCCTTGTCACAGTCGGTTATACCGACGATGCCAATGTGGGGACGACAACCAACTCTATCGCCCAATATATCAAAGGGTTCTATACCAACGCTATGCCCTCTCTCCCTGCTCCTACCTATCTGCTGCTCGTAGGTGACGTTGCACAGATTCCCGCTTTCTCGGGCCGTTACAGCTATACTGGTCCTACTAGCAATTCGGGACATGTGACCGACCTCTACTATACCACCTGGACCGATGACGACCTCATCCCCGACTGCTACTATGGCCGTTTCTCCGCCACCAACGAAGGTCAGCTTGTTCCCCAGATCGAAAAAACGCTGATGTACGAGCAGTACGGATTTGAAGATCCTTCGTTCCTCTCCCGTGCCATCCTCATCTCTGGCGTCGATGGCGGCTATTCTTCGGACAATGCTTATAGATACGCCGACCCCACTATGGACTATGTGGCCAAGACTTATGTTACCTCCGACAACGGCTTCTCGTCTATTACCTACTATAAGAACAATACTGCTTTCGCACCCACCGGCGTTACCGTCACAGGTAGCTCCCAAAGTTCTACGTCGGCTGCCGCGCTGCGTACGCTTTACAGCAACGGCGCCGGCTGGATTAACTACTCTGCTCACGGCAGCTACGACAGCTGGGCTGAGCCTTCGTTCAGCGTCAGCCAGGTCAACGGCATGACTAACACTCAGAAATTCGGTGTCATGATCGGCAACTGCTGTCTCACCAACAAGTTCGACGAGAACACCTGCTTCGGAGAAGCGCTCCTCCGCAAAGGCAACTATTGCGGTGCTGTAGCTTACTTTGGCGGCAGCAACTCCACCTATTGGGCTGAGGATTTCTACTGGAGCGTAGGCGTCCGCTCGAGCATCAGCAATACGATGAACACTAACTATAGCGCTAGCAATCTTGGCATGTACGACCGTCTTTTCCATACTCACAACGAGGCCCGTTCCGATTGGTACACCACCACCGGCTCGATGATGATGGCAGGCAACATGTCTGTCCAGAACTCCTCCACCCGTGGAAAGAACTACTATTGGGAGATCTATCATATCATGGGAGACCCTTCGGTGACTCCTTGGCTCTCTTTGGCTAGCACGATGACCGTTCAATGTTCGCCTTCGCCCCTCCCTGTAGGTTCTACCAGTCTTGATGTGAATGCTGTTCCTTATGCCTATGTGGCGCTCACCGATGGCAATGGAACGCTCATTGCAGCTGACTTTGCCGACGCTGTCGGCGCTGCAACGCTCGTCTTTGAGCCCTATGCATCGACTGATAGCGTAGAACTGGCAGTATCGGCTCAGGGGTATCAGACCTATTTCCAGAAGATAGCACTTGTCCAAGTCTCTGGTCCTTTCGTGGTCAGCAATAGTGTGACCACCGATGTGGCTGCCGTCGCCGGCACCACCGTTCCTCTCTCGATAACAATGGTCAATGTGGGTGCACAGAACACCAGCTCACTCAGCGTCGAGTTCTCCTCGCCCGATGGTTTGGTGACTTTCTCCAACAACGGAGCTATCGCCCTGTCCAATCTCAACGCTGGCACCAGCACCACCGTGTCTGCCGTAGTGAATGCTTCTTTCAGCGCTTCGCTCAAAGACCAGCAGCTTGTCCCCGTGGTAGCAACCCTCCGTTGGGGCAGCCAGTCCGACCAGCAGAGCCAACGTACCTATCTGCTCACCGTCAACGCACCTAAGTTCAGTCTCGAGAACACCAACTTTGCACAGACTCCCCAGCCTGGCACATCGGTGCAGCTCAACGTCACTCTGCGAAATGTGGGTCATGCCGCTCTTGGCAGAAGTGCCATCTCGCTCGTCAGTCTCGAACCTCTGGTTTCGGTGACAGGCCCTTCTGATTCATTGGCTCGTGTCGATGCTGACGAAACTCTCTCGTCTACATTCTCTCTGTCTATCAGTTCCGAGCTCCCCGAAAATGTTGAAATACCCTTCTTCCTCTATCTTACCTCTTCTGGTTTCGTCTTCAAAGACACTATTATGATGACCGTAGGAACAGGCCAGAAAGAGACATTCGAGACTGGCGACTTCAGCATGTTCGAATGGACTCAAGGGAATTATCCCTGGCAGGTAGTGAATAGTGGTGCTCACTCGGGAACCTACTGCGCACGATCCTACTCCTTTGGCAACAATGGCGCCCGACGTTCATCGCAGATGACGATCTCCTACACCTCCACCGCCGACGACTCGGTCTCTTTCTTCTATAAAGTCTCCAGCGAAGATAACTACGATAAGTTCTTCTTCTATCTTGACAACGCTCAAATGTTGGAGGTTAGTGGCGAAGAGGACTGGAGTAGGGCTTCCTTCCCTGTTCGTGCAGGAACACATACCTATAAGTTCTCTTATGAGAAGGACTACAGCAACGACAATGGTAGCGACTGCGCTTGGATTGATGACGTCAGATTCCCCATCAACGGAACCCAGCGTCATTATGAGGCTCTTACCGTAGCTCGTGGCACTACTGTCACCTTCCACAACTTGGTCATCAACACCCAGGATTCTGCCTACGGAACTTACTACTATCGCGACGAAACCACTTCTGGACACGTTTATACCCTCATGCTCACCGTCACCGACGGCAGTCATGTTGGTATTGAAGAGGTCAAAGAGGATGTGCTGAGGGTATATCCCAATCCTGCTTCCGACCTCCTTATGGTTGAGATTGATAAGGCAGGCGCCGATGTCGAGCTCTACGACACTCGTGGTCAGCTTGTACTCCGCCAATCAGCCGTTGAAGGAAAGAACACATTACCCATCAGCCATCTCGCCAGCGGCATCTATGTGCTCCGTTGCGGTGAGAAAGTTGCTAAGATCGTTAAACAATAATGCCAATCTATCAGCCGTCAGACAGCCTCCACAAAGCCTCTAGCCATACCCATCCGCAAGGCTAGAGCGACAGAGGTGCCTGCCTGATGGCTCTCAACACCGACAATCCTACAAACGCAAACCACACTCCATAATGACTCTCCCCATGGAAAACCAGCATGAAGCAGCAGATCTCTTTGCCCGTGGCACTATCGTCACCGTGGGCATGTTTGACGGCGTCCATGTTGGCCATCGCCATATCCTCGATCAACTTACCGCAAAAGCCAGAGAACTAGAGTTCCAGCCGGTTGTCGTCACTTTTGACCAGCATCCACGTATCGTGTTAGGCAAGGATGTGGGCGATTTCCGTCTTCTGAGCGACGTCAAACGGCGCCGTTCTGGCCTCTGCAATTTCTTCGGCTATGAGGTTTATCTGCATGTCATCCATTTTGATCGTCAGTCGGCCATGCACTCTGCCTGTCAGTTTGTAAAGGACTGCCTGCTTGATCAGCTCAATATGAAAGCCTTGGTTCTGGGCTACGACAATATGTTCGGCAGCAAAGCCAACAATGATTTTGACCAGCTGCCTCGTCTCGCGGAGGAGAGCGGTTTCCAGATCGTTGTCGATACCCCCGTTGAAGCTGGCGGCGTCGCTATCAGCTCCACCCGTATACGTCACGCGCTCAAAAGTGGGACGCTCGACGAGGTGAAAGAGCTATTGGGCCGTAACTATGCCGTTGCCGGAACCGTGGTGCGTGGTCGCGGAGTAGGGAAGACCCTCGGCTACCCAACAGCTAATATCAGTCTTGATGAACCGATGCAGGCGTTACCCAAAGAGGGAGTTTATGCTGTGTCTGTTGTGGTGGAAGGGGGAAAAGAAAGATTCCCTGCTATGGCAAATCTAGGTCCGCAGCCCACCTTTGATGAGAAGACCAGCACCTTTGAAGTCAACATCATCGGATCATCGGAGAACCTCTACGAGAAGCATCTCACCATCGAGTTCCTCGTCTATCTGCGTGAGACTCGCAAGTTCGCCTCTGTCGACGAGCTGGTTTCCCAGCTGGAAAGGGACCGATCGGCTTCGCTTGCAATATTCAACCAATAACAAAGACCATGATGAAACGTCTTGTATTACTGCTTTTCCTACTCTCAAACCTCGCCCTCATGGCCCAGCCCGGCAAGGTGTATAAGTCGTTGTCCGAAGTGAAAAACCCGGAGGATGTCTATATTCTCAAGCTCAACTACAAGCGTCTTCGTACCGTCCCCCGCCAGGTGTTCGCCTTCACCAACCTTAGAGTTCTCGATCTCGGCAAGAACTTCATCGATTCGATCCCTGCCGAAATCACCAAGCTGACTAATCTCGAGGAACTGGACTTGGCCCGCAACCATATCCGCGTCGTCCCTGAGGTAATAGGAAACATCACTAGTCTTAAGGTGCTCAACCTCAGTCGTAATCCAATTCTTGAACTGCCAGACAGTTTCTCCAATCTTGTTAATCTGGAGAAACTCATCATCTGGCAGACTGGCGTGATAGATTTCCCGCCCTCTTTCGTAGCGCTCAACTACAGTCTCAAACTCATCGATATGCGAGTGTGCCCCATGAGCTGGGATAATCAGCAAGCTATCGAGGAACTCCTCCCCACACCCCAGAAGAAGTGGGATCATGTATGTAACTGCAAGTGATAGAAATATGAAAAGAAAGGAGACCCTCAATATTGCCCTCGTCCAGCAGGACATCCGATGGAACGATCCAGAGGCAAACTATCGCCATCTGGACAAGATGCTCGGCGATGCGTTGGATCTGCACTCCGAGGTGGACGTGATTCTCCTTCCCGAGACGTTCAATACCGGTTTTGGCGGCGATATGCGTTCGGTGGCAGAGGTAGAAGAGTCTGGGGCTTTCGGCTTTGCCCTCTCTCTTTCTCGTCGCTATAACGCCCTCGTTGTGGCTTCGTGGCTGGTGGAAGAAGGGAGTTCGGTCTTTAACAGACTCCATTGGGTGCGTCCCGACGCAAGTTATGGTTTTTATGACAAAGCCCATACCTTCTGCCTAAGCGATGAGAAAGAACAAGTCACACCCGGTAGGAAACAGGCTCTCATCGAGTGGCGCGGATGGAAGATCAAGCCTGCCATCTGCTACGACCTCCGTTTCCCGCTATGGCTCCGCAACCGTACCATTGGCGAGGAGCTCGAGTACGATCTTCTGCTCTGCTGCGCCAACTGGCCGCAGTCCCGCTCTAAGGTCTGGTCTGCTCTGCTGCAGTCTCGCGCCATAGAGAATCTCGTCTATGTCGTGGGCGTAAACAGAGTAGGTACCGACGGGATCGGCCTTCTCTATCAAGGCGACTCCGCCGCTGTCGATTTCAAAGGCGACGTCATCGCCTCTTGCCAGCCGGGTAGAGAGGCCGTAGCGGTAGTGTCACTCGATTACGACAACCTGTGTCGATTCCGCAAAAAATGTCCTTTTCACCTCGATGCCGACGCCTTCACACTTACCCTATAACTACCTAGAAAGTACTACTCAATTATGCCGATTTCACCCATTGAAGAAAAAATAGGATTCCACAAGATATGCAACTATGTCGCCGCAGAATGTAGCAACCCCATGGCTGAGCGGATGGCGCACGAGATGCGTTTCTCCACCAACTATGATCGCATTATGCGCGACCTTGAGCAGACCGAAGAGTTTCGTCAGATACTGGTTCTTGATAACGCCTTCCCTGCTCAAGATTTTCTCGACCTGACCGATGAGCTCAACCGTCTGCGTGTCGGCAATACCGTTATTGAACTCCAACCGCTCTTTGACCTCAAGTGCTCGTTGCGTACCATCAACGAGTGCCTTCGCTTCCTTCTTCGCGAGGATAAGGACCGCTATCCGCGACTGCGCGTCATGGCCGAGAAGGTGGAAATTGACCCAAACCTTACCCGTGCCCTCTCCAAACTCATCGACGACAAGGGAGAGATCTTCGACAACGCCTCTCCCGATCTGGCGGAGATCCGTCAGCAGATGCGCCGTAAACAAGGCGAGGTAGACAGCCGCATCAGCCATACGCTCCGTAGAGCCAAAGCCGAAGGTTGGGCTCCCGAGAACGCAGAGGTCACTATTCGCAATGGGCGTATGGTTATCCCTATGCTCGACACCCATCGCCGCAAGATAAAAGGTCTTATCCACGATGAGTCGGCAACCCGTCAGACAGCCTATCTAGAGCCCACAGAGGTGGTGGAACTCAACAACGACCTTCGCGAGCTGGAGTTCGCAGAACGTCACGAAATCCAGAAAATCCTCGCTCGTTTCTCCGACCAGCTCCGATCCCAGATAGACAGCCTCGTCAATGCCTATTGGTTCCTTGCCCGTATTGATTTCATCCGTGCTAAAGCTCGTTTCGCACTCCGGCTCCATGCTGGAATGCCGGTAGTAAACGACGTCACCCATATCCAATGGCTTGAGGCTCGTCATCCGTTGTTGGTCCTTGAACGCCAGCATCGTATCGACGAAGAGCGCAAGCATCCCGGCAGCCAGGAAGGTTCCAAGATGGGAGAAGTGGTCCCATTCGATATCACACTCACCTCCGAGAGTCATATTCTGATTATCTCTGGCCCCAACGCAGGAGGAAAATCCGTTTGCCTCAAAGCGGTGGGTCTTATACAATATATGCTCCAAGCCGGACTTCTCGTCCCTTGCCGTGAGACCTCTGAGTTCGGTATCTTCGATAATATCTTCATAGACATTGGTGATCAGCAATCTATCGAAAACGACCTCAGTACCTATACCTCCCATCTGCAGAATATGAAGCAGCTTCTTCAAGAGGCTCATGCCCAGACTCTCTTTCTGCTTGACGAGCTGGGTGGAGGTACCGAACCCCGTTCGGGATGTGCCATCGCCGAGGCTCTGCTGGAGGAACTCTATCTGCGCCATTCCTATGGCGTGGTGACTACTCATTTCGCAGACCTCAAACTCCTTGCGGACCGCTATCCCGGAATTATCAATGGCGCTATGCTTTTCGACACCAACCAGATGCGTCCGCTCTATAGGCTATCTATAGGTCATCCGGGCAGCTCTTTTGCCTTTGAAATCGCCCGTACGGTAGGCTTTCCCATGGAGGTACTCGCTGCAGCCGAAGGCAAGGTGGGCAAGGAGATGCTCAACTTTGAGCATCAGCTCCAACAGATCGAGCTTGACCGACAGGAAATTGCAAAGCAGAAGACTGAACTGGAGGTGAGTGACCAGTTTCTTAACGAGGTTATTGAAAAATACCAGACGCTCAACGAAAAATTAGAGAGTAAGCGTTACGAGATTCTCTCCCAAGCTCGAAAAGAGGCTAAGGAGATCCTTTCTGAAGCCAACCGAACCGTGGAACAGACCATTAGCGATATTAAGAAAGCCCAGGCTGAGAAAGAGCAGACACAGCAAGCGCGAGAAAACCTCAAGGCCGAACTCCATCGTGTAGAGAGCCAGCAGGAACACCACGCAGAGCAACGTCGTAACGAGCGCAAGAGAGCCAACCTCCCAGCCCAAAGCGAGCCCGCGTCGGCCCATAACGACGTTGTTCAAGGTCCGATAGAGGTGGGCGATATCGTCCGTGTTGACGACCAAGATACATTCGGTCAGGTTGTCGAGGTCAAAGGCAGAAAAGCCGTTGTGGAAAGCAACAGTCTCCGTATGACCATCGCCTTAGACCGTCTGCAGAAGACCAAGAAACAGGGCCTGCCTGTCGACAAGACCTCTCGCAACAACCAACGCTACCAATCCATCTTCGACGATATCAACGAGAAGCGCAAGTTCTTCAGTCCCACCCTCGACCTTCGTGGCCAGCGAGCAGAAGAGGCCCTTGCCGAGCTGCAGAAGTTTATCGACGAAGCCCAGCTCCTCGGCGAACGCGAGCTACGTATCCTCCATGGCAAAGGCTACGGCATCCTCAAGACCCTCATCCGCCAACGGCTCCAGGCCATGAGCGAGGTGCAGTCGTGCCATAGCGAACGTCTTGAACTTGGCGGTGACGGAATAACGGTAGTCCATCTCCGATAACATTATCTATCCAAACCCTTCTCTCAAAAATAGAATATGCCTCCTCTCTTTAGCGATCTAGCCACTATCCTCATTACCGCCGGCGTCATTACCGTGGTGTTCAAGTGGCTCAAGCAGCCTCTGGTCCTAGGATATATCGTGGCCGGTTTCTTCATCGGCCCTTATGTCACATGGTTCCCGGCCGTCACAGACCCCACCAATGTAAAGGTATGGAGCGATATTGGTATCGTCTTTCTGATGTTTGCTCTGGGATTGGAGTTCAGTATCAAGAAACTCAAGAAGGTTGGAGGAACCGGAGCCATCACAGCCTGTACCGAGTTGGTGGTGATGTTCCTCATAGGTTGTCTTGTAGGTCTCTCGCTCGGATGGACCGGCATAGAGAGTGTCTTTCTTGGTTGTATGCTCTCCATATCCTCCACTACCATCATTATAAAGTCCTTTGACGACCTCAAACTCAAGCAACAGAAGTTCACCAATACTGTTACTGCCGTCCTCGTAGTTGAGGATCTCATCGCCGTGCTCCTTTTGGTTATCCTCTCCACCATTAGCGTCTCCAAGCAGTTCGACGGAATGAGGCTGGCCGGCTCTCTGGTCAAGCTGGTATTCTGTCTGGTAGCTTGGTTTACCTTCGGCATCTACCTCATCCCCACATTCCTCAAGTGGATGCGTCGTTATATGACCGAAGAAACCCTCTGTGTCGTCGCTGTGGGCCTCTGTTTCGGCATGGTCGTGCTCGCCTCCAAGGCCGAGCTCAGCACCGCCCTAGGTGCCTTCGTTATGGGCGTTATCCTGGCCGAAACCATAGAGGCCGATGCCATCCATCGTATCGTTACCCCTATAAAGAACCTCTTCGGTGCCGTCTTCTTCGTGTCGGTAGGTATGATGGTCGACCCCTCTATTTTGGTCAAATACATTGTCCCCATCCTCGTTATTGCTCTTAGTGTCATTTTCTTCAAGAGTTTCGCCGCTACTATGGGCGTCATCCTCTCAGGCAAGAGTACCAAGACGGCTTTTCAATCGGGCTTCTGCTTCTGTCAGATTGGCGAGTTTTCCTTCATTATTGCCAGTCTGGGACGTCAGTTCGGCGTCATAAACCCCGATATCTACCCCGTCATCGTTACTGTTTCCATTATCACCACCTTTGTAACCCCCTACATGATCCGTGGTGGACTTCCGTTCTACGAGAAAGTCTATCCTAAATTCCCCGCCAGATGGCGCGAGAGCCTCGAGCGCTACTCCAACCAAAGCAAAGGCGCCGTCCATCAGGTCAGCATGGAGCGATTCCTCAAGAAACAGCTCGCCTCCATCTGCCTCTATGGCATCATTCTTGCCGCCCTCACTCTCATCTCTATAGCCTTTGTCAAGCCGCTGCTCAACAAAGTCTTTGTCCTCTCCGATGGAACACCCTCCCTTTGGGGAAACCTCTTGGGTATGGTAGTGACGCTCTTTGTGATGACACCATTCCTTTGGGCTATGGTGGTGAAGAATGTTAATAAACAGCGCATCAAGAAGCTGCTCTCCGTCTACCAATATTCCCAGGCTGTCGTCATCCCCGTCCTCTTGCTGCGTTATTTCACAGCCCTCTTTTTTGTTGGCATGGTTATCGGACGCTACAGTCACATCGCTTGGGGATTCCTTTTCGTCCTCGCCTTCTTTGTCCTCGTGGTGGTGCTTTTTAGTAATAAAGCCAACGGCTTCTACCGCCATATCGAGAGCCATTTCGTTACCAACCTCAACCAGCGTCAGGCTCAACAGTCGTTCAAGATTCCACCCACCCTCGACCAACAGTTCGTCATGGAACGTATGCGCCT
The DNA here is from genome assembly GCA_024400495.1 of Bacteroidales bacterium. GTDB lineage: Bacteria > Bacteroidota > Bacteroidia > Bacteroidales > P3 > Colimorpha. The sequence goes on from JAKSMR010000015.1 coordinate 20,488, forward strand.
CTCGCAGTATTCTCCCTTTATAGGCAAACGTCTGAAGGAGGCTGGTATACGACAAAACTACTCCGTCAATATCGTCAGTATTGAACGCGGAGACAAGATCTTCGACCTCCCTGACCGAGACGAGGTCCTGATGCCTCTTGATCGAATAACCGTCATTGGCAGCGAGGAGCAGCTCAGTCGTCTGCGAAGCGACATCGAGGTAGAACCCGACATGCTTATTCACGACCATAGTGACAACGAACTCAATATATATCGTCTGGAACTGATGGATGGCAATCCCCTCTGCGGCGTACAAATCTCCAACAGCAATTTTCAGCAGCAATACCAGGCTATGGTAATCGCCATCGAACACGGCAAGGACTATACCATCAACCCCGTCGCCTCAACCGTCTTCAACAAAGGCGACATCATCTGGTTCGTTTCCCCACGCGAGCTCACCATGGGGGCCTTCGTCCAGCATTAGAAGGTCCTGTTTTGCAGTCCCGGTAAAGAAAACACGTTTCTTCAGCTCACGCTCTCATAAAAACGGCCACAATTCCTTATTTCTTATAGGCGGCATCTGAAAAGAAGAAAAACAAGCAACATGGCGGGCCTCTAAGGTGATATCCGCGATGATATCTATGCGTGGACAGAGGGAATGATCACCTACGTGGTAGCCTCGCTCTTGCGACGGAGTAGCGCCTATATAGCGCCCACAATTCAGGATACGTACACGTAGGGGGTCTCTAATTGGCCGAGATCGTCGCTCTGCTTAGGTCCAACACCCTATAGTGGCCCGATAGAGATGTATTATCCAATGTGCTTAAAGAAAGAGAAGCATCCGTCGGATGCTTCTCTTGTTGTTTATAGTGGGTATTAGGTTCTATTTGAAACGGAGGCCTTCCCATGTGTCTTTGGTCTTGCCGCCGAGGACCATGATGGGCTCTTGGAGGAGACCTTGGAGGGAGGACTCGTAGCCTACGAACTTCTCTATGTTGCGGAACATCTCGCCATAGGTGATATCACCTTTCTTGTGCTTGAACTCGCGGAGCATGAAGTAGGTGAGGAATCCGTGCTTCTGGGCGTCGAAGCAGTAAGCAGTCTTGTTGACGTCGGCAGCAGTAAACAGAACGATCTCGCTACGGATACGCATGCCTTTGATGCGTCCAGAGGTGTGCTGGATGTTGACGAGGGTGTCGCCTGTGCGTGTGAAACCGTCGAAGCCGGCGTCGATGATGAAGGTGAATCCTTTAGCTTGTACTCGGTTGAACCAGTTGCAGAGCGTGTCGATGCTGATGCATTGGGAGAGGAGGGCTTTGGTATCGCCTTTAGAGAGCTGGGTTTTGACGCCCTGGTTCTTTTTTCCGCTCCAACTCTTGATGGAGGAGGTGTTGATGCCACAAGGGAGGAGATAGGCGTTGTAATCGCCGTCGGAGAGGCCGTGGCCGGCATAGTAGAGAATGATGTTGGCGTTGCCTTTCTCGGCGGTAATGATATCTTTGAGCCAGTCAATGCCGTTGGTCTTGAACTCACCCTTGGTGGCGTTGTTGAGCACTTTGACATGACGTTCGGGGATGCCGAGGGTTTTGGTAAAATAGTCGCGCATCACCTTGCCGTCGTTGGCGGCATACTTGCAGGTGGGGAAGGGGGTTCCGTAGTTCTCGTTGGCGATGATGAGTGCGTAGGTGTTGCCGTTGTTGGTGTTAGCTGTGGTTGGGATGTTGATGTCAACGTGGTCGTCGTAGGTGGTCATGTTCTCGCTCATGGAGCTGATGGTTTCAGACCAGGCGTCATGAACGGTAATGTGGATTGTGCAGCGACGGTAGAGAGAGCCAACTTCGGGGGTGCAGAAGGCTTCGTAGCTGAAGTGGTTGTTGGTGCTGTGGAGGGGCTGGATGTTGTTCTCAATGAAATCGCGGACACCCAAGACGCGCACCCAGGCAAGCTGGGCGTTGTTGTTGATGCCTTCGCTCTGGAGGAGGCTCATGCGCACTTTCTCGCCATTAAAGAGGACGGGTTCATATTTGTGGTCGCCGTATTCTCCTTTATAGGCGATGTGAGCTACGTCGATGGCGTCGGTAGCTCCTGTGATACGGATGTCGACCTCTTTGCCGGCTCCGAAATAGCGGCCGCAGTCTTCCTCGATAAGGGTCTTAGTGAGGTTGCAGATGGCTCGCATGGAGTTGGATTCGTTGATGGTGTAGGTGCCTTCAGGATAGTCGTCGGTGACGCCTTCGATGTGGGTGCAGTTGTAGGAGATCTCCATCACGTAGTTGAGCTCGTGGCTGCCATCTTCTTTGGGAGCATAGACGGCATGGGCAAGGATCTTTACCTCGCTCTCGTCGTAGAGCTTTTGGTCGAGGGGCAAGTTGATGAGGATCTGTTCTGCTTTTTTCTGCATCAGACGCTGTTTGGCGTTGACCTCGTCGGTAATTTTCTTGTGGATGGTCTCTTTGTACTCGTAGTTTACTGTGTTTTCGCTGTCATACTGTGCCTGGCATTTGAAGGAACAGAACGAGAGTACTGTGCTGAGCATCAAGAGAATAGTGATCTGCTTCATGATGTATTTTTTGTGCGTTTGTTAACGGTTTGAAACTGCAAAAATACAAATAATTATATTAATTTGCAAAAAAAATGTTATGCTTTGTGGGCTACATTGAAGGAGAAACGCTTCTGCAGTTTGTTTCGGAAGAGGTATATGAGGACGTAGCATAGGGTGACGACGGCGAGTGCGATGAGGATGTTGAGCCACTCGGCCAAACCCCATCGGTTGCAGAGGACGACAGATGTGATGAGGAGGGCGGCGGGGAGCAGGTAGGCGATGATGACGGCGATGAAGCCGAGGCTCTCGTCGACCTGAACCTCTACGGCGTCGCCGACATTGAAGTCTTCCCATCGGGAGGTGGCGACTTCGATCTCTTTCTCGTTGCTTTCGGCGAATCCGCATTTGCCTTTGGCGTCGCAATGGCCACAGGCGCTGACGGCGGCAATCTTCACTTTCACTTGGTTGGGGCTGACGGCAATGACGGTGCCGTCGTGGGTTGCTATATTCATGGAGTTCTTATGTTTAGGGGTTCGTAAGATATATATTGTTGAATTTGGAACTGCTTTTTTGTTTTAGAACTTGGGAAAGAGACTACAGTTCTTTACGCATTGGCCGGAAGGAAGGATTTTGTGCGACTGGTTATTGTGGTATACTTCGGCGCGGTGATATTGGAATGGGGAGGCACCGTCGAAGATGAAAGGTATCTTTGTGCTGCCGTCTGTGGCTATGTAACCCCAAGCACCGTCTTTCTGCACAGGGCAGAGACCATCGGAGAAGTAGAAGGCGCCGTCGTATTGGATCGGGATGACAATGGTGCCCTGTTGGTTGATGAAGCCCAGTTTCTCGTCTTTCTCAATGAGGGCGAGACCTTCGTGAAAATGGTAGCTTTCGGTGGAGAGAAGTGCGTTGTCGTAGGCGATAGGGAGGATGGTGTCGCCTTTTGTGTCGATAATGCCTATTTTGCCGCAATTGGCGACGCAGCAGAAGCCTCCGACGAAACCGTCGACATGGTCATAAAGCCCCAAACATTCCTGGGCTTTGCTGTTGAGGAATCCCATCTTGCCGTCGCGGCGGAAGGTGTAGTATCCGTCGCCATAGGAGGTGAAAGCGTCGTAGATGTAGTCTGTGAGTGGCTGGTAGCGTTTGCCGAAGACGGCGAACTTTTCACCCATAGGGTCCTGGACGAAGAAGAGTCCGCTAGGCTCCATAGGGGAGATGTTCTCATATTTGATGGGGACGACGACTTTGTTTTTCTTGGTGATCATGCCGTATCGCTCATACTGCTTGACGATGGCGTGGCCGTTGTAGAATGGGTTGGCATAATCGTATTGGGGCTTGATGACGAAGGTCCCTCGCTTGTCGATGTAGCCGTAGAGTCGTGTGGTGCTGTCGACCATGCCGGTAGCGACGGCGAGCTCTTCGCTAAAGGTGCTGGCGGCATCATACTGGGGAGCGATGGCAAGCGTTCCTTCTTGGGTATAGAAGCCATAGAGGCCGTCTTTCATCACACGGATCATGCCGTTGCTGGGATGGGTGACGTCGTTGTATTCGCAAGGGACAATCTCGCGTCCGGTGCGGTCGATGAGTCCATAGCGGTCGTAGTCGCGTAGCACGATGCAGTATCCGTCTATAAATTGGTCAACAAACATGTATTGTGGCTCAACGATGACTGTGCCGTCTGCAAGTTTGAAGCCAAACTTGTCGCCTTTACGGGTGGTCTGTATGCCGTCGACGAAGACAAGTTCGCAACCGCAGTCTTCGTCATCGACGACAGCGATCTCTTCGTGGGGGGCGGGCGTCGTCTTCTTTTTCTTCTTCTGCGCCTGAGCAGGAAGGAGGAACGAGAGTACGAGTATAATCAGTAGGACTTGTTTCTTGGTCATATCTGTCAGGGTATGATGGTGGTGATGTCGGTAGCTTGGAGCCAGCCTTTATTGCCGTCGGCGATGGTGATCTTGACCCATTGCTCCACATTGTCGGTGATGGTTACTTTTGTGCCTTCGTGGAGGATGAACTTGTTTACGCTGCCGCTGTCGGGGGAACTCATGACTTCGGCCATGGGGGCGGTGACGATGGCGTGGTTGTCGCCGTTTCGTTGGCTTAATGCGCTGGCAAAAAGTGCGGAGCAGAGGATTGCAAGGAGGAGTGCGGCAAGACTGACGATGAAGAAAGTCTTGCGTGTGTTATAAGAACGGGAAAGCACGAAGATGGCGCAAGCGACGGCAAAGAGGAGGACAGAGAGGATGGCGATGATAAGCCAGGCGTTTGCTCCCAGTAGTCCTGTAAGGCCGTTCCACCATCGGACGACGAAGAATTGAGGGAGTGGCTCGATATGGTCCTCGGTCTTGGAATAAGCAAAGTCGATGTTTTCCTGGATCTCCTGGTCGGTGGGGTCGAGCAGATGGGCACGCTCGTAATTGAGAATGGCTTGTCCTAGCTCTCCCATGCGGAAACGGGCGTTTCCAAGGTTGTAGTAGATCGCGGCGCTGCGTGTGCCGGAGGTAAGCAGGGCTTCGTACTGTTCGGCTGCTTGGCTATAGAGCCCGTCTGTATAAGCTTTGTTGGCAGCCTTAAAGGCGTCGTCCTGAGCGATGGAGAGGGTAGGACAGAGGACGAGGAGGAAGAGATATGAGAGGAGTCGTTTCATGCTAAAAAAGTGTGTTTTGTCGTGGAAAAAGGTTATAGGCTTGCTATGGTGTTGAGGGTTTGGTTGAAAATCTCCTGCTTGCGAGCGGAGCTGTCGCCGGGGGCGAAGCGTGCTTCGTCGACATTCTCAAGTGTCTCCATGATAAGTGTGAGTTTCTCCTCTGGGATATGATGGTCGGCAAGTGTGGCGGCTATCGTCTCTCTTGAGAGCTGAGAAAGCGGGATGCGATATTTGTCGCTCAAACAGCCCCAAAGGGCTTTGTAGATCTCTTCAAAGAACAGGCTGTCGTTGCCTGCTCCCAGATGCTTCTCTGCGTTGCGCAGTCGTTTTCGGGCCTGCTTGAGGGCTCGGCTCTGACGTACACCAACTTCGTCCTGTAGGAACTCCTGGTGACGGCGGCCGAGGTAAAGGGTTAAGGCAAGGAGGAGGAGGATAGCCATTACCATGATGCAGTAGATGAGACCGGGCTTGCTGTCTCGCTCGATACGTCCGGCGGAGGCTTTGATGTGGTTGATGTCGTCATTGAGCTTTTTCACGTCGCTCTTGCTGGTGCTCACGGTTCGGTCGGTGGCGTTGCCTTTGGCCACCTTCACGTTAAAACCTTCGGTGGTGATGGTTTCGTAACGTCCGGCAGCTGGATTGAAATAGATGAACTGGCCGGCGGGGATGTCATAGCTGCCTTGGCTTTGTGGGATAAGAACCCACTCGAAGGTGCGTGAGCCGCTCACGCCGTTGTCGCTACGGCTGATCTTGTCGGTAATCTTGGGCTCGTATACCTCAAAGACTTTGGGGAAATCGATCTCGGGGGCTTCGATTAGCATCAGGTTTCCGTGGCCGTTGATGGTGATGCTATAGGTAATGGCTTCGTTGGCTTTCACTTCGTTCTGGTCGATGGCGCTCTTGGCAGAGAAGGATCCTACGCCGCCGCTGAATCCGTCAGGGCTGGCGGGGAGAGGGCGCACGTTGATGCTGAGGGCGTTGGTGTGGAGCTCTTTCTTGACGGCTTGGGCTTGGTTGAAGAATGGGTCGTCGAAGAGGTCCCAGATGGTTCCTGTGCGTCGGCGCTGGACGGGCACCATGGCGAGCACCTCCATCTGAAGGGGTGCGATCTTCTGTGAGCCTGTCTCTTGTCCGAAGAGGGCTCCGCGACGAATCTCGGCTACGAGGTAACGCTTGCCGTTGATCACCTCTTCGCGCTGTTGTATCTGCTTGCCTTCGCTAAGATCCTCGCTCCAGAAGCCTTTGTTGCCGGGCAACTTATCGATCTGGTACTGCTGTAGCGACACCTGGGTGTAGATCTTGTAGGTAATGATAATCTCTTCTCCCAAGTAGGGGTTGGTTTTGTTTACTGAGGCTTTAGCGTAGAGGCTGTTATTGTCTATTGTGGTTGCCTGAGGCTGGGCTTGCTGCTGAGGATTGCGGCTGCCACCATAGGCGTTCTGGTTGGCGTTGGGGTCGCCTTTTTCTACCTTGATGGTGAAGGGTTTGCTGGTGATCCTCTTCCCGTTGACGTCGCAGCTGGCGGAGCCTACAGTAACGCTGCCGGGTTGATCGGCCATGATGAGGTATGAGAAGGTGTGGTTAACCGACCGGGTGGTTTGTCCGTTGATCCACGACATGCTGGTGCTGGTGGACTGGTTGGGACCACTCAGCACGCTGAGCCCTTTGAAAGAGGGGCCTTGGAAGTTGGAGGCTTTGTCGTTGATCTCGAAACGTACCTGGAATCGTTGTCCTGCTGCTATGGACGAGGGGGCGTGGATGATGATCTCCTGGGCGAAGAGGCGGGTGGAGATGAGTACGAGGAGTATGAGGAGTGTTCTTTTCATTATCGGGTCGGTGTTTGTGGATGGGTTCTTCTGTAGGACTGGCGACGTGATAAGTTTAGGTTTGGGTTTGTGTCTGTGTGGTGCGTTTTGCTGTCTGCTCCGACGCAGGTGCGAGGCAGGAGGCTGGTTGGTGCCTCCTACCAGTCTTTCTCGATGCGCGAATCAACCTTGCTTTCCAGAGCTTTCTGGTGCTCTTTCATGGTGTTTTTCTCGTTGTTCTTCACAGCGTTGAGCAGGCGCTCGGCATCTTTCTTCTGCTGATCCTTGGGCTGGTTGGGTTGCTTCTTCTGTTGATCCTTGTTTTGTTGGTCTTTGTTCTGATTATTCTGATTATTCTGATCTTTGTTTTGCTGGTCTTTATTCTGCTGGTCTTTGTTTTGCTGATCTTTGTTTTGGTCCTGCTTTTGCTGGTCGTTCTGTCCTCCGCCCTGGTTCTGCTGTTGTTGCTGCTGTTGTTGGGTTTGGGCGAGGAGTTTCTTGGCGTAGGAGAGGTTGTATTTGGTGTCTTTGTTCTTGGGGTCGGCCTTTAGTGCTTCCTGATAGTTCTTTACCGCCTGCTGGAAGTCTTGCATTCCTCCACCCTGGCCGTCGCGCTCTTTCATTCCTTTTTGGAGATGGGCGTTGCCGAGATTGTGATGGGCGTTGTGGCGCTCTCTCTTGGAGAGGGTAGGGGTCTCGAGGGCTTTGCCAAAGCGCTCGGCGGCGCCGGCATAGTTCCCTTCGCGGTAGAGTGCGTTGCCGAGGTTATACTGCGTCTTGTAGTAGGTAGAGTCCTTGGTGAGGGCTTTGCGGTAGGTGGCTTCGGCGTCGGTATAGTGCTTCTTGTTGTAGGCTTTGTTGCCGGCTCGGGTCTCTGTACGGACCTCTTTGGCTACTTTCTTCGGTTTCTGCTGTGCGAAGATACTACCGCATAGGGTGGCGAAAAGGAGGGTGAATATGATCTGCTTTTTCATTGGTTGTCGGTTATCGTTTGAGGAGTTTGCCCAGATTGTATTTCTTGTTGCGTTTCTCTGCGATGAGCACTTCGGCAAGGAGGCACAGGAGTGCTGCTGCCAGAGGGTACTGGAACCGGCTCTCGTATTCGGAGAAGATAGAGCTGCCGTAGTTCTCTTTCTCGAGGTGCTCGAGCTGTTTCACGATTTCGTCAATGCCGGCGTTGATGTTGGCGGCACGCACATAGATACCGCCTCCGGCTTGGGCTATGTCCACCAGCATCTGCTCGTTGAGCTGGGTGGTGACGATGTTGCCTTCGCGGTCGTGCTTGTAGCCGTTGTTCTGTCCGTTGCGATATTCGGGGATGGGTGTTCCTTTGGTCGTTCCCATGCCAATAGTGTTCACCATCACGCCTTCGGCATAGGCCTCTTTTGCGGCGCCGATGGCATCGTCCTCGTGGTTCTCACCATCAGAGATGATGATGATGGTGCGGCTGAGTTTCTTCTCCCATTCGCGGTCGGGGTCGCCGTAGCCGAAGCTCTGCATGGCTGTGTTGATGGCGTCTCCGATAGCTGTTCCTTGAGCCTGGATCATATTGCAGTCCATCTGGTCGACGAACATCTTTGCGGCGCTATAATCGGTTGTGAGGGGCATCTGGATGAACGAGCTTCCGGCAAAGACCACCAGGCTGACGCGGTCGCTGCCCAGCTGGTCGAGCAATGTGCTGACGGCGCGCTGGCTGCGTGCCAGACGGTTGGGGGCGATATCCTCGGCCATCATACTGTTGCTTACGTCCATGCAGATGGCGATGTCGGCGCCGAGACGCTCTCCCTTGACCATCTTCGTGCCTACCTGCGGGTTGGCGATGGTGATGATGAGGAACGCCAAAGCAAGCATCAGCAACGTGAACTTGATGTGTGGGCGTCGGCGCGAGAGTTCGGGCTGCAGCTGCACCAGCAAAGGACTGTCGGCAAACAGCGCCAATTTCTTCTTTTTGCGGAAACGGGTCCAGAAGAATATGCCGTATAGCGCAGGAATGACGAGCAGGAAATAGAGATAGGTGATATGTTCGAAATGAATCATGACGGTTAGATCTTAAAGTAGAGGAGTTTGAGAAGCAGCTCAAGGGCGAAGCAGATCAGTCCGAAGAGGAGGAACGGCAGATGTTCGTCCTTGGTCTGGCTGTAGCGGGTGACGTCGATCTTAGTCTTCTCCATCTGGTCAATCTGGTCGAAGATGGCTTTGAGCGATTTCTTGTTAGTGGAGCGGAAATACTGGCCGTCTTTGGTGCTTGCAGCCATGCTGGTCAGCAGCGTTTCGTCGATTTCGACAGGAACATTCTGGTAGATCACTCTTCCGAATTGGTCGCGGAAGGGGTAGGGGGCCATGCCTCTTGTGCCAATGCCGATGGTGTAGAGACGGATGTCGTAGAGCGCGGCAATCTCGGCGGCGGAGAGCGGGTCGACAGAGCCTTGGTTGTTTACGCCGTCGGTAAGAAGGATGATGACCTTGCTTTTGGCTTTACTGTCTTTGATGCGGTTGATGGCGGTGGCGAGACCGTCGCCCATGGCGGTACCGTCTTTGAGGATGCCGCTTTTCAATTTTGCCAGCTGGCCTAGGAGCACGTTGTGGTCGATAGTGAGAGGCACCTGCGTGAATGCTTCGCCCGAGAAGACCACCAGGCCCATACGGTCATCCTTGCGGCCGTTGATGAACTCGGCTGCCACTTTCTTTGCAGCCTCGAGTCGGTTGGGACGGAAGTCCTCGGCGAGCATACTGCCGCTGACGTCCATGGCCAGCACGATGTCGATGCCTTCGACTTTCATCTCTTTGCGGCTCAGCTTGCTTTGGGGGCGTGCGAGAGCGATGATGAGGGTTGTTACGGCAAGAAGCCTCAGGATATACAACATCGGAACCATCTGTTGGCGGATGGTCTTGCCGGCCTCCTTGAAGGGCGACAGGTCGGAGAAGCGCATGGCCGGATGTTGTTTCTTGTATTTCCAGAAATACCATGCCACCAGCATCGGGACGAGCACCAGCAGCAGGAGTATCCAGGGATGTGCGAATGTCAGTCTCATTCTTTGGTGGGTTTAGATTCTTGGTTTTCTTTCTCTTGTTGTTCTTTCACTTTGGCGAAGGTCTCTTCAACGAAGCTTTTGGCTTCTTTCATCGACTGGTCGTGCTCATAGGGCTGAGGCTCGGCTTTGGCGAACTTCACCATGTCGGCGGTACGGAAGAGCCGGCGCAGGTGGTCGAAGCTGTCGTTGGTCTTGTAGGGACTCTCTTCGAAAGCCTCGAGGGTCTGGTCGGAGGTCATCTCTGTGGAGTCGATGCCCATCTGGGCGCCCATGTATCTTCTTACGATGTCGGTCAGCTCGGTGTGGTATTCCTTCACCAGCCCGGCCTGCCAGAGCTCTCGTGTGCGTAGCTTCTCGAGGTCGGAGAGTGCCTGCTCGTTGGGTGGCGTGGGAGGTGCCTGGGGTTTGACGATGATGGGCTCTTTCTTCTTGATCTTCTTGGCAAGGAAGACTGCCAGCCATACGAGGGCGGCGACGACGATGCCGAGGAGAATCCAACGGAAGATCTCCCAGAAGGTGTAGGGTTCCTTCATGATGGAGGCGATGTCTTTGATCTCGGCCTTGGTGGTGTCGACGTCGGGGAAATCCTCCACGACGAGGGTGAGGCTGTCCAGAGTGAAGCAGGGGAGGAGCGTTCCTCCTTGCATGACTTGGACGGAGAGCAGGCCTGTTGAGTGCTCGCCCTCTTCGAACGAGGTCGCAATATTGGTCTGGGTCAGGGTGTAGCCTTTGTCGCTTTTGATTGTGTCGACCTTTTGCGAGAGTACCTCGATGTCGTTCCTGCTCAGCTCTTCCTTGGTGGGGAAGACGACAGAGGGAAGTTCGTTGGCGGAAACCGAGAGCGTGAGGTTGAGCTGGTCGCCGAGGGTGATGACGGCTCTATGCCCGAGGGCGATGCCGGCTGTGTCCCAGCGGGCATCGAGGTGCTGCCCCATGGTGAGGAAGGAGCAGAGGAGTAGTGCCGTTATGGTGAGAAGTTTTTTCATTTCCGTTTGGTGTTGTGCGTTATTGTCGCATCTTGAATAGTTTGATGAGCGGTTTGGCGAAGTCGTCGCCGGTCTGGATGTCGACGCGGTCGATGCCGTATTTCTTCAGCAATGCCTCGGTCTTGGCGTTGCGTAGCGCCTGCTGCCGGGCAAACTGCTCGCGGATGGAGGCGGAGGAGGTGTCGATCCATTGGTCGAGCCCAGTCTCGTTGTCGTGCATCTTCACCAGCCCGATGTCGGGCAGGCTCTGCTCGTGGCGGTCGGTGATGCGGATGGCCGAGAGGTCGTGCTTCTTGGCGGCGATCTTGAGGGAGTCTTCCCACAAGCCGTCGTTGTCGGCGAAGTCGCTCAGCACGAAAGCTGTGCTGCGTTTCTTGATGACGTTGGAGAAGTAGCGCAGGGCTTCGTCGAGGTCGGTGCCGTTGCTCTGGGGCTCGAAGGTGATGAGTTCGCGGATGATTCGCAGGATATGGGTGCTGCCTTTCTTGGGCGGGATGAATTTCTCGATCTGGTCGGAGAAAAAGATTACGCCTACCTTGTCGTTGTTGGAGATGGCGGAGAAGGCTAGCGTGGCGGCCACTTCGGCGATGAGGTCGCGCTTCAGCTCGCCTTTGGTTCCGAAGAGGTTTGAACCGCTGACGTCGACAAGCAGCATCACGGTCATCTCGCGCTCCTCTTCGAAGATCTTCACATAGGGGTGGTTGAGACGTGCCGTCACGTTCCAGTCGATGTTGCGCACATCGTCGCCATACTGATACTCGCGAACCTCGCTGAAGGCCATGCCTCGCCCTTTGAAGGCGCTGTGGTACTCGCCGCTGAAGAGCTGGCGCGAGAGGCCTTTGGCGCGAATCTCAATCTTGCGCACTCGTTTTAGTATGTCGGTTTCGGTGTTCAAAATCTTGAGTTTTTAGTTCTGTTTCTTTTGTTTCTTGCGCGAATACTAAATCTCTTGATTAGGGAACGTCGACGCGGTTGAGGATCTCGTTCACGATCTCCTCGCTGGTGATGTTCTCGGCTTCGGCTTCGTAGGTGAGGCCTACGCGATGGCGGAGCACATCCATGGCGATGGCGCGCACGTCCTCGGGGATGACGTAGCCGCGACGTTTCATGAAGGCGTAGCTCTTGGCTGCGATGGCAAGGCTGATGCTTCCGCGGGGCGATGCGCCGTAGCTGACGAGGGGTTTGATCTTGTCGAGGCCGTACTGGTCGGGATAGCGGGTGGCGAAGATGATGTCGGTAATGTAGTTCTCGATCTTCTCGTCCATGTAGACTTCGCGCACCAGCTTGCGGGCGCGGATGATGTCCTCGGGCTTGAGCATGGAGGTCTGCTTGTTGAAGCCTTCGTTGAGGCTCTGGTGCAGGATCTGGCGCTCTTCGTCGCGTTTGGGGTAGGAGATGACGACCTTGAGCATGAAGCGGTCTACCTGTGCCTCGGGCAGGGGATAGGTGCCTTCCTGCTCGATGGGGTTCTGGGTTGCCATAACGAGGAAGGGCTCCTCGAGTTTGTAGGTGTTCTCTCCGATGGTCACCTGGCGCTCCTGCATGGCTTCGAGCAGGGCACTCTGCACTTTGGCGGGGGCACGGTTGATTTCGTCGGCGAGGATGAAGTTGGAGAAGATGGGGCCTTTCTTGACCTGGAAGGTCTCGTTCTTCTGGCTGTAGATCATGGTGCCGATGAGGTCGGCGGGCAGCAGGTCGGGGGTGAACTGGATACGGCTGAATTTAGCGTCGATGGCTTTAGCCAGAGAGGTGATGGTGAGGGTCTTTGCCAGGCCGGGCACGCCTTCGAGGAGCACGTGGCCGTCGGAGAGCAGGCCGATCATGAGGCTCTCGATCATGTGTTTCTGTCCTACGATGTTCTTGCGTAACTCCATAGTGAGGGCGTCAACAAAGGCGCTCTCGCGCTCGATACGAGCATTCAGCTCTTGGATGTTTACAGTCTCGTTCATTGTGTATATGATTTCTTTATATTATTATTCGCGTGTAAGCAACATATAATAACGAGCCGCTATGGTGGTTTATTGTGTCGTGAGGCTATTTTTTTTCGCTTTAACACGAATTAACACTACATCAGCTGCGTCCGGATGGTGGTTTCGTTCTTGCCGTCGGACGAACGGAGGATGATCTCTTCGGGCCAGGGTCCGTCGAGTGTCACATTCTGACAACCGGAACGCGCTCCGATGATGATCTCTCCGGGGTGTTTTCTGGCGTAGCTCTCGATGGCTTTTTCTACCATGTATGGAGTGACTACTTCTGCTGTTATATGCTTCTCTGTCAGTTCTTTTAAGGCTTCTTTCAAAGGCTTGGAGTTCAGCTTCTGATAGCGACGGATGTGGTAGCAGTTGCCGTCGCTCTCGATGCTGAGTCTCAGAAAATCTTTCCGGGTTTTCAGGTGCATCTGGATGAGCGCGAAAAGGGCGTTCTGCTTGCGTCGTTCAGGGCGGCGGAGCGCGCTTTTCGAGTAGTTGCCGTTGTTGGATCTCGTGTATTCTATCCCGTTGACGGAATAGTGGATCACGTGGTCGATGCTTCCTCTTTGGGAGCGGGTGGTGGGCTTTACTTTTGCCATAATATGAGTTTTTTTTATTGTTAAACTGAATATGAGTCTCTTGTTTCTTTCTTTTGCGGTTTCCTGTGGCATAACATACTGATAGCCTATGCTTAACGGCTATCAATTCCGTATCAATTCCGAATCAATTCCGTATCAAATCCGAACGAAGTACGGAATTGATGCCTGTCGTCCCTCTGGTAAGGTCCTTGCAAGGTGGTGTCTGAACGTTGATTTAGTGTTTCCGTTCGTGAGGTTCCTTTCTTAGGAAAGTGCTGCAATTGAAGCGTTTCCTCCGTCGTATCCCTCGTTGTGCGACAATGCAAAGATACGAAGATTTTCCCGGAAAAAGATCGGCCGGAAGAAAAAGATATCAACAAGATATCAGATGCCCGAAAACACCTCCCGGACAAGTTGTCCACAACAATTGTTGAAAAAAATATATAAAAAAGTATTGCTATATAAAATATTATTCGTATCTTTGCTATCTAAAATTATTGCTCAGAATCTAAATATCTAATTAATTAATAAAAACTTATGAAAAGCAAGAAAGTACTTTTTGGCTTAATTGTTTCGGCTTTTATGGGTCTGGCAGGCTTTGCTAGCGCTCAAACTACAGCCAACTACAACAACTCTCTCAAAGAGATCGGCCCCGATAACATTGCCGGTCGTGTACGTGCCCTGGTGGTAGACCAGAGCGATCCCACTCACAAAACCCTTTACGCTGGCGGCGTTGCCGGTGGCCTTTACAAGAAGGTTGGTGATGAATTCATGTGGAACTATGTTCCCTACACCAAGGACGGTAAGCAGTATACCCTCCCCATCAGCTGCATGGCTCAGTCTGAAGACAACATGATCTACATCGGTACCGGCGAAGGCTTCGCTACCGGTAAGTTCGCCCACAAGAGCTTCATCGCTCCCGAAGGCGTCGGTCTGATCAAGTTCAACCCCGCTAACGGCGAATTCGCAACCGTAGCAGGAACCGAAGGTTGGAAGTACATCAACAACCTCTACACCATCACCCGCAACAACAATATGTATCTCTATGCTGCTACCAACGAAGGTCTCTATCGTTGGAAAGTGGCTGCTGGCGCTGCTCTCGGTACTCCCGATACAGTCTTCTCCGAGGCTCCCGTTCAGGATGTTGAGATTATCTCTGGCGACAATATGGCTTTCTTTACTTCTGGTTCTCACGTTTATAAGATTACCAACGTCCTCAACCCCGCCACCACCAACAAATACACCTGCATCGACACCGTCTGCGCAGCTTTCGGTAGCGACGCTATCCGTGTTGAGCTTGCTGCCGCCCGTACCAGCAGCCGCACCTATCTCTATGCAATGGTTACCGGCGCCAACGGTCTCCTCGAAGGCGTCTATCTCACCAACAACCAGCAGGATTGGGTGAAGATCAGCACTCCTACCGTTGTTCCTTTCACCTCCGACAACAACGGCTGGCACAACAGCACCATCTGCATCAACCCCACCAACTACAGCCAGATCTTCATCGCCGGCGCTACCATCTGGCTCGGCGAAGGCTTCGTTGACGGCGCTACCTACCAGTGGAACAAGGTCTCCTACTCTGAGGATGAGCTCAACACCGGCAACTACATGGAGTCTGTTTATCCCAACGGCATGTTCCTCCACAGCGGCGTTCACGCTATCGTTCCCACTACCGAAATCAGCGAAACCGGCGACACCAACTGGTTCTACTACATCTCCACCGACGGCGGCGTATATCGCACCAGATCCTTCGGCACCTTCGCTTCCTACAACAAAGGTCTCAATACCGTTCAGTTCAACGGCGTCTGCGTGGCTCCCGACGGCTCTGTGCTTGGTGGCGCAATGGACAACTCCTGCCCCTTCATCCAGGCTCGTCTCGACCACAACTTCAACAGCAATTCCCACAGCTGGGAGACCAACAACAACACTGCCAACAACACTTGGTACGATAACGGCTCCACCCTCAACCACATCAGCAACGTGCTTTGGATGGGCAACGGCGGTCAGGTAGAAGCTTCCATGTTCCAGATGGTTCTTCCCCGCAGCCAGCGTGGCCTCTTCTTCTCTGCTATGGGTTCCAACTTCACCTTCGTCAGCGACTTCGGCGCTCAGAAAGTAGCTTCCTACGGCCGCGCTTATGGTGACTACTCCGACTACACCAACACCCAGACCTGGACCGCTGGCGACGCCTTCCTTGAGAATGGTATCGCTACCGGCTACACCGTTCCTCAGATGGTCCTCTGGGAGACCCTCAACAGCCAGATGCACGACTCCACCAAGCTCGTGTTCGACACCCTCGGCTCCTTCACCCGTGGTGGTGTGGTTTACGACCTCACCGACACCTCTGCTCTTCGTCAGCTCGGCGTTGACTACGCTAGCCAGCTCGTCCTCCTCCCCGGCGACGTACTTCCCATGTACAGCAGAGCCCACTTCAACTATCCTTTCGACTACACCGTTACCGATAGCCTCGCAGTTGCCTCTATCCTCGACTACGACCATCCTATCTATGTCCGCAACCCCATCGGAAGCCGTCTCTTCATCTCCGGTAAGAACAGCACCGGCAAGGGTATCGTTCGTATGACCATCTCCGCTACTGACTATAGCAAGGTTTGGACCGGCGACGACGCAGGTCAGCCCAGCACCATCCACTGGTATGACGTTCTCACCACCCCCGGTATCTCCGGCCAGAAACAGCAGCAGACCGGCTGCCTCGCAGTCTCCAACGACGGCGATGCCGTATTCGTACACGTGATCGACACCAACGACCGTAGCTACATCCTCCGCGTCCACAACTTCAACGCTGCTATCGCTTCCGACTACAACACCTACAATAGCCTCCTCAACCACTCCGGTTCCGACTATCCTGGAATGCCTCGTATCACCATCGTTGACACCATCACCGATGCTAACGGCGACCAGCTCTTCTTCGACCGCACCATCACCTCTATGTTCTTCGACCGTCGCGACGGCCAGGATCGTCTCCTCATTACCCTCGATGGCGACACCACCACCAACAACGTATATATTATTGAAAACGCAAGCAACCCCGCTACCCGCACCATCACCGGTGCTGTCGTAAACGGCGGTAAGGCAGTTTACAGCAGCCTCATCGAAAAGACTACCGGCACCATCTATGTTGGTACTTCCAACGGCGTTTACACCTCCACCAACCTCACCTCTTGGGAAGAATACGGCGACTTCCGCGGCGTTCCTGTAACCTCCATCCGTCAGCAGATTGCCGAGCTCCCCAGCAAGAGTTACAAGATCCACGAAGGTATCAACGAAGTTAACTACCTCTTCGCTAAGACAAAATATCCCTATGCTATGTACTTCGGTACCTACGGCCGCGGTATTTTCATGGATATGAAATATGTTACCGACACCGTTAACGACATCGTTGCCGATGAACATATGGTTGGTATCACTACCGTTGACAATGGTGACAACCACATCGCTATCTATCCTAACCCCGCTACCAACTACGCCAACATCCAGCTCTCCGTTATGAAGGCTTCCAACGCTGTCATCAAGGTTTACGACCTCAGCGGCAAGCTCGTTTATAGCGATAACCTCGGTCGCGTAGAAGAAGGCGTTTCCAACTACCGTCTCAATGTTGAAGGTCTCCGTCACGGTATGTATCTTATCAACGTGAACTTCGGCAAAGAGTCTGCTACTTCCAAACTTATCGTAAAATAAGATTAATTAGATAACTGAAGAGGTACGGACTTGCAAAAGTCAGTACCTCTTTTTTATAATAGTTCGTTTATTATGAATAAAAATCTCGTGCAAGAACTCAAGTGGCGCGGTATGATCCACGACATGATGCCTGGTACCGAAGAACAGCTGTCGAAAGAGATGACTACAGCCTACGTAGGTATCGACCCTACCGCCGACTCTCTCCATATCGGTCACCTTGTTTCTATCATGCTTCTCAAGCATCTCCAGATGGCTGGTCATAAGCCCCTGGCTGTTGTGGGCGGAGCTACCGGCATGATCGGTGACCCTTCGTTCAAGGCTGCCGAGCGTAAACTCCTCACAGTCGAAGAGATTCAGCATAATGTCTCTTGTATTAAGAACCAATTGGCTAAGTTCCTTGACTTCAGCGAAACTGCTAATGGCGCAGAAATCCTCAACAACTACGACTGGATGAAGGATTACCTCTTCCTCGATTTCATCCGCGATGTAGGTAAACATATTACCGTAAACTATATGATGACCAAGGACTCCGTGAAGAAACGCATGGAGACCGGTATCTCTTTCACAGAGTTCAGCTACCAGCTGCTCCAGGGTTACGACTTCCTTACCCTTTATCGTACTAAAGGTTGCCGTCTCCAGATGGGTGGCTCCGATCAATGGGGTAACATCACCACGGGTACCGAACTCATCCGTCGTATGGAAGGCGGCGAGGCTTTTGCTCTCACTTGTCCTCTTATCACCAAGGCTGATGGCACAAAGTTCGGTAAGACCGAAGGCGGTAACGTATGGCTCGATCCCGAGAAAACCTCTCCGTATAAGTTCTATCAGTTCTGGCTCAACTGCTCCGACGTAGATACTGCTAAGTATATCCGTATCTTCACCCTTCTGAGCGAAACCGAGATCGCAGAACTTGAACGTCAGCACGCAGAAGCCCCCGAGCGCCGTATTCTCCAAAAGGCGTTAGCAAAGGATATCACTTGCCGTGTTCACTCCGAAAAGGATTACGAGGCTGCTGTTGCTGCAAGCGAACTCCTCTTCGGGAAAGGTACCACCGAGCAGCTCAACACTCTCGATAAAGCTACTCTTATGAGTGTCTTCGAAGGTGTTCCCCAGTTTGTTATCTCTGCAGCTAAGCTGAAAGAGGGAATCAATATCATCGATCTTTGCGCAGCAGAAACCAATATGTTCGCCTCTAAAGGCGAAATCCGTCGTGCGCTGAAGGAGAACTCCATCTCCCTCAATAAGGCTAAAATAGGCGAAGATTATGTGGTTAAGGATAGCGATATGCTTACCTCCGGTTGCATCCTCATGCAGAAAGGAAAGAAGAACTACTACATCGTCAACGTAGAATAGCCGCATTGGAAACCAATGCATAAATAAAAGCCGTCATCGATTCTGTCTTTGACGGCTTTCGCTATAATAAGAGTTCGTCTCTGAGGAGCATGTGTGGTCGCAATCGTCGCTCCTATTCCTTTCAAAAAAAGAGATGATCAGTATAAATAGAAAATAAATAGGCGAGTCGGTAAGACCCGCCTATTTCGCTTTTATGGGTGTTCCAATTAGAACATGTATCCGATCTTGATGTAGATATTCGATGTCTTGAAATTGTCCTGAGCATTGAAGGGGGTTGCCCAATCAACAGAAAGAATAAAGTTGTCATTCATGGCTACTTTTAAGCCACAGCCGCCTCCTAGGTGTTGTGCATAGATGTCAGCCTCTTTCGAGGTGCTTTGGTCAAGTAAGGAACCTGATACGAGTGTTGCATCATCAATTCCTTCTTTGGGCTGAATGACCATGCTGCCGTCGACAAATGGGTTGATTCCAATGTAGAAGTTCTCTTTCTTGATTTTGAAACGGAAGAGTTGAATTCGTAGCTCTGCATTGTAATATGCAAAACCATTTGCAAGAATTCTGTTGCGCATCAGACCTCGGGTGGAGTTTGCTCCTCCGGGACCTTCGTAAATGGCGCGTTGCATATAGAGTTGGTTCATGTAGTTGTTTGTATAGAAGGGACTCTTTCCTGCAAGGAGTAATTGGGTGCCTGCGCGATAAGCAAATGTGACGCGTTGACTTCCGAGTGGGATATAATGTCTCCAGCAAGCGTTAAGGTATAGGTTGTTGTAGTCTTTTTGTTCTCCAAACGCAGCATTGTATGTGAGGAATGCATCTGCATGGATTCCGTAATGGGGGTTCTGCTGGCGGTCTCTTGTGTCGTAGGTTACACCTCCGTGGATGTAGGGGTTGAAACCACCATTGGCTTCTTCCTTGGTGATAAATCCTTTGTCGACATAGAGCTGATAGAGAGAGGTGTCGGTTGCGCCCTCGCGTTCGCCGTAGATCTTGTCAAAATTGATATTCCCTACGCCATAATTCATCAATCCTACACCTGCATTCCAGAACCAATGTCTAGAGATGGGGCCTTGGATATCTCCAGTAAGACGGAATATATCACGTTTGAACATATAGAAGCCGGGCATATAACGGCCGTCAGTCTCGCCTTTCTCATTGGTCATCCACTCGGGGTGGAAATTTGTTTGATATCCATTGTAGCCATAAAAATTGCAGGCGGCATCAGGCATATAACTCAAGTCGATACTCAGGCGATGGTTGGGGATGAGATATTTTGAGTCGTAAGCTAGACGAAGAAGGCCATAGTTCTTTGTTGTGTTGGAGGCCTCTACATAGATAGAGTGGATGTAGTCGGGGTAGGTTGATCCGTCTCCGAAATAGTAGATGTTGCTCAGCGCTCCGTATTGGAAACCCAAATCGGCATCGAAAGAGACGCTAGGAAGTGCTCCGAAGGTCCATCCTGTTCTGATGTTTTTGTTTTCGGTGGAGTCGTTCTGTGCTCTGGCTCCTAGGGCAAAGAAGGAGATACAGAGAAAGGTTATAAGTGCTTTTTTCATATGCAGCATATGTTTGTGATAAAAAGTATTGTTGTTTGATTATTTGTCCCAGTATTCAATGGAGCGTTCAGTTACATTCATTAGTTTCCCGTTTTCCAAAATCTCTTTCCGAATCCAGTTCCCGTTCTCGTCGTAGGAGAAACGGATGGTGGCTCCTTCGTTTCTTTCTTCAATCAGGTTGCCGTCTTGGGAGAATATCTGATGTTTGTATAGTATGATCTTTCCTTCTTGGTCAAAATGCCGTTGATGGCATTCTCTTTTATTTCCATCTGCATCATAGATGTGCAGATGCTGATAGTCTGTGATTTTATTTGTAAAAGAATAGCGTACTTGCTGAACAACTACGCCATCGTCCACTACGACTTCCTGATTTGATGCATTCAAGGTTCCGTGGTACATTGTTTCCTCTAAAATCCGACCTTCGGAGTCGAAAACAAAGTCTGTATGACCACAACTCTTCGTGGCGCTGTTATACCACCGGTCCTTGGTCAGTTGCCCGCGTTCGTTATAGGAAAGGGTACTTCCTGAGAAATTGCCGTCTGCGTCGTATTGGTTGCGTTGAATGCGACGGTTATGGTTGTCATATGCGAAAGTGTAGCGTATCAGAATCTCGTGGTCGGCGTTCATCACCACTTCCTCAATGATATTGCCCCTCTCGTCATACTTGTATTGGTTGAAGGACGAGTCCAATGCTCCGTCTTGGCTAAAGGCAGTCTCTTCGATCTTGTTGCCGTGGTCGTCAAAACGATAGGAACGTCGTAGGTCGAATTTACCATTGACCGAAAGGTATTCTTCAACAATTTGGTTCTGTTCGTTGTATTTATATCGGGATGTCTCTGTCGTCTCTCCTTTTCTGAATCGTTTCTCAACCTCGTTGCCTTCGGCGTTGTATTTGCTGGTTGTTGCGTGTTTCAAAGAGCCGTCGGGGTCAAAGCATTGTTCCTCGATCTGGTTGCCCCATTTGTCGTATTTGTATTTGTATCGGAAGAAACGCACTTTGTCAAAATCGAACTCGCATCGTTCTACGCAGTTGCCTTGGCGATTGTAGGTATAAGTGATTCGGTTGATATGTTTCTTTCTGCGGTAGCGCTCCTCAAGAAGGCGGCCTTCGCTGTCGAAATTGCGTTCCGAAACAAGAGAGGCTTTCTTTTCTCTCACTCCACGTGCTACATCACGATGTGTTTCTGTAACCGACTTGACTTTCCCTTTGAATTGCTCCATTTCGTTCTCTTGTATTGAATAATAATGCTTTAGCCGAGAATGACTATAATAATCCTATTGCAAAGATAGGCTTTTTTTTGAAATGAGGAGGAAAAACTTTCTTTGTCTGTTGTATAATGTTGTCTTTTAGGTGTTTCCTTTCTTGCAATAGATTTTGTTTTTTTTTCTTATGGCGGTTGCCGTCAAAAGCGGTTTCTGTATAAATAGGCAAGGAAACCCGATTGGGTTTCCTTGCTTGTTGGAGGTCTGTATTCCGTGTTTGGGATACAAGAAGTTATTTCTTGATGTTGGGCTCTTCGAGTCCGAGGTTCTGCTTCTTGTCCATAGCCTTGAGATAGAGGGCGATGAGGAGAGCAGCAACGCCAAAACTAGCGAAGATGATCAGAGGCATGGTATAGTCGTAGGGGATGAATGATTCTCCGGCTTCCTTGGCAGCAATAACTGCAGGATTGTTTGCGTTGGAGCTCTGGAGAACATTGCCGATAATCATAGGAACGAAGCAGAGGCCTACGTTCTGAACCCAGAAAATCAAGCTGTATGCGCTACCGAGATATCGGGGGTCCATAATCTTGGGAACGCTGGGCCAGAGAGCAGCGGGAACCAAAGCAAAGGAGATGCCGAGAACAACGATGGTTACATAGGCAAGAAGTTTGCTGTGGGTAGCGGGGAGAAGGAATGCAAATACCAGGTGGCAGATGATAAGGAGCATAGCTCCGAAGATGAGCATGGTGGCACCTTTACCTTTGCGGTCGAGGAAGTTGCCGAGGAAAGGAGTGATGGCTGCAGCTCCGATGGGGAACCAACGGAAGATGTTGGATGCCTGCTGAGGAGTCATGTCTCCGATGTTGCATTGGAGCATGTTAGCACCATAGCGCTGGAAGGGGAAAATGGCGGAGTAGTAGAGAACGCAGAGGAGAGCAACAACCCAGAAGGTTTTGCTGGAAAGGATGGTTCCTACGTCGCTGATCTTGAATTCTTCTTCAGATTCGCCGTTGGCCTGTTCGCCAAGCTGTTTGTCGAACTTCTTGTCCATAACGCAGAATACGAGGAAGAAGATAAGGCCGATGCAGAGTAATACGGTGCAGAAAGCAACGGGAGCAACTACGGTCTCTTTGCCGAACATAGAAGCGCCGAGCTTAGCAGCGAGCCAGGGAGAGATGGAGAAAATAGCGAAAACGCCAACGCGAGCGATGGCCATTTCAAGACCCATGGCGAGAGCCATCTCTTTGCCTTCGAACCATTTTGCGATGGCGCGGCTAACGGTGATACCTGCCATTTCGCAACCACAACCGAAGATCATAAAACCGAGAGCGGCCATCTTTGCACTTGCGGGCATTGCAACCCACCAGGTGCCGAGCCATTCGTTCATGCCGGTGCCCTGGAACCAGTCGCTGATGCCGACGAATTTGATGATAGCACCAACAAGCATCAGAGATGCGGAGAGGGTGCCGGTAAAACGGATACCCATCTTGTCGAGGATGATACCTGCGATGATGAGGAAGCCGCAAACGTTAAGGATGTACTCGCCGGCGGCGTAGGTGCCAAATGCCGAAGGATCCCAGCCTCGTTCGGCTTCGATAAGTTGCTGGAGGGGAGACATTACATCGACAAACATGTAGCCGAAGAACATCATCAGGGCAATGAGAATCAGTGCCGACCAACGAGCAGCAGGGTTGTCGTTGATAAATTTGTAAATCTTTTCAGTCATTGTGTATAAGTGTTTTATTATTTATTTACCTTTAATAAATGGTGTGCAAAGATACAAAATATTTTGGAATTAGCAGCGATTGTGTTAAAATATTTTGCTTTTCTTTCCTAAAGGAGCTCGTACATGGCCTTCTGTATGAATTGGTTGAGGGGTAGGCTTGCACGGAAGCACTCAATGGTGTAATCAATAAGATTCTTGCTGTTTATCAGGTCCATGTCTATGGCATGCATGGTGCAATAGTGCTTGTGGCGCAGGAAATCTATGTCTGCCCAATCCTTGGGGTAACCCTTGGGTGCGGTTTTTAGTTTCTGGAAGTCCCACAGTCCGGTGGGGAACCATTTTTTGAATTCATTGTCCTCAACAATGGCGTGAAACTCTTCGGGGTTGTAGTATATCTCCTGCCGGATGGCAGCAAGTGCATCGGGTTCGGGCATGAAGATCCCGCCACCGATAAAGCAGTTGCCTTTGTCGGCGGGGTCGAACTGGATGTAGTAGCCGGGAACTCCCGTGCGTTTCACTCCGCCGGTAGGGATGAAGAAACTGAGGTGGCTCTTATAGGGGCTCTTGTCGTTGGAGAATCGTACGTCGCGGTAGATTCTATACATACAACGGTTGGCTTGTGGCATTCCTAAGCTGGGGTCGAGGGGAACCATGGCGTCGATGCACGTTTGGGTGAACTCAAGGAACGTGGCTTTCACGGCTTCCCATCGGGTCTTGTTCTCTTGGAACCAATCGCGGTTGTTGTTCTCCATCAGGTCCTGAAGGAAAGGGATTGTGTCGGGGTGTAGCATGATGGTTTGTTTTAGGTTGAGGCGTTGCTGTTTGGCGTTTGTATGTCTCTTTGTGTTACCATTTCCATTGGCTGAGGTCGTAGCGTGATTCCATCCTCTCTTCAATGTCGTCGGGGAGTTGGGGGAAGAAGTCGAGCCCTGTCATCTTCTCTATCTCGTCGATGGTGGTGAGATACCGCTTGATGCTTTCGTTGCTGGCTTTGTGGGGCACGAGGAAGGCTAACGCCTGGTTGTTGGCCGGATTGTAGATGATTTTGTAGTAATAGGCGGGAACGCTCACGCAGTTCTCTCCTATGGTATCGATAAGTTCCGTAAGCACAGGTCCGGTAATGATGTAGATGCTGTCGTACACATTGGCGAAATGTCGGGCTTTGCCTTCCATCTTTTGCCAGATGCCGTCGTTGAAATTGGCGATTTGCGGGCTCATGTTGCTCAAGAAGAAGGTCTCGCTCATGGCTTCTCGATCCCATTTCATGTCGCCGGCCGGACAGAGGTGTCCGCGAGAGTATCCCGAGTGACGGTAGTCTTCCAGTTGTGCCGATTGGGTACGGACGCTTTCGTCGGGTCTGAAGTCGTTGGTGCGAGGCTCCTGGCCTTTTACATAGTCGCGAGTGAGCAGATAGGCGACCCAAAGTGCCTGCTCGTGTTTCTCGCTATACTCCAGCGTGTAGGCTTTGTGCACCACGAGGGCTGACGAATCCTGAATGGCGGGGAGGAGTTTGTCCCATGCTTTGGGTTCGTGCTGACGTTGAGCCATCGCGGTTGGGCCATCGGGGAATTGGCAGCCGAAAAACATTAGCGCTGCAGCGAAAACCAATGATGTCTTGAGTGCTTCCTTCATATCGCGTGTGTTCGTTATTGTTTGTGTTGTTGGTCTTATTGCTTTTATATGAGAAAAAAACGGAATCAAGGGGAGGACTTGATGTGGATTTCTTTATAATGTTTTGGTAAATAGGGTTTTCGTATTCTTGGGGTCGGGAATAGACAAGTGCAAAGATACGTTTTTTCTACTAATAAAGCAAGTGTTTGCTGTCGATAAGTCGAAAAAAAAAGAGCCAGCTTAGTGGATAAGCCGGCTCTTTTTGGATTAGAGCTTGATTATGCGAAGATAATTAGTTCTTCTTGTTGAGAGCGTTGGAGAGAGCCTTAGCACCTTCCTTGATGCCCTGGTTAGCAGCCTCGGTAGCAACAGCTTTAGCCTTAGCGGTGATGCAAGCCTTGTATTCAGCTTCCATAGCTTTTGCGAACTCGGTGTTGCCTTCGTACTGAGCGTACTTAGAAGCGATGATGGATTTGATGCAAGCCTCAACAGAAGCAGCGTCTTTCTTGTAGCAGTTGCACTTTGCCTGGCCAGCTTCCTTAGCAGCAGCGAGCATAGCAGCATTGTCAACGGTAGCTTCAGCAGCCTCAGCAACTTCAGCGGTAGCTTCGGTAGCTTCTTCAACAACCTCTTCAACAACGGTGGTGTCGATGGTGTCGATTACTTCTTCTTCAACGTTTTTGTTACCGCAGGAAACGGTCATGCCAGCTACGAAGAGAGCAGCAGCAAAAAATAATGCTTTTTTCATTGTGTATTAGTTTTTTAAATGATTTTTTATTTTTCTTTTGAGTTTGCAAAAATACACATTTTTTTTGATATCTCAATATAAATATGATTTTCTATAATTATTTTATGTTTTTTTAAGATTGAGGATTGGCTCTCGGAGGGGCTGTGGCGCTAGTTTTCAAAACCTTATAAAGTGTTGTTGTGGGTTCCCTCGCGGCAGGTTGCTATAGAGAAGCGGGCTTGTTGCCACCTGTTGGTGTATTATCAATATCGCAGTTTGTTCGGATTTGGTTCGGATTTGGTTCGGAATTGATACGGAATTGATGAGGTGCTACTCACTATCTTCGTAGGGGCTACTCTAGGTTAAGGACGAAAGAAGTTGGAAACATAGGGGTCTCCAACTTCTTTCGTTGTATATGAGGTTTAGGACTTATTTTGAAAGATATTCCTCTTTCTTGGCCCAATGCTCGCGGAAGTCTGCCAGGTTGCGTTCCAGCAGGGTAGGGATGTCGAGTCCGTAGGGACATTTCTTCTTGCATCGGCCACATTTGAGGCAGTTCTCCACTTTGTCCATCTTCTCTTTGAACTCGGGTGTGAGATAAACCTCGTAGGGTGCGCGGCGGAGGAAGAGGTACATGCGGTTGCAGCTCTCGATCTCGATGCCTTCGGGGCAGGGCTGGCAGTAGCCGCATCCACGGCAGAAGTCGCCGCAAAGCTCCTCTCTGTCGTGGGCTATGCGGGCTTCCATCTCGGCGGTCATCACGGGAGGATTGCTCTGGAAGGAGATGAACTCGTCGAGTTCTCGCTCTCTCTGTATTCCCCAAATGGGGCAGACGTGGTCGAACTGAGCCAGATAGGCGTAGGCGGTGGCGGCGTGGTTGATGAGTCCGCCGGCGAGCGCTTTCATGGCAATAAAGCCGATATTCTTCTCCTTGCATTGCTGCACGAGCGAGAGCTCCTTCTCTGTTGCGAGATAGGAGAAGGGGAACTGGAGGGTTTCGTACAGTCCGCTGTCGATGGCTTCCTGGGCCACAGCAAGGCGGTGGTTGGTGATGCCGATATGCTGCACTTTCCCTTGTCTTACAGCCTCTTCCATGGCTTCCCACAGTCCTGTGCCGTCGCCGGGTTTGGGGCAGAAGGCGGGGTTGTGGAACTGGTAGAGCTCGACGTGGTCGGTACGGAGCAGGCGGAGTGAGGTCTCGAGGTCTTTCCAGAACCCTTCGGCAGTGGTGGCTCCGGTCTTTGTGGAGATGATCACTTTGTCGCGGCGGTCGTGGAACGCTTCTCCAAGCTTTTCTTCGCTATCGGTATAGAAACGGGCGGTGTCGAAATAGTACATCCCGTTGTCGAGCGCTTTCTGCAAGAGGTAGGTGGTCTCGTTCTTGCCCACACGTTGGATGGGGAGGGCTCCGAAACCGTTCTTGGGAACTTCGAGGTTGGATTTGCCGAGTATCATAGGTTGTCTGTTTTGTTACTGTTTGATGATTTTAGCTTTCTGGCTGCCAGCCTTGAGGAGGTAGAGTCCTGCGGGGAGGGGGCTGAGGTCGAGGGTGAGGCTCTCGCCGCCGATGTGCTGGCGCATAACCACCTGTCCTTGGATGTTGAATACAAGAACCTCTTTCGCGTCGTCGCCCATCTGGCTGATGGTGATGCTGCCGGTTGTGGGGTTGGGGTAGAGCAAGAGGCTTGTCTGTGCCGAAGCCTCGTCGATGCCGGCGTTGATGGCGAAGGTGGCGCGGATTTCAAAGGCTTTTCTCACTACATGGATATAGGTGCGTACGCTGTCGATGAGCTTGACTTTGTTGTTGCTGCGTTCGCCGTCGATGTAGAAGTTGGCATATTTGTGGCCGGGTTCGGGATAGATGCGGAAGTAGATGCTGTCGCCGTCCTGGAAGACGTTGTATCCGCAGGGGTCTATCTCTCCGCCTTCGTTGTGGGTGCTGTGACCCAGGATGCCGGGGAGGAGAGTGATGTCGTCGATCCACATATCGGCTGAATTGCTCTTGTTGAATCTGAATCCGAACAAGGTGTAGGAGGAGGCTTGGGTGAGCTGGATGTAGGCAATGCTGTCAAAATCCTCGGAGCTGTTGTTGAAGGTCTTGACCTCCTGCCAGTCGGCCTCGGGGTTGCTGCGATAGAGCACGGTGAGGCTGTTCTCTTCGTCGCAGTTGATGAATCCGTACTTGAAGGAGAGCACCACGTTGCTCAAACTGTCGGGGAAAGAGCAGGGGGCTGCGTAGAACGTGCGGGGTTCGGGGACGGAGATGGTGTTGTCGTAGTCGGCATGGAGTCTGGTGTTGCCGTCCTCGGAGCGCACCTCCCAGTCGCCTTCCCAGCATTGGGGGAGGGCGCCGGCGGCAAAGGTCTCAAAGTCTTCGTCTCTCCATTCGGTAGGATCGCAGGTGCTCGTGGTGGCGTCAGCATAGAGTGCTGTAGCGGAGTAGGTCGTGTCGTTGATCTTGTTGTAGAGTTTGAAATAGTAGTGTGTGCCGTTCTGGAGGTCTCTTGCGAAAGCGCTGTTGCTGGTGTTGGAGAACACTACGATGCCGCCATCGGGAAGGGTGTCGCCTACGCGGTAGTTCACGCCATTCTGAGGAGTTCCGGCATAGTCGTTCTCCGATGCGATGATGAGGGCTTTCATGCTGCCGTAGTTGTCCCAGTCGAGGCGTATTTTGTCGTTGCTGACGCTGTGGGCGGTAAAGTTTCTGGACTCGGGGCTGGCGCCTTTGAAGCAGAAGCTTACGGTTTTGTTCTGGTCGTTCTCGCTGATGTAGGAGATGGGGCTGTTGTTGTGAGCGTTGCTCCAGGGGCGGAAGCTAGGGGTGGTGAAGTCGTTGATGTCGGTGCGGCGCATCTCGCCGGGGTAGGAGGCCATGCCGAGCGAGCCGTAGGAGCTCACGTTGCTGTTAGGCAGCGTGTCGAGGGTGTGGGCGAGGATGTATATCTGCTGGGGGTGGCGGTAGTTCTCTACGCGGGCGCCACGGGCGTTGGGATGGACATGGTATACGATCATTCCGTGGCCGGGGATGTGGAGGTCCCATTTGGTCTTCTGGCGGTTCTCGATGAGGAAGAAGTCGCCGTTGGTGGTGGTGTTCACGCGATGATAGTCGGAGAGGCTGTTGGCTACGGGCTGCATGGTGACCATCTCGGGGCTGGTGAGGGTGTCGCAGGTGGCCCAGTTGTAGATGTAGAGCTTGGTGTAGGCGTTGTGGTGGCAGGGGGTCTTGCCGCTGTTGTTCCAGCTGCCGCCCGACATGATGTCCCAGTTGCCCAGTCCGGGGTACTGGCCGCCGCTTTGTGCGTAGTCGGTGTCGTAGTAGTCGGGAGCGCCGAATACGTGGCCCAGCTCATGGCAGATTACGCCGATGGCGGTAAGGTTGCTCTCTTCTCCGAAGCTGCTGTTGCCGCCAGAGCACTCGGGGGAGCAGGAGTAGACGTCGACAATGGTGTTGTTGTACTGAGGGGAGCTGAAGATGTTCCATTTGTGTGACCAGATCTGGTCGGCGACGCCGGTAGCCTCTTCGCCCTTGCCGGCAAAGATGATGTGCATGCCGTCGATGTGGCCGTCGTTGTCGTTGTCATAGTCGTCGAAGTTGATCTGGGTGGCTGCATATGCTGCTGCCTCTTCGGCGAAGCGCTGGTAGCCGGTAGACTGGTCGGGATGGTTGCCGTAGAATGCGGTACTGCTGTCTCCGGTATAGGGGCCGACGATGTCGACCTGGAGGTTGAAAAGTCCGCCAGACACGTCATAATAGTAGTCTCTAACGCTTCCTGTGGAGCGGTTGGCGTTGTAGTTCACCTGGTTGAAGAGGTTCTCAAACTCGCGCTTGCTGTGTTCGAAAGCTTTGTCGTTGAAGGCGAAGAGCACCACGAGGAATTTCTTCTCGCCGATGACGTTGGTCATCGTTTTGGGCTGTACGCGCATTTTGCTGATGTCGTTCCATACGGCGCGGAGCTCGTCGACCTGCTGCTGGCTGAAGAGCAGGTGCTTGGGGGTGTGGCTGAGGAAGGCTATCACCTCGTCGCTGCGTTCGTTGATCTGGGTGGCGATATAGTCCGACACGGTCATGCCACCTTTCCCGTCGGGGGTGGCGTAGTAGAAGGCTCCGTTTTTGCCGTGCAGCAGCGCGTAGCCGTCGAGGGTCTCAGCCCAATGGACTTTTTCGTCGCCTTTGAGAAAGATGTCGACATCAATCTTGCTGTCGGGCTGGTGGAAGGTGATGCGCTCGGGGAATGCGTTGATGGCCAGCATTCGCAGGGAGCAGGCGATGGTAAGGGTAAGTGCTATCAGTAGCTTCTTCATAGGGGTTAGAAAATGTTAGGTTCTAAAATTTAGTACAGGATGGTGGAAAATTATTGTGTGTTTGTCTGATTGTTCTCTTCATCTTCCTCCAAAGGCATAGGCTCTTTGGGGGTGGGGACGTGGATTTCGTGTTCGAATTCCTCCAGGGTGAATTTCTCTATCTCGCTGTGCCACTCCTCGTTCCAGATGAAGCAGGAGAAGTTGGGCTCGGCGGTGAAATATTTCTCGTCGTCGTATTGTGGGCGGGAGAAGTGGATGGGCAGGTCCATCAGCACATATTCGGCGGCTTTCTCCAGGAGGATGCAACGTTGTACCGTGCTGCTGTCAAGCCCCATGGCTTTCTCCATCTCGCGGTCCTGCCTTAGGGGGATGGGGAACCCTTTGTGGTTCTGGGGCAGAAACTTCTGGGCTTTGACATAGTGGTGCATGAGGTCCTTGCCGGTCTTGGTGGAGCGGAGGTGGAACTCGAGGTAGGCGCACCACTCGTTGTTCTTCTGGTGCCAGCGGTGGATGGTGGTGATCAGTATGGCGTCGACACCATATTCTCTCTCATATCGTGTGAGGGCTTTGTTGCGCAGGGCGGCATAGGCAGCCGAGTCGAGTTTGGTCTGCGGGGCCATCAGCTCCGATGCCACAGGGCCTACGGCATAGTAGCCGCGTTGGGTCAATGGGTCGGAGAGCTTGGTGTAGAGATAGTGTGCGGCAACATCGAGCTCCTGGTTGTATTCCTTCTGGGTCTGGGTGCGCTCTACGGGATGGTAGGACAGGTCCTCTATCGGAACCAGGTAGATGGTGGTTGGCTTCTCTTCGTAGATGTCGGCATAGTAGGCGATCTTCTGTTCCGACTTGCAGGCGGCGAGGGCCAGCAGCACTACTGCCAATAGGAATATGCGGTTTTTCATGATCGGTTATTCTTCTTCGGTTATCTCCTCCTCGTCGTCCTCGTCGTCTTCCACGGGCTTGGTGGAGGATTGCTTGACGGGAGTCTGGGGCTTGGGTTTGGGAGTGTATTCTCTTGTGATGCCGCTGGTGACGACCTTCACTCGGGGCGTCCAACGAGGGGCGTCCTCCTTCTGGGGTGTCTCTTGGAGTTGCTCGGCCTCTTCTTCTTCCTCAATCTCTTCGGCGGCTTCTTCGGCCGTCGTCTCCTCTATCTCGTCCTCGTCCTGCTCCTGGAGGTCGCTCTTCTTGTCTCGCTTCTTGGGGTCTTTCTTGCTCTCCTTCTTGCTCGTTTGCTCTTTCTGCTGCTTGGCAGCCGCTTTCTGCTCCATCGCGTGCTGCTCGGCGGCAAAGCCCAGGGTGTCGAGGTTGACGCAGGTGAGCGTGTCGTCGGCATAGGCGGGAACCATCATGCTCTTGAGCTTGGCGACATAGGCTTTCGACTGGGGGAACATCTTCATCTCCATGTTCATCCATTGGTTGGCTTCCTCCTCTCTGCCTTGCATGGCCAGGGCGGCGCCGTAGTCGGCGAAGAGGCCGGGGCGCATCTTGCCGTTGTCGCGGTTGGCGACGATGGCGCGCAGATAGGAGTAGGAGAGGGTGTCGAGCTTGCCCGACGACCGTTCCATCTGGTATTGAAGCATGGCTCCCTCATTTTCCACCAATTCACCGGGGCCGGCACATCCGGAGAGGATCGCTATCAAGGTCAGAAAAAGGATAAAATGTTTCATCGTTCGGGGTGTTGTCGGACTTCTTTTGCTGTATTGTAAATCGTTGAGGGTGTGCGTTAATAGTGGCGTATTGCCTTAATAATGCTCCCCTGTGTGTATTTATAATACAAAATGCAAAGATACAATTTTTTTTGTAATTGCAGAAAAAAATGTACTTTTGCACCCCGAAAAGCGGGAGCCACTCTATCGCTGGCAGAGCAATCTGCGAGAGGAAAGTCCGGGCAACACAGAGTCGCCATACTTCCCAACAGGAAGGGGTCTGAAGGCCCAAGCCTCAGGCCACAGCAAGTGCCACAGAAACAATACCGCCATGGCTCCGGCCGTGGTAAGGGTGCAAGCGCGAGGTAAGAGCTCACGACGACGTGCAGCGATGCCGCCGATGGTAAACCTTATGGGTTGAAAAACCAAATATACCGACAGTTAAGGGTTGACTCGCCCGTTGTCGGGGGGTAGGTCGATTGAGGCGTCTGGCAACAGCCGTCCTAGATTAATGATAGAGACTTTTTCTTCACCGAAAGAGGACAGAACCCGGCTTATGCAACTCCCGTTTTTCTTTTTTCCCTTTCTTCCCCACCCAGGCTTCGGCACATCCTTCGGATCGTCTTCATCGGGCTTCCTGTCCTTCTTCCGACCTCGGTCTGCAAAGATGCCTGCTCTTTTGAGCTATGAGGAATGATAATAGGGGCAGGAAAGATGAAGCTTTGCTACGATCAAGCCGTTTCTTTTTACGGTTTCCGAAAGCCCCCAAGATGCCTAGGAGATATACGGGGAGTGTACCAGAAGTCTACCAGAAGTGTACCAGAAGTCTACCAGAAGTGCACCGCAAGTCTACTAGAAGTCTACCAAGAGTGTACAAGGAGTGGGCTTTCTTTTGTTGGAATCGACTGGGGGGTGACTAGGGATTGGGTCGACAAACGGTGGAGAAGCGGGTGGAATATGGGTAGAATATGGGTAGAATATGGGTAGAATATGGGTAGGATATGGGTAGGATATGGGTAGGTATGGGTGGAATATGGGTGGAATATGGGTAGAATATGGGTGGACGACTGTTATCCCTTTTGCAAAGGCAAGAAAGCGTATCAAAACCGACTTCTCTCAGTTTGTAGGGCGGTTTATGCCGAATCGGAACAGTGCCAAGCAACCTGTTGGGCTGTTTCGCCAGGCTATCAGTAAGATAGCATCTTTCGCTACTTTGCAATATGTCAATTATCTCTTGGGCGCCCCCCCCCTGGCCTCGTCAAATATGCTCTAGATTAATTCCGCCAATGGGTTTCTTTACTTCTTAATCAACATATAAAGGTTCGGTTTCAACAATTTGTATGCGTATATACGTTTTTTTAGGTTGAAGTTAAATGGTCAATCTATGAACAATTGATTCAAATGCATTTCCATGGGAATATTTATAATATGCAGATATCTACATAATGCTTTTCAATTTGTATCGATTTCCCCTCTTCCTTTCAAAAAAATATGATGTCCCTTCAAACAACAACCTTGCATATTTGACATCTTCAATTTTATTTTGAATAGTCAAGAAGTGAGAAAAATGCTTGGTTTCATATCTGTACAATGGTCTTCTAAGTCCACTTTGTATAATCATTCCATTGTTTAATGTATCTTGTTTTTTCATTATATAGGTACTCCTCAATAAAACCAATACAGTATCTGCTTTATACTCCTCTAATTCGATAAAATTTGTAAGGTCGCCGTTAGTTGGTACTGGAAAAAATATGTTAGAGACTTCAATATTATTTATATTATACATCAATCGTATCTGTTTCGATTGACATGAAACAACGTTCCAATATAGAAACATTGTTAGAAAAACGAATATCCTCTTAATAATCATGATCTGCTCCATTTCTTTCAAGAAGGCCTTTTATCCGTTGGCCACAATTTTGGAATGTCACTTTTTCAATATTAGTCGAAGAGGGTAATATCTTCTCCAAAACCACTACATTAAGAAACTCATCCAGCAACTCATGACAAAAGACTGTGCTTGCTGTGGATGAGGTATATGTCGAATTACCATCTTGATCGGTTGCTGTTAGTTTGTTTCTCTGATTCTCACCTTTGTCGTTTATAGCGATAGGGTAGATATTTAGTGTCCCGGGCATAGGGGTTGTACTTGTACAACCACTTTCTACCGGATTAGAGAACACCACTTCCGAATATTCCTCTTCATTTAAATTATAACAAAGTACAAAATCTGAATTATCTGTTTGCACCTTTACATACGCAACCTTTTTTGCGTTAATCGCAGCCTTGAATCCTTCAAGCAGTTGTTTCTGATCGGATGTTGCAGTCTGGAAGAACCGTTTATAATTCTTTTGATTAATTGTAAGATTTCCGTATCTGTCAAATTTAAAGGGATTAGATTCCCCAAATAATTCATACATATAAGTACTAACCATTTTTTGAGTTGCCTTATCATAAGTTTTTATAATACTCCCATCCGGATCCGTCAACTTCACCGGATTCCAAGCACAATAAGCATACGGACTAATCGATGGATACTTGTCCGCCATCGGGTCCACGCTCAGCCACCCCGACAGCAGCTCGCTGTCGTAGTACCTGGCACTGAAGTAGTGATAGCCACTTTCGGAATCCTTCTCTTTGCCGGTGAAAGATCGGTCATGGTGGTAAAGATATGTTCCGACAAACCGGCTGTGTGCCGGGAGGGGATGGTCTGCCCCTTTGGGAGAACGAGTGCAGCGGAACGGCTCTTGCATACCCTGTCGGCGCTTTGCGTTCTTTGTGTCTGGCATATGGCTCCGTTCTTGCATCTTCCGGTCTTTATTTCTGATGCAAATATACAAATATTTTTCCATATCGGACGATTATTTGTGTCTCTGTCCCACGGAAACCTCCCGGCGCGAACCGCATAAGTTTCTGGTGCAACGAATATTAAGACTGGTTTTAACTCCCGTTTCCAAGTGGTCTCTATCCGATGTCCGCCATGCGAGGACCCCTGCATTCGGAAGGCTTACGACGCCTTTTTCTGATGAAATGAGCTTCCTGCCAGGGGGTAGCCTCTGCCTAGCGTCGGGACAGCCTCTATCTGGCGCCTATCTGGTGCCTACTATTCCAGACGCTGCCCCCTCTCTGCATGAGGGCATACTGCCTCTTGTCCGGACGCCCAATAGGCTCTCCCCCGCATGAATGACGGAACCGGATGGGGACAATCCCATATTCCCACGGTTGCAATCCCCAACAGAAGACTTTCCAGAGGTCGCGCGATTTAACCTTGTTCCCTCCATTTCCCTCCTCCCGATCGGCCCAAGCCTCACCTGTTCCCTCCATTTTGGGGCACAACTGCGGAGATTTTGTTCTGACCCGAAGTGCGCCAAAAAGGGAAAAAAGCAAGAGAAAGGGATTGTTTTCGTCTCTTTTGAGGACTTTGAGAGGGACATTTTAGGTGTTCTGTATCCTTTCCGAGGACAGGCATCTTAGGTGAATGAGGTTTTGTAATGTCGTATTTCATTGGTTTATTGCTTTTTAGAGTTATCGAAGAGCATTACATTACAGCATTACAGCGTTTTTTGAGAGGTATACATAGCACCTTTGGATTATATATCTTATTAATAATTAATTAGTTATATATAATATATAGGGGTTGTTGATACATTTTTTTTGGCTGTAATGCTGTAATGCTGTAATGCTTTGTGGCTAATATGCTGATTTAAAACAGTTTGACACCCATTACAGGTATTACATCTCTACAAGGCCCAAAGTCTTCTTATGTCTGGCGACGGCCTTTTTGGCGAGCTGCAGTTCCTGGGAGAGGCTGGTGAAGCTTACGGGAGACATGTTATCGTTGAGGAGGCGCCGAGAGAAGGCGGCATATTCCCTCTCTGCCGCGCAATCGGCCGTCCGGTGGCCAACTCTGCGCCCGAGCGGCCGAAAGCCGCCACAGAGGGCCTTTTTGCGGCTTGGCGATTATCCTCCGTTCCCGTTGTTTTCTGCAACGAGGTTGGCCATCATTCCGCATGGTTCCTTCCGGCTTTGGTCGGGATAGAGAAACTCGGTTTCTTTCAAATGTGCACCCAAAATGGGAAAAAGCATGGGTGCGAGGGGCTGATTCATCTCTTTTGGGGCCTGTGAGAGGAGTAATTTGATGCATTCTGTGCCCTTTCCGAGGACAGGCATCTTGGGTGAGTGAGATTTCGCGATATCGTATTTCATTGGTTTATTGCTTTTTAGAGAATTGGTTTCATGATTTCCGAACAACGAACAACGAACAATGACTTTTTTGCGAGACACAACTAGCACCTTTGGATTATATATCTTATTAATAATTAATTAGTTATATATAGTATATAGGGGTTGTTGATGCATTTTTTTCATTGTTCGTTGTTCGTTGTTCGCTATTTCATGTTGTACAAAGTCTTAATCAACTAGCTTATAGGACCTTGAAGAGACTAGAGTGTTTACTTCTCTACGAGGCAGTTGTTCTTGCGGTGTCTGGCGACGGCCTTTTTGGCGAGTTGCAGCTCCTTGTTGAGGTCGGAGACGTTGCGAAAGGCATGTTTTCATTGACGAAGCGCCACCAGAAGCGGCCTAGGCATTGCGAGCAGCTCACGGCGATGTGGCTGCCCTTCATTTTTCTAATACTCAGAGGTCACCCGCAGCGCATTCATAGTGCGAATTTGGAAAATCCGTCTCGTTGGACAGGGTTATTCTAAGCTCTCCATTGGGCATATAACACAAGGATGATACATTGAAGTTGAAGTTTGATTCTATTTTAATCTTCATAAATTCAATATTTTACAACTTTGATTATTTGATATTTCCTTATGCAATGATACATTTTCTCAGTAAATGGAGAAAAAATATGTAATTTTGCACTATGATATGCCAAGGTTTTTGCTCGGGTCACCGACATAGAAACATGAATCGTGGAAGAGTCTTTTTTGATGCATTTTTATCAAAAAAGACATCTGGCGACTTTGTGTGTAGTATCTCAACGTCAATAAGTTCGGCAGATTCTTGCAGCTTCACTTTCACCGGCAAAGAGAAGGATTCCGAGAGTGGCTTCCACTACTTCGGTGCGAGGTACTATGACAGCGAGTTGCTGACGGGCTGGCTGAGTGTGGATCCAATGAGCGACAAGTATCCTTCGTTGAGTCCGTACAATTATTGCGCCTGGAATCCTATGATTTTTGTAGATC
>JAKSMR010000150.1 GCA_024400495.1 Bacteroidales bacterium
ATAAAAGAAGCAAAGAAGGGCGGATGGTGGATGCCTTGGCTATAGGAGGCGAAGAAGGACGTGACAAGCTGCGAAAAGCCGCGGGGAGGAGCAAATATCCCTTGATCCGCGGATGTCCGAATGGGGCAACCCAGTGCGCTGAAGGCGCACTACCCATGTATATGGGGGCGAACGGAGGGAACTGAAACATCTCACTACCTCCAGGAGAAGAAAACAACAGTGATTCCGCAAGTAGTGGCGAGCGAACGCGGAGGAGCCCAAACCAAGGGTGTCGAGGCATCCTTGGGGTAGTAGGACCACGACATTGGCAAAGAATCGAACCGGAACGGTCTGGAAAGGCCGGCCACAGCGGGTGACAGTCCCGTACGGGCAAAGATTCTCGTCATAGTGGTATCCTGAGTAGCGCGGGACACGAGGAATCTTGCGTGAATCTGCGGGGACCATCCCGCAAGGCTAAATACTCCCTATAGACCGATAGCGAACCAGTACCGTGAGGGAAAGGTGAAAAGCACCCCGAACAGGGGAGTGAAAGAGAACCTGAAACCGTCCGCCTACAAGCGGTTGGAGCGCCTTTTAAGGTGTGACAGCGTGCCTTTTGCATAATGAACCTACGAGTTGCCGTCGCCGGCGAGGTTAATCCCCTCAGGGGAGGAGCCGAAGTGAGAGCGAGCCTCAACAGGGCGTTGAGTCGGCGGGGGCAGACGCGAAACCAAGTGATCTACACTCGAGCAGGGTGAAGTCCCGGTAACGCGGGATGGAGGCCCGAACCTATTGGCGTTGAAAAGCCTTTGGATGACTTGAGTGTAGGGGTGAAAGGCTAATCAAACTTGGAGATAGCTCGTACTCCCCGAAATGCATTTAGGTGCAGCGTCGGCACAGTTGACAAGAGGTAGAGCGACTGACTGGATGCGAGGGCTTCACCGCCTATCAAGTCCTGACAAACTCCGAATGCGCGGTAACGGTGCGCGGCAGCGAGGGCGCGGGTGCTAAGGTCCACGTCCGAGAGGAGAACAATCCAGACCATCAGCCAAGGTCCCGAAATGCATGCTGAGTTGCAATAACGAAGTCGGACTGCAGAGACAGCTAGGATGTTGGCTTGGAAGCAGCCATTCATTTAAAGAGTGCGTAACAGCTCACTAGTCGAGCGGTCTGGCGTGGATAATACGCGGGCATAAGCATACTACCGAAGCTATGGGATACGCAAGTATCGGTAGGGGAGCATTCCAGCGGCGGAGAAGGTATGAGGATACTCATGCTGGAGTTTCTGGAAAAGCAAATGTAGGTATAAGTAACGATAATGCGGGTGAGAAACCCGCA
>JAKSMR010000151.1 GCA_024400495.1 Bacteroidales bacterium
CTTTTCGCCGCGTGGCTCTGCTCGAAGAAATTCGTCAAGCCGTGGATGATTGTCTTGGTCCTCACGGTCGTGGGGTGCTATTTCGTCTGGCGGTTTCTGCACGGGACGAACCTCATGGAATATCTGTCGGGAACTTGCCCGCCGCATGAACGGATCCGGGGCTTCTACATGTCCCGTCAGATGAGGGCTGCCTTTTGCGCAACCCAATGGCTCTCTGCGACGGATTTGAGCTTGCGCTACCTTCCGAATCCGGCGAACGATTCGATGGCATCGGCTTCGGCGATTCTCTTTGGCAGATGGTTCCCCATTGCGGTGAGCGTACTCATTGCTGCGCTTGGGGCGACGCTGACCTCGTTGTGGCGCCGTATCAAGAAGCCTTCTTCGCGGATGTTTTTCCTGTTCTGGGGCGTGGGGATGTTGTTTCCGGCATTTTACTCGCTCTTCCAGTGCGTCGGATTCCTTCCGCCCCGCGGGGCGTCACCCGTGCTGATTGGCTACGGCGGCACTGGGGTGCTTGTGTTTTGGGTCGGGCTTGGCGTTGTCTTCTCCATGCTGCGCGAAAAGGAAGCGGATTCGCCTTCGCGAATCTTCCAGGCAGGCAATTGGGTGGTTTGGAGTGCCGTGACGATTCTTTATGCCTATGGCGTTCTCAGCGCATCCCACTGCGGCCTTCACTTCGACGAGCCGCCGCCTCGGGCTGATGACATCGGCGAGTTCGGGACATACGCCAAAAGAGGGGTGATACTCGCGGCGAACGGTTCGGTACTGGCTCGTTCCTATGCGGCGACACGAATTCACCTCGATCCTAAATCGGCGAAGATGAAGGCATGGGAGTCCCCTGAGGAGTGTTACGAAACCGTTGCCAGGACGCTGGGGCTTTCTGAGGAGTTCGTTTCCAAGCAGTATGCAAGGACCGGTTCGCGGTTCATCAAGCTGGTGGACGAAGCGACGCCAGAGATGGTGAGCGAGTGCATGAACCCTCGATTGTTCCGGAGGTCCGGGTTGGTTCTGCACCGCGAGCAGCGGCGTGAATATCCGCTTGGAAGCAATGCCGTCCAGATCGTCGGGTGCACCCTGCGTTCGGACTGCGAGGAGAAGACGTGGGGGTGTGCCGGGCTGGAGTACACTTACAACTCGGTTCTTCAAGGGAGGAACAGCGTGTTGGAATGGGAAATGACATTGCGTGAGAAAATAGAGAAGGGCCGTCCGATCAACGGAGGGACGGTCGTGACAACCATCGAACCCGATGTCCAGATCGCGGTGTCGGATGCGCTGTGCGCGGCGGCTGCGAGGACTGGCGCGGAA
>JAKSMR010000152.1 GCA_024400495.1 Bacteroidales bacterium
AAGGTTCGACTTTCCGAGGTGCTGAGTAACGCGGAGACGCGTTGCAGCGGTTACAACCTACCGCGAGGAGCACCGGAGAGGATAAAGAGAGGGAAAGAAAAGGTCGTGACGCGTGCCGTGGCCCACGCCGAGATGCTTCTTTAGGGAAGCGGAGCGGGGTAACACGGTACTGTCAGAATAGTAATTCTGATGGTCCAGCAATTTCTTAAAATATATTATGGAGAGTTTGATTCTGGCTCAGAACGAACGCTGGCGGCGTGGATAAGACATGCAAGTCGCACGGAACACTTCGGTGTTGAGTGGCGCACGGGTGAGTAACACGTGAGCAACCTGCCCCTAAGACAGGGATAGCCCCGGGAAACTGGGATTAATACCTGATAGTCTCGCAAGAGTAAAGCAGCAATGCGCTTAGGGAGGGGCTCGCGGCCTATTAGTTAGTTGGCGGGGTAACGGCCCACCAAGGCGATGACGGGTAGCCGGTCTGAGAGGATGTCCGGCCACACTGGAACTGAGACACGGTCCAGACACCTACGGGTGGCAGCAGTCGAGAATCATTCACAATGGGGGCAACCCTGATGGTGCGACGCCGCGTGGGGGAGGAAGGTCTTCGGATTGTAAACCCCTGTCATGTGGGAGCAAGGCTTCGGCTTGATAGTACCACAAGAGGAAGAGACGGCAAACTCTGTGCCAGCAGCCGCGGTAATACAGAGGTCTCAAGCGTTGTTCGGAATCACTGGGCGTAAAGGGTACGTAGGCGGCAAATTAAGTCGTGCGTGAAAGGCAGGGGCTCAACCTCTGGAGTGCGCATGATACTGATTTGCTCGAGTAATGGAGGGGGAACCGGAATTCATGGTGTAGCAGTGAAATGCGTAGATATCATGAAGAAGACTCGTGGCGAAGGCGGGTTCCTGGACATTAACTGACGCTG
This sequence comes from Bacteroidales bacterium, assembly GCA_024400495.1. Lineage (GTDB taxonomy): Bacteria > Bacteroidota > Bacteroidia > Bacteroidales > P3 > Colimorpha. The sequence goes on from JAKSMR010000152.1 coordinate 929, forward strand.
AGGTACGAAGGCCGGGGTAGCGAAAGGGATTAGATACCCCTGTAGTCCCGGCAGTAAACGGTGCACGCTAGGTGTGGGAGGAATCGACCCCTTCCGTGCCTGAGCTAACGCGTTAAGCGTGCCGCCTGGGGAGTACGGTCGCAAGATTAAAACTCAAAGAAATTGACGGGGACCCGCACAAGCGGTGGAGTATGTGGCTTAATTCGATGCAACGCGAAGAACCTTACCAAGGCTTGACATCCCGTGACCGCCTGTGAAAGCAGGTTTTTTCTTCGGAAACACGGAGACAGGTGCTGCATGGCCGTCGTCAGCTCGTGTCGTGAGATGTTTGGTTAAGTCCAGCAACGAGCGCAACCCCTGC
>JAKSMR010000153.1 GCA_024400495.1 Bacteroidales bacterium
CCTACGGCTCGACGCCCTACCATCCCGACAAGCGCAACCGCAAGGGCCCAAAGCCCCATCCGGCGAAAACGGTCCCGGGACGGCTCCAGATCGAGGATCGCCCGGCGGGTTCGAGCAACAGGAGCAGGTTCGGGCACTACGAGATGGACACCGTCGTCTCGTCGACGAACGGCACGGGCGGCCTCCTGGTGCTCGTCGACCGCAAGAGCCGCAGGTACGTCATCGAGCTCATCGACCACGTGACGCAGGGCGACGTCATCAAGGCCCTCAGACGCATGATCAGGCGAGGCGTCCTCGGGAAGGTGCGCTCGATCACGACGGACAACGGATGCGAGTTCCTGGATCCTCGGAGGATCAAGGCCGTGGTCGGCTGCAACGTCTACTACACGAGGGCCTACGCCTCATGGGAGAAAGGATCCGTCGAGAACTGCAACCGCTTCGTCCGCAGGTGGTACCCGAAGGGAACGGACTTCAGCAAGTGCACCCGCGGCGAAATGCACAAGCTCGAAAGAGTCATCAACTCAATCCACCGCAAAATGTTCAACGGCCTCACCGCGTACGAGTACGACACCGCATACGCGGCGGCGGCCTAACCAAGGAAATCAACCATGCAACAGTTTCATCTGCTGAACAAGACCCTCCGAAACATCTTCACAAAATTGACTCACCGTGCTTGCAATTCACCGACTGCAAATCCGAATCGAATGGTGAAATGAAAGGAGGTGCTCAATGAGTTTGCTGGGGTGGGTTGTCGGTGCGGCGATTCTCGACGAGTGGGGGCGGCGCGAGGAGCAGGAACGTGAATTGGAGGAGCGCGAACGGCGGATTCGTGCGCTGGAAGGGCGCATCAGCCGGTTGGAGGCGATGCGGGGGCGAGATGCACCGCCCATAGCGACCGCTTCGCGGCAGCCTGCGGCTGGCGGATACCCCGCCACATTGGGTTCGGTCAGGCCGTGGGAGCGAAAGGGGCGGTGGTGATGTTACGGGCGATGGCGAACAAGTTTCACCGTGAACGTGTAGCCGCACGCCGCGAGATAGCGCGTGAACGAATCGAGCGAAGGGGCGCGGGAGTGTTCAAGCCGGGAGACATTGCCTTTCGGCATGCCGAGAATGGTCGCGATCTCCGACTGTTTGAGCTTACTCCGCTCTTTTGCGTCAAGCATGGCCGATTGGATGGCGTTCACGCCGCGTTCAAGAGTCTCGTCGAATCCGGGAATGTCGCGCATCGCGTTGAGAGAGGCGGAATCCTTTCCGGTTGTAAGCGAGGCGGAAGAAACGAGCTTCTCCT
>JAKSMR010000154.1 GCA_024400495.1 Bacteroidales bacterium
TATTCGCAGATTGACTGGGATGATCGTCTTGTCTGCATCAAGGGTGCGAAGGGGACGGGCAAGACGACGATGATGCTCCAGTATCTGAAGGAGCATCCGAAAGAACTCGAACGCTCGCTTTATGTCTCGCTGGACAGTCTGTGGTTCGCCAACCATACGCTTCAGGATGTCGCCGACTGGCTGCACAACAACGGCGGAACGCGTCTGTATGTCGACGAAGTGCATCACTTCAAGCCGTGGCAGACCCTGATCAAGAACATCTACGACGATTACCCGAAGCTCAGCATCGTCTACAGCGGATCGTCGCTGATGAAGCTGAACAGCGAGGGCGGGGACCTGTCTCGCCGGCAGCGCTGTTACGAGCTGAAGGGGTTGTCTTTCCGCGAGTATCTCGATTTCGAGGGACTGGGCAGCTTCCCGGCGCGTTCTCTGGAGGAGATACTTGCCAATCATCGGAGCATCGCCCGTGGCATAGCGTCCAAGTTCCCGGTTGTGGCGAAGTTCAAGCGTTATCTGGCCAACGGGTACTATCCCTTCTACAAGACGGCGCGCGGCGGGTATCTGGACCGCATTGCGCAGGTTGTCACGCAGACGCTGGAGCGGGACTGGCCGGAGACGGAGGACGTTACGCTGGCGACGATCAAGAAGACGGAGAAGATGCTGATGATCCTGGCGGCGTCCTGTCCGCAGGTGCCGAGGATGAACGAACTCTACGCCGAACTGGAGACGGACCGGAACCAGGGGCTGAAGATGCTGTATGCGCTTGAGCGGGCGGGGCTTCTCTCCCTGCTGTCGTCGAAGTCCCTTGATCTCGGGAACCTGTCGCGTCCGGACAAGGTCTATTGCGACAATCCGAATCTCATGCATGCGCTTTCGCCGAAGGTCGAGATCGGGACCGTTCGCGAGACGTTTTTCCTGAATCAGCTGCGCAGCGCCGGACGGTCCGTCGTCTATCCGCCGAAAGGCGATTTTCGAGTTGACGGCAAGTATCTCTTCGAGGTCGGCGGGAAGGGCAAGGGCTTCGACCAGATCAAGGATGTGCCGAACAGTTACGTCGTGAACGACGAGGTCGAGGTCGGTTTTGGCAACAAGATCCCGCTCTGGCTCTTCGGCTTCCTCTACTGACCGCCGCCCATCCACTCTACACCTACGCCTTTTCCCTACACCTTCAAAATACGCACGCCACTGACGTGCGTATTTTGGTATACTCTTTTCCGCCGGTTGATGAGGGGCTTGCCCCGCCACCGCCGGAGCTATAGGTTGGGAACTGGGAGGGCGTTC
>JAKSMR010000155.1 GCA_024400495.1 Bacteroidales bacterium
AATGAAACAGTTCCTTTCCATATTGCTCCTGTGCAACATGTCGCTCGCGGCATTTGCCGTTGATTTCAGCCAGTGGTTCCTGAACAAGACTATGCGTTTTGACTATTACCACGCTGGCTCTGCCACTACCGAGACAATCTACTTCGACGAGATCATCGAAGAGCCGCACTTTGCCGGTTCGAAGACTTCCCTCATTGACGATTTCGGCTATGGTGCTTATCGCTTCCGCATCACCGACAAGGCTTCGGGCACATTGCTCTATCAGCGTGGCTTCTGCACATTGATGCAGGAATGGATGACCACACCGGAGGCAAAGACCATGAGTCGTGCGATGCCAGAGAGTATCACCTTCCCCTATCCTCGCAAGGCTGTCACGCTGACCATTGAGGTGCGCGACAAGAAGAACGCTTTCCATAAGCTCTACTCGCAAGACATCGATCCTGAGAGCTATTTCATCCGCAAGTTCACGCCAACGCTTGAGACCATGGACATCGCTTACCAAGGCAATGCGGAGAAGGCGGTCGATGTTGTCCTCATTCCGGAAGGTTATACCGAGGCAGACAAGGCGGAGTTCATGAAGGACTGCAACAAATTCGCAGAGTCACTCTTCTCTTACGCCCCTTACGGCGACAACAAGCACCGCTTCAACATCCGTGCCGTGTGGGCTCCTTCGCAGGATTCTGGCGTAAGCATTCCGGGCGAGAACATCTGGAAGAACACGGCTTGCAAGGCAATGTACTACACATTCGATTCGGAGCGTTACCAGATGACCGACGATATGCAGAACCTTCGCGACATCGCTGCCCATGTGCCATACGATTACATCTACATCATCTCGAACTCGCAGAAGTACGGTGGCGGTGCCATCTACAACTGGTATGGCATAAGTGCCGCACACATCTACTCACGCCCCGAATCCACTCGCAAGACTTACGCCCACGAGTTCGGTCATCTGCTTCTCGGCCTTGGCGACGAATATGTCGGCGGCAGCGATACGGATTTGTATGCCCCAGGCACGGAACCATGGGAAGCAAACCTCACGGCTCTTGTCGATGGCAAGTGCAAATGGCAGGACATGATGGACGCAAAGACACCTCTTCCTACGCCTCATCCAAAGGGTTACGACAGGGCGAACTCTTACGACATGAAGGATTGGAAATTAGGCGCTTACGAAGGTGGCGGCTATCTCGAGAAAGGCATCTACCGACCAATGCCAAACTGCATGATGAACTGGATGCACACGCAAGACCTCTTCTGCCCTGTTTGCGACAA
>JAKSMR010000156.1 GCA_024400495.1 Bacteroidales bacterium
TTGAAATATAATTTATAAACGACAGAATATGGAAAACAACAACAAACTCTCTGGTTTCAAGGCATGGGCTTTGTTCGGCGGTTCTATGGTGGTTGTGTTTGGCTTAGGTCTGCTGACCAGTGCACTTATGGAACGTCGTGCAGAGGTAGCCAGCCTCTTCAACAACCGAAAGAACACGATGACTGGCGAGAAGCTTCATCCCCAGAATGAGGATTTCCGCTCAGATTTCCCACGTGAGTACCAAACTTGGCGCAAGACCGAAGAGACTTCATTTGAGAGCCGCTACAACAGCTCGGAGGCAGTCGATGTACTGGCTCAACGCCCTGAGATGGTGGTTCTCTGGGCAGGTTATGCCTTCTCTTGGGATTACACCACTCCACGCGGCCACATGCACACCATCGAAGATATGACACGCACGCTGCGTACCGGTGCACCCGATACCGAGACGACCGGCTCCAACCAGCCAGGAACCTGCTGGACATGCAAGAGTCCTGACGTGCCTCGTATCATGCAGGAGAAGGGCATTGCCGAATACTACAAGGCCAACTGGGCCATGTGGGGCAACGAGATTGTCAATCCTCTGGGATGCTCTGACTGCCACGACCCTGAGACGATGGATCTGCGCATCAGCCGTCCTGCCCTCATCGAGGCTTTCCAGCGTCAGGGCAAGGACATCACCCAGGCCACTCCTCAGGAGATGCGTACTCTGGTATGTGCACAATGCCACGTAGAGTATTATTTCCGCGACGATCCTTCTACCCCAGAGAAAGACCAGTACCTCACCTTCCCTTGGGACAAGGGCTTCACCGTCGAAGACATTGAGGCTTATTACGATGAGACAGGCTTCTACGACTACATTCACGCTCTCTCTAAGACCCCTATCCTCAAGGCTCAGCACCCTGGCTTCGAAACCTGTAAGATGGGCATTCACGGTCAGCGTGGTGTGGGTTGTGCTGATTGCCACATGCCTTATATGAACGAAGGTGGCGTGAAGTTCAGCGACCACCACGTACAGAGCCCTCTCAACAAGATGGATCGCACCTGCCTCGTCTGCCATCGTGAGAGCGAAGAGACCCTCCGTCAGAATGTCTATGAGCGTCAGGAGAAGGTCTTCGACGTACGCAATCAGGTAGAGAAGGAATTGGCTAAGGCTCACATCCAAGCCAAGTACGCCTGGGACAATGGCGCTACCGAGGAGCAGATGAAGGAGACCCTCGCCCTCCTGCGCAAGAGCCAGTGGCGTTGGG
>JAKSMR010000157.1 GCA_024400495.1 Bacteroidales bacterium
CTGATTCGTAAAGGAGAATGTAACTTCATGTTTGCTAAAAATTCAAAGGCATATTCTGTCTACCTGCTGTTCCGATTTGTCTTTTCCCTGGCGGTTTCTATGTCCACAGTGCTTTCCATCGTGTACCACCTGGAGGTGGTGCAGCTGGATGCTTTCCAGCTTGTCCTGGTAGGGACGGTTCTGGAGACCTCCTGCTTTCTGTTCGAGATACCCACCGGTGTGGTGGCGGATTTGTATAGCCGTCGGCGCTCGGTGCTGATTGGAATGTTCCTCTACGGCCTGGGCTTTCTGATGGAGGGTGCGCTACCGTGGTTCGCGCCGGTTCTGCTGGCCCAGGTTGTCTGGGGTTGCGGTGATACCTTCATCACCGGCGCTCTGGAGGCGTGGATTGCCTCGGAGGAAGAGGACAAACCCATAGACAAGGTGTTCCTGCGGGGCAGTCAAATGGGGCAAATCGGCGGCGTTCTGGGCGTGGTGCTGGGCACACTGCTGGGAAACATAAACCTGCAAATGCCTGTCATCTTGGGGGGCAGTTTGTGCTTGTTGTTGGGGCTGGTGTTGGTTCGCATCATGCCAGAAACCAACTTCTCCCCTGCTATTGAGGAACGGCAGGGCTTGCTTAAAGACTTTGTCTGCCTGTTCAAGCTCAACCTGGGCTTTGTGAAAGGCGCACCTGTGTTGCTGGCGCTCTTAGCAATCACACTATGCGGGGGACTTGCCAGTGAAGGCTTTGACCGGCTCTCCACCGCTCATTTTCTGGATGACACGGTAATACCCGTTATCGGGCCGCTGAACAGCGTCACTTGGTTCGGTGTTATCAGTCTTATCGGCAGCGGCTTAGGTATTCTGGCTTCTCAGTTGCTCATCGCCCGCATGGAGAAAAAAGGGACTGTCAGCCGAACCAGTGTGGTCATGTCCACCAGCGCCGGGTATATCCTGTGCCTGGTTCTCTTCGCGGTGGGGCGGAGCTTTTGGTTCATGTTGTTGGTGTTCCTGCTGGCGGGGCTTATGCGCACCATCAAGGAGCCTGTGCTGGCCGCCTGGATGAACGACCATGTGGATGAGAAAATGCGCGCCACAGTCTTTTCCACCAGCGGACAGCTGGACTCTTTCGGGCAGATCATCGGCGGGCCTATTGTGGGGCTGGTAGCCCAGCAGGTGTCCATACCCTGGGGGCTGGTCTGTACCGCTTTCCTGCTGTTGCCCGCGCTGTTCTTAGTGCCGGTGGCGGGAAAGAAGCGGGA
>JAKSMR010000158.1 GCA_024400495.1 Bacteroidales bacterium
GACCAACCCAACAACGGAACTTTCTGCATCAACGGCATGGTGGCGCCCGACCGCACGCCACACCCTCACTATTACGAGGTGCAATACACCTATCAGCCTATCCATTTCGCGATGAAGGACGGGCGCATCGAGAAGAAGAGTATGGACCCCTTTGTGCATGTTGATGACTTCGACTATTGTTTGGACACCTTGCAGGTTGGTGGAGAACGGCTCATCAACATCAAAGCCCTGCTGAAGCACGACACGCCATGGGCCAAACGTGGCTTTGTGGTGGCACACGAGCAGTTTGTCGAGGGGCAGTACGCCTTCCCACAGACGTTTGAAGACCTTTCTACAAACGGGATCACATCGCCGCTCCAATCTCGAGCCACCTCGCACAGCAAGCTTAAGGCCACCAAGGTGAAGTTTACAGCGCATGGCGTCACCATCAAGACACAGCACGGACAGGTAGAGATAGACAGCACGGGAGCCATCACGCAGATCACCGCGCATGGCACACAGTGGCTCACTGCTCCCCTCGAGCCTTACTTCTGGAAGCCCGAGAACGACAACCAGCATGCAGCCAAGTACGCTCAGCGTCTTGCCGTATGGCAGAACGCGGCTCAGGAGCGGCAGTTGCAGGCCTTCCACGTCAACCAGCACAAGGGCATCACCGAGGTCACTGCCACCTTCACCCTGCCCGTGGCAGCCCGGCTTACCCTCGTCTATGCCATTCATCCTGATGGTACTATCAAGGTGGATGCTGACTACGAGCCTCAAGAGAAAGTCGATGACAAAGCATTGGCCGAAGCCCGCAAGACCATGCCAAAGTTCGGAATGAGGATGCACATGCCGGCGGATTACAATCATGTCTCGTGGTATGGCCGAGGTCCACTTGAGAACTATCCCGACCGCAAGCTCTCGCAGCACATTGGAAACTACGCATTGCCACTCTCCGACTACGAGGTGGAGTACGTCAATCCGCAAGACAACGGCAATCGTTGCGACGTGCGTTCCTTCACCCTATCCTCCACTACTACCCAGCATCAGCTCACCGTACTCGGTTGTCAGCCTCTCTGCTTCCGCGCCTGGGACTACGCCGAAGAGGAGTTGCAAGCCGCACATCCTAATGAGATGCACCGTGGCGATGGTGTCACACTCAACATCGACCTCAACATCCACGGTGTGGGCGGAGTCGATTCGTGGGGAGCACGCACCCTTCCGCAGTACACTGTCGATGGACGCAAACCGCACCACTAC
>JAKSMR010000159.1 GCA_024400495.1 Bacteroidales bacterium
AGGGCGGCGTGGACGGATTCCTCGCGGAGTTGCAGAAGGCGCTTCGCGAGAACACCTACCGCGTCAGCCCGTTGCGTCGGAAGTACATCGCGAAGGACAACGGCAAGATGAGACCCCTCAGCATCCCCACCGTAAGGGACAGGGTGGTGCAGTGCGCGGTCAAGATAATCGTCGAGCCGATATTCGAGCAGGACTTCCACGATTGCTCATACGGCTTCCGCCCCAATCGGAGCGCGCAAGATGCCGTGACGAGGATTGCGGAGAAGGTCAAGAACGGCGAGGTGCTTGTGTATGACGCAGACCTCTCGTCCTTCTTCGACACGATACCGCATGACAAACTCATGGCGGCGTTGCAGATGCGCATATCCGACAGCAGACTGCTGTGTCTCATACGGCATATGCTTCGGGTGTGCGTGCAGGAACCGAACGGAGTGAGGATAAGCCCCAAGGGGAGGGGGACACCGCAAGGAGGTGTCATATCCCCGCTTCTGGCGAACATCTACTTGCACTGGTTTGAGACGATTGTTTCGCTGACCGCCAAGGCCTGCGGTCAGGTCATGTCGATTGTGCGCTACGCGGACGACTTCGTGATTCTCGCACGGGCGTGGGTGGACGGTTTTCTTCAGAAGGTCGAAGGAATACTCGAAGGACGCATGGAACTGACGGTGAATCGGGACAAGACGAAGTTGCTTGACTTCCGTGAAGCCCACGCGACATTGACCTTCCTCGGGTATGATTTCAGAATGGTGCGCGACAGACTTTTCGGCACGGGAAAGAGGTATCTCACCTTCGGACCGTCGAAGAAGTCAATGAAGCGCGTCAGGGAGAAGATACACGCCATCACTCACGCGAGGAACGGTCGAAAGCCTGTCGATCGTGTCGTGGGGGAACTCAACAGACTGACGAAGGGATGGGGCGCGTACTATTCGGTCGGCTATCCGACGAGGGCTTTTCGAGCGGTGAACGGCTACTTGCTACGGCGGGCGGCTCGCTTTCTCAACCGCAAGAGCCAGCGGAGGTATCGGCTCAAGTTCGCGGACACCTACTACGGTGAACTCAACCACTACGGCATGTACTGGCTCAAGTGGGCGAATGTCCGCAGGGCAGGGTAATTGACAGGAAAAAAAATCGGTATAATTATCAGCAACAAACTTGTAAAAGCAAAGAAAGGACGCCACGCAAGATGAAAACAAAGACTGCGGTTCTGAATGGAAAGCCGGATGCG
>JAKSMR010000016.1 GCA_024400495.1 Bacteroidales bacterium
TATATTTGCGAGACCTTATCAGTGCCCCTATGTATGTCCTTGTTTCTATTGTCAAGGAGAAGATTAGGTAGGGGTGTTGTATTGTTGTTTCGTACCTCATGTTACTTCTTGTTTTTGCTTAAATACTCCAATGCTGCATCAATGGCTGCGAGGGTGGCTTCTTTGCGTGAATCAAGCCCCTCTTCCCATCTTATATCATCAGGCTCTTTAACCCCTACCATATAAGTCCAAGTTACAATGGTTTGATATACCCTAAATTTCAAACCTAAACCTTCCAGCCACCCGATCATCTGCTCTGCGGTAGGACAATTGAAGATCATTCCAGCGTTTACATAAGCAAAATCTATAGCCTTCTCTTGTGTGACATATGGTCTAATTTTTATCGGCGCGCCAAGTTCCAGAGCCTTTCTTGTCTGGGCTTCGGTGCAGAAAATTGAATATTGTTCCATATTACTCAGTCTCCATCGTGAAACATATCTCTGCATCGCTGACCGACTGCTGGTTCATTTCCTCCACCAGCATCTTGCCGATAGCCATCGCTATCGTATCGTCAGACTTATACACGGTTCTGCCTTCTCCGTCTGCGTCTATCATTCCTCCTGCGTCTGCCAGGAAGACTTTGATCTTGAATTCAGTTGTTGCCATCTTATCTTTCGTCTTATCTTTCTAAAAAAAGTTAAAAGGGCAGATTCGCCCTGTGTTGCATTATCTCTTCACTGCTGTCGTCCTCCATTCAAGTCCCAGAGACTCCAGCTTCTTCCTCCTTTCCCAGTATCGCTTCATGGATGCGTGGTGTTTCTCCTTCTCCTCGGCGGTCATCTGGTGGCCCTTCTCGAACCTGAATTCCTTCCCGATCTGGTTGCCCTTCCTGAAGGACGTGGCATTCGCGGACTTCGCCCCGGTCCTCCTGTTGATGTCCGCTCTCCTCTTCTCCAGGAATCCTTCCACCTTCGCCACCCCGAGCTCGCGCGCCTTGCGGATGAGCGACCTGTGGCTCACGCCTATCCATTTCGCCAGGTCCTTCGAGAACATGGTCGGGTAGAAGTCCCTCACCATCTTCTCCATCTGCGGAGTCCATCTGATCCCGGGCTCCTTTCCCTTGAATCCGAGCTTCCATGCCTTCACCCTCAGGGACTGCACGGATCTCCCGAGCTGCCTGCTGCATTCCACCGCTCCCAGCTTTCCGTAGTTCCAGCGAAGGAAGTCGATCTCCTTCGGTGTCCATTCATCAGGTCTTCGTGCCATACTGCGTTGAATCTATAGCCAGAATGAGAAGGGCCGGGAGCCTTACGGCCCTGTTACCTCATTCCTGTCAAACAAAAGCTAATTGTTGTTTAAGATTTATGATTACTGAAAACGGATCCTTGTCTCTTCTACTTCTTGCCCGTGGATCCGAATCCTCCGTTTCTTCCAGTCGTTCCGATATCGTCCGTCTCATCCCAGCTCGCCTGCGCCACCGGCGATATCACCAGCTGCGCAATGCGGTCTCCAGGATTGATCGTATAGGGTTCCCTCGAAAGGTTGTAGAGAATCACCCCGATCTCGCCCCTGTAATCCGCGTCAATGGTCCCGGTGTTACATACGACACCGTGATTCTTGTCAAGGCTGCTGCGACTGCGCACGGTGGCCTCGTAGCCGTCCGGGAGGGCGATGCTTACCTTGGTGTTGATGAATACCCTGTCGAGAGGCAGGAGCGTCACCGGCTCGGAGATGGTCGCGTAAAGGTCACATCCTGCCGACTGCTCCGTCTTGTACTCCGGCAGTCCGTAGCCGGAATTGTTGATGATCTTGATTCTTATCTTTCTCATATTGCGTTGAGTTTATAATTCTTACTTGTTCTTCCTGGTCTTGCCGATGCATCCTATCAGGTCGACAAACGCGCAGGCTCCACCGCATTTCCTGCAGAGGGTTTCCCGCTCCTTCAGTTTCTTTTCAAATTTCACCTTCATACGATTTCCTTAAACAGTTCTGGGCGGCTATCGCGATGTCGTGGGGACCGTCGCCCTTCAGGAAGAGCGTCAGCTCGTCCCGAGTCCCGTAGTTGATGCTGATGGCCACCTCGTCAGCCTTGCGTATCTTCTCGATGACAGCCCTGTCGAGTATCATCAGCCCCTTGTTCCGTTCCATCTTCTTCCTCCCATGGTTCCGCACCTTCGCCCTCCGCGAGGACTCTGGCTATGTTGATTATGATTGCGCCCAGAAGCGTGAAGATTATCATCATGAGCGCAATGACCGTTATTGCAATCCCTGTCATTCCCGAATCCTCCAATTTTATTCGAATGTACTCTCAAGCCCCGTTATCGCATCCAGGACCCCCTCCCTGGCTCCGCAGAGGCACATGCACGAGGCTATCTCCCTGCGCAGGTCCGCCACCCTTGTCTCGAACGTGGCGAGCATCGCCCTGGCTCCGGCCTTGAATGTCTCCTCGTCCTGGATGTACCTGCACCTGTCCCTGCCCACACGGCACTCACTGCATTCCCTCCTGCATCCGGCGCCCACATAGTCCCGGGCCATCAGGTCGAGCGGGGCAGGGGGAGGCTCACCCTCCGAATCCACAAGCTCCCTGAACTTCCCGTAGGCCTGCGAAACCTCGTAGTAACCCACGTCGCACTCCTTGATCTCCCTGAGCCTCCTGCATCCGTGCGACATCGTGGAATGGTCCCTTCCGAGAGCCTTGCCGATGTCCACCATGCTGAATCCGAGCGTTCTCAGCTCTTCCGCTACCATCGCCCTGTAGAAGGCTCTCGGGTAGGTCCTGCTCGAAAGGAGCATCCCCTTGTCCATCCCCGTCACCCTGGTCATCAGACCCAGCAGCCTGTCTGCCTCCTCGTGTACGTTTCCCATACCGTCAGCTCATCCTGGTTTCCTTCCCTGCCTTTCCGTCCGCCATCTGCGCCCTCAGTTCCTTCGCCTGCTCCCCAAGGATCCTCAGGACAGCCTCTGGATCGTCGGATACGGCCACAGCCACGGCGGCGAGGCTCAGCGAGAGGCAGTTCAGTTTCCGTCCCGCCGGGCCGCACTCGTTGATCATCACATTCGAGAGTGCGTCGAAGATCCTGAAGTCGTTCTCCGCGCTGAAGAAGACGTGGTCCTCTTCAACTACCAGGTAGGTCTCCGCCTTCTCCATGCCGCTGAACACCATGTCGATATCCGCCACCTGGTCCCTTGTCACGTCGATGCCCATCTCCCTGAGCTTCGACGTCATGTTTTCGATTCTTTTCATGTCGTTATGATTTCTCCTGTTTTTGTGTCAAATTCTCATATTCTCCTGTCTTCGCCTTCGAGCTCGAGGTAGTTGCACATCGCCCTGAGCCTCGACTGGACCCTGTCGCCGTATCTCTGCCTCAGGTAATCATGGCCCATCGGGATGTTGCTCGAGATGAACGTCAGCCACCTCGTGTCTCCCCTGTATTCCAGGAGGCTTCTCATCACCGCCACACGGTTGCCCATGTAGAGGGACTCCTGAGGCTCGCTGCCGAAGTCCTGGATGCACAGGATGGGCTCGTTCTTGAGACCTACGATGGATCCGTCGATGGCGTATGCATCCGTTATCTCGTCGGCCCTCCTCTCCGTCCACGAACCTGCCAGCCTGACGTTGCCGAACCTGTCCCTGCATGCGAGGGGGTTGAGGTCGTGGAGCCTCCTGAGCACCTTCAGTGCCACGGACTTGCCCCTTCCGGTCATGCCCCCGATGTAGATTCCCTTGTTCGGGTCTCCCTGTATCCTCGCACCCGTCACCGGATCCAGGCACCGCATCAGCGGCGAGCCCACCGTCCAGAGCACGAGCTGCTCGTAGAGGTCCCTGTTGTCGGCGTCTATGCGGAAGCCAGGACATACGCCTCTCCCGTAGATCGAGACGAGGTCCATCATCTCGTCCATGGACCAGCTTCCCGGTGCGAGCGTGCCCCTGTGCGGAATCTCTCCGGCCTTGCGCCTTCTCTCGCTGTCTATGATATCCCTGAGTGTCGTCATTTCTTCTTCCATAATTCGTTGACGTCGGTGACGTCCCCTGTCCTTCCTGCCGGTCTTGCCGCCGCCGGTCTGGCGTATCTCTCGTCCTCGGCCTTCTTCTTGCGGTATGCGTTCACCACCCATCTGCGGATCGCCAGGTTGTCGTCGTGCCCCGAGTAGGTCTTCTCCCGCTTGTAGTCGGACAGGAACTTGACTATCCCTTCCGCCTCGTCCCCGTAGTCCTCCTTCAGCTTCCTGAACTCTTCCCCGGTGAGGAGTATTCCAGGAATCACCTTTCCCTCCTTGTCCCTGACCCTGTGCTTCGCCGCCTTCCCTGCATCCTTCACCGTCTTTTCCGCTGCGTCCTCGGCTTTCTTTTGTACCCCGATAGGGGTATTTTCTTTATATTCTTCGTTATTTTCTATTTTCTTTGTATTACTTTCTTTTTCTTTTGCTTGTTTGTTATCCGTTTGTTGGACTGTTTGTTGTTTTGTTTGTTGCCTACCCTCGGAAGAGCCTTGATAACTCACATAATCACAAATACTTACGATAGTGTTTTTGTTTGTTGTTTTGGTTGTTATGTTGTTTGTTAACCTGAGTTTTTCAAGTGCTGTTCTTATCTGCATCGCACTCAATCCCGTCTGCTCCGAAAGTTCCTTTACGGTCGTCACCAGAGACCCTCTCGGCACCGTCTCTCCCTTCCATTCCATGTCCCTGGTGTTGGCCATCAGAAGAAGGTGGATCCAGAGATTGAAGACAGGCACATCGGCGCTCCATTCCCAGCTCAGCAGCGATTCATACATCTTCATCCATCTCATGTCAGTACGGTGTTTTTGAAACATCCATCACAAGTCCGGGTCTTGCCGCCACCGTGGGAATCCCCGTCAGTTCCCTGACCTCCCTCACGAACCTCTCCTCGTCCGAATTGCCGTCCGAGAGGTGGATGAGAACGATGTTCCTGCACTGCGACAGGTCGTTCGCCCTGAGCACCCCCTTCGTTGTCTCCAGCTCCATGTGCGAGCCCATCAGCCTGCCCTTCATCCCGCGGTGAACCCTTCCCGAGTCCATGTTGCCCTCCAGGATGTCGTCGGCATAGTTCGCCTCGATCATGATGTGGTCCATCGGGGGGAAGGTGTACTCGAGCATCATCGTGTCCGTCACGAAGAGCATCCGTCCCATCTCGTCATGCTCGATGATGTAGCCCATGCAGGGGACGTCGTGGCACACCGGGAAGGCGAAGATCCTGAATCCACCCACCCTGTAGCCCCTGTTCGGCTCCATGACCTTGACAAGTCCCGCAAGCGGTCCGCATGTCTGCCTCACATCCTCCGGAGCCATCACCCTGATGCCTGCCCTGAGGAAATCGGCCACATGGGCGGCATGGTCTCCATGACGGTGGGTCACAACAGCCCCGCAGAGCCCCCTTATGTCCCATCCGAGAGCCTTCTTGACCTCGGACAGCCTGCAGCCAGCCTCGATGGCTATGGCTTCGTTCCGGGCCTCCAGAATGTATCCATTCCCGAGGCTGCTGCTTCCCAATACCGTCAGCTTCATCAGTACCCAGGTTCCTGCTCTGTGGCTACCTCCTGCTCAGGCGCAGCCGGAGCTTCCTCTGCCGGAGCCTCGGTCTGCACGCCCACGCTCTCGTACTGCACAGGGTCGAGGATGATCTCCTTCTTGTTCGCGCCCTCGGTTATGGCGTCGTTGCGCGATGTCTCCACGTTGATGTCGTCGCTCATCACGTTCTGCATCTCGATGGAGAGGTAGCCGTACTTGCTGAGAAGCCTCCTGATCACGGTCTTGATGGCCATGTCGTTGAAGTTTCCTTCCCATCCCACCTGCTTGCTCACCGACGTCTCCTGCGCCTTCTTCTCGAGCATCTCCACCGTTGTCTCCTTCTTCACGGAAGGGGAGTACTTCTTGGCGTATGCAGCCATGTCGTGCACGCTCATGTAGAGGGTCTTCGCGAAGCCGTTAAGGAGCACGAAGTGACAGAAGTAGCCCACCACCTTGTCCGAGGTCTTCTGGCCGTTGAGGTCGATCATTCCGGTCAGCTTGTCGGTCTCCCTGAGCTCACCCTCGTACACCACATCGGCGTTGATTGTGCGGTACTGACCGGTACGCATGGCGAGCTGGATGTATCCGCGGTATCCAGGCACGAAGGTCGGCGTCGGCACCTTGACCCATTTGCCGTCAGCCTGCTTCACGCTGTTGTTGTAGACCACCACATAGGCGAAGCCGAGCGCCTTGTTGAGGGGCAGCTTGAGGGTCGCCGCCCTTAGGGCCTCGCGCAGGATGGCCTTCGGGTCACATGCCTGCAGCTGCCTGTCGTTCGAATAGAGGTCCACTATCGACGCTGCGAACGCGTCCTTGTTCTCGCCCAGAGCCCTCTGGAACTGCATCTGTACCGAGTCGGAGTCTATCATCCTCTTGAGGACCGACAGCCCGTTAGTGTTTGTCTGAATTTCGTTTGCCATTGTTGTATCCTTTGAAATGTTTCCTATTCTTTGCCTTTCTGTTCCTGGTCTTCCGCCGAGTCCTCGAGATTCATGTGCTTCAGGAGCCTCCCCATGCTTACCATCATCATCGCGTTCGAGATCTCCCTGCCGGGCTTCTCGTTCCTGAAGAACCTGTCAAGGCTTCTTGCCACGTCTATGGTCGTTCCGTTGATTCCTACCACCTGATGCACGGTCGGGTCGTCTTTCTTACTTGCCGACACGATTGCCAGCGATGCTGCTTCAAGGCCGTTGTCTTTGGCCTCCTGAACCAGGTCCTGAAGTTCCTTCAAAAGCTCGTTAGCCTTCTGGATGAATTGCTCTTTCTTTGTTTCCATTGCGTTGAATTTTGATTGTTGTTTTGATGTTGTTGTATACTGTCCTACCATACGGTAAGTTCATTCTCGTCCGATACCACCAGGCGCACCATCTGGCTCTCGGTGCCGCGCACCTTGTTCACTGCCTCCGCGTTGTCGATGAAGCACGGCACCCTTACGCCCTCGAAGCGGCATATCGCATTGATGATGTCCAGGCCTGCGTTTATCCTTCCCGCGTTGTTGAGGCTTGAGAAAGGGACTCCGTTCACGGTAGCCTCGCACGTCTCCACCTCGCCGCCGTTTATCTGCGTCTCGAACATCTTGAAGCGCACCTCGCTGAACATGGCGTTCACCCTGCCCTCGATGGCCTCGACCCTCGCCCTGCAGAACTGCTGTATCGTGAACTCCTCGCCCTCGAGCCCCGTGAGCTCCTGCGAGAGCTTCCTCAGGTCCTCCTCCAGCTCGGAGATCCTCTTCTCGTTCATCCTGATGGTCTCCCTCCTGCCGAGCCTTGCGTCGATGTCCGACACCTCGCCCACTATGTCCGCCTTGCGTCTCTTGATCTCCGCCGTGTCCTCGGCCGCTCCGGGCGCCTCGGCCATCCTCTTCCTGATGGACTCCTCCTCGGCACGCAGCCTCATGTATTCCATGTCGTTCTCCACGGCCGACCCGGTCTCCGGCATGACTATCCTCTTCCCGAGAATCGGGAGATCCGCGACCTCGCCGCAGAGCCTCTCCTTCTTGGCCAGCAGTTCCTCGAGCGTCTTCACGTCTGCCATTGCCTCGTTTATCTTGTTCCTCACCGACATTCCGGCAGCCTTGTTGGCCTCCAGGAGCTTCGCCTTTTCGGCGTTGAACCTCACGGTCATGGCCTCGCGCTTCTGCTCGATGGTGTCCATGTCAAGCGTCCTTCCGCATGTAGGACACACGAAGTCTCCCTCTCCGAACGACAGCTGCTGGGCTCCGATCTCCTTCCACTCTGCCAGCAGAGCGGCCCTCTGCCTGTTCAGGTCCTCCACATACGCGCCCTTCGCTGAGATCTTCTCCCTGATCCTCTCGACATCCTTCCTGAGCGACACGAGCCTCTCAGATGCCTCCTCCTGCTCGCGCTTCTCGGCATAGTAGCCCTTCAGCTCGCGTTCCTGGATGACGGCCTTGCGCTCATAGATTCGCGTGAGGACGGCGCTCAGGGCGTCGGCGTCCTTCTTCCTCTCGCCGTTCCTCGCGGCGGCTCTCTTCGAGATGTCCGAAAGACTTGCGTCAAGAGCGTCCATCTCCTTGAGAAGAGTTTCCTTCTTCGCCTCGAGGGCCTTCCAGTCCTCGGTCTCCGGCATGTCCCTGCGCCTCTCGTCGATCCTTGCCGGGATGAACTCCACGGCCTCCTTTACCCTCTTGCGCTTCGCCGCCAGCTCCCTGCGGTACTCCTCCAGGTTCTTGCCGGTCAGCTTGGCGAGAAGTTCCCTGAACTCCCTTCTGTCGCCGGCCACCTCTTCATTGCTCACGCCTCCCGCCATGCGGAACAGCATCGCACGCTGGACGTCCGTCTTCTGGGCGGTGAAGTAGAGCGGGTTCGTGGTGAACTTGAATACCGATTCGTCGCAGATCTCCGCGACCTTCGCTGCATACTCCCTGGCGGAGCATGGAACCCCGTTGAAGTAGCGCTCCTCCTCATGGCCGGTGAACACCTCCTCGGCTGCGCCTCTCTTCTTGGTCCACTTCTCCACATAGCACCTGCGGAGCGTCACCTCCTGCCCGTTGACAAGCAGCTCTGCGGTCACCTCATGCGGAATGCGCTCTATGACCTTTCCGTCCGGGCCGAGGGTCTTGATGTCGAAGTCCTTGCGGTCGTGGCTGTCCTTCCCGAAGAGGACATAGGTGAATGCGTCGAAGATGGTGGTCTTTCCCAGGCCGTTTCTCCCGGAAATAGTGGTCAGGTCCTCATAGAAGTCCACCTTGAGATCCCTGATGCCCTTGAAGTTCAAAAGGGCGATTGATTTGATTCTGATGTCTTTCATTTTTTTTTGATGCGTTGAATTCGGCCGTTATAGTGTCATTGTCTGTGCCTTCTCCATGATCTCGTCATTGGTGAGCACCCTCTTCTCAGTCATCCATCCTTCAAGCTCGGCCTTCTTGAAGTACACTGCCTTGCCCTTCTTGTAGTGGGGGATCTCCTTGCTTGCGGTGAGGTGGTAGAGCCTCGCCTCGGACAGGCCGAGGAACCGCGCCGCCTCGGAGATGTCGAAGACGGACTTGTTCGCGATTAGGAGCAGGAATTCTATCCTCTCCAGGTTTGTCTTGATGTCTTCCATGGTCAGTTCTTCTTTGATTCAGCCTCCATGCCGTCCACGGCCTCCTCGATGAAATGCCAGCATACGAGCGCCGGCACGATAAGGAATGGGTTGGCCGCACTTAACATTGCCACCGCCGACGCGGTGAATCCGAGTCCCGAAAGGACAAGCTTGACTACGTGTTTCATAAGCGTTGAATTGTTTGTTCTCAGTTCTGGAAAAGGGTCTCCGGGGTGGTTCCGAGTTCCTCTGCGATCACCTTGATGGTGAGCGCGTCAGGCACCTGCCTGCCCATGAGCCACATCCTCACGGTAGTCTCTTCCTTGCAGGTCGCCTTCGCGATCCTGGAGATGAAAGCGGCTGCCGGTGTCGGCTTCTCCTTCTCCACCTCATAAAATTCCTTGAATGTCATACGTTGAATGTTTTGATTTTTACGTGTGCCTTTTAGACACTTTTTGTTATCTTTACGCAATTTGTTTATTGCTCGGTGTTGTTTTCTGCAGTTGTAAGCCAAAACTTTTACATTGCTTCGGCAAAAGTAAGTCAAATATTTCACAAGTGCAAATAAAATTACACCAATAGTGATATAAATGTATCACTAAACAATCTAAAATATTAAATATGAGTGGTTTAGAACTGAAACAATTTTTACTTGCGGAACAAGGGATAAAACCGGTCGACATATGTACTAAACTAAATATGTCATTTCAAACACTTAACGCCCTGTATAGAGCCCAGGATGTCAAGAGTGGAACTCTCGAGAAGATTGCCCAGGTATACGGCAAGGATATCCGCTGGTTCTACGGACTCGACAAGGAACAGCCTGTAGAGAATCAGACTCTGGCGAAGGACAACTCCATCGCCGTCACGGGTGACGGAAACTCCATCACTACGCTTTCAGAGAAGTTCATCAAGCTGCTTGAGGAGAAGGACAAGCAGATCGCTGCTCTCCTGGATATGGTCGCAAACAAGAAAGACTGAAAGACATGGAACAGTATTATAGAATGGTGATTGATTCCCTGAAGCAGGGAATCGTCGAGATGGCCGCCACCGGGAAGGTGGACGCCGACAGGGTAGGGAAGGATCTCCTCGCGCTTGAAATGGAGCTCGACAGGAGGGTTGTCGGCAATCAGCCGCACGAATGTATAGATGGGCTCATCGATGACCTCAGATGGCTCAGAAACGACGTTCCTGAATCTTCCGCAAGATGAGCAGGGCGCGCGCATACAAGCAGGAGACCCTGGACGTCATGGACAGGTTCTTCCAGGCGGTCGAGGCTCTCATCGAGAGAGGGGATATCCGCGGCATCCAGACGTACTGCCGCCTCCACGACATCGACAAGCGCCACTTCTACGCCCAGCGTGACGACCTTGGAAGGGGACTCTTCGAGATAGCGTGGCTCCTGCCCCTGGTCAGCGACCACGGCGTGTCCATGAACTGGCTGATGTTCGGGAAGGGCGCGATGTTCCGTCCCTCCGCATCGAAGCCGGTGGGGAAATAGGGAAGGGGATTGACAGTTTGCGTCAAAGCAGGTCGGGAATCCTGTTCACCGCATCCTGCTTGCGCCTGTCGAGGATCCTCGCATAGATCTCGGTGGTCCTGAGCTCGGCATGGCCGAGGAGCTTCTGCACGGTGTAGATGTCGGCTCCGAGGTCTATCATCATTACCGCGAACGTATGACGCGCGCAGTGGAACGAGATGTCCTTGTCGATGCCGGCCGACCTGACCCACTTCTTCAGCTCGCTGTTGAAGTACGTGCTGAAGGCGATGTCCTTCCTGAACACCTTGTCCGAGGCCCTGCCCCTCTCTCCCATCAGGGACGCCGCCTGCGCGTTGATGTCGAGATATTCGAGCTGCTTCGTCTTCTTCTGGGTGAACGTGACCCTCGTCTGGCCGTCCATCACGGACACCTCGGCCCACCTGAGTTTCTCGATGTCGGACCACCTCAGCCCGGTGAGGCATGAGAAGAGGAACATCCTCTTGATGCTTTCATACCGGCACGGCGTCTTCGCCAGGATCCTGACCTCTTCCTGCGTGAGGTAGCTGCGCTCCGTGATGTCGATGCCCGCCGCGGACACGTAGGCGGACGGATCGGAAACTATGAGCCCCTTCTTCACCGCCTCCTTCATGCACGCCTTGAACTTGCAGAAGTAGTTGTTCCTGGAGTTCTTCGACAGCCTGTGCCGGTTCTCCTCCTTCTCCCTCTGCGTCACGGCCTCCCTGTCCAGGAAGTCCCTGAATCCGATGCAGTCCTCCTCTGACACGTCCGCGACCTTGAGATTCTCGCTGAAATGCTGACGCACGAAGATCTCGGCCGACTTCCAGTTCTGGTAGTTCTTGACGCTGTCCTCGGTCCTCTTCTCCTCCCTGCACTTCGCATAGAAGTCGAGCAGGGTGACGTCCTTCCTGTTCTTGTTCCTGAATCCGTACCGCCCCGCCTGGATGTCCACCACACGGAGCGCCTTCACGGCCTCGGCAAGTCTCAGCGTCTCGGCGTTCGTCTCCCTGTCCTTCTTGGTTTTCTCGGGGATTAGATATAACTTTAGGAACTCGTAGTTCCTGACACCGTTGAGGTAGATGTCAAGATACAGACTGACGTTCCCGTTCGCGAGCCTCTTGCGCCTCAGGTGCACAGGCTCCTTGGTCTTCTTCAGTTGCGTCATGATTCGGGCGAATTTGTTTCGTCTGTCACGGGCCGGATGGACGGGTAACAAACGAGTAACAAATGTAAGACAAATTTGCGACAAAAGCACGACAAGTATGACATATTCGACAGTATTTAATTAAATGCCGAAAATACAGCGGTTTATGCTGCGATTATGTCCTCTAAATGTCACCCAAATGTTATGATGAGAATATTATTTGTATGTCACGGCAATATCTGAAACACTTGGGTTATGTTGCTGATACTCAGTCTTATGTATGTTGTTTTCAATTCTTCGGGTAACAAACTGGTAACAATTCCACGAAAAAAGCCGCTTTAGATTCACATCTAAAGCGGCCGAATTCAACGCAACTGATCCAGAAGGACCAGTCAGTGCAAAGGTATGAATTAACTGTCAATTTTACAAGAGCCCGAAGAGTTGTTTTCGGAATGCGAATGCGGCCAGAGCCAGCAGTACCCAGAAGCCGTCAAGCCTCACCCTCTGCCACCAGCTCAGTTCCCTCTCCACCGGGACCTCCACGACCTTCTCCACCTCACGGTCACGGAAGACGATGCTGTCCCGGTATTCGACCGGCACCTCCGTCTCCTTCTCGATCGACTGCGGCTTCATGTCCAGCGAGTGATACAGGCTTCCGTCCCTGTTGATTCTCGCGTCGCTCGATGCGAATCCGTTCTCCAGGTGCGACGACGAGTCACGGGTTGTTGTTTTCTCCGATATGGGCGGTATCTCGAACCTGACCGCCACCGGCACAAGCTCGGTATGCGTGACCACTGTCACGGTCTCTTTCGTCCTCTCTGATGATTCCGAAACATGTCGGAACATACTGCATCCGCACGTTATCCATAAGCTCGTCAGAAGAGCCAGAATTACCTTTATTCTCATATTATCTCGACTATTATGCCCTCGCCTGTGTTGTACGCCTCCCTGAGTATCGAGTACAGTCTCCAGAAGGTCGCCGTGGAATTGAGGACTTTCCCCACGGCCTTGTTCTCTCCCACGAGTATGCATCCGTCCGTGTCCGCCTCCGTGTTCCCGATGTGGATGAGAATCCCCTCGAAGGCGTTCACCTTGAGGAGTCTCGGCAGGTATCCCTTGCACTTCTCGTACGTCTTGCTGTTTGCGAACCTCGGACTCTGGACGGCCATCGTCAGGTTGTATTTCCCGTATGGGATAGCTGTCTTTCCAGGCACCTTCACCTCTCCGGCATCAAAGACGCCGTTCTTGTTGAGGTCCCTCACCTTGTCCTCGAGCGTGTCGCAGAAATATATTCCGTCTATATACAGCTTGCCTATCGTATATGTAGGCTTGAGCGCGATTCTTCTGATCTTGATTCTCATGACTGCTGCTTGCTACTTGTATTCCGGTAATATGTATCTGATCGAATCCACGGCTTCCTCCGTAAGGAACTTGAATACGTCTGGCAGCACCTTCATGTCGTGACAGAAGTCTATCACGAGGGAACCCACCCATCCCTGCTCCGTGGTCGCGATTCTCTTGATCACGGCCGAATTCGTTCCGTTGGTCGCGAAGATTCCTCTCATGTGCTCGTCCTTCACCTCGCCCTTCACGTCCTTGTAGAACACATAGTCCACGGTTGCGAGATCAGCGCAGAACTTGGGCAGGGTCTCCATGGACATCCTGTTGATCACGCTCTTCATGGAGCTGATCCCGTTGTCCCTCACCTCAAGACCGATACTGATGTACTCGTTGTTCACGAGCGGGTGCGGCTGGATGATATAGACCCTGTCCGCCTGGCTGGCCCTCAGGATATTCCATAGTTCTCCGTAGATCTTGGCGAGGTCTTCGGACCGCTTGTCGGCCTTTTTCTCCTCGCTTGCTTTCCATGACTCGATCTTCTGGTCGGTCATCTTGTTCTTGGTGTACTGGTTGTAGCTGAACCATCCCATCACGATAGTGCCGACTGCCGTGATGATGGCTGGTAGATACGACCAGAACTGGGCGGCATTCTGAGCTATTGTCTCTTCCATGATGTTATGATTTTTAAGGTTTCCACAAAGATAGCAAGAGTGCATAAAAAGCACGCATATCTACAGAAAAAAAGGCTCCCTTCCGTAGAGGGGAGCCAGTGTCAATTAGAAAGGGTTTGTGTTAGATGTTCTCGGCAATTACCGAAAGCTTGTGACTCATGTCCCGCAGGGCCTTGCGGAAGATCACCAGCTCGTCCTCGGTGAACCCGCAGGGCTTGCCGTTGACGATATTGCCGTTGATCCTCTGCGAGAGCCACGACCTGGACTTGCCGAAGTAATGCTCGGCGATATATGCAAGGTTCATGCCTTTCGGCACGAAGTCCAGCGCCTGCTTGATCAGCGTCTGGTGTGTGCTTGCCCTCAGGTTCTCGACCCTCTTGAGATACTCAATCTCGATTTGTTCCTTAGTCTTTCCCATATTTATTATTCTTTTTTTAAGCCCTCCCCCCTTCAGGGGAGAGCCGAATCTTAGTCCATCCATTTGATGTCTTCCACAGTCTCATTGATCATCTGGTCTATCCTGTCCCTGTGGCACCCTCGGTGCATCGGATAGTCGTATAGCAGCTTGATCAAGAGCTCGATGGCCTTCCGCTTCTCCCGGGAAGTACCATTCGGAATTTCAATTTTCACATTTCACACCTCCTTTCTAATTGACATGGTAAAGTTAATAAACATTTCGTTATTATGCAAATCTGAAGGAGTATTTTTATCACATTCTTGTGATATTATCTCGTATGATATAAAAAAAGAGGAGACATTTCTGTCTCCTCAGTGTAATGTTCGCGGTTGGAATTGAGCATTCCTCCGCAAATATACAAACTAATGCGGAAAAGCAATATAGATCTGCTGTCACTTTATGATCATGTAGGAGAAATTGCTAAACATTCACTCCGATGACTCGCCATCCGTTGTTATAGAACATTATGACCGTCTCATATGCTCCGAGAGAGTATGATGACTGATTTGAGTTCTTCCACCAATAGAACTTCTGAGTGCCGTATGCAGTAATTATCCTCGTTGTACCTCCTGCGTTGGTAAGTATGTATATATCCCCGCTGAGACCCTGAGGCATGGTGTAGTTTGAGCTTATGGTTCGCGCCACGCTTCCCAAGCTAAGAGCTCCACTCGGAGCGCCGAGGTTAAGCCTTGAGCCAGAGCCGTTTGCCGAAATGCTGATAGACCCCGACGAAATCAAATCTATGGCAGAGCCATAGACAGACATGAGCCCAGCGTCCATCTTGAAGCCATTCCTTGATACAAGGTTATACCTCGTAGCTCCGCTCTGCTCGGCTACCGATCCAGCCACCAAGGCTCCATTCACCTTCACCTCGCGGTTGTCCTGGACGCTGAAATTTGCGTCTGCCCCGCCAGAGCCTCCAGCCCATAGTATGTAGTTGCCGTTGCCATCTGCATTTGCAGGCATGAATCCACCAATGACATTGCCGTTCGAGTCGGTCACCTTGACGAGACGGACTCCGAGATTGTTCACGAACGCCTGCTCGGCAAGCAGGAATCCAGTGGCTATGCTGTCAAACACCGCCCCGAAGTCGTTCCAATATGTGGTATTCGTAGGCACTTTCCCGCTGAACGCCCCCGCCGTTGACTTGGCGATGTAATATCTGCTATTGTAAAACACCACATCGCAGCGGTTGTTGTTTCCGTAATAGGTCCGTGATGCGTTGTATGTTCCTTGGAACGGGCTGGCTGGGCCGGTCGCTCCTTGAGGACCAGTTGCACCCGGGGCTCCTTGAGGGCCTTGAGGTCCCTGTGGTCCAGTCGCTCCTGTGGCTCCATTGCTTCCATTAGAACCTTGTCTCGCAGCTGAATATGATGTCGATGTCGTTCCGTTCGAATAGGTGATCGTTGTCCTTGTCCAGAGATAGTATCCTGCATTCGCCGCCGGAATGCCTCGGCTCTGGTCCTGCCATCCGGAAGAAGGTACAGTCGTTCCAGAAGAACTCGTGGCGTAGGCTATGGCCGTGCTTGATATGCCGACTCCATTCGTGCCGTTGGTTCCGTTTGTTCCATCCTTTCCGTCCTTTCCGTTGGTGCCGTTGACGCCATCGGTTCCCTTGATGCGGATAGGCGTTCCCCATGTGCCAGACGATGCCGATGCCGCCACCTTCTGGCTCATCCATACGCTCGCATTGGTCGGGTTGGTGTGCCATCCGCCAGACGTTCCGTTTCCCGCAGGCGCTGAAGGAGGATTGCCTGCGGCGTTGTCGTTGTATGTGATGTATACAGACAGTCCGTTCGTTCCGTTGACTCCATCCTTCCCATCGGCTCCATCCACTCCGTCAGAACCATCATGCGTCATCAGTTTCCAGCTTGTCCCGTCATAGATGTATACGCGTCCATTGTCTGTATCGCGGTATGCCCAGTTCGTCTGTGGATTCGCAGGAGGCGTGGCGCTGTCTCCCTTCCATACGATCGAGAGTCCGTCGTTGCCATCCTTGCCGTTCGCCCCGTCAACACCATCCACGGACATCTGGTACCAGGTCCCGTCCTGGTAGACATAGCTCCTTCCGGTGGCTCTGTTGTAATATGCCCATCCATTCTGAGGATTGGCCGGATGACTGTCGTAGCTTCCCTTGAATACGATTGACACTCCATCCTTGCCGTTCACTCCGTCTGCGCCGCTCGGTCCCTGGATGCTTCCCACATTATGCCAGCTTGCACCATCCCAGACATAGAGGTCTCCGGCGATGATGTATCCGTCTCCTTCATTTCCTGTCGGATGGGCGGCCTGCAGCTCTTCGAGCGAATTATATGACCCGAGGATGCGAACGCTCGTTCCGTCTGCGCCCCTCTCGCCCTGCGCCGATACGATCCAGTAGTTGTCATCATTCAACGGATGTCCTGCACCTGCCTGACTGTTGATGTACCGGTAAGTGCTGACCACTCCTCCTTCTGACGAGTACACCTCGTCTCCGAGGGCATATCTCCTCGTCGGCGAATATTCGCCGCACCACGCTCCCACGGTCGTGACATCGCCGCTGCCAGTCTGTACCAATGTTCCCCTAAGCACAAGCCCGTTCTCGTCAAATGAGAGCCTGTCGCCGAGTCTGAAGGTGTTGCGCAGCAAATCAAACCATGACTCTCCATTGCCCGATACGATCCTGTCCGTGATCACTCTTCCAGGCAGAATCTCGGTGAAGCCGAAAAGCGTGGCGAAACTCCTGTCCCCATCATACTCGCTGTTCAGTATTCCTACAAGCAGATGATAGAAGCCGACCACCTGCTCAATGCCTATGGCCGTTTCCGAAAGCACATACGAGCCTGTATTCGAGTCCTTGGAACACTTGGCATACAGATAGTATTTCCTGTCCGACAGATCTCCCCTGAGGTCTCCGCTTTCGTAATCAGGAAGAGTCCAGAACTTGTACTCAGATACATCATGTCCTGAAGACGTGCTGCTGATGCCGAGTGTCATGTGCTGGAGTATGCCGCCCTCGGCAAGGAATGTCCCGGAGTCTGCCCTGTATTCGAAGGTCTTGCTGACAGTCTTGGGATTTGTCGCCGAGTCCACGAACCTGAACTGCAGACTCTCATCCCCGATGAGCGCCTGCATGGTCTGGACGGCGATCGGATTGATTGCCCCGGAGAAATTCCCGAGCTTGGCATCCATCAGCGCGGTCATGGTCTCTGTTGCATCCCTGAATCTGCGCTTCGTGAATCTCACGCTCCTGTCATAGCTCTCCTGGATGCTGACTTCCTGCATGGGAACTTCCTTGAGAAGGGTCGACACCCTGCCCTGAGATACATTATTCGACAGCTCGACGGTGGGGGAGTATCCTTTATTGAGGAACCTCTTCACGCCAGTGATGCGGATATCGACACCGTCCGGGACAAACTCGGTGTCCGAGAAGCGGATGTAGCTTCCGACCCTTATCCTGTCCCCGATGGTGTTCCAGTTGTTCTTCACCCACTTTTCCTGAAGCTCTCCCGTGAACGTGAACTTGAAGTCCGAATGTTCCGAAAGGTATCTTGCCGCCTCTCTGAACATCTCCCACTCGGCTCCGGTCTCGGTCGAGTCGTCTGCAATGTAAGACTGAGGGAGCGAACAGCCGAAGACGGCATACTTGTCCCCGACTCTCGGGATATAGTTCCCCGAAGGCATTACAAGACCGTCGAACTCCTCCGGTGTTATCTCGAACCTCCTTGCCGGGACTCCGTCCGAGGTATGGGTATACTTGTTGATCTTGAACTCCCTTCCTGCGAGCATGCCGCTCTGGAAGATGATGGTCATATCCTCACCGTCGATGAGATATTTGTCATAGTCCAGGCTGTCCTCGATGGTATTGTCCATGATGTCATAGAAATGTTTGTCGGCGTCCACAAGCTCGACGGCCGTGACCTGTCCCACTCTCTTGGGATAGATCTCCGTGAGGTCGATGCTGTCCTCGTTTCCATATCTCGGGATCTGTCCAGACTTCTTGATCGAGAACCCATCCTGCGAGCTTTCATAAGTCTTGCCGTCAAGAGTCAAGGTCTTGCCCTTGGGAAGCAGGAGATCCGCACTTCCGTACCTGCTCCTGTCGATATTCCTGCTGCCTCCCTGTACATACAGAATCTCGACCGGCAGATCATCCGAAGAATTGGTCCTTCCGGTTCCAGGAAGGAAACCATTACCCTTTCCATAGGACAGCGGCATCGGGTCTTCCTTGTGGAACTCCACCTTTCCGAGTTCGATGACCTTTGCCCCGTCATTCCCCACGCTCACCCTGTATTCCGTGTCGAATTCCTCCGCGATGGTCGAGAGTGCGTCCGCTATCGTCGTGTGGTTGAACTCGAGTGTCCTTCCGTCGATATCCGTGAGCGCACATGTCTGCCTCCATCCTGAACTGCGTCCTTCCTGGTTCAGATTGCCCACGAGGAGCTTCATGAACTCCTCCGGCGTTGCGTTCATCGAGAACTTGAGCCTCCCGTCCTGGATGTTCCTGAGTCTGTATTTCCTCAGCTCGGCGTAAGCCCCCTCGAAGATCAGCGTGTAGTCTATGATTGACGAGGATCTCCGGGTCCATACTGCCGGCACATACATCCTGTAGGCGGCACCTTCGTATGTGATCGACGATCCGATAGGGAAGTCTACCGACTCATTGAGCGAGAACCTGAGCGTGATCGAGTCCTCGCCGAAAAGGGATTGATAGAGAAAGGAATCATCGTTCACATAGACCGTCCTCTCTCCTGAATTGAAACTGATGGTAATCTGCATGGCCGTGTGTTTATCTCACGGCAAAGATAGGAATTAATGCGTGTCTAACAGGCACGCATTGACTGAAAAGAATAAGAGTCTGACTCTTTACCGTCAGACTCTTGCTCAGAGAAGGAGGAAATACTTGTATGAGTTGAGTCTCTTCAAAAGCTCCAGAGCCTTTTCCTCGTCTTCTCCGGAGTTGTCAATGATGAAGTCCTTGACTTCCTCAATGAGTTTCATGATGGTATCATTTTCGTCCATGGCGTAAACACATATAGTCCCATATCTTTGAAGGCCCTTTCCAGCCCCCGTCCGCGAAATAGAAGTCATATCCTATCTGCAGTATCTGCTCTTCCGGGAAGTGCTTGCAGAAATCGGCGTATGCGGTATTGAATGCGACATACCTGTCCCATATATTGACGCCGGTCGGGAATGCCATCTCCGCCGTGGCGTTCGCGATCTCTTCCGGTGACCAATGCGGTCCCCTGAGCTCGTTCCCTTCCGCATCGGAGTATCGTAGCACATCGACATCATGACGTGCGAACGTCTCATCATAGCAGCCGTCATACATGATTCCGTGCTGCTTGCGCATGAATGCCCAGAAAGCCTCGGGCTGATCTTCCCTGATCTCGTCCAGGAGTCCGCTGACCCCGCTGACGCTGTCCCACATCTTTTTCTCGCTGACAAGCCCCTTGTCCCGGGCTTCTTCCAGCATCTTCTTGTATTCCATACTCAGTAATGATTGATAAAGGGAAGGACTTCTCTCCTGCGATATGGCCCCTCCCTGCGGCAAGCCTTTCAAAACCTCGGTAGTATATTTCTTTAACGCCTTTCCCGGCAGCAGTCGCACATGAACCTGCGGCCCACGCTGAACATCTTCTGGGCTATCGCCCCTGCAAGGTATGCGTACTCCTCTCCACGGAGATTGATGCCGCATCCGTCCGCGATGTAGATGGCAAGATGCCTCTTTTCATGATCGTAAGTATTGGCGAACTCATCGGCGGAAGTGGTCCAGTTCATCACTACCACGGAACATCTGTCGTGCGAGCTTGAAATGGTGAATCCCATGTTCGGCTTTCCGCTGCGCAGGATATCTTCCGCGCTGGCCCGATCCTCGCCATGGAATCCCAAGTCATCCAATGTGCGCGACACCCTGTCCGCATCCTTCCTTTCCGCCTCGTAATAGACCTTGACGAGCCAGTCCAGAGAAGGTATATGAAAAGTCTGTGAAACCATGCCTATATCATATCCTCCCACTCTATTGGCTGTCCAAGAGCGACCCTCTTCTGGAGCCAGTACCTGAACGGCAGTTCCTCGCTTCCGTCCGGATCATCCAGGACATCCTTCACATGCTTTGCCAGGTGCAGCTCGTCCGGTATCGACGAGCCGAGACAGTCAGCCATACCCATGTTGTAGACATAGGCGGCATTGTAGAGAGTGTCATGCTCAAGCACGACGCCATGGGATGCCAGGATCTCTGTCACCTTCTCCTTTGGAACCGGGATTATCTTCTCCTTCTTTCCGTTCGATGGATTCATGCGCTTCATCGTGCGCACGGCTTCGTCAAATGCCTTCCTGTTGAAGTTGAATCCATAGTGACGGATATATGCCCTCATGCCCTCAGGGAGGACATCGTATGTATCCAATGAGGTCTTCATATTGATTTCGTTTTATACAAGGCAGCCAAAGACATCCTGAGACGCCCATGGCTGCCATCCGTTAATAGCGTCTGTATCGCATGTTCGAACCGCGACCGCCCCTTTCTCCGTAACGTCTCATGGACGGATCATCGTCGTCATCGCGCATTCCCATACGGTAGTCGCGCTCTCCGTACTCGTCGTCGTCATCGTCTTCATCCAGGCGCTCGATGCAGGACATGAGCTTTCCGGCATAGCGAAGGATCTTCTCCGTGCACTCACTGAGTTTCTCCTTCTTCTCTTCAGTGATTGTGATCTTCATAGTTTATTTCTCCTTTTTTGAACCACGTTCAAGAATCTCGGTGAGCTTGTCGAACCTGCTCTTCATTTCCGAAAACTCGGACGTCAGCTGCTCGATGCGCTTCTCCTGCTCGGTTTCCTTCGCTATCTGAGGATTCAGGACACTCAGCATGGATGAATACTCTGCGATGTTCCGCTCATGTTTTGGAGTGTCGGAAACATGCTTCTCGCTCACATGCATCAATGCCTTGATCTCATTCGTCATGGCGTCACTGTTGTCGCTTATGACCATGTCGGGACCGTAGTCCGTAATTGACAGCTCGGCAGGCACCTTCTGGAAAAGCGCGTCCTGGCTGTCTATTGATACGCTTATCTCGACCATGTTGGCCGGTTGGGCAACAACGCCCGGCTGGTATTGGTACGGGAACTGAGGCGCCGGCTTCGGTGAGGACTTCACTTCACCGATGGCAAGCCTCGGCTCATTCTTGTATAGGATATAGAAGCTGTTTCCGCTCCTGAGATTCTGAAACATGGTATTGATTGATTATTTGGTTGTTTATACCACACTGGCGTACGTCTCCAACACCCTACGGTTGAAATCGTAGAACAGCTTGTAGTAGCCTGTGCTTGGAATGTCTGCAGCCGTCAGAGGTGTGCCTCCAGCCTTTGTGACAGCCCTCGGCGGTCTGTCGCCCGACTGGAAGAATACTGGCAGCGTACCATCTCCCCCGACTGGAGGAGGAACGGTCACATAGACGGTCACGTCACCGTTGTATGGTGCGTTGACTAACGGGTGATCAAGGAAATGGAACGTGATTGCAGTATCTGTGACTGTCGGCGTGCCCTGAGTTTCCAGAACATAGAACCCGTTTCGGTTGAATGGACGTGGTGTTGCCATAGTTCACCCCCTTTCCGTTAGCCGACGATGCCGTTGTTCAAGCCTGCAAGACCGAGCGCGTTGAGCCCGTAGTTGTATGCCACGCATGAAGGGATGCCCACTACCGGAGAATACGGAACACGAGCCACGTCTGGAAGCTTGCACTCGATGTCGGCAAGTCTCTGCTGAATCGGTGCGACCATCGACGCAAACAGGGCGTTCTGGTGTTCCTGCGAGAGCTGGTTCGTGAGGGCAAGATTCTTCTGGCGCTCAGAGTCGAGCTTGTTCTGCATTTCTCTCATCTCCAACTGGCAGAACTTGTCATTGATGAGAGTGGACTGATGATCTATCTTGCTACCGATGGCGTTCGTCTGCTCGGAGGCAGCGAAGCCCAACTGACTGAAGCCGTTCTGGATGAGCTGGCTCTGCTGAAGATTGTTGATACGGTTCTCATAGCCCTGAGTGGTGACGAGATTCTTCACATCACAGCAGCAAGACTGGAGGGTTGAGATGATGCCGGCATCGCCTGCCTGGACTGCATTGACGGTCTGGGCAAACGAAAGATTGTTCTGTGCTCCGACTGATTGAATCATTGACTGGATTGCAGAAATAGCCTGCTGAATCTGACCGATAGAACAGTTGAGGGTGGTAGACAGGTTGGAGATTGCGTTGGTGTTGCCACCGAAGCCCTGAGCCACCTGTGAGGAAAGATAACTCATGTTGTAGTTACCTTCGTTTCCATTCCAGCCGAAGCCGTTGCGGAGGACTGCAAGGAGCATGATTGCCCAGATGAAGTTACCACTTCCGAATCCGCCGCCATTGTTCATGAGCGATGCCCAGAGATTAGGATCGAGTCCGTTGGACCCTGTCCCGGCTCCCTCGGGAGAATAGATGATTGTTTTCTCTGACATAATAATTGAAGTTTTTCATAGTTCTGGTTTCCGCGTCTCATACCTTCCGCGGTCTTGGTTGTACGCACACCGCAAAGGTCCAAATAATAAAAAACTCCCACCCTATGTTTGGATGAGAGTTCAATGAGAGTTCAATGAGAGCTCGATGAAGTTTCAATGATATTTTAATGACATTTCAATGATGTCAGAAGTCTTTTCCGATACCGTAGGTCTCCTTCAGCCACTTCTTCACGTCCACGCTCAGGAGGCAGAATAGGTCGTCGTGTTCGCAACGTGTCATGTATGAACAATATATATTGTTCACCGTCCTGGCCTTTTTGTTCAGGGTGTCCTTGTCGTATTCCTTGCCGCAGTAATCGAGGACGTATCTGGCAATATCCTTCGACGAATACCCAGCCCTGCGAGCATACTGTACAACGACGCATCTTGCATCTGTGCAATCCTTGTCGCGCATGTCAGTCATGATTCCATCCACGCTGACCTTGAAGGTCTCCGCAGCCTTGTTGCAGATATCCCAGAATATGTCACTCTTTACCATAATATTGCAATGATTTTCACAAAGGTATAAAATGGTTCCCAAAAAGAAAAGACCATTTCCCAGGCCAAACAAAAAAGGCTGACATCAGCAAGATCGTAAACTTTCCGAGTTACCCTACGATTGCCTTGAGGTAATTCTCGCAGATGTCGCTTTCGTGAAATTGACCATCTGCTTTTTTACCTATTACATAGGGTGGATTAATAGTCGTTATCTGTATCTTATACCCACTATTTTTTTGAAAAACCACTTGACCTATTTTACAATCTTCTGCTTTCATATCTCCCCTTTTCTCTTTCTGTAAAGATACGAAAAATCCCCCACATTGTGAGGGACTTTTAGCGTTAGTCTAAAATCTCGTCAAGAGCCTCTTGAACTCTGGGAATGCCAGAGCGGCGAGGACTGCGACTGCGATTCCAATGAGAACATATCCCTCGGTGAAAGCGAGGAAGAGACCACCTACCGCGCCCATGACATAAGCGCAGAGCTTTGCAAAGATGAAAACCTTTTTCATGATGTTTTTGATTTATGGTTTATGAATGGGCGGCGACTGAATCACCGCCCTCGGTATATCTGCTATGCCTCGGCGTTGACACTCGCGGCGGCGGTCTCAAGAGCCTGCAACCTGCGGACGAGCTCATTGATTGCAGCCACGAGGGTTGACTTGTCTGCGGTGGCGAGATCTCCAGCCACGCCGACTTCATCGTGCAACCTATCAACCGCTGATGTATAGTCGATGTTGTATCTGATGTCGGCCACCATCGGTGCTGAGTCTTCCTCGCCCTCTATCCACTCTCGGCCACCAGAAGCGGTCTCTATGTCAAGATACCTCTCTACGCCGAATGACTGAGGCGTGTCGGCGTATGAGACTGCGACTGGCTCTGCGAGTTCATAGTATACTATGAGCGGAGTGCCTGCTGCGTAGAGTTCTGCGAGGTGCTGCTTCCACGCCTCAAGCGATTCATAGTTTGAGTCTCTGAATATGAGGTTCTGAACATTACTTGCCTCAAATAATCTAAGAGACATATCAACGGCAGCATTCCAATCTACTGACGAGTACCTTGCCGCAACGATTGTCTGATAGTTTGTTACTCCATCACGCAAT
This sequence comes from Bacteroidales bacterium, assembly GCA_024400495.1. Taxonomy (GTDB): domain Bacteria; phylum Bacteroidota; class Bacteroidia; order Bacteroidales; family P3; genus Colimorpha. The sequence continues at coordinate 24,268 of JAKSMR010000016.1, forward strand.
ATATTCTGAACTCTATAATTTGGAGTGCTACCATATACATTCCAGGCCTCAGTACCATCAAATACCTTTACTCCGATTCTCTTCACCGCACCCCTTGAGGTCTGCTCGTCATGGACGTTTCCTGCCGAAAGACCTCCGTATGGGAAGAGCTGATTGCCCTCCGCGTCCTTGATGTCCTTGAAGCCTACGGCAAGCGAATGCTCGGTGTATGGCTCGTAAGGCAAAGCGTCAGTTCCTTTGTTTATCATCAATGAATCCTTGATGATATAGGCTATCCTTCCAGAAAACCTAAAGCCGAAAGATATTGCGACTACATCCTTTTCGGGAACAATAGCATTCAAGGCGAGATAAGCAGGCTTATCATACGGAGTCAACGATGATGTAGTATCTTGGTTTCCAGCAGACCTTATACGATATGTTCCATCTGCATATTTAAGATGAATCTGTATGCGGTTGAGGGTGGCCGTCGTAACTTCAGTCATCCACTTGGCCGATAGCACATAGCTCTCTCCAGCCTTCATTTGACATGGAATAGAATATTTTGCAGACCATCTATCGTACAAATCAAAAGGATAGCACTCATATCCTGCATATACCACGGTCGGTGAGTAGTAGTCGTTCTGGTTGACAAGGTTATGTCCGCTGGTCTTCACCACCTCTGCGGTGTTGCTTACCAGCTCACCCCCGTTGTAGGCGTACTCGTCTGCCACCTTCGGCTTCCTGCGAAGGAACTCCTCGTAGGTTGCAGGCTCGTTGCCAGCTCCGAACATCTGGGTGAGGTCAATGACTAATACCTTTGCATGGTCAATTGTTACTGTCTCCAAATTGAACAGCCATACATGACCATAACCCGTTTTTGAGGCGATACCAATTTTTGCACCTTTTGAGGTATATGTTGGCATGCTCAGAAGTTCAGATGATTTCTCCGTATCATAAATTCCAATGAATCCAACTGCATCTGCCAATGATGAATTTCCATACATTAGATATTTATGTCCTGTTATGATTGAAATATATCCGAACTCTTTATACACATAAGAACCCAGAGATTTGTTAATAGTTAATGATATGTCATTCACTTTTATTGTCTGATTCCACACCAGAGTATTGCCCTTGATCTTGGTGTACTCTGCGATGCCGTCCTCAATGGCGTTATCACCGCCAGATATCCTGCTCACGAAGGTCTCGTCCTCGCTCGGACTGCCCTTGCCGACAAGATTCCTTGCAGCGCCGACAACCATCTTCTGCGACACCTTGGTGAGATTCTCCATCTTGAGCTGACCGTCATCGTCAAGTCCTGCCCAGTCCTTTGCATGGTCGTCAAGGTGGTTTCTCGTCTGGTCTTTGAGGTTGCGGAGATACGAGATCTCAGCCTCGCTCGGAGCGCATATCTGCCCGTCACCCACGAATGCCTCAAGACCGTAGTCGTTTGCGATGTACCTTGACTCAAAGTTGGCAGGAAGGTCTACGGTGATTGGGGTTGCAAGCTCGTAGACGAGCATCACGCCCTGCATGGCAGCCTTGAATGCAGCAGCATCAGTATAAGCCGAGTCAAGAACATTAATGGCATAGCCAATTGTAAAGTAGTAGTAACTAATAGTCCTATTATCTCTGCTAATGGAATCAGTATACCTTGCACATACAACTGACTTTCTTGAGTTGCCCATAACTGATGAGAGAGAGTCGCTCCACATACATGTGCTGACACCCAAAACCTTTGTAGTCCAAGTAAGACTGCCCATATCAACCACTCCCAGCCTTTTCGTTGCAGTCCTATTCACGAGATCAATATCGTCAGCGACCGTGCCTGCCTTGTTCAGACCCATCGGGAAGAGCTGGTTGCCGTCAGCGTCCAGGATGGAACTTACATCAATGTCGGCGTAGTGCTCCTCATACGGCTCGTACTCGCCATTGCGGACTCCAGACCAAGCCAGGTTGATGCAGATGCCGTGGTTGTAGGTTGTGACTCCATCTCCACTACGGAACTTGATGTATGCAGTCCTTGCATCAAGGGTAAGGGTGGCGTCCTTCACGAAGCCTCTTGTGATGTAGGTCTTGTTCGCATCGTACTGATAGATTCCGATTCCAGCACTATATGGAGATTTGATGAAATAGGTCTGCCCACCAAACACCTCAATGAAATCCTTTGTGCGGATATTGATAGAAGATGTAGCAGGAGTGCCATCTACATCAAGAGTACCCAGCTCCCACTCTTCGTCCCATTGGTTGAAGCCGTTCGCCCATATCCTCTTCGGATTGAACGAAAGCAGCTTGCCCTCGGTGTACTCCGTAGGGATGCTCGTCATGCCCGTGAGCTTCTTCCAGCGGTGCATGAACTCATCGTAGGTCTCAATGTCGTCCCAGCCCATAGCGGTGAGGTCATAAAGCTGAACCACACCACTAAATGTAGCTTCTTCAGTAAGTGAATACGGACCAAATCTCAGTGAGTCACCTTTAACTCCAACGAAAATATTGTCTAATACTTGAATCACAAGACTACTACCCAAGTAAACTCTCGCTCTAAATCCACTTTGAATAATAGGGAACAAGTATTTATGACCTTCAATGATATTTACATTGAATCGAAGCGCCGATTCATAATATGTACCTGCGCTAATAACAAATGTATAGTATCCGTTCCCTTTATTGATTGTCTCTTTCGCAACGTTGTACGCAAAATTACCATCAAACAGCTGATTCCACTTCACCGTCCTGCCCTTGAGCGAGAGGATGTCGGCGATGCCAGAGTCCACCGACATGTTGCCTGCCGATGTCCTTATCACAAATGGGTCTGACTCCCTCTTCTCGGACGAGTCGTCACCGCCGTCGTACATGGTGTTGACGGACTTGTCCTTGGTCTCAAGGTTGTTCGCGAGAGCTGGCACTACGCCACCCTCAACGAGCCTATGCTCATGATTCTGGGCGAGGCTTGCAGCCTCCCTTGCCTCTCCTGCCGCAGCATTGGCTTCCGTAGTGGCGGCAGCTGCCTCAGAGGCCTTTGCCTGCGCATTGGCCGCTGCGGTGTCCGCGAGTCCAGCCGTGGCCGTGGCATTGGTGGCTGCGGCATTTGCCGCGTCCTTTGCTTGGGTTGCCGCCGATGCCGCGTTCTGGGCCTGCGTGGCGGCTGAGTTGGCCGAGCCTGCCGCATTGTTTGCAGCCGTGGCCGTGGCATTGGCGTTTGCCGCCGCCGTGTTCGCGGCATTGGCCGCATTCTGGACGAATCCCAGCTCAACCTTTCGGCTGACCGGCGTGCCGTCCACCTCCTTGGTTCCTATCGTGTAGAAACCATCAAGCGAGCCCTCATGCAGAGGCAGTTCGCTGATCTTGACTTTTTCAATGTTGTCTGCCATTTCTATAAAGGTTTATAAGTTTGCCGTCCTCGGTTGAAATGAGTACCGAGCCCTCGCTCGCCAGAAGCATGTTGAACCTCTGGGCCTCAACCGAGTCGCTTGCCTCAAATCTCTTGATGACTCTGATTATGTCACGGACGGTATTAGCCGATGCCGACACCCTCACCGTGTCATGATGGGTGACTGGCGCGGTGATGAGTCTGATTGTGTCTATTACCGTGTTCATCATGGCTACACGATGTTTATGCCCGTGTACTCCTCGTAGGTTATATCCCTTATCCCGTCTGGATAATGAAGGTCGGGTATCATGAGAGCGGTCCTTCTGAAAAGCCGTCCCCTTCCAAGAGTTCCAGCGTTGACATAGGTCACAAGCTGGCCGTCAACTATGCTGCCGTTCGTGATGACTCCGTCATGCTGGATTACCTTGTGTTCGGAATCTCTGAACACGAAATAGCTGATGACGAAGTCATAGTCTGGAATACCTATCGGCAGCTTGTCATCATCAACGAACCCTATGTTGATTTGAAAATCAGAGTTGAATGCAATGTCCATAAGCAAGAAGGTTTAATATGTCAAGATAATGGTGATGAGCTTGCCGTCCTCGGTCTCCACATAGAAGCCGTTCTCGGTGGCGAGAAGCCCGCTCATGATGTCAGGCCTTGCGTTGATGAGCGTGAGCGTGAGGGCCATCTGGTGCCATACATGGCCGTTGGCGAGGATGTCAAATCTCGTCGTGCTGAGTGACTTGTAGAAGCATTCCCTCTCGGCTATGTTCAACCCCATTCGCAGGGTCTTTGTTCCCGCGCTGGTGAGGAAGCTCATCAGGGCATCATGCCCTGTCCTCCACTCGGAGACCGATGTTGTATTAATGAGGATATTCAGCGTGATGTCATAGTTCTTGTAAGTAACTCTCTCAATCCCTCCGGCGATGTTTGGAAGATATGCCTGACCGTTCAGACCTCCCCTGTCTACAACAAGGTTCGTCTTCGGTGTCGCGCCTCGCTTGAGGCTCTGGAGCGAGCCGTCAAGAACCCAGCATCCGAAGCGCGATAGGTCAATGCCGTCAATGGTGAATCCTCTCTGCGACACATCTCCGATGGCATTCTCGGGAATAGGGGAGACAGGCACCTCAGGTGAATCCTCGACAAGGGTGATACTCACCGTTCCCGTCATCATCTTGAACGTCGACACGGGTCTTACATCGGCAAGCCTGAGCCTGAATGTCATCCCGATCTCAGGAAACTCCCATGTATTGACGCTTCCTCCCTGCGAGATGAACTCATAGAATCGGTTGAGTCCATCAAGGACGAAAAACCCCAGATTTAGGCTGAACGACCTCGCCGCCAGCACAGGGCTCGAGAGGTCCACATCCAGACCGTCCTCGTCCATCCAGTCCACCGTCTCGAACGGCTTGAAGACAGGGGCGTCGAGGAGACCGGCGTATCCGTACTGTATCACGAACACTCCGAACTCTTCCAGGATATTGGTCCCGTTGACCTTGAATTGTCCCTTCGTCTCCATCGTCAAATCCTTATGACCGCATTATCGTGTGCATGACAGGTGACCAGGCACCCTTCCTGCCTTTCGATCTTGACCACCGAGTAGCCGGATGCGCTCACCCTTGCCCTTGCTCCCTTCATCAGCACCACCTTGCACGGATGCTCCATGGTGTCATACTCCAGGTCGAAATCGCAGTCCCCGACCAGGATTGCAATCCGGGCGTTTTTCAGACGCCTTGCGCCCGAATCTATGTAGATGCCCCGCTTCTCCGCCATGTCCCCTCCAAACGCCCTGAAACGAGCCATGGATGGGAAATCGTGCTTCATGCAGAACTCTGTTCCCTGCGGCGAGGCGAAGAGGTCCATCAGTTCCTCTCCGGTCTCGTTCCCGCGGAAGAGACTGCAGGGCGAGAACCGTCTCGCCTCCTCGTATAATGTTCTTGAGATATCCATGTCAGTTCTTGATTCTTACGCCCTTGAGGGAAATGTCGTCGATGGTGGACTTCATCCTTGCCATGCTGTCCTTCATGTCTTCCAGGTGCTGGTTGCTCCTGTATGTGTTCTCCTCGATCTCCGTGACCTTCTGGAGTATCTGCGCCGATGTCCCGATGAGTTCCTGCTGGCCCATCATGAGCGAGTATGTATGGCTCTGCATGGTGGTGAGACGGGCGTTGCTCTCGTCCATGCTGTCCTGCGATGCAGCTATTCCCGAGCCCCTGACCGCAGACCTCTCCTTGTCCGAATAGATGTCCGTAGCCCATCCGTATTTCTGTTCCAGCTCACTCGCCAGGTCCTCTGCCATCCTGTCGATCTTCTTCCTCTCGGCATCCGTGACCACGCTGTCGAGCATCGCGTCCTGCATGGCATCGCGTATCCTTTCCATGGCACCCGATGCCTGCGTGTATGACTTCATCGCCTCGTTGACCATGCTCCTGAACATGGCCCTCGCGAAGTCCCTCGCTCCTTTCGCTCCCTTGTCTCCGTTCTCCCAGGCGCTCGCCACCGCATCGGCGAAACTCTCGATGGAAGACTTGATGTCAGAACCGAACAGCGCATCCACCGCCGCCTCCTTGTTCTCCGCGATGAGCCTGTTGTTCTCCCTGATCCTGTCCTGGTATGCGCTGATGGCGTCCTCGTCCGAGTTCTTCTTGCTCTCCTCCTCCCTGATCTGCTCGCGGATCAGTTCGTTCTGCCTCTGGAGATTCCTGTTCTGCGCCTCCAGAGCCTTCGCTCTCTCGGCTCCGAATACTTCCTCGGATCTCTCCTCAAGCCTTGAATAGGTGTCTGCCAGCGTATCAAGCTGCCTGCTGAGTCCCTCGATGCGTTCCTGTATCTTCGAGTCATGCAGCCTGCCGATGCCCTCGTAGAGCTTCGACACCATGCCTATGGCCGCACCGGCAGCCGCTCCCCAAGGACCGAAGGCGGCTCCCGCCTGCGCTCCGCTCATGGCCGCAGACGCGGCATCCACGGCAACTCCCAGGCTCTCGGACACATCCTTCATCGTCTTGCTTCCCGAACCTTCCGCAAAGTTCGAGAACGCATCCTGCAGTGTGCCGACGATAGCGACAGCCTTTTGCATCCCGCTGCTCAGAAGGTCCATGCCCTTGGCGAGCTTGGTGCTGTTGTCTCCCGCGGTGAATATCTCCTTGAGGCCCTTGGACATCTGCCTGAACAGATTGTCAGCCTCGTCTGCCTGAGTGTTCACTCCCTTGATGGCCTTCTGGATCTTCTCCAGCTCATCAGGAGACTTCCTGAGAGTATCGAACTGCTCCTTGCTAATGCCGAGCTTCTCTCCGAGCGAAGAGTCCCACTCTCCGGACTTGAGCATGTCGTAGAGGGTCTGTGCCTCCTCTGCAATTGTTCTGAGGTCCTTGACGCTCTTCTCCGTCATGTCGTCGAAGAGTCTCGTGATTGCCGAGGTTGTTTCGGAGTTGTTGACGATGAAGTTGCTGATCGCCTCGTTCATCTGCTTGTTCGCTTCCTCCGCGAACTCCGCCGGCACATCCTTCATGCGCTGCGCCCACTCGTCACGGAGGGCCTGCAGCTTCTGGTCGTAGTTGCCGAACGACTGTATCCAGGAATCATTGATGGCCTTCTGCTCGGCCTGTCCTACCTTCCTGAGGAGTTCCTCGAACTGCGAGGCATCTATGGTGCCTCCCATCAGGTCGCTCTCAAGCTGCCTGCGCTGCTCCTCGTAGGTGCGCCTGATGGCTTCGATCTTCTTCTGCTCCTCGCCTGCAAAGACATCCGAAAGCCCCCTGTAGAGGTTCGCTATGTAATCCGCCTGCTCCTTCTCCACCGCCGCCCTCTGCAGTCCTGCCGCCGTGTTGACATTGGATCTTCTGGCTTCGAGCTGCGCATAAGTCTCCGGGGATACGCTCCTGCCCGCCTTCTTCGCGGTCTTCTCGAGTTCCGTCTGTTCCTTGTTGATGGCCTCGATGGATGCAAGACGGTCGTACTCGATCTGCCTGAGCTTCTTCTCCGTGCCCTCACGCATGGCTGCCAGCTCGGTCTCGTTGACCTTGAGCCACATCTCCCTCTGCGCCTCGGCAAGGGCTTCCGAAGCCTTCTGGATGGCTTTCTTCTCGGCATCGGAAAGAACCTTGGGGCCTCCACCGTCGCCGGTTCCAGGTACGATTCCCTTGATTGCATTATCCCTCCTTATCTGCGCCTGCTCGAGGATGTATATCTGCTCATCAAGCTCCTTTGTCTGTTTCTTGAAGATCTTGGCCGCTTCCCTTTGTCCCCGCAGCCTGTATGCCTCGCTGCTGTGATATGCCGTGTATCTCTCAGACCTGAGTTCCTGGATCTTCTTCTCGATTTCCTCGTCGCTCATCCCTTCGATGTCGCCGATCGCGTTCAGGATCCTGCTCTCGATCTTCTGGTCCTTGCTCGTCATCAGGTCAGTGACTCCGTTGACGAGCTTTGCCATAAGGCTCACAGTATCTTTGAGAAGTCCCTTGTTGTTGTTCAGAGACAGCATGAATCCCTCCCAGGCCGACGACAGACCCTTGACCGCTCCTTCCAGGTTGTCGGTCATGGTCTCGTACATCTGCTCCATGGCGCCGTCAGCCTCGCCGAGAGCCTTCCTCAGTTCATCCGCCGACCCTGCGCCGCTGATGAGTGCGGAGAATGCAGACACGGACCTCTTGTCCGTCATCTCGAGTGCCGCATTCAGGTCTATGCCCTTCTCGGTGCATTCCTTCAGCGCGGCTATGATCTCGTCGAAGTTGTTCGCCGTGTGTCCCAGACCCTTCGCGAGAGCACCGTTCTCATCCGCAAGATTGAGGAGTATGTTCCTGAGTGCGGTAGCTGCCGATGATGCATCGAAACCCGCATTCGAGAGCGCTCCGAGGAATGTCACAGTATCTTCCACCGACAACCCGAAGGTATGGGCGATAGGGGCTACGATGGAAATTGATGTCTGCAGTTTGGAGAAGTTGAGCGCCGACTTGCTGGTCGATGCCGCCATGATGTCGAGAAGCCTGTTCGTGTCTCCCGCTTCAAGGCCGAATGCCCTGAGAGCGGAACCGGCAAAATCCGCCGCATCGCCGAGGTCTGCACCCACGGCCGCCGCAAACTTCAGGACCGAACCCTGCATCTTGATGATCTGGTTTTCGGAGAATCCGAGTCTTGCAAGCGCTATCTGCAGGTCTCCCACTTCGGATGTGGTGAATTCGGTTGTCCTTCCCAGTTCCTTGGCTGCAAGTGTCAGGTTCTTCACCCCGTCCTTCGTCGTTCCCAGGACTGCGGCAAGTTCCGAGGTCTTGCGCTCGAACTGCATGTTTGTCCTCACGACATCCGAAACGGTCTTGCCGAACATGGTGGCAAGTCCTATGACACCGAGCAGAGGTCCGCCCATCGCCTGCCATGACGCCTTGATGGCGTCCCCGGCCTTGGTTGCGGATCTGCTCATTTCCGAGAACTTGTTCTCGGCTTCCTTGACTTTCTTGTTCAGGTCGCTGTTGTCCAGGACGGCCTTGAATCCCAGTCTGCCCTCGTTGTTTTCCATTTATTGCCTTACTACAAATTCGTCACCTTCAAAGTCATCGAACCTTCCCACCACGTTCGCATCGAGCGAATCGTCATATGGAAGGCTGTCTTCCTGCTTCTCGTCACCATACATCGGCAGTGCACGGCTGAACATGATGGCGTTTACATAGCTGATATCGTCGAGGGCATGCCCGATATCTATCCCGAGGTTCTTGCTTATCCCGAGTATGGTCGCCCAGATGCTGTCGTTCAGTCCACCTCCCTGGTCGGAACCAGAATGTTCGCCTCGCTTAGGGAAGTGGTAATGCCGAAAAAATCGCCGATCTCCATGTTTCTGAGTCTCCGTATCACCACATCCATCAGCACCGACGGCCTCACCTCGTCGAGGATGAGCTGCGCCAGCTCCGACTTCACGTCCACGGTCACCTTCCTTCTGGAGACCTTCTTTCCGACGCTGATGCCGAGGATCCTGCGCTCGCGCACCTCCTCGATCTCCCTCTCTTCGGTCAGTCCCTTGCGCCCGAGAATGAGGACGGCCACGATGTCTCCCAGCGCCCTGTAGTCCTTCGCATAGTGCAGCACGGCTGCTACTGTCTTGTCGTTCGGGATGCCGCTCACCACCGGGAGCGTGCTCACGATTTCCGACACAAGGATGAGCGTCCCTGTCGATGGCGGTGCTATCGGATATGTCCTGCCTCCTATCTCGAGCGTCCCGATCGGTTTCTCCAGGATCGCCTCCGCTACTTTCTGTTCGATTGTCATGATGTTTGGAAGTTATTGTGCGGAACCGGCAGGATTCGAACCCACATGTCAGCTTGCCGACTTTCGCCCTCTATCGGTTCACTGAGGTACTGCCGTTGTACTACGGTTCCATAAAGCCGGAGATTGACCCCTCCGGCAAGGGCAATATGAGAAAGAAACAAGAGGTCTATGACCAGTCTGAAGCCGCAACCTTGAACTTCTTGTAGAGAACACCATCGGCTGTGGCGAGAATCTTGAAGGTGACATCCACGAAGCTTCCCTCCTCCTCTGATGAGCCAGGCTTGAAAGATACATGGCACTTCGGAGCCTTGATTCCGATCGCACCCATATTCTTAGGCGTGAGCTTCATGGAGTAATCGCCGGAGACGATGTTGGTCTTCACGGTCAGTTCCTTCTTCTCGGCGTCAAGGGTCGCACCCGTGAGACCCGCCTCTGTCTCGAAGTCCATCTCCATGACTCTGGTGGTGACGGTGTAGACATGCTCGCCTTCCTCGGTGGCTACTACCACACCGCCTGTGGCCCTGGCCTCAAGCACCTCTCCGTCTTCCGTGGAAAGGGCCGTCGACTTGTCCTTGATGGTACCGATGCTCGAAAGGGAGGTGGCCATCTCGTCAGAGTCGCCGGTCTTCCCGATCTCGATCTTGCACTTGCTCCAGGACATGATAATTGTATTCTGTGGCATAGTGAATTTGATTAATTTGTTACTCGTTGATAATGAATCCTTGCCGTAACGGCGTGCTGTCCTATCTCCTCGACCGCGAATGACTGAGGCGTCCCGTCCAGTTCGTATAGATATTCGACATCCCTGCAGTCCTGGACGAACCCGATGACCGCGTCTTCGAGCTGCTCCACCCGCGACGTGTTCTCCAGGTTCTTCCCTGATGTCTTGGTGACGATATCGGGAACGTATATGTTCACCACCACGACCCCCGTCTGGATCTGCCCTTCCGTGCCCGTGAGGAACTTCACCACGATGTCCTCGCTTTTTGAGCCGTCTGGACGCATTCCAGCGCGGTAGACCTTGCCGTTGACCATCTTGGCCAGCTGACTGTCCGAAATGAGCCTGAAAAGGTCCTTCTCTATGGTTTTCTCCGACTTTGTCATTTGATGCCTAACTTCTTCAATAACTGTGGTACCAGCTGCTCCGCGAGGAGCTCCGCCGATGAAAGGACGTTGTAGCCCGGGATGGCTTCCACGTAGGCCGCGTATTCCATTCCCGCCACCACTATGAGGACGATTCCGCTCGGGTACCGGCTTGCGAGCTTCTTCAGGAAGTCCCTCGCCTCCGCTGACCCTTCCACGGTTCCACCGGGCCCTCCGAATGCCTTGTCCGTGGAGATCTTGATGATTCTCCCGTGCTTCAGCACCGCGTATCCGATGGAGCTCCTCAGGTTGCCCGTGATGTCATGGTAGTTGCCGTATTGCCTCGCATTCTCGACGCACTTCTCACCGACGTATACCATCGTGTTGACGCACGCCTGCGTGACCCTCTCGGCCGTCGCATTCAGCCTTGCAGCTACGTCTGAGACCTTGAATCTGGTCACTATGCCGGTCTTGCTTGCCATGCTATACCATGATCCGGACTCTTCCCACGGTCTCGAGCGGCTCGATGCTCATCACCCTGTACTCCCCGAGGTCCTCGCCGAGTCTCTCGACCCTGACGATTCCCGCGTTACGCAGGGCTTCCGTGACTTCCTCCACGAGGATGCTGAAGGACGCCTGACGGAAGTTTCCGTCCTCGTATACGCCCTTTCGCGTATCCCTCACGGTCTGCACGGAGCATTCGATGCCTTCGCTCCAGGATATGCCTGCGGCAACGGGATTTCCATCGATGTCGAATTCAATCCCTTCCGTCCCTTCCGGGAGCATCGCGTAGATGAGTCCGTTGATCCTCATTTCACCACCTGTCTGAACAGTCCTCTACAGTCTTTACGGACAGGACATAATCATCGGCATCGAGACCGTACTCGTTGCACCACATCCTGATGCTGCGGTCCACCTCCGACGCATTCACGCCGGTGGAGACACCGTTCTCGCTCCTGCTTGACTCCACATAGCCCCTGACGAGGCGGACTGCCACCTTGAACAGTTCCGCATCCTTGGGCCTTGCGTTGTCCTCAGGGCTGATTCCCTCGTTGAACAGGACGACCTTCATGGTCGCCGTGTCCGGGTAGAATGTGTTGCAGATTGCGTTGCACAATCCTCTCAATGCCGACAGATTATCCATAGGTCACGCTGTTTTACTGAGCCTGATAGCCGGTCTTGAGGGTGTAGATGCCGTTCATCTCTGTAACTACAGGGAGAGCGAACACCTCAGCCTTCGCAAACTCGACACCGTTTGAGTTCTGGGTCTCGCCGATACCCCACTGCGATACGCGGATGCGTCCGTGGTTGCTGTAGGCTACACCAGGCTCCTGACGGAGCTCGCTGTTCGCATACGCGTTCTTCACGAGACCGAGCTTTCCTTTCGGCACGAACACCATGTTCGGGGTAACCCAAGGCTTGATAGGTGCCGCAGATGTGCCGTTCTGGATGCGCACCTGCCTGCGGATCGGCTCGAACACAGGGAAGTCGTTAGACTGCATGTACTCGTTGAGGTCCCTGAGCTGAAGGATGCTCGACGACTTGTCGGAGCCCCATACCATCTTCTTGAGCTTCGCAGAGCGGCACATGTAGGAGATGAGCGCAGGGTCGAGGAGGATCTTGCCGAAGACAACCTTGTCGCTTGCGGCGTCAAGAATTGCCTGGACGTCCTCGAAGCAGTCCACTGTCGCGATATTCGCCGGCGTCCACGCTGTGGTCGAGGTCGCGATGTTCGCAGAAGGCTGGTTGAAGCTGATCTCACCCCTCACACCGCCCTCAGGGTTGGTGGTATTGTCAAGCACCACCTTGCCCTCGTTGGAGAGTGCACGGAGGAAGAGAAGGTCGAGCTTCGCGAGGACGGACTCCACTGGGGATTTCACGTTCTTCCACATGATGTCCACGAGCTGCTGTGTCTTCACCTTGTCAGGAAGTGACTTCGAGTCAAGGATCTGGAGGATCTTGCGGTAGTCCTCGATGGTCATAGGGCGTGTGATGGCATGGTGGAGGACCTTCTCGGCGAGAGCCTGAAGTCCCTCTGTGCCCATTACAGGCTCCTTCGAGCCGTCTCCGATGGTAGGAGCCGCCACGGTGATGTTGTACTGGCCGATGAGCTCCTCGAAGTTGAGGCCGATCGTCGGAGTGTCCCAGTCAAGATAGTTCTCGAAGATCACATTGTCGAAGATCTTCTTGTGCAGCGCCGAAGCCGCATCGAAACGGAGCTGGACGTGCTTGGTCAGCTCACCGAAGATAGAAGAATACTGAAACTGTGGCATAGCTTCTACTGGTTAATGAACATGATGTTCGGGTTGTTTGTGAGACACACGCCTGTCACCCATGAGTCGAGGATAGGGTAGTGTGCATTCTTCTTGAGGACGAGCGCGTCGTAAGCCGCGTCGAGGGTGTCGAGCTTGTCCTTCACCTCGAGATCGGTGGCAGACACCATGTTAGGTGTGTACTTGGCTGTTCCCTCGGTCTCAGCCTCCGCGATGATGTCATCCTTGCCTACGCCTGTGAGGCCGGCAGAGAGGTTGAGCACATCATAGGCTGAATTGGACTTGTCGATTGACGAGATCGTAGGCGTGCCTGTGCCTCCGATCTTGGTGACGGTGTCACCGGCTACGAAGTTGCTTCCCTTCGCAACGCGCACCTTTGTGGTGGTGCCGCCGTCGAGCACGGTCGCAACCTTGACCACGGCTGCAGTCATGTTCTCGAAGTCCACGAAGAGCGGAGTGCCACGGAACACGACCATACCTACAGCGAGACTGTTGACAGGCTTGAAGCCGCCAGGCAGAACCTTACACTCGCCCCTCCAGAAGATAGGGGAGCGTCCCTCAAATGAGGTCTTTGCAAAATTGATTGCCATAGTTTTGGAAAATGGTTAAAGGTTTACAGGTTCGGAAGGCCCTCCGCCCAGGCCTTTGCCGCTTCTGACATAGCCTCGGTTCCGGAACCTCCCTCACCGGCAGAGTCTGCCGGCATGAGTTTGTTGTTGATCAGCTCCTGCTTGTAGTCCGTGAGTTCCTTCGCGAAGTCCGCATCATCCGAGAACGACACATGCTTCATCAGGAATTCCGGGATTCCAAGCTCCTTGGCCTTGGCAGAAATCTCAGCCTCCCGCGCCTTCTTCTGCTCCGAAGCCCTGAGATTCTTGTTCTCGTTCTCGAGCGCCGCGAGACGCTCCATGTGAGGCTTCATTGCTGCATCGATGAGTGCCTGGATGCTGTCGGTGTCCTGCTTGCCCTCGCCACCTTTGCCATCTTTGCCAGATTGCTGCTGCGATTGCTTCGCCTCCTGTACCTTCCTGGTGAACTCCGCCTGCATCGCCTTCGCGAACGGAATCACTGAATTTACCTTGGCTGCGACATCTTCGTCTGAGGATCCGTCTGCAAGTCCGGCCGCTCCGAGCTCCACGAGCTCCTCGATGGCCTTCTCCGACAGACCCATGTCCTTGACCTTTTCGTTAAGGAGTTGTTTGAATTTCTTCTTCATAAGCGTTGTTTTCGACAAAGGTATAACAATATTCCTAAAACAAGTGCATAACAGGCACGCAAAATTTATTCATTGGATTGGATTACATGCCGTTATGTTTCAGAGACAACTTGCTGAAAATCGGACGATTGAAAAATATTTTGAAAAAAGTCCTCAAAAAGTTTTCATTTATTAAATATATGGCTATCTTTGCGTCATAAGAGTGCGTAACAAGCACGGATAAATACAAAACAGGACAATAATTCAACGCCTTATGAAGAGATACATCATCGAAGACAACTACGGTCAGGACATCACAGCCAAGGTGACCCTCGCGGTAAAGAACGCGGAAATCCGCGTCATCGACGAGAACGGAACCGACATCACCTCGAAGATCCAGTTCAAGGAGATCGTCATCAGGCACTACGAAGCAGGACAGCGTGACGCCCAGGCAGGATTCTACGACAAGTGGTACCGCTACAACGCAAAGGACGGGGGCTACTCATACGAAAAGGGATGGCTCTCTCGCAAGCGCACCGACGTGGACTATCAGATCATCGAAGGTTAATACATACATCAGGAACAAAAACAATTCAACGCAACGCATATGAAGACAAGCTACTCACTCCTCGCATTCAACGAAACTCTCAGCCTCGTAATCGCCGACAACGCAAAGTCATTCCTTCCCATCGTGATGAAGGACGGCATGCTCTACGACCCGCAGAACTCCTACAAGCCTATCGACGCGAAGCCGAAGCAGAAGGTCCTCTCCGCCGCAAACATCGCCATCGCTGATGGTCTCATGAAGGAGGCTCTCAAGACATACGAGTCGATCGAGACAAAGAAGGCGAAGAGCCAGGCCGCAGCAGAGACTGCCCATGAAGAAGCCCCTAAGGCTCCACAGACACCTCAGACCACCCTCGACTCGCTCATAGCCCAGAGCGTCGCCCAGCTCTCCGTGAACAGCGTCATGGAGGCCACGAAGCCTCTCCTCGACAAGTACATCGCCGAGAACTTCGGCGTGCTTCCGAAGCAGGTCCTCGTGAAGACCGAGTTCGAGAGCCACAAGGTGACAGGTGTCACCGGGCAGTATTTCGAGAAGTCCCTCAAGCTCGTGGGCGCAGGAATCCCTACATTCCTCGCAGGTCCTGCCGGCTGCGGAAAGAACGTCATCTGCAAGCAGGTTGCACAGGCCCTCGGCCTCGACTTCTACTTCAGCAACGCCGTCACCCAGGAATACAAGCTGACAGGCTTCATCGACGCCAACGGCCACTACCAGCCCACACAGTTCTACGAGGCATTCACGAAGGGCGGTCTCTTCATGCTCGACGAGATGGATGCATCCACCCCTGAGGTGCTCGTCATCCTGAACGCCGCGATAGCGAACGGTTATTTCGACTTCCCTACAGGAAGGGTAGACGCCCACAAGGACTTCCGCATCATGGCTGCCGGCAACACCTTCGGCACCGGCGCCGATTCCGAGTACACCGGACGTTTCCAGCTCGACGCCTCCAGCCTCGACCGCTTCGCCATCCTCGAGGTGAGCTACGAGAAGGATGTGGAGGCCGCTCTCGCAAGGGGAGACAAGGATCTCCTGCGCTTCATCTACGACTTCCGCAAGTCTGTCAAGAAGGCCAACATCCTCTTCACCGTCTCATACCGCGCCATCGAGCGACTCTCGAAGCTCTCCGAACTCTTCAGCAGGGAAGAGGCCATCAAGCTCGCAGTCCTCAGGGGCATGGAGGACGAGGACGCCAGGATGATCTACAACAACATGCTTTCGTCCACAAACCCATACTACCAGGCCTTCGGCCATCTCGTAGCCTAAGTTCAACGCACAAACACGAATCATCCATGGAAAAGACATTCACATTCGAGAAGTTCGACAGCCTCGCATCATTCATCGGCAGCATATCATCCAGACCTCTGAACTCGGTATACTCGCCATACAAGAACTGCCTGTCATCGGAAGAAGGTACCAGGTCTTTCACCGGCACGGCCTCCTACGGGGAGAGTCTGGATCTCCTGGCCAAGGGATACCAGAAGGGCCTCGACAACATGCTCTCATCATCGCACGGCAGGGTCAATCCCAGGTCGTACGCATCCAAGTCCATCCCCACCTCCGGCCCTACAGGCTACGCTCCGATCGTGGCGAACGCCATCGTCGGCCTGCCGAACTCCATGGCCTACAAGAAGAGCATCGTCCGCAAGTCCAAGGTCGTGAGGATATGGTACAATCCAACCATGGACAACAAAGTCTCCACGGAGAACGTGACAAAGGCCGGGAGGAATGTCCTGGACGTGATAATGACCCTCGAGAAGCAGGGCTACAGGGTCGAGCTCGACGTGATCAACCTTGTCTGCAGCAGCAAGCAGGTCGTGGGCTATTCTGTCAAGGTCAAGACCGACAGGCAGCCGGTCAATCCGCTGAAGATCTCATATCCTCTTCTTCACGCCTCATGGCTCCGCAGACAGGGCTTCAAATGGATGGAGACCACGTCCCTGATCACGGACAAGGACTTCGTGGTCGGGTACGGTCATGCCTTCCACTTCGACTGCAAGGACTGCGACAAGCGCCGCGAGGTGCTCAGAGCAAAGGGGATTCTTCCAGGCAACTGCTTCTATACCGACTTCTACGAGGCCAGCAGGAACGATCCTGAGCAGCTCATCCAGCTGATGGGGCTCCGATAGTGGAGCCTCGTTTCCCCGATATTGCAAAGTTTTTAAGTTATTATTTCATTTATTAAATAATTGTTATATCTTTGCATTCAAGGCGTGCGTGTTAGGCACGGCAATACAGGATCAAGATTCAAATTCAACGCACTATGACAACCAGACAGTACAACTACCTCCTCGAGGACTTCTCAAGATTCGCAAACACCGAAGTCAAGTTCAAGTCTTACGTCCCGTCTCTCGGTGACTTCACCACAAAGCACGGACGCCTGATCGGTATCGGCACCCGGCACAACGCAAACCATCTCATCATCGGATGGATGGGTTCAAGGCTCGCCATCCACTATTCCCAGGTAAGTCTAAGATTCAACGCATAACAGGCAATATAACCATGGCACATCTCATCACCCCGGACGGCGTCTCGAAACGCATCACCCCAAAGAACGGAAAACACTTCACCCTCGAGGAACTCCAGGAACTCGTCGGCGGTCTCATCGAGGTCGTCGGCACTCCGGATCCAAGGAGAGTCATGGTCATCAACGAGGAAGGCAAGCTCAGGGGCCTCGCTCCGAACCTTGTCGCCACGGCGCTCTTCGGATTCCGCGACACCATCGTCGGGAACGCTGTCACAGGCACGGAATACGAGCTCTTCGGCCCCCAGGACGGAGACTGACGCCCAGGCGAATCCCAGGACTTCCACGGAACCGCTTCCGGGACGTTCTGGGACATTCATAAGACTCGGGAGACAAATCCCTCACAAGAACCCTATAACACCCTAAAAACACACCTTATGCGCAAAGTCATACATGTAGAGCTTCTCAATCCCGCACCGGGAAGGAAGCGGCACTACTATTTCGGTTCCAAGGCCGCCATATACGAAGAACTCACATCCCGGGATCTCGGGATATCATACGACTCTCTCCGCAGCCACGCCGGCGGCTACCAGAACGCCAAGTGCATCATCAGGCAGGGATACCTGATCGCCAAGCCAGGCAGGAGGGGAGTCCGCTGAACATTTCCACTTGTCGGAAAAAATCGTTATATTTGTAGAAATCAACGCAACTCATTCATATGTTAGGAACAATCATCGGAGACATCTCGGGTAGTACCAGAGAGTTCAACAACGTGAAGTCGCTCGACTTCCAGACAATCACAGAAGACTCATCATTCACAGACGATACCATCTGCACGATAGCTGTCGCGGATGCAATCCTCAACCAGAAGCCGTTCACCGATACGATGGTATCATGGTGCCGCCGCTATCCTCGCCCGATGGGAGGTTACGGCGCCGGCTTCCTCGCATGGCTCAGGTCCGAGGACCATCTTCCATACAACTCGTTCGGCAACGGTGCCGCCATGCGCGTAGCTCCTGTCGCCTGGCTGTACGACAGGTATGAAGACGTGGTACTCGCTGCCTATGCCACGGCTTCGATATCTCACGATCACCCTGAAGGCAAGAGAGGTGCCATGACTATCGCTTCCTGCATCTACGGGCTTCGCAAGGGTGCTCCCAAGGATTTCGTAAGGGACTTCGTCTCGCTCTCATACGACATTCCGGAATACGCCCCTTTCAGCAATCCGTTTGACGAGTCCTGCATGAACGCCGTTCCTGTGGCAGTCTCCTGCTTCCTCGCCGGCAACGACTTCGAGGACGTCATCAGGAAGGCCGTGGCGGTCGGCGGCGACTCCGATACTATCGCAGCAATCGCCGGATCGCTTGCCGAAGCATTCTATCCGATTCCGGAACATCTGAAGAAACAGGCTCTCGCACTGCTTCCAGAGAAGATGATAGGAATCATCCGGGACTTCTATCAATGTATCGGATGCTGTTCTCCATTCGGAAAGGACTGATCGGAACCAGAAATCATGACAGAATTATCATTACTCAGGCTGATAAGCCTCGAACTCGTGGCGGTGATATCGCTGCTGTTCTTCATACTCAAGGTACTGATAGAAAACAACAAAAGATAATGGAACACGCAATAGGAACACGCATCACTCTTGAGGTGGTGGAAAGGACAAAGGCAAGAGGATGCAACGATTGCTTCTTCGGTAAAGAAGGAGACTGTATTGTCTTTGAAACATTAGAATGTGATAAATTCTTTCGGGCAGACCATAAGGATATCGTCTATAAACTAATCAAGGAGAATACACCAGGCTCAATGGAGACCGATTCAAAAAAAGAGAAATAACTATGACAAGAATGCAAGCACTGGCTACATGCCGGTATTACCACGGAGAAGAGAAATGCGGATACATGACAGATAGATTATATTTCTTCTGGAAAGCCGAGGAGTTCTACGTCAACAAGAACGGAGAACTCAACGAACCTGAAAATAGCTTTTATAAGGGCATAGGGGGTAAGGACTTCCCGGCAATCCCTCGTCCTGTTCTCATAACCATGTTCTTTATGTGGGGTAAAAGCGTATATTCACCAAAGGAGCATATCAGCGACTTCTATAAACTGGTCGATGACTACCTTGAGATTGCCAGCGAGTTCTACCCAAAAGACAGGATCCCGGGTTAATCTCTTATCCCTTTCCCAGAATATAATTCTTCTTCACATATGAGAGGTCTCTCTTTGACTGTCCTACGATATCGACATCGATGAAGAGCTGTCCTCCCTCCATGTATGCGCGTGTGATTCTCATCCTGGTTCCTCTCTGGAACAATGTCTCATGCTCATCAGAGAATACCGAAAGGTCATTGAGGTCTCTCTGTATTCTTCTGACTTCGATTCCATCTCCCTTTGTCCTGGCCTCGATAAGTTCCTTCTGAAGCTCCAGGATCTTCTTCCTGTTCTTCGGTGTCAGTTTGTCAATCTGCCCCTCCTTTCCATCCCAGAAACGTCCAAACTTTCTCTTGTCACCATATGAAAGGCCGTCGGCCGTTACCGCTCCAAAATCTGAGAACGGTTCGACATACACTGCCTTGGTTCCCTTCGGTGCAAAGATATTGAACGTGACACGCTTGAGGAAACCTGATGCCTTTCTCGATCCCGTGCTCATGAATCCTCCTTCTTCCATCACAAGTCCGACGAGTTTCGATGGGTCCGACTCCCACCCCTTGGGAACCTCCGTGCCTGCAAAATTCAGACGCGAAACAACAACATCCAGGTAGTCATCTCCTCGCTGAAACCACATATCCTCAGGAAGTACGCAGTTATCTATATATTCCGTCATCGCCTCTGCCTTTGCATAGAACCTTTCCAGTGTCTGTTTACTGCCATAAGAGTTATAATTTCTGTTTTCAAGAGGCATATTAACGTCACGATAATGGTGTGTGTATTCGTGAGTGAAGTCCCTTCCCGTCATATACTCCTTTGTCCCGTATCCCGGGTCGAACACTTTGACGATGAGACCTTCTTCCTGGCATATCTTTTTGAATTCGTCCTCGCTGATACGTCCTTTTATAAACTGTTCTGCCACCTCCTTCTCACGCCTTTCTCTCGCCGTGGCATCCTTCCACGTCCTCTCGGTCTCCGCTCTCAGCGTTTTGTCCGCAGTCTCTCCATGGACTTTTCCATTGACGGTCGCATTCTCTACGGAATCCCATATCGCGGCATCCCTTCTCGTCTGATCGTATATATCAGAAAATACGTCACCCTTGCTGTCTTTACTCTTCCTCCTCGACAGAGCATATTTCTTCTGCTTGTCAGCCTCTTTGAATGCAGCGTCGAACGCAGCCTTGTCGCCCGCATTCAGAGCCGCCTCCATATCCGCTACGGCGTTGTTGTAGTTCTTTCCCTTGATGAAGACGGCCTTCGCCTCTACGAGAAGTTTCTCAGACTCGCTCCATGTCTTGATGTCCTGCCCCAGCTTCACGATCAGGTCGATGTCTCCCGCCTTGTACGCCTCCGCCACCTTCGCTCCGAGGTCCCCGATGTATGTGGACCCGCTCGCAAGGCTTGTCTTCAGCGCCTCTTCCATCACCGGTTCCACCGTCTGCCACTTCTGGAGCTCCGACGTGGCCTTCTTCAGACCTGCGAGATCTCCCGCCTTCGCCGCCTCCTGCGCGGCCTTCTTCAGGTCTCCTATGGTGCCGGAGGTGGTCTTCAGCGCCTTGGTGGCCGAGTCCATGCCGTTCTTTGCCGTGAGCCATTCGTCCAGCTCTCCCGTGACCTTCTTGAGCGCACCGAGGTCGTGCTGCGACGCGAGCATGATGTCGTCCAGCTTGTCGATGAGACCCCCTATGTGCTCGCCCAGAGCCGAAAGTGAGTCATACTTGGTAGAGTATGTCCCGGTCTTGATCGAACCCACTATACTCTGCCACTCGATCTCATTCTGGACCTTCGCCAGTTCTTTCTTGTATGCCTTTGTCTGAGCCTTCCAGGACGGATACTGTTCCTGTAGATGTTTCCCGGTCTTCGGGTGTATGGAGTTGTTCTCCATGCTGCCTATGAAGTAGGAGATCTGGTCTGCCTGATTCGAGAGCGAATAGCTATGGTCTTTCCAGTATTCCAGCTTCGCCGCCACCGTCTTGTCGGCCTTCAGGATTTCCTGATATCCGAAAACCTTCGCTTCTTCCAGGCCATTCTCGATATGCGTCAGGTTGTTCAGCTCGTCCTTTATCGCCTGTAGCTTCTTCGTCTGTGCATCGATAACCTCGAGACTGTTCCCAAGAAGTGCAGACTTCAGGTCTTCGGTATCCACGTCTGGAATCTGCTTCATCTCTTCCAGCACGCTGACTCCGAGCTGGTATTCCGCAGACTTCTTGATCGGGTTGTAGATGTTGTTGACACTTTCCCAGTTGTCGTTCAGGAAGTAGGGGAGTCTACCTTCGGCCTTGCCTGCAAGCACCCTCTCCTTGTTCTCCTCGGCCCATTCCACGAATCCTTCCGGGACTTCATGGATCATCTGCGAGGAGACGTCATAGGTGTCGCCCTGCATCATCGCCTGCTGCATCTTCACGAAGTCGTCATCGCTGACGGTGATGGGTACCGCATTGCAGAAGCAGTTCGGATGCCATCCGGAGAACTTGAAGTCCTTCGGATAGTCTCCCTTCAGCCTGTCGCAGACGTCGTAGTCGGGATGGCTGCCAGACAGTCCGATCCTCACTCCCGTGACGAAGTCCAGGCACTTCCACCTCTCGAAGTCGGCGGCACGGTATGCCATGTTCGTCTCCGTCCTCGCAAGGCGCATCGCGTTCTTGTAGGAGCTCCTGTATATGCCCTGTCCAGGATGGTATGCAGCCGCGGCACGGCTCAGCCTCATGCTGCCGTCCGACATCCTCACCCTCCTGAACAGGCGGTCGGGTTCCTGCAGATACTTCCTCACCTCCCGGCTGATCTCCGACGCGGACTTGCCCTCGCCGATGGAGACGGAAAGCGCGAGCTCCATCTCCGTCCTCAGCTGCTTCTCCGTCCTCCAGATCCTGTCGGAAAGGCTCATTCCCGCCACCCTGCGCTTCATGAAGGCGTCACGTGCCTCGTTGTCCCTCGCCATCCAGCCGGCGAAGGTGGCGTCATGCATCGCCTCCTTGCCCATCCTGGACTCGAGGAGCGAGTCTATGGCATCGTTGGCATTCTTCCACTCCAGCCTGATCCCGTTGTGAATCGCAGTCTCCGTCGCAGAGTGCAACTCACGCAGGATGTCCTGCACCTGTCTCGCTATCCTCGGGTTGTCATCGAACGAGAACACCTCGCCCTCCTCCAGAGAATACTCCTTCTGGAGAGCGAGAATGTCGTTCACGGCCTTCGAGAACCTCTGCGAGACCGTCAGGGCGTACTTGTCAGCCCGCTGCTTCAGCAGGCTGAACTCATTCTTCTTCGTGGATGCCATTTTCAGCCGTTCTGGAGCCGTTTATCAGTTTGCGGTGCCTTGTGCCTCGTCCTCTTCCTCAACCTGCGAGAAAAGGTCCTCTCTGACCTTTGCACGCTCTTCCTTCTCCCTGGCGATCCTGTCCTTCTCGGACGTGCTGTCCTTGACGAGAGGGTTGAGCTCGACAGCTGACTCGGTCGACATGAATCCACCGTCCACGGACTTGGTGATGTTGACGATAGCCTCGGTGATATCCTCCCCGAACGGTTCCTGGAACTCATGCTCCACCTTCATCTCAAGACACTGACCTGCGAGCGACACGTCCAGGACATTGCCGATGATGGCCGTGATGAGCGACGCCGTGCGGTCGAGCATCTCGTCGTGCGTCTCCTTGCGCTTGCCCGCCTTGATGTTCGCCAGAAGCATGACGGTATTGAGGGCCTTCGCCGAGAGCTGACTCACGCTCTTGAGCGACTCGAGCGATATCTTCGGAGTGAAGGTCATGGTCAGGATCTTGTCCTCGATCCACTCGATCTCCTGCTTCTTCGACTCCGGGGCGGAATCCCATGTGAGGTACTTCGCAGCCTTCTCGACTCCTCCCTGCGCTCCCTTGATCGCAAGCAGCTTGTTCGCCGCCCCCTTCTCGGGCATGTTCTTGATGACATCCACATCCATCAGGGCGATAGGATCGGCGAAGTAGTCGTTCGTGTCCGCCGTTCTTGACGCGATGTATTCGGAACGGTGCTGAAGCGGCTCGCTTCCTGCCCACTCCTTCTCCTGCTGGAAGAGGATGATAGGGATTTTGCCGATCAGGTTCTCCTCCTCCACGACATCCCAGCCCTTGTCCCTCTGGCTGCATCTATAGATGACGTCAGGCGTGAAGATGTCGAAATGATACACAGTCCGGTCCTGCGCCTCCTTGACGTAGTATCCCCAGGCTATGCTGATGATATTCTCGTACTGGTCCCATCTCACATAGATCTCGTCACCCTTGCTCGCAGCCAGGACGCGCAGCTGAACATCGGGACGGCCGTCCTTGTCCCTGAACACGCGGAACAGCAGCGCCGACTCGGTCTCGGCTCCGGCGAGCCTCTTCGCCTGCCTTATCTTGGAATCGAACCGGGTGCGCTTGATGATGTCCTGGAACATCGTGAAAGCCTCGTCAGTACCCTCGGAGCTCTGCTTCCACTTGACAGGTCTTCCGTAGAGGAACACGAGAGCTACCTCGTTGATGTAGACAGGATAGGGGACAGGCAGTTTCCAGACCTTCTCCCTGCGGACGAACTTGCCGTTCTTGTCGGTGATGATCTTGTCCTCTCGGTAGTTGACCGGGTGCCTGAAGGTGTCGTAGTCCTTCCTTGCATCCTCAATGAGGTCGAAGCGATTGGTCATCTGCTCCTTGATGGCAGAGATGTCCTTCGTGGCGAGGAGCTCCTCAAACTCCTGCTGTCTGCCAGCCACGGAACCGAAACGGTTCAGAATGAAATCAAATAAGCCCATAGTTCTGTAGATAATTGGTGTTAAAGTCCAAACATGGACTTGCTGAAGTCTGACCAGTCAATGTCGTCATCGTCCTTCATCAAGTCATTTATGGCATAGCCGAGTATGTCCACATACTCATCGTGCGGGGCGTTCGGGAACGAGCATACCTCAGCGAGGAACTCCTCGTTCCATCCTCCCTCCACGATATAGACTCTGCCGCACTCAATCCGGGGCGAAACGGCCTTGAATCTCACAGCCTTCTCATCGGTAGGAGAAGGCGTACGTTTCACATTCATGGTGCTGTATTCCTCGATCATCTGCACCACGCTCTCTCCATTGGCCCTCGGTTCTATGTGGAGTATGCTCTCGTCATCGTAGCCATGGGCGGCCGCGTACTCAGGAAGGAACCTGAGGAGGTCGGGCATATCCTTGTAGACCTTCTGGGCGTCATAGAGATAGATGTTGTTCTTTATGCGGCATGCCGCCAGGATTCCCGACGGGTCATTGTCGCTGTTCTTTTTCTTCTTGCTGTATGCGGTGTCCAGGTAGAAGTGCATCGGCTCACGGAACCTCATTGCCGTGAACTCGGACATGCTGATCCTCCTGAACCAGTCCTCCTTGACGATGTTACCTCCGTCCGCGACAGGGGACTGCTCGTACTGTCCCGCGTACTGCACGCTTCCGAGGTCCACCTTCGCCTCCGCGAGGACCGTCCTGTTGAGCCTCACAGGATCGAGAAGCCCGTCCACATACCTCTCCCTGAGCTCCTCGGGCTTGACATTGCCCGTCACCTCGGCAGGGAGGCATATGTGCCTGATGGTCTCTCCCTTGGTCTTCAGCTGATGTCCCGACACGTCATCCACATGGAGCCTCTGCATGACCGTCACGACAGGCGTGTTGGCCTTGTCCACCTTACGACTGGAAAGCGTCTTGATATGCTCGTTCGCACTCTTTCTCAGCTGCTCCGACCCCGCCTGCTTCGGGTTCACCGGGTCGTCGTTGATGATGATGTGCGCATGGAAGCCCGTGATGGTCGCTCCCGTCGAGGTGGCGTAGCGGAATCCTCCCTGCCTGTTGGCATAGTGTTGTTTTCCACTCTTGTCCCTCCTGATGTAGATATCGGGAAAGAGCATCCTGAACTTGTCGGAATTGATGATGTCCTTGCTCTTGATGGCATGCTCTATCGACAGGCCGTTAGAGTATGAGTTGGTAATGATCTGGATCGACGGATCTATGACCCAGAGCCACACCGGGAACATGATGGTCACGATGGTCGACTTCGTGGTTCCGGGAGGGATGTTGATGATCAGGTCGTACGGCTTCGGCTCCCTCGCCTTGACGCTGCGCCCGAGAACCTCCAGCTCCTCGCACAGGTAGGGTATATGCCAGTTGAACACCGGCGGCTCGTTGATTATCACGTCCCAGAACGTACGGACGAAATAAAAGAGCGACCGGCGGCACTCCTCAGCCACAAGCTGAAGCCCCAGCTCCGCGTAGTTAATCCTTCCTGCCATTAAGAACCTGCTCTCCGATGGACAGGAGCGCAGCCCTCTGCTCATCGGTCAACCTGTCCAGATCAATGGACTGCGACGGCATGAGAGGCTTGCCGTCCGGTCCCGTCATCTCGTGCCTCTCCGCCGGCATCTCGTCCATGATCTTGATGATGAGCGCCGATGCCTTGACATTGCCCCTCACGGCGTCCCTGAAAAGGGATGCCACCACGGCCTCGAAGCCGTTTATCTTCTCGCCGTTCTTCAGAACGGTCTTCTTGTTCGCCTCCTTCTCGGCCGCCTCGCGGAAGGTCTTCGCGAAACGTCTCGAACGTCCGCTGTTCACGCCTCCCTTGCGTCCCTTTTCCGCTGCATCCTCCTTGGTGAACGGAACTCCTATAACCTTGTCAGCCATTGTCTGTAAATCTGATATGCTATCTGTGCCGTCATGACCGGGGGCACGCTCATGCCCGTGAGGAAATGCAGCTGATCCACACCTCCGTATTTGTAATCTTGAGGGAAGGTACCCACGCATTTAATCTCAAACTCCGTGAGATGTCTCGGCTGATCGTACAGGAAGTCAGTTCTGTTGGATGTCAACGTTTGAACAACTCTTTCCCTATGGATATACCTCACGGAGAAAAGTTTATTTGTGTTTTCCTCACGGATACAAGTATGCGACATGTTTGTATCCCCCTTTCTCCTCTTATCCCATATTGCCCTGAAATGAGGTGTCATCTCCTCAATATCGGGAATATCTTCTTGAAATTCTCCGAACAGGATAGGCTCCTCCCTAAAATTCAGCACCAGCTTCGGCAAATCCAGGTCTTTCCTGTGACCGATGAAGAACACACGTTCCCTCGCCTGCGGAACGCCCATCGTGGCAGCATTGAGAAGGAACACCTGCACGTCATATCCAATCTCGTTGAGACGCTTCACGATCCTTTTCGCATAGCTCTTCGCGTTGCCCTTGACAAGTCCTGACACGTTCTCAAGAAGACAGCACTTCGGCTTCAGCTTCGCTATCGTGTCGCAGTAGATGAACACGAGGTCATCCAGTGTCTGCAGCTTCTGTCCCTCCGCGAACTTCTTCTCCTTGCCCCATGCATCCTCGCGCGAGCCAGCCGTGGAGAATGTCGAACATGGAGGCGAGCCGTCCAGGAGGTCGAGATTGTACAGCTCTGCCGGCAGTTCGGTAAGCGCATTGAAGTCCCTGATGTCCATATTGAAGAGATGCTCAGGGTGGTGGTTCGCCTTGTACACCTCCGCAATCTTAGGATCCAGCTCCACGCCGCCAAGATGATGAAAACCTGCAAGTTTATAGCCGAAGGAACTGCCTCCTCCACAGATGAATGTTCCGAAAACAGTCTTTCCGTGGGCCTCTATGCCCTTTGCAGGGTATCCGTCCGAAATGTTCCAGACGTATGGAAATCTATGCTCTGCCATATGCTCTCAAGATATTGTGCAGTGCCTCTGCATCGGTTTCACCTTCATTCCTGAACACCTTCTTGACGTGCTTGAACTGCTCGGAGGTGAGCGAGAACTCAAGAGTCTTCATCTCCTGCGTTGTTTCCGGCTCTTCCTCCTTCTGGCGCAGTATCACGCCCCAGCTCTCCAGCTCCTCGGCATCCCAGCCTTCGAGTTCCTCCTGATCCCATTCTCCATACGCCACGTTGTCCTTTATCGTGTACGCACGCAGCCTCTGAGGATCGGTGCCCTCCGGGATGACCTTGCACGGAGCCTCGGTGAAGCCGAGCTCGCACATGGCACGCCAGCGCATGTTGCCTCCAATGATGACATACTCCGAGCCCTGTTTGTATACAAGCAGCTCGCGAAGCCTCAGCATCTCTGGATTGTCCTGTATGCTCTGCACGAGGAGTCTCATGGACTTGTCGTCAAGGATTCTCGGATTGCCCGGAACCCCTTCTATCTGCCCGTTGTTGGGCACTATCGCCGCCATAGGCAGCATCGTTGTCTTCAGTACCTCCATAGCCTTACCAACTGTTTTCGATTATCTCCAGAGCCTTCTCCGCCTGTCTGCGGTCGAAGTATGAATCCATGTCATACCAGAACAGGCCCCAGAGAATGCTCCTCTGGATCACGTAAGAGTAATGCTCTTCCCTGATGTATGCGATTCTGTACTTCATGTCTATTCCTCCCATCCCGTCACCTTGAGAAGAGCCTTCTCCCTGCTTTCAGGATCTATCGCATCGAGGCTCGCAGCCACCACCGCGAACTCCTCCTCGGTGTAAGCCAGCTTCAGGCTCATCATCTCGCTGAAATCCTCGGTGTCGATTTCCTGGTTGGCATCCTCGAAGTCCTGCTCGCCGACCGACCAGGCGCTCATGTCGATGCCGTAGTCGTCCAGCTCTCCCATGTCCCACTCGTTAGCGAGCGCATCGAAGTCCCACCGTCCGAACTCTCCGTTGTCCTTGATGACATAGGCCCTGAGAGTGTCAAGGGAAGTGTCCATAGGTATCACCTTGCATGGCGCTTCCTTGAATCCCGCATCCGTCATCGCCCTGAATCTCATGTTTCCGCCGATGATGAGATATCGTCCGCGGTTCGCAAGCGCTTCATCCTGCCACACCAGGAGCTCCCTCAGGGCAAGCATCTCCGGGTTCTCGAGAATGGATTTCTTGAGTTTCTCGAACTTGGCGTCCCTGATTACACGGGGATTCTTGGGCAGGCCTTCCACCTGCCCCCTGTTGGACTCAAGCCTCGACAGAGGGATGAGCCTTGTCTCGAAGTCTCCTCTCATGATTCCCGGTCTTGATTATCTTACCAGACCCCACTCGGCGAACTTCTCGAAGCCGCCCAGCCTCTCGATGTACGCCTTCGCGATGTCCACGATCTCCGAATACGGCTTGCCGTCCACAGTCTCGTCGCCGATGGCACAGCACAGCTCCACAGGCTTGCCTGTCTCCTGAGCCTTGAGGAAGGCGTAGATGTTGACGGACACATCAGCCTTGGAAAGGTCCTTGCCAAACAATCCACCCCCCGTCACGCTCTGCGCCATGTCGGAACCCAGCTTACGGTTGGTGGCTCCGCTGTCCACATCCAGACCGCCGGTCCAGTCGCCGAGGGGATTCACCTCCGCATGAGGGAACATCTCCTTGAGATCCGAAGTCTTCGCATGGCTCTGGCAGATGATGAGCCTCCCAGTGTGCTTCTCGGCATCATAGTCCACTATGTACTTGCCGTCGGTAGGGTAGTCCGCATAGATGCCCCTTGCGATGCCTGCGAGATACTTCTCCTCCATGGTTACAGGTACGCCCTTGAAGATGCCGTTGTCGCCGCAGCGAACCTTTCCGGACTGATTGGCTGCGAGGTGGATATCCTGGTCGACATTGATGAGGAAAAGCTTCATATTGTATCCGGTGATGCGTTTTACAATCTCTCTTACCTCTGGGTCGATGATCAGAACTGAAGACTCAACGATTACATTGCAGACTCCATGTCCGATGAGAACCTCTACGGCAATCTTAGGGTTTTCGGACTTCTTGTAAGCCAGGTCGACAAGCGCTCCGGCGATTCTGTCAGCCACCTTGTCAGGGTGACTCATTGATACTTTCTCATACATAACCAATAATGAATTTCTTGGTATTAATATTTATTATTATATATATTTATATATCTTGTTATATATTATATACTTATAGATTACAGTCTGTAATTCTTAGTATTCAGGAAACAGTTCCCGAAGTGCTTTCATACTCCTCGTATGAACAGTTGTCGCTCACAGTCTTGTAAGAAACCACCTCCCTGAAACCGAGGGCGCATATGAAGGCGAGTTCCATGTCGTAGACCTCTCCCTTCCTTCCCTGGAGGACGAAGTCGCAGGAAGTCCTGCACACCACCCCGGAGTCGCCGATCCTGTAGACCGGCTCGTCATAGCCGCAGTTCACATGGAACAGCGAGCACCTTCCCACCTGCACCTCGGTGCCTATCGCCAGGTCGGGCGAACCCACGTACCCGTAGTTGACTATCCTCGTGGCCTCCCTGTCGAAACCCTTCAACCTTTCGACCACGTTCGTGCCTCCCACGCCCGTCACGACTATCTCCGCACCTGCGTGCCTTTCTTGCCTTATGAGCCTCTTCTCGGCCTCGGTTGCCACCGCTATGACTGTCCTGATCTCCTTCATGAGACAAAAATAACAATAAAATCGGCTTAATGTGCCTAACAGGCACGCTTTGAAGATAAAAAAGGGTCATGTTCCCGACTCATGCAGCAAGATACCAGGTCACCACCTTCTGGAACTCCTCGAAGGTCCTCACCACGACATACATGTAGCCTGCGTCCTCGACGGCCTTCTGGAACTCCTTCTGGCTGTCCCTCTGTTTCGATGACTTCGACGTGGTCTTCATCTCGATGCACAGGCCGTGGAAGCCCCGGCCGGGGTAGAGGAGGAGAAGGTCGCTGACCCCCGCCACCACGCCCTCGTCCCTCAGCCTCGCACCCTCGGTGCAGACCTGCCTCATGCCGCCGTAACCCGTGCGCACCCACTTCACCTGCTTCCTGCCCCCGTTGGGCACCGCGAAGAAGTTGTGGTAATATCTCGGATACTGCAGCCTGAACCACTCCACGCACGCCTGCTGCAGCCTGCTCTCGACCTGTCTCACGGCATCAGAACGGAAGGTCGCCCTCCGCCTCGTTTTCAGCCCCTTCCTGACCGTCCTGGACATTCCGCCCTGCCGATGCACCACCCGACCTCCTGTCGAGCATCTGGAGCCCCTTTCCTGCGATCTCGGTCGCATAGTGCCTCACTCCCTGGTCGTCGTCCCAGCTCCGCGTGTGGATCATTCCCTCGACATACACAAGGGAACCCCTGTCCAGGAACCTCTCGCAGATGTCCGCCATCCTGTCCCAGAACACCACGCGGTGCCACTCCGTCCTCTCGGGGACCACCGTCCCCGCCCTGGTCGTGTAGCCCCTCTCCGTGGTCCCTATCGACAGCGTCGCCTTCTTAGTGCCCGAAGACACCGTCTCCACCTTAGGTGCGTCACCCAGGTAACCCACCAGTATGACCTTGTTCACGCTCGCCATGTCAGTCCTCCTTCTTCTCGATCACACTCCTCTCGTCCACAAGCATCGTCCTCCCCGAAGGGGTGACCACCTCGTACTGGATCCTCGAGGCTACCACCTGCGCCTCCACCGGTCCGTTCACCGTCCTGTAAGTTATTCTCATGTCTCTATAAATGTTTTTGTTTCCTGATCTCCTCTATCTCGTAGCTCCACCTGCATGGAGAGTTGTGCCTTGCCTTCGGCAGCTGCGCCTTGCAGTGTTCCTCCACCTGTTCCCTTGTGCCGACCATGCGTCCCAACGTGAACACATTGCCTATTGAGTTGAAGATCCTGAATCTGAATATCGCCATTTCTATTCCTCCTTATGCTTATCACATCCGTACCGCTTGAACCAACCGAAGTAAATTGCTGACTTATGCCACCGGCAGTAAGCCGTGTATTCATGGCTGTGATCGAAGCGGAAACGGCTGAAATATTTGCAACCTCTACACTTCATATCTATTCCTCCTTTGCTATTTCACCATCAATCGATTCCGCTAATTCCTTCGCATCATCAAAATTGTCAAAATCACTGATAGTTCGTCCATCTTTAATTACATAGTAGTGCATATCTATTCCTCCATTGCTTTGCGAAAATCAGTAATGTCAAATTTATACTCCGTTCCATCTATCCAAGCATTTTCCTCAAGCCACTCGCAAGCCTTGTCGTCTCGTTTGCGGACTATCTTTGCCACCTTACCTGCAATGCAGGCAGCATCAAGTGAGGTAAGCTTATATTCCTCTTGTATCTCTTTCTTAAAGTCCTTCAACCACTGTGGGTCTGGACTGCAATTCATTTCGGTAATCATTCTATTCCTCCCTTGTTTCAAGATTCTTTTTGACGATAGGTATCCATGACTCTTCCTCGTACCCTATTGCGTTAAGTATTCGCATGATAACTGCATCGCTTGGGTTGGCTTCATCTATGGCTTCCTGCTCGGTTGCAACTGCTACATAAAGTGCCTCAACCATCTTTTGACACACTCCGTACTTAATAGATAGTATTGCACTATTCTTATTCGCCCTTTCTTGAATCGTGTCCATGTCTATCCCTCCTATACTTTGAAATTGTCAGCTAATTCATTCAGTCCACAACATCTCAAAGCTCTCTGGAGTTCGTGGACATGGTGCAAACCTTTTATCCTCGACTCATACATAGTGCCCCAATCTTCTGGACTACCATCAGTTGCTTGTTTATTCCAATAGCGGATGGTTCCAAACGTGTACCCTGTATCATCTGGCTCTACTACGCAACCAGGAAACTCTCTGAAATAAACTTTCTTTTCCCACTCGGCAGTTAAGAAAGTTTCTGGATCAAATCCATTCTTCTCAAGGATTTCGGGAGTGAGGGGGATAGGAGATATTTTAAGCCAGTTTTTATTTATCGTAAAGCATTCAATCTCTCCGC
The DNA here is from genome assembly GCA_024400495.1 of Bacteroidales bacterium. Classification (GTDB taxonomy): domain Bacteria; phylum Bacteroidota; class Bacteroidia; order Bacteroidales; family P3; genus Colimorpha. The sequence continues at coordinate 56,300 of JAKSMR010000016.1, forward strand.
TATCTGCCTTTTCAAATGGATTCCCGAAGAAATCATCATCCAATGTGTAAAAACAACCATTCAAGGCGTTAAATCGTACAATTTGGCTATTTCCGATAAGGTAAAGACCACCATGTATTAAATCATGTGCTTTCATATCAGTCCCTTCTTTTTGAATTGTTCGTACTCCTTGAGGATTTCGGTATAGTACCCTTCCTCGCCCATTTCAAGCAGTTCTTTCTTGCTCTTCATCGCCAGCAGTGAGTCAGCACCCGTGACGATTACCTTGATGTCTTTCCAAGTCATTTGCATATCCTAATGCTATAAGTTCATCTTCTCTAAACAAACGAGGGTATCGTCCGTCCATCATATATTTCCACCCACTCCACCAATGGCGTTTATGTTCTACGGTATATCTTATAACTCCTTCACCGAAGTATAGTTCATTAATCCTTGTCTTCATTTTCCTTGATTTCCTTGTAGATTATGTTCTTATTGTCAGCACGATCTTCTCTTCTACATTCAAAGAACAGATCACATACGGCAGGGGATTTGTCATTAAAAAAGCACCCCATACAACCTTTATCACTTTCCACCACTTCAAGGGTGATTCGTGTCCCTATTTTGTGTTCCATATTATTTCTTCCTCTTTATTGTCACATAAAAATTACCGCCTCTATATTTGCGAGACCTTATCAGTGCCCCTATGTATGTCCTTGTTTCTATTGTCAA
>JAKSMR010000160.1 GCA_024400495.1 Bacteroidales bacterium
AAAATGAAATACACACCGCAACAACGAGAAGAGCTCTTGCGGCTCTTTGATGCACGCACATGCTCAATACACGAATTCGCGATACAACACAAGGTATCCCTCTGCGCCTTGTACAAGTGGCAGAAGAAACGCGGAAAGTTGCAGAACTTCAACGTGAGCATCCGAGACGTCCAGCACATGCGGTCTCGCATCAAACTGCTCGAAGAGGCAATCAAGGTTCTGCACGACTCCGCCATCCTCAAGAACGCGACCTTACGGGAGAAACTTACGGAAATGCATCGAGTCAAAGACCAGCATTCCGTCCACTGCCTGGCCTTTGCCTTCAATGTCCCCCGCGGCACCTATTACAACGATCTTCTCCGTGCCAAAGGTGAAAACGCCTGGTTTCAGCAACGCAGACGCTTACTGGAGCCGATGATCCGCTCCATTCACGAGGAAAGCCACGGATCCTACGGCGCCGAAAAGATCGCCGCCGTCATGAAGCTTCGCGGAACAGCTGTCGATTCCAGAACCGTTGCCGCCATCATGCAGGAAATGGGCATCGCCAGCAACCGCAACGCCTCCTGCAAGGACTACAAGACCGCCCGCGCCCGCTACAAAGCCAAACTGCGCGACAAGGCGGCTCGCTTCACCGAGGATGCGCCGAACAAACTCTGGGTCTGCGACGTCTCCGAAGTCGCCTTTCTGCATACGAAGCTCTATCTTTGCGTCATCATCGACGTCTTCTCCCGCAAGGTCGTGGGATGGAAAACCGGCGGCAGCAACTGCACTCGGCTCGTCAAGGCGACATTCGAGAAGTCCTTCGCGGAGCGCAAGCCGAACCCCGGTCTCGTCTTTCATACGGATCGCGGCTCGCCCAACATTTCGCGACGGTTCTTCGACTGCCTGCGCAAGCATCAGGCGATGATGTCGCTTTCGCGTCCGCATGTCCCAACTGACAATCCGGTCGTCGAGTCGTTCTTTCGCAACTTCAAGAGCGAAATCATCTACACCCAGCGCTTTACTTCACTTGATTCGATGCTGAAGGCAATCGCCAGGTACATTGACATCTACAACGGATTGCGTCCTCACGGATTCCTCGGAAACAAAACGCCAAACATGGCTGAAGCGGAATATTTCGCAGAACACCCAACGAATCTGGGCTAACTCAAATCGAAACGGGGGTTCGATTCCCTGGGGGTGATACCCTCTTGTACGAGAAATCCGGCCAAACGTACAGTCG
>JAKSMR010000161.1 GCA_024400495.1 Bacteroidales bacterium
TCTATGGATTGAATTGATCCAGGCTTCGAGCTGCATGATCTCGCGTCTGGTGAGCCGGTTGAAGTCCGTTCCCTTCGGGTACCACCTCCTGACGAGCCGGTTGCAGTTCTCGATCGCGCCTTTCTCGTAGGAGGCGTAGGCCCTGGTGTAATAGGTCTCCGCCTTGAACACGCGGTCGAGACGCTGCTGGCTGAGGAATTCGCATCCGTTGTCAGTCGTAACGCTTCTGACCACCGGTAGCGCTTTCCTCGCCTTCATCTTCTTGATCGCCTTGATGACTTCGTCCTGGTTGATATGGTTAAGATGCTCGATGATATAGCGTCTGCTGCATCGGTCGAGCAGCACCAGCAGACCGCCATGAGACCCGCGCCTTGAGATTATCGTGTCCATCTCGAAGTGTCCGAGCTCCTTCGCGTCGTTCGCCTCTGCTGGCCTGTCCTTGATCTGCCGCCTGCCCGGGACCGTGCGCGCGTCGTGCGCTGGTGTTCGTGGCTTTCGCTTCCGATGCGGATGATATGGCGTGTCGCCGTGGTGGATGCCCATGTCTCCCGCTTCGATGTGGTTGTAGAAAGTCTTCAGACACGGGATCTTCCGGTCTGGGAACGCCTCGACGATGGACTGCCGTGCGTCGTAAGGCGAGCGACGAAGCTTGAGCACGAAATGCCGGAATAGGATCGCCATCCCGATCGTGACCTTCATCTTCGTCCCCATGTTCGCCTTGCCCTCGCGAATGGACTCGCGGGCCTTCTCAAGGTCGTACTCCGCGTAGATCCACCGGTTTCCGTTGCGGATCGTCTTGTAGACCGCGCCGCGGCTGTATTCGCGCCGCCAGGTCTCGTAAGGGACACCGTGGATCTTGGCGAATCGCCGCAGCGAGATCCGCCTGCAGCGCCGGATGTAGTTGTTCCATGCCGTTCCCAATATTTCGCGCTCCTTGTCGGTTAGTCTGTATCCTGGGGCCTTATGTATGCTATACTTTCTCCTGCTCATGATGTCCGCCTTTCGTGTGTATGGTTGTGTGGTAACTCCCATAATACACGATTTCCGAACATCATGAGCTTTTCTTTTTCGCCGGCGGCCTTCCCCTCGGGGAAGGGTATGGTTCTTCTTTTTCTTTCCTAATGCACCCCATGGTCTGCCTCTTTTCTTTGCTGACCCATTAGATATTACAACATCTGC
>JAKSMR010000162.1 GCA_024400495.1 Bacteroidales bacterium
TTGAAGGAGGAAGGTATCGAGTCGATCCTCATCAACCCAAACATCGCCACCGTACAGACAAGCGAAGGTGTGGCAGATCGCGTATATTTCTTGCCAGTCACCCCATACTTCGTTGAGAAGGTCATCGCTAAGGAGCAGCCAGACGGCATCCTCCTCAGCTTCGGTGGCCAGACAGCACTCAACTGTGGCGTACAGCTCTACGAAGCCGGCATCCTTGAGAAGTACAACGTGCAGGTACTCGGCACCCCAGTACAGGCCATCATCGATACCGAGGATCGTGAGCTCTTCGTTGAGAAGCTCGACGAGATCAACGTCAACACCATCAAGAGCCACGCCTGCAACACCCTCGAAGAGGCAAAGGCTGCTGCCAAGGACCTCGGCTATCCAGTCATCATCCGTGCAGCTTACGCACTCGGTGGCTTGGGTTCAGGTTTCTGCGATGACGAGGCTCAGCTCGAGGTCATCGGCAATAAGGCCTTGAGTTTCTCTCCACAGATCCTCGTTGAGAAGTCATTGAAGGGTTGGAAGGAAGTCGAGTATGAGGTAGTTCGCGATAAGTACGACAACTGTATTACCGTATGTAATATGGAGAACTTCGACCCACTCGGCATCCACACCGGTGAGTCAATCGTCGTGGCTCCTTCACAGACCTTGAGCAACCGCGACTATCACAAGCTTCGCGAGCTCTCTATCAAGATCATCCGCCACATCGGCATCGTGGGTGAGTGTAACGTCCAGTACGCTTATGATCCTAACAGTGAGGATTATCGCGTCATCGAGGTCAACGCTCGTCTGTCACGTTCTTCGGCTCTCGCATCAAAGGCTACCGGCTATCCTCTCGCCTTCGTAGCTGCCAAGCTCGGCTTGGGTTACGGTTTGTTCGAGCTCAAGAACTCGGTTACCAAGACCACCTCGGCCTTCTTCGAGCCAGCACTTGACTACATCGTTTGTAAGATCCCACGTTGGGACCTTGGCAAGTTCCAGGGCGTCGATCGTGAGCTCGGTTCTTCGATGAAGTCAGTAGGCGAAGTCATGGCCATCGGCCGTACCTTCGAGGAGGCTATCCAGAAGGGTCTTCGCATGATCGGCCAGGGCATGCACGGCTTCCTTGAGAACAAGGTGCTGCAGATTGCCGACATCGACAAGGCCCTCCG
>JAKSMR010000164.1 GCA_024400495.1 Bacteroidales bacterium
ATGACCTGTTCGTCCAGGTGGTCATGAAGCTCGTGGAGGCAGGACAGCTCAGTCTCGACGTGCAGTATATAGATGGCACGAAGATCGAATCGGTGGCCAACAAGTATACCTTCGTCTGGAAGAAGACGACGGAAAGGAACAAGGAGAAACTTGAGAGTAAGATCAAGGATATCCTTTCGCGGATCGATGAAGGGATAGCGCAGGACAACGCTCCAGTAGAAGAGACCTCAGAGATGGACTCATCCACCCTCCAGAGGATCATCGAGGGAATAAATGAAACGACGGCAAAGAAAGAAAAAGAAGGAGCCGCCAAACAGGATCTGAAGAAGCGGAAGAAGACCTTAAAGCAACTCCAGAAAGCACAGGAGAAACTTGCTGAATACGAGGATAAGCTTGAAACCCTTGGCGATAGGAACAGTTATGCAAAGACTGATCCTGATGCAACTTTCATGCACATGAAGGAGGATGCCATGCGGAACGGGCAGACCAAGCCGGGCTATAACGTGCAGATATCCACGGAGAACCAGTATATAACGGTATATGACTTCTTCCCCAATCCGACAGATACGCTGACCCTGCCGTCATATCTTCAGACAGGCTTTGACCTGTATGGGCGTTTCCCGGATATGGTCTGCGCGGATTCCGGCTATGGCAGCGAGCAGAACTATGAGGTGATGGAACAGATGGGTATTGAAGCCTTCGTCAAATACAACTGGTTTCACAAGGAGCAGCACCGTCCATTCCGGGAAGACGCCTTCCGTCAGGAGAACCTATACTACAACGAACAGGATGACTACTTCGTCTGTCCGATGGGCCAGCACATGACACATATCGGAAGATATCAGACTACGAACGGCAACGGCTACACCTCCACCATAGACAAGTACCGAGCCCAGAACTGTGAAGGCTGTCCGCTCCGGTGCCGATGCTTCCAGGCCCGGGGAAACAGGATTATACAGGTCAACCATAAGCTGAACTCCTACAAGAGAAAGGCCCGGGAGAGGCTACTTTCAGAGGAAGGCCTGAAGCATAGGAGCAGACGCCCGATAGAACCGGAGGCAGTCTTCGGACAGATCAAGTTCAACAAGCAATACCGACGTTTCCGTCATCGCGGGTTAGACAAGGTCA
>JAKSMR010000165.1 GCA_024400495.1 Bacteroidales bacterium
GAAGAACGTCAGCAAAGCACCTGCCAAGAGCATGTAGATGCCTGCATAAACCCAGGGGAGCCAAGGATCGCGGACAAGCTCAAAGACGGAGGTATCTGACCAGCGTCCGAGGGCTTCGTCGTAGGAGAGCTGATAGATTTTCCAACCCTCAATCTCCAGCGGGTGATTGACCTCGATGACTGCATCGACCTTCTCGCCGCTTTCAGAATAGACGGTGACTTCCGACGCATAGCGCTTCGGCTCTCGCTCGGGCATGACGGCACTACAGCGTTCATCGAGACGCAGAGCTCGGTAGGGGAACATAAACGAGCCGCACGATACCCAGCCAGCCACCTTTTGAGAATCTGCATCATCAGCCTCCTTCGAAGCTACTCTTGTGGCGGTGATGTGCGAAGCCGTGCAGGCACCCATGCTGCGCCACTCCACATAGCTGTCGCTCTCGGGACGGGGAGCAGCGTATTCGAACAGCGTGTCCTGCACAATCTGCCAGGAAGCCTCTTGGATGATCTGACCCGTCTCGTTGTCAATGATGGTGTATTGGGGAGGGTACTCGTCGATGGTGAAGCTATGCAGCTCGATGGCAATAGGCAGTTCGTGGATAAGGCTTTGACGGTCAGCATCGGCCGCACGCCATTCCGGCTGCCCCACTTTGACGGTCATGTGCAGTCGCTGCATGTCGGCGTTGCCCAAGGTGCCGCAAACCATGGCCATGAAAAGGCCGGCATGATTGAGCACAGAGGTGAAGGTGGCCAGACGTGAAGAGGCGACCTGCGGACCACGGAACAGCCGAAGGATGCGGTCGAAGGCAATCAACCCTACGATGCTCATCAGCCAGATGTAGATCAGTACGAAGGGCCATGCAGAGAGCATCTCGTCCCATCCGGTAAGTCCCATCAGCAGTGTGACAGCCACACCGCAGAGCAGGGCAGGGATGGCCGCATGAAGCGTCATCGACCACGCTATGAAATAAATGTGCTTGCGCATGGCGTAAAATACACCAAGCACAAGCAGATAAGTAACTAAAAGGATAACGTTGATAGGAGCAGAGAGCAGCGACCAGTCGATGGCTCCGATGGTGAATTGCAGCAATGAGCCGACTACCAGGAGGCCAGCACCGATGAGTG
>JAKSMR010000166.1 GCA_024400495.1 Bacteroidales bacterium
AACTATTGTCGCCGCTAGAATGCTTAACTTCTGTGTTCGGGATGGGTACAGGTGTTTCCATTCTGCCATCACCACCACTTCTTCGAGTATCTTCAGAACACTCAAAACTGAATCGCAAACCTCTTTCTCTAGACTAAGCTTTCGACCTATTAGTATCAGTCAGCTTTATACATCACTGTATCTGCACTCCTGACCTATCTACCTTATCGTCTTTAAGGGGTCTCTCGCTTTCGCTTGGAAGTCTCATCTTGAAGTGGATTTCACGCTTAGATGCCTTCAGCGTTTATTCCTTCCGCACTTGGCTACCCAGCTGTGCCACTGGCGTGACAACTGGTCCACCATCGGTGCGTCCATCCCGGTCCTCTCGTACTAAGGACAGCTCTTCTCAAACTTCCTGCGCCCACGACAGATAGGGACCGAACTGTCTCACGACGTTCTGAACCCAGCTCGCGTACCGCTTTAATGGGCGAACAGCCCAACCCTTGGAACCTGCTACAGCTCCAGGATGCGATGAGCCGACATCGAGGTGCCAAACCTCCCCGTCGATGTGAACTCTTGGGGGAGATCAGCCTGTTATCCCCAGGGTAGCTTTTATCCGTTGAGCGACGGCCCTTCCATTCGGCACCGCCGGATCACTAAGCCCGACTTTCGTCCCTGCTCGACCTGTCTGTCTCGCAGTCAGACACCCTTCTGCCTTTGCACTCTGCGCTTGGTTTCCATCCAAGCTGAGGGTATCTTTGGGCGCCTCCGTTACTCTTTGGGAGGCGACCGCCCCAGTCAAACTGCCCACCTGACACTGTCCCTTATGGTTAGAACACCAATGCATCAAGGGTAGTATCCCACCGTCGACTCCTCCTGAACTGGCGTTCCGGTCTCTTCGTCTCCTACCTATCCTGTACATCATGCATCAGCATCCAATATCAAGCTGCAGTAAAGCTCCATGGGGTCTTTCCGTCTAGTCGCGGGTAACCTGCATCTTCACAGGTACTAAGATTTCACCGAGTCTACAGCTGAGACAGCGCCCAAATCGTTACGCCTTTCGTGCGGGTCAGAACTTGCCTGACAAGGAATTTCGCTACCTTAGGACCGTTATAGTTACGGCCGCCGTTTACT
>JAKSMR010000167.1 GCA_024400495.1 Bacteroidales bacterium
GTGCATCCGTGCCGCCTGTGAGGCAGGCATGACCCTGCGTGACGGTATGCCCCTGCATGCCGCCCTGGTGGAGAAAGACGGCTATGGCGTGATCTTCCTCGGCCCTTCGGGCATGGGCAAATCGACCCAAGCCAAGCTGTGGGTGCAGTATCAGGGTGCCGACTTCGTGATAGGCGACCGCCCCGGCCTCCGCTACATCGACGGCACATGGTATGGCTTCGGCATGCCCTGGGACGGCAAGGACGGCATCAAGCGGCAGAAGTGCGTGCCCATCAAGGCGCTCATCGCGCTGCAGCAGGCCAAGGAGAACCAGATACGTCGCCTCACCAGCCAGGAAGCCATCATCGTGCTGCTCAATCAGGTGATGATGCCTATGTGGGACGACCAGGCGATGGACAAGCTCTCGCCCCTCATGGGTCAGCTGGCGCATGACATCCCGTTCTATCACCTGCGTAACCTCCCTAACGAGGAGGCTACGATATTGACGCGGGAGGCTATCAATGCAGAAGGCTGAGGTAAGCATGGAGAAAGAAAACATAACGCGCGTGCAGCTGACCGTAGCGCAATGGATGCAGATGCGCAAGGACGCGCCCGAGCTGGTGCGCGACGCTCCTGCATGGCTCACGGTGACGGGGTGCAGCATGCTCCCCTTCGTCCGCCCCTATCGTGACCGCGTGATGATACGTGCGGTGGAGCCTCACGAGCTCAGGGAGGGCGACATCGTGCTCTTCCCCGGCCATTACTTAGGCGGTGACTACTGTCTGCACCGCCTCTATAAGATAGACAACCAGAGGGTCCAGACCTTCGGCGACGGCAACCTCCGTCCCGACCACTGGCAACCCATAGAGAATATATTAGGTAAGGCAGAACTCATAGAGCGCGGCCCCCTCACCATCCGCTGCCACTCCCCCCGCTGGCAACGCCTCTTCCGCCTCTGGCACCAGCTGCGTGTGCTTCGCCCCCTGCTGCTGTTGCCGTTCAGGGTGGAGAATAAGATAAGGAGGATGATCAAGAGATGAGAAGCACGATTAAATATCTGTGGCAACTAAGCCGAAAGCACCGTCCGGAGCTCTTCTGGGTGGTGCTTTTAGGCTTGCTGAATGTGGCCTTCA
>JAKSMR010000168.1 GCA_024400495.1 Bacteroidales bacterium
GCTCTTATGGGAACAATTGTCAATGGCCAATCGCGTGCGATTCTAGCCACCGCTTTTCTGTTCGGTTCAGTTCATTGGTCTCTTTCCGCCTTTGAGCACGGTTCAAGGCAAGTCAGTGATGTCTCACTCTTATCCGCAATCCGCAGCCTTCGCCGCGCTTGCACTGTATGGTCCGTCGTCAGGGGTGCAATCTAGCGCACGCACTCGAGGTGCAGCGGGGTGCACGCACTCACCTGGGACGGGACATCTGGAACTTCCTTTGAAGCCGGGCTCATGGGCTGATTGACCTCGATTGATCCGCCCTGCCCGAAATCCTGTTATGCCGCCTGCTTCGCCTTGCGATCACGCTTGGCGATCTTCTTCATGTCGAGATACGCCATCTCTGCATGGTAGCGTTCAAATCCTTTCTTGCCCTCGTCCGAAAGCGGAATGTATTCCGCTTCGGGGTTCTTCAGGAGGGCGAGCATTGTCACCGCGAGACCCCTTGCCACCGCGACCTTCGCCTTCTTCTTTGCGATCCGTCCCCCGTTCATGGCGATCCTCAGGCCCTTGAGCTTGAGGTCGGTCTCCTTCGCGTTGGCCTGCATGACCACGCCCGCACATTCGACGAGCGCAGACCGGAGAAGGCTCGATCCGGCATGTGTGATATGCAGTTGCTTGTCCTTGTCGCCCGACTGATCCTGCTTCGGGATCATTCCGAGATATGCTCCGACGTCGCGGGAACGGTCAAACCGATCCGGATCGCCTCCGATGATGGCGACGAACGCGGTGGAGCCGATCTCGCCTACGCCATAGACCGTCCTCACGCGCTCGACCATCCCCTTGAACTCCGGGGTCTCCGCAAGATCACGTATGGACTTCTCGAACGCCTTGATCTTCAGGTTGACGACCTCAATCACGTCCATGACCGGCCAGGCGACCGATTCAAGGTCGTGCGTCCAGTCGCTCTTTGACAGCTTGTGGAACCGCTCGGTCGAGCAATCCTCGATCCGCAGCCCCATCGACTTCGCAAGACCGCGCAGCTGGCTGATGAGCTTGGTGCGGACGCCGATGAGCGCGTTGCGTCCGCGGTGGTATCGGAGCATCTGCTGATAGGGTTCGTCGCGCA
>JAKSMR010000169.1 GCA_024400495.1 Bacteroidales bacterium
AACTCGCCAAGGTCGCTTCTGTTCAATTGCGGCTCATAGAACTTGTCATCCTTTACGGATGCGTTGACGACGCCCAGGCAAAACACCACAAACAAGGCGCACCAGCAAACGACGTTCACGACGTCCAGTTTTCTCGCGCTCGCCCCGTCCTCCTCGCGTAGAAGCGAGAACACAACACCCAAGCCAAGCCAAAAAATGGCGACGCTCGTGCCGCCATATCCCACGAGGACGGGCGAACAACCCGTGGGCGGCACAAATCCTACGCACTGGAAGAACCCGTAGACCGTCGGGATCAGCGTCCCGACGCCCCAGAAGAGAAGAAACATCCGCCCGGACACATCCTTGGCGCGGAGCCAAATCGCGGACAGCAGTCCGCCCAGCATCGCAAGTAACCCAAAGGCGGCCATCGGGAACCATCTGCCCAAGAGCAACGCAGATGCGGATGCCATGCCGTCATTGAGAGGATTCGGCACGAGGCGGATGCTGTATCCGGCATTCCCGATCCATTTCGCCACTCCGAACGCGGCATTGAGCTGATAATGCATCCACGCGCCGTAATACTCCATCTTATGATGATCGAAGAAGGACGTGATTCGCTCAAACCGAACCCCGTCCGTCACCACCTTGACCGCATACCAAGCGCAACAGATGCCGACGACCGCGATGATCATCCACGGCCGGACGTGCTTTTTCGAGCAGAGCCACGCGGCAAAAAGCGCCGAGACAAGGATGAAAAGCGTCCGGACATTGATTCGCAGGAACCCAATGCTCACCCAACGATACGATCCGTTGATAGGCCTGCAGAAAAATACCGCGTAGAACGCCAGCAGCGCCCAAACGACAAGAAGCCACGGCGCGGACTTCTGCCACCACTTCCAGCGGACCATCGACGCACCCGCGAAAAGGACAAGTCCCATCGCGTTCCACACGACCTGCCGCATGAACACCGAGTGCTGCCCCTCTCCATACAGCCAGTCCATCGGACAGTTCCAGCAGAACCAGCACCCCATCGCCGCCAGTACAACCGACACGGCAAACGCGCCCCACTTGATAATCGTTTTGTTCTTCATGGTTTAATCTCCTTCAAAT
>JAKSMR010000017.1 GCA_024400495.1 Bacteroidales bacterium
GGGGGGGGGGGGGGGGGCGGGGGCGGGGGGGCGGGGGGGGGCGGCGGGACGGGCAGGCGGCCGGGAGGGGCGGCGGGTAGGGGGCGTGCGCCTTCCGGGGACGGGGAGATGGGGTGGGGGGTGGGGGTTTTTTTTACGTTAGGGGCTCTTTAGAATTCCCGCATCGGGGTGGGTTTTTTTTGTTTTACCCGCCCCCCCCCCCCCCCCCCCGAAAGTTGGGCAAAAAAACTTTCGGACCCATAACATGTTTCATCCTCTATTTGTCGAGCATTACGTATTTCCCAAAATCGAAACTTTTGTGTTCGTTATGGTTTACATAGCCTAATTGATTTGATAAGCATGTTGTTTTGCCGATGACTTTATCCACGTTGTAATGGGAGTGACCGAATATCCAAAAGTCGATTCCGCTGTTCTCTATGTAAGCTTGTAACTCCACAGTGAAGGCTCCGTTGACAGGACTATCTGCAAACTTGGGACATTGCATTTGAAAAGATGGCACGTGATGTGTGACAACAATTTTATATTTGGCTTGACTCTTGGTTGTGGTTTCCTTAATGAAATTTAGGCATCGTTTATGCTCACGGTTGAAGTCGGCAAAGGTGAGCATTCCCCCGTTGAAGAGGATTCTTCGGAAGTCGCTGATGACTTGCTCCGTATAGTCGGCTTCTTTCAGAGGAATTTCTGACCACAATGTAGATATGATGAAGTCTGTCTCCTTGATTCGTACTACAGCATTGTAATAGCTATGCACATTGTGACGGATTTCCAGACTATAGCCATCTTCGAGTGTTGCGATGTCGAAATACTTATAGAACTCATGGTTGCCCATGCAGCAGATGACCTGCTGGTAGTTCTCCGATGCCCAATCCCAGAACGGGTGCTTTGTGTAATTGTCATCGCCAAGATAACCGATGTCACCGGCAAGAACGAGCACGTCACCAGTTACTTTGATAGGATTCTCCTTGAGATAACGCCAGTTGTCGGCAAACTCAAGATGAAGGTCGGATGCGTATTGGATTTTCATAAGTGTATAGTAAACAATTTATTGAGTTGATCTAATAATGCTTCAATGAAGTCTTCGTCACGTTCAAGTGATTGGGCTAAAGGAGAGGCAAGTTCCTCCCAATCATTTTTGATTGCTGAGACGAAGTCATTTATACATTCTACAATAGACGCTGGTGCAGATATGACTTCATCTGGAGATAACAGGACAACGTTCTTCAGTACGTCTGAACGATGTTTCTTGATGTCTTTTGTGTTGATGTGCATCCCTTTTGCCTTGTCGTGCATTAAGTTTAGATAGGCACGAGCCTTCAAGGCTATAAGCGCAGCTGAGTCAGCATGACGAATGCCATCTGTAAGACGGCTATGCTTAATAGTGAAATGATAATAGTCATCGTCCAAAATGATTGCGCTCAGACTTGAAACTTTTTCTCCCACAGGCAGAGGCTCTATGACCAATCCTTTGGGTTCGCCCAAAATGTCTGGGTGACGTGAGAGCAACTCTATCATTTCTGGATAGCCAGTTTTGCCTCCTACGAATCGGTAGAGTTCGTATTTTGCATTTTCTTCCTTTGTATGGCATTTCTCTGGATGGTAGCCGGCTTCCCGAATGAATTGCCAGAATCGCTCACCATATTCAGGACTCATTTTTTCGACGATGACAATCATGTCAATGTCGTGTGTTGCGCGCGGCTTTACGGCTGTGCCTGTCATTGTGATGTCACACGCTGTGCCACCGATGATTACATAGTTGTCCGAGTATGCCTCGAATGCTTCCTTGAATTTATCTAATCCTTCCATTCTATTTCATTTATTACTCTTAATACTTCGCCTTCAACTCGGGCATCATGGTCTTCGCGCAAACTAATTACAAGAGATAACTTATCTACCCATTCTTTGGTTGATCCTATGGGTGATACCACAGGATATTTCCATACCTCAATCATAATCTTGCCGTCAAACTCATTCATGTTGAACAAGGACTTAGTGTCTCTCAGCTTTTGCAATTCTTTCTTGCTCATCATTATCATCCTATTGTCATCAGGATTCAGCCAACTATAATGAGACAGGGCGTTGATGCTGCAATTTGTATATTGGACATTAGAGTTTAAAGAATCGCAATATAATCTTTTTTCAACAGGATTCGCCAGATAATCTTTGGCTTTATCCCAAAGTTCGCGACCTTTGGCAAGGAAGTGGACAACCTTACTTTTCGGACCATTGGGAATCTTCTTACATAAGTTTAAGTCTTCCATGCAGGTGAGTCCTAAGGTGATGCTCTCATACGAATAGGGTAGTTTGTTAGTCAACTCTCTGGCTGATAGGCCTTCAAGACTCTCTACCTGTAGATGATATAGCAGAGTGTATTGTGCCACAAGTGACAGCCGTTTCGCAGGTCGAGTCTTGCGCATTCTCTCGTTGGCTACTAAGGTTGGCAGAAAGGCGAATTTGTCACCCATAACAAAGTAAACATTCTTGTCGATGAGTCTTTGCCGTTCGTAGAAAGGTCCTGAAGACAGGACAAAAACAACAGGCAATCCGAATATCGTCTGCATTCGTTCTGCTGTGATTGAACATTCGCGGGGCGTTGGGTTCTTCTTCTTTGGCTCTATGAAAAGCAAATTCATTCCATGGAATTCTCCGTCATAAAAGGTGAATGTCAATGATTCTCCGATATTTATACCCTTCAACTGCGCTTTGGTACGTTGCAGAAGGGAAATTTTTCTTCCTAATATGCTCAGTTCTTTCATTTGAATTACTATTGCATTATTTTAATATAATATTAAAACGATGCAAAAATAATAAAATAAATCCAATAATCTATTGAAAACTACCTTTTTTGTTGCTTGAATGATGTGAATGTTCTTTTGCTTGGAATGAATAGGAATACAAAGGGAGATGTCGGTTGGTAGAAAAAAGCACGGGAATCTTCACAGACTCCCGTGCTTTATATTTTCACTTAAAAACCTTAACTATGAAAAATCTACCTATTGTGTTTGCATTGCTAAACTACGTTGTTTTGTTGGGAAATGCAATTGACATTCATCACTACTTTCTTGGTCGATTTGTAAGTTGTTTAATATCAGATGTTTTTGATCTCCGGTCGGACAGTTGATAATAGAGTTATTGATAATTGACAAGGATTGTAAACGAGTGCTCCTTGTTGCAAAATGAAATGGATAATGTAGAAAGAGGAAAAATGGGTGAAATCGAGTTTTACTCATCAGCAAAAAAGCTCATTTCATCGGGATTTTTGCTGTTACAAAGAAAAATATTCGTCTTTTTGGGGGGCAGCGGTAGTCAAATATACAAGGCAAAAAAAGAAACACAAGGGGAATCGTTGTCGAATCTTGCCTTGTGCTTCTCTTTTCTGCTGTACGTGTTAGCCGATTTGTGGACAGAATGTTTACTGTGAAACCCGGGGCCCAATAGAGCCATTTCTGCATCGCGGTTTCCTTTTCGCATGGCTTTTACCACATCCTCGAAACCATCTTTGTGTTTCAATCTTTTTTTCATATTCGTTGTTTTAAAAGTTTTAAAATGACTTCTGAAATTTACTTTGCAGGGATTTTGAAGAATTGGTCAGGTAAATCAAAAACACGCAAAAGAAATCAGTGTAGCCTAAATAATGGAGGAATTTAAATCCCTTGAAATAGGTTTACTGTGCAAAAATAGGAATATATTGGGTAGAATCTTGTTCTTTCGGATTATTTTTGCAAGGTTTAACAAAAAAGTTAGATGTATGCAGTTTCGAACCGAAGTCAAAATAACATCCTTGGGCAGGAAAATATCCTATCGTGATTCCCTTTTTTTGATGGGGTCTTGTTTTGTTGAGAATATAGGCCGACGATTGGAAAGCTTGAAATTCAATGTGCAAACCAATCCCTTCGGTGTGTTGTTTAATCCGGAATCGATTCGTCTTGCGCTCTTGCGAATGTTGGAAGGGCGAGCGTTTGAATTGTCGGAACTTTTCGAGTCGGAGGGCGTTTGGAATACTTTTTCCTTGCACAGTGAATTTGCCTCGTTATCGTCCGGCGAGTTTTTAAAGAGAGCCAACGATGCGTTGCATGAAGGGGGAGCATCTCTTCGTTCTGCCCATCGGCTTTTCGTGACGTGGGGAACGGCGTGGATTTATCGGCACGTTGATGGCTCGGTGGTGGCCAACTGTCACAAACAGCCGGCTTCGTTGTTTACTCGTGAGCGTATGTCGGTTGAGGCTATTGTTGAGTCTTATTCATCCCTTTTCCAACGTTTATGGGAAGAAAATGAGGCGCTGGACATTGTGTTGACTGTAAGTCCGATACGGCATTGGAAAGATGGCGCAAATGGCAATCAGTTGAGCAAGTCGGTCTTGTTGTTGGCAGCCGACGAGTTGGTGCGTCGCTATCCTGATAAGGTTGCCTATTTCCCTTCCTATGAGATCATGATGGATGATTTGCGCGACTATCGATTCTATGCGTCGGATATGCTCCATCCGAGCGAACAGGCGGTACAATACATCTGGGAGCGTTTTTCGGAGAGTTATTTCACGGAAGATACGCAAGCCTTGATGGCAGACGTGGAGCGTATTGTGCAGGCGGGGTGTCATCGCCCGTTTAATCCGGATTCGGTTCCTCATCAACGTTTTGTTGCAAAAACCATGGCAACGATTGAACTCTTGGAGAAAGAACATCCTTTTTTGGATTTTTATACGGAAAAGCGGGCCTTGATGCAAAATAGTACCGACTAAAGGGTATGTTTTCGCAAAAAATGGGGAGTGTGGCACGAAAATTGTCTAATTATTGATTACATTTGTCTGATATAAAAAAATAAGGGTTGATTTGAAAAAGGATTGGCCCAATAAAAACAAGCAAGGAATGAAAGCAAGTCAGATTTTAGGCTTTATTTTTTCAATCATATTAGTTTTGGCTGGGTTGTGCCAAGTATATCCGAAAGATGGTGTTACTGTATTCGACAAGAAGTTTCTCTTCCCCGACTTGGAGGAGGCTTTGTCGCATAAGTCCGCCGATAGAGTGAGTGCGGCCGAAGAGTTGAAACGAGTGGAGGAGAGTATGGCATTGTTTGTCCAAGACTCTTTGGCGCAGGTAGCCAAGGCTGATTCGTTGGCGCTGGTCGATACAATCCGCACTTATGCGAAGTTTTTTAGAGAGCACCCGTCTCGCTTCCATTTGCCGAATGGTGAGCCCAACGGCCTTTTCTCATTCTTTCAGGCGATTGAAAAGTGCAAGTCTAAGAAAGAGGTGGTGCATATTTTGCACTATGGCGATTCGCAGATTGAGGGCGACCGAATTTCGGGCTATATCCGTCAAAGTTTCCAAGAGAAGTTTGGTGGTTACGGACCGGGTTTGCTTCCAGCCATTCAGCCCATCCCTTCAACGGCTATCAGCCAAATGTGTTCGGATAGTTTGCCTCGTTTCTTGATTTCAGGAACTTTGAGGCAAAAGGCGGAGCACAATCGCTACGGAGCATTGGGACAAGTAGCCGAGTTGGACGGAATGTGTACCATTACAGTTATGGCCCGCCAGATGAAAAACACGTTTTCACGCACAAAGAAATTCTCTAACATCAAGTTGTTCGTAGGAAATAACAAGGGAGCTTTTCTGGCGACACTGGTGGCGAACGGCAAGGATAAGGAGAAGAATTACATTGGTGAGTCACAAAAGGGATTGAATGTCCTCTCTTGGAACTTGGATTCTATGGTTTCGAAAGTCTCCATTCGTCTTTCGGGTAAGGCTGAGATTTATGGTATTTCGGTCGATGGAAAGTATGGTGTGGCCGTAGATAATATCCCGATGCGAGGAAGTTCGGGAACCTTCTTCTCAAGCATTGACAGGAATACGGTTCAGCCGATGTTGAAGGCTTTGAATGCGAAGTTGATTTTGATGGAGTACGGCGGAAACTCGGTGCCTTACCTCAATTCAGACAAGACCATCTCTGGGTATAAGACGACGATGGCCCAACAGTTGAAATACATGAAACGCATCTATCCTGACGCGCAATATATGCTTATCGGTCCGGCTGATATGTCAATGGTGGTAGATGGAAAGTTGCAGTCATATCCTCGTTTGGAGATGGTGATTGACAGTTTGAAGTCGGCTGCTCTGGACGGCGGCGCTATGTTCTGGGATATGTATCAGGTGATGGGCGGAAAGAACTCCATGCAGAAATGGGTGGGTAATTCACCAGCGTGGGCGGCTCCTGACTACATCCACTTTACCCGCAAGGGCGCCGATAGGATTTCGGAGATATTTGTCGAGACGATGGTGAATTATTACGATTACTATCGTTTCTTGCAGAGACACGAAGATAAGCGTCAGTATATAGAGAATTTGATGAAAACGGTTGAATTGAAAGCAGTTGAAGAGACTAAGGAAGAGTGATGAGGAGGTTAATTGCGGTAATTGCACTTTGCTGTTGCTTTTTGGGCGTTGTGGCTCAAGGTTTTTTGAAGCCTCTCGATGAATATCCATTCATCAATTATGAGGCAAATCGTATATTGGTTCCCGGCAAGGATTCGAGTCGTCTGCATCTTTTTTATGAGAAGTTGGATTCGATTGTGCTTTGTCGTAAGTCGAAGGTCAATGTGTTGCATATCGGCGGCTCGCACGTGCAGGCTGACTTCTTCTCGAACCAGGTGCGTCTGAATATGGACTCTTTAAATTTGGACATGAAAACCTCGCGTGGCGTGATTTTCCCATTCTCGGTGGCGAAGACCAATAACCCGACCAATTATAAGGTAAAATATAAAGGACAATGGAAGCATGCGAGAAATGTCTCCCGTAAACTGGATATGCGTTTAGGCATGACGGGAATAGCCGTGACGACCAAGGACTCTATTGCCGAGATTAGCGTTTTTTTGAATCCTACCGATTCGACAAAGCGTTGGCAGTTCGACCAGTTGCGTCTTTTGGGATATGCTGAAGAAGGTCATGTGGTGCCTCGTCTGAAGTTGGATTCCGTTCATTTCTTGGATGGTGTTTACGACAGCCTTTCTTCTTCCTATCTTTATGATATGCCAGAACCGACAGATTCTTTTACCGTTGTTTTCCAACAGCAGGATTCGCTCTTTCATTCGTTTACGGTCAATGGCTTTTTGCCTATGAACGAGGAAGATGGCATAGTCTATCACTCGATAGGCGTGAACGGTGCCTCGGTGCCTTCCTACTTGCGTTGTGAGGATTTTGAGCGCGACTTGAACTTGATCAAGCCCGATCTGGTGATCTTTGGAATCGGTATCAATGATGCGTCTGGAAAGAATTTCTCTGATTCTATGTTTGTCTCCAACTATGGACGACTGATAGAGCATATTGAAGCGATATCACCTAATTGCGCGTTCATATTTGTGACGAACAATGACTCCTACCGTCGTATCCGCCGCGGTCGTTATCAAGTGAACAGGAACGGACTAAAGGCGAGGGCGGCCTTCTATAGATTGGCGGAGAAACACAAAGGTGGCGTGTGGGATTTGTTTGAAATTATGGGAGGACTTCAGTCTATGGCAAAGTGGGAGAGAGCCTCTTTGGCCAAGAAAGATAAGATTCATTTTACTAAAGATGGATATGCGTTGGTGGGCGATATGTTCTACAACGCATTGATAAACTCGTACTTAAGAAAAGATTAGGATTATGTTGGATACATTTTTAGGCTTTATAAAGTATATTTTCTCGTTCGACCCGAACAGCCCGTTGCTTTTTACGCAATTTCAGTTTTGGGCGTTCTTTGCATTGGTGTTTTCCGTTTTCAGTTTGATGCACAGCCGTGTATTGCTGAGAAATGCATTCCTATTCTTCATCAGCCTCTTCTTCTATTATAAGACGAGTGGTTGGTTTACTTTGATTCTGGTTTTCACCACCTTGTTCAACTATGTCAATGCCTTCGGAATTGAGAAGTCGAAGGGGGAAGCAGGAAAAAAGGTCTTCTTGATTTCGGGTCTGATTGTCAATCTTTTGACACTCTGCTATTTCAAGTATGCCTATCTCTTTGTTGATATGGTCCATAGCATCTTCGGCATTCAGTTGCAGGTTTTCAATGCCTTCGCTTGGATGGGTAATGAGATTGCCGGAGTGCCTAAATTTAGTGTGGATGTCATTCTGCTTCCTGTGGGTATATCTTTCTTTACATTCCAGAGTATCAGTTACTTGATGGATATTTATAGAAAACGAATCACGCCTGTGAAAAACTTATTGGATTTCGGATTCTATATCAGTTTCTTCCCTCAGTTAGTGGCTGGTCCGATTGTGCGTGCCAAGGATTTCATTCCTCAGTTGCACAAAAAATTCTTCCTTTCTCGTCGCCAGTTTGGTATCGCCATCTTCTGGATTCTAAATGGTATGGCTAAGAAGATTATTCTTAGTGACTACATTGCGGTGAATTTTGTGGACCGTGTCTTTGATAACCCTACGATGTATTCAGGCTTTGAGAATCTTACCGCCTTATTTGAATACTCGTTGCAGGTGTATGCCGATTTCTCCGGTTATACGGACATAGCGATTGGTGTGGCGATGTTGATGGGTTTCTATTTGCCCAAGAACTTCAATTCGCCGTATAAGGCAAAGAATGCAGGAAACTTCTGGAAGCGTTGGCACATCTCCCTTTCCAAGTGGTTGCAGGATTACCTCTACATCCCGATGGGAGGAAATCGAAACGCAACTTTCGGTACTTATTTTTGGATTATCACCATTGCTTTGATTGCCGTTATTCTTTCTGGTAATCTTTGGGTGGCTGCCATATTTATCCTCATCGCTTTGATTCTGACGGTGGTGGTGGCAATAAAGCCTGAAAAGTTGAAGAAGATAACTACCAATTTGAACTCGATGAATACCATGCTCTTGGGTGGTCTTTGGCACGGTGCAAGTTTCAACTTCGTGATTTGGGGTGGATTGAATGGTGTCGGTATGGTCATCTTTAAGTTTTGGCGTGATATGAATATATATGTCCGCACATTGGTCATCTTTATCGTGACGGCTATTTTTGCCGTGCTTGACTACTGTTATCCGATGCCGATCTTCAATATTGCGGTAGTTTGGACTGGTGTTACTTTCATTGGTACATTCTTGCGTATGCTCTATAATTTGTGTGGTTTCGCAGCCGAGTTGAAGTGGTTGGAGACGATATGGGCGGTTTTGCAGACGTTCACCTTCATCACGTGGACTCGTTTGTTCTTCCGTTCCGGTTCGAACTTGGATCCGGCAGAGGCGAATGAAACAGCATGGAATACAGCGAAGGATATGGTGAACCAGATAGGATCCAAGTGGGATACTTCGGTCATCCCGGACATGGTATATGCCTATCGGTATGTGTTCTCTTTGTTTGTCATCGGTATGATTATCCACTGGCTTCCTGAAAACTTCAAGCGTAGGTATCGTCTGTGGTTCGCTATGATGCCATTGCCGCTTATGGTTTTTGTCGTTGTGGTTTCTGTGTTCATCATTTATCAGTTCATCACGGCAGATTTACAGAAGTTCATCTACTTCCAATTCTAATCATTATGGAGGAACAAGGAACGCTTTGAATGTCAATTGATTTCATTTCTTTTGGGAATTGTTTTGTAGTTAAAAACCTTTTTGTATATTTGCATTGTAAAGCAATCGCTTTAAAAGTATGCGGGGGGGGTCCTTAATTGGAATCCTCCCGTGCCCTTTTTTATAATTGAATGTGTATGTGATTTCTCTATCCCACACCTTGTTTGTAGGCAATGGTCACCCTTTCGTTTTCTGCCGTAGGCTCAAGGTGTTTATCCTGATGATTTTTCGTTGTCTTAGCTCCTTTCACGAACACTCCAGCCAATAATGTTAATTGTGTGCCATTTATTTGATTAGTGAATGTTCTTTCAAAGAGTAGAATCCATAGTATCCTTCAACGAAAGTGAGACGAACGGAATCTGCCTCAAAAGGTTGACTGTAATAGACATTTGTGAAGGTCTGATTATCTGTATGGGGCATTGAAAAGATCTTGTCGGCAGATAAATAAGGCAAAATGTCAACAAACAGACGGTTGGGCATCGGTAAAGTTTCCCTTGTCGGGGTGTTCGCCAAGAGTTTTGGGTTGATGGGATTGAAATAGGCTTTGTAGATATAGTATTTCCCTCCTCCTTTATGTTCCATCTCCTTTGCTTCTTTTGAAGTTATAGGAACGGTAACGACGCAAGAACTTCGATCAATTTTATCGTTTATTAGTCCGAAAATTGCATGGAATAGACCAAAATGAATGAATAATGCGATAAAGCCTGCGCATACACTATCGGTCAGTAGCCATTTTTTATTCAATGGTCTGGGTATTTTTTCTTTTTGATACTTGCCGTAAAAAAAGCATAAAGCTATGGGAAATAAGGAATAGAAAAGTAGTAACCAAAATGGGGTGTAAGTATCGTAACAAACTATGAGAAAAGCGATCGTTAGTATAATAAAAATGGATGCAATTATATAAGGGTTCACATAATTAATAAAGAATTGTAGATTCTTGTTGTCATATTTTCCGGTCGATTCAAGATCAATTCTCTGTTTGTATCGGCCCCATTCTTTTACAATTAATTTGTATCCGCCTCTAAAAAAGAAGAATTCTAATACAACCAGAAAAATCAATAATAGAAAGAAATATTTGTCCATTGAATCGGAATTATACAATTAACGTCAAATCAGAGAATTTTAAATGGTTGATAATTTAGTGATTAGTGTTTTCTTCGTGTTTAAAAAGTGAGAAAAAAACGAACGAAAAACAACGCTATGCCTTACCGAAGGCAAAATTATTGAATTTTTCTGTTTACTCACGAAATTTGGCCACTTTTGGCAAGTTGGCAAAGAAGCGTTCCATTGGTTCGGGAAAATCTTCAAAATGAAGCTCCCACTGCTGCTTGTTGGTCCACAATAAGAAGAAGTTGCTTTTAATCTGATAAAATAGCGAAGGAGGGCCGCGAACGATCCTCCTTCTATGTTGCCTGAAAAATCCTAAAGATTAGTGTGTCATTCTCCATTCGATGCAACGAAGAAGATACTCGATGTAGGCCGGGTCTTTGCATGTTGATTTGCCTTTCGTGTCAGAGATTTTAGCCACAGGGCTGTAGTTGGCCTCGGTCACTTTCATCACGATGTTGAGCGGCTTCTCGCAAGTGTCGTTTGATAAGAATGTTCCGATTCCGAAAGCGACTTTTGCCTTGCCTTTGAAATATTTGTAGATGGCGGTAGCGCGGTCGAAATCCAAACTGTCGCTGAAGAGGAGCGTCTTTTCCTCTGGATTGATGCCCAAGTCGCGGTAGTGGCGTATCATCTTGTCTCCCCATTCGTAAGGGTCTCCGCTGTCGTGTCTTACTCCGTCAAAGAGTTTAGAGTAGGTCAGCCTGAAGTCCTTGAGGAAACAGTCTGTGGTGATGGTGTCCGTTAGGGCGATACCGTTGAGTACGCCGTATTCTTTAACCCATGCGTCGAGGGCGAACTTGTTGGAGTAGGCTGGGTTGTGCTCGTGGTAGCCTTGACCTACCGTCATGATCCACTCATGGGCCATCGTACCCATGGCTTTCAAGTTGTATTTCATGGCGAGAAAGACGTTGGAGGTGCCGATGAAGCCTGGAATGTCGCTCTCCTTTAGTTTGCGCACCATTAGGTCTTGCGCCTCGAAAGAGAGTCGTCTTCTCATGCCGAATTCAGAGAAACTGCCGATCTCGTATGCGCCCGACTTCAACTTTGCCACCTTCTCGTCCAAACGTTGTTTGAAAGAGTCGAGTAGGACAGGGTAGTCGAAGTTCATTCTGAAATAGACCTCGTTGACGATGGCAAGGACCGGTGTCTCGTATTGTGACGTGTTGAACCAACTGCCGCAAGTCTCGATGAAGAGGCCACAGTCGCCCTCCTGGCGAATGTCGAAGTCCTCGTAGCGAGGGTGCCAGTATCTCAAGAAATCGACGTAGCTCTCCTTAAACCACACTTGTTTGTCGAGCAAGTACATCAATTCTTCTTCTGTGAATGACAGGGTACAATATAGTTTGATTTGGCGTTTGATCTCTTCCTCCATTTCGGTTGTGAACTTCACGTCCTTGTTGCGGCAAGTGAAAGTCCAAGTTGTTTTTGCATCGTTAAATTGGTGAAATATCGCTTGACCCATAGAGAATTTGTATAGGTCAGTGTCTAAAAGTGAATTAATGATCTGTTCCATACTTAAACAGTTTTGAATGTAGGAAAATAACAACGAAGGCGAGACTTGTGGGCCTCGTCTTCGTCCTATAGTGAAATTCGGATTTGAATTTTTATTCGGAAACTTCGATTTGGCAGGATTTCATAACTTCAAGGGCGGCTTTGTGCTTCTCGGGCGTCAAGCCTGCACAACATTTCCCATCCACTTTTACCGTCAATTCAGGGAAAGCCACTTTGATGGCCAAAGCATTGCTAACCACACAGATGTCCGTACAAGTGCCCACTAATTCCACCTCTTGGAAAGATTTCAATTTGGTTTTCTTCCATTTGTTCCATCCAAAAGTTGGCTTGTTGATTATTTTTGACTGTTTGCGAGAAGGCTTCAACTCATTCACGATTTGCCATCCCCAAGTGCCTTCGATGCAGTGAGCCACAGGCAATCTTCTGCCTTCTTGTGTCTCTGGATAGTCAGATCTGTGTGTGTCACGCGTAAACCAGACAATGTTGCCCTCTTGTCTGTATGCCTCAATTTTTTCTTTAATCAGAGGGATTATCGCTTCTGCCTCTTTGTTGGCCAAAGATCCTGTCACGAAATCATTCTGCATATCGATGACTATTAAACATTTCTTCATGATCATTCCCCTTTATAAGTTTGCCCAAATAAGGATGAGCTTAATTCTTAATGGAATTGAATGTGTGTTTTGTTCACCTTACTTGTTCTACAAAAATAAATCAAATACTTAATATTTACAAGAGACAAGTTTTATTTGTGCTTTTTTATTAATCTTGATTTGAATTTAATGATATTAAAAGTCAAAGCCGTTAAATGTCCGCATAAATTAATGAATTTTAGGAATTTAGCCTCGGGCGTTTGGAAAACACCCGCCAAAAGGCACGATTACCCGCACTTTTCGCTTCACAATAGTTTCACAAATTTTTCCGACGCGCCAAGACGACTATGACCAAGGCCGCCAGGCATAGCAACAGCAACAACAGGGAGAACTTCCCGAATTTAGCGAAGAACTTGTCCGCCCATTTCGCCTCCGCCTCTTCATATCTCACCTCCACGGTAGTGACGGTGTCGGTCTTCGATACGTACACGGAATCCGTCTTTATCAAGTATCTGTCGATATATTTGTACTCGTATTTTATCAGCGTGTCGCCTTTCTCCTTCACGTACACGGAATCGTATGTGACAACGCTGTCCGTTTTTTCTCGCACCTGCACGACGGTGTCGTGTACACTTACCGGCACCTCTACGTATTTCGCCTGCGCGCATGACACGCACAGGTATAAGATCGTGGCCACCACGGCCAGCACAGCCGCTATTTTGTATCTCATCGCTCGCATTCTCTTAGCATGTTTATTATCTTCTTTACCGTCTGCGCGTAGGACGGGCTGGTCGAGTAGCCGCCCTTCGCTACTGCGTCTATGAACTCTTCGTCCGAATTGGCCTCGAACGCCTTGGCGTATCTGGAAAGCCCGCTTATCAGCTCCGCGTAATCGACGAAGCTGTCCCGCGCATCCTTGTATTTTCTGAACCGGCATATCCTCACGACACGTTCCCCGTTTATGTACTCGAAGGTTCGTACTTCTTGCACGTCCCCCTTCCACGTGCCTCCCGCCTTGATGCCGAAATAGTTGTTTCCCGACACGGACTTTCCCCAACCCGTCTCAAGCGCGCCTTGCGCAAGTATGACGAGGTGCGGTATTCCATATTTGTACTCGATCTGCTTGCAGATCTGGTTGTATTCGTCGTAGTATTCCTTTACCGTCATTTAGTCAATCTCCTCCGCTTTCTTGTCCAGGTAATCGGCCAGCCTCTTTTTAGTCGGGCAGTCAGGCTTGTCGCACGACAATATTATCGACTGCATTTTCGTGAGGTCCGTTCGGAGCCCCTTTATTCTTTTGTCCGACCGTTCTATTTTTTCCTCGATCTCCTTTCTTCGCTGGTTGCGCTCCTCGATCTCCTCCGCATGTTTCTTGTCGCTCTCTTCGACCCTTCGCTTTATGATCCAGGTTATCCCTCCTAACACCGCTGTGAGAATAGGGGATATCACGTATAAGTATATGCTGTTGTCCTCCATGCCCGCGTCCGTTAAAAGTGTGTTTCCCTAAGTCTGTTCGCCCCTATGTAGAAGTTCGACCTGTTTCTCGCTTCGTCCTTGTCGAGTCGTTCCGCTCCGTGTATGAGCAGTTTCCCCTCGCTGACCAGCTTGAGCCATTCCTTCGCCCTGTCGTATCTGTCCTGGCGCACCTTGCTCATCTTGTAAGGGTTGTGGGCGCAGAATATGTGGTAAACGGCTATGTCCTTCGCATACATGAGGACGAGCGGGTTCCTTTCGTCGCCCGTTTTGGAGAACACCGCGTCAACGTCGTATCGGGCGGACAGATAGCCCTTCATCTCCTCGATTGCGTCGTTCTCGCATTGTTCGACCACGGTGCCGTCCGAGCGCGTCAACGCGTCGAGTATTTCGGCGTGTATCGTGCTGTCGTAGTCCTCGGGGCGTATAAAATTGCTCATCTTATTATAATTATTAGATTTATTTTGCTAATATATAGAATATATTCTATTTTAGCGAAAATCAAACCAAGTAAATATAGATTATATTCTATGGATAAAATTAAGTTGCTGCTCTACGGGGAAATAGGCTGGGAAGTGGAGTCGAAAGAGGTCGTAACTTATCTTGACGAGCATAAGGGCGACGAGATCGAGATGCACGTCAATTCGCCCGGGGGTGACGTGTTCGAGGCAATCGCAATCCGTTCGGCCGTGTTGGCCCATCCGAACCTCTCCATAGTCGTCGACTCGATGGCCGCGTCGGCCGCCGCGATCATCTCGCTGTGCGGAAAGCCGCTGGCCATGGCAGAGTATAGCCGCCTGATGCTGCACTCGGCGAGTTCCTACGCGTCTGGAAACGCAAAAGAGATAGAAAAGCAGCTCGCCATGCTCCGCTCCATCGACGAAGACTTGGCCTCGATGATCGCAGGCAAGATGGGCAAGGGCAAGGACGAGGTGCTGGAGGAGTACTTCGACGGAAAGGACCATTGGCTGACCGCCGAGGAAGTCGTCGGAATGGGGATAGCTTCGATGGTGGAGAAGCCGAAGGCGGACGACCTTTCGGCGAAGTCCTTCTTCGACTGCGTCAATGGCGAGAGACACGGAAATCACATTAAAAAATCATATTCAGACATGGACATCACAAAAATCCAATCGGTCGTGGCATTCAAGGACTGCAACACCGAAGACGAGGTGGTCGAAACGGCCAAGGCGCAGGAGGCCTTGATCGCCGACAAGACCGCAGAGATCGAGGAGAGGGACGCAAAAATCGCGGAATTGGAGGCGAAGGTTGCGGAGTACGAGAACGAGAAGGCCATCTCCGACGCGGTCGAGGAAGGCCGAATGACGGAGGAGCAGGCGGGCATCTGCCGAAACCTCATCAAGAGCGACCGAGAGAACGCACTCAAGATGATCAGCTCGATGACCACGCCCGCCGGACAGGCAAAGGTGTCCGACTTCATCAAGGGCGAGGGCGTAAAGGCTGACAGAAAGAGCTATTTCCAGGAGGAGATGGACCGAATAGCGAACAGTAAGTAACAACATTAATCATCACAGGCTAATATGGCAATCAACATCACATCCGCTTATCCTGGAGAGTTCCTCGATAAGCTGCTCACCAAATCGACGCTCAGCAACGAATTGGTGCAAAAGAACCTCATCCACGTAGAGGCGAACGTATTGAAGACCTTGTTCATCGGCAAGTTGACGGTCGGCAAGTTGCTGCAACAACACAAGCCGATGCCTACGGCGAGCGACGCCAAGGGCGACTTCAACTACGAAGAGAACTCGCTCACACCTGACAAGTTCATGGCATATACGCGCTACCTGCCTTCCACTTTCGAGAACTTGTGGCGCAAGTATCAACCGAACGGCCCGTTCGCCATGGAGACTTGGTCGCCTGCGGCACAAACGGAGTTCCTTGAAGTGTTCAGCAAGGAGATCGCCGAGGAGTTGGGCGACTACATGATCAACGGCATCAAGGGTACCGACGACGACCACTTGTTCAACGGCATCGTGACGAGAATCCTCGCATCGAAGAACGTGCTCACAGCCGGAAACGGAGCCAGCACCTACGGGGCGAAGTTCAAGGCGATGCTCAAGAAGTTGCCGAAGGCGCTCCGCAACAAGGGCAACTTGAAGTTCATCACGTCAATGGCGGACGCCGACAACTACGACGACGAGTTGAAGGCGAACGTATATAAGAACGCGTCCTTGACCGAGAAGCAAACGCTCGCCTACAACGGCATCCCGGTTGTCGGATTGGCGCAATGGCCAGAGGGCCTCGTCGTGTTGACGCCGGCAGACGCGTCATACGATTCGAACCTCTGGGCGGCGGTGGCGTGGAACCAGGACGAAGTGTACATCAAGACCGGGCTCGTGCAAGAGGACGGCGACATGTGGTTCTTGCGCCAGGCGATGCGATGCGACACCAACCTCGCTTTCGACGAGTACGTGGTCATGTGCGACGAGCGCGCTGTTGACGGAAGCTACAAGAAGGAGACAAAGGCGGCTTCGAACGTATCGACGGTGCCTACGACGGGCGCAGTCCTCGGATCATGCGTCGTGTACACGAACTCATCAGAGAGCGCAAGCGTGACCGTGCAGGGCGTGAAGCTCGAAAAGAAGGGCGACTCCGCGGCATTCTACTTCGACGGAACCGCATTCAACATCAAGGGATAAGATCCATCTTCTCATTTTTTTTTCCGGCACCGCGTTGGGTGGCTAACGCCTGGGCGGTGCCGTTTTTCTAACATAATAAATCGTATCAATGGCATCACAACTACCATACGTAAAAATATCATTCCAGAACGGAATGCTCGGTATCAGCGAGCCTACGGCGGATGGCGTCTGCGGTCTTGTGCCGGCGGGCGCCCTCGTGATCGGCAACTACACCGAGCAGAACGGTGCCGCCAGCCTCATCACGTCCTTGTCCGACTTAACCGAAGAGGGATCCGACAAGTTGACGTACCGCATGGTCAAGGAGTTCTTCGACGAGGCGGGAGACGGGTCGTACCTCTGGGTGCTCAATGCGAAGCCTGCAACGGCGGCCGCCGGTGTCAAAAGCCTTCAGGGCTTGTCGAATGGCGCGTGCCGCGTAATCGGCGTGGCGTCCCCTTTGGCTACGGCTTCCATTTCGGCGGACCTCAAGGCGCTCAACGACGCGGCGGAGGAATTGGCCGCATCGCTGTTCGCCCCCGTGCTGGTCTTGGCGGGATTGCCCGCTCCGGCCACAATCGGCAGCGCGACGGACTTGACAGAGTTCAACTATAACAGAGCGTGCGTGGTCGTAGGCAACGAAATTACGGGCGATTCCGCCCTCGACGCTGAATTGAAGAAGGGCGCATGTGTCGGCCTCCTTCTCGGACGAATCGCAAAGAACGCCGTGCAAGTCTCCGTCGCAAGGGTTTCCGACGGCATGATCAAGACGGACTCGCTTAAGTTCGGCGCGAATTCCATCACCAACGCGGACGCGCAGACCCTACACGGAAAAGGCTACATCGTGCCACGTACGTGGGTGGGCAAGGCGGGCTTCTTCTGGAGCTCCGACCATCTCGCCACTTCGGACACGGACGACTACGGGCTCATCCCGCGCAGACGAACCATCGACAAGGCCTACAGGGTCACCTACAAGGCGCTGCTTGACGAGGTGGGCTCAGAAATCCCGGTGTCTTCTACCGGCACAATCCCCGTACCGACCGCGAAGAGCATAGAGACGCTCGTGGAGACCGCCCTCGAAAGAGCGATGACCAACCAGGGAAACCTCGGCTCGGATCCGGACGACGACACCGACAACGGCATCAAGGTGTTCGTGGACCCGAACCAGAACGTGGTGGCCACCAACAAGATCGAGGTGAGCGTGAAGGTCAAACCGTACGGCTATGCCTACTACATTGAGGCGTCGCTTTCATTCTACACAAATGACTAAGGAGGGAGGAATATATGGCAGATTTAGAGGCAGTGTTCAGCTCAAGGCAATACGAATGGGCTGACGTGACAGTGGTCATCGGCGGAAAGCCCATCACGGGCATCAGGGGCGTAAGCTACAAGGCGACGCAGGAGAAGACACCGATCTACGGCAAGGGCAACCAGCCCATAGCAATCCAAAGGGGCAACATCTCGTACGAGGGCAGCGTCAAGCTCCTCCAGTCGGAGATGGAGACCTTGGCGAAGGCGGGCGGCAAGAACGGGGTGCTCGGGCTCGAGGTGGACGTGGTCGTGACCTACGGAAACCCGTCGAACGGCGACCTTCTCAGAACGGACATCCTCAAGGGCGTGCAGTTCACCGAAGAGCCGCGCGAACTTAACCAGGGCGACCAGTTCATGGAGAGCGAACTTCCGATGGTGTTCCTCCGCATCAACAGAGGATAAGGACAAAATCGTTAACCCGGCGCGGGCTGAGCCGTAGGGACTCGTCCCGCGCCTTTTTTAAAATACAATTATGAGAGAGATTGGACAGAAAGCAACCGCCGAGCAAATCGCGGAGTGGAAGGAAAAGTACAGAGACATCTACGAGATAACCGTGGACGGGCGCGTGTGCTACCTGAGAAAGCCGACCAGGCGCGAACTCAGCTACGCGAGCATGGCGGGGAAGAGCGACCCGATGAAGTTCAACGAGGTGATCCTTGCACAGTGCTGGCTTGACGGAGACGATGAGATAAAGACGGACGACGCTCTTTTCCTCGGCGTTTCGGCACAGGTCGCACAAATCGTGGAGGTGAAGGAGGCGGAGCTAAAAAAACTTTAGCGGACTCCGTTGTGAGGGAGGCGGAACTGATACGCATCATCGATGCGCAGCTACGCTACTACATGCACATCGAGAGTCCGGAGGCTCTGACGGACGAGGAGTGGGCTATGAGGATCAAGGAGCTCGAATGGATACGCAAGGCAGAGGCAGGCCCTAAAGGCAGATAAAGAGAAAGGGCGGATTATTTCCGCCCCTTTTCATTTGTATCACGCCATTTTTCGGGATCGTACTCCCACCAGCATTTGAAACCTCTTTTGTCCTCTTTATCGACAAATATTATCCTGTACGCCAGGTACAGCATAAAAATAGCACCAATCACGCTCATATTCGGTCCTCCTGAATTTTTTTTGTGAAGATAATGGATTAAATCTTAATTTCCAAATATGGCAGACAACGTAGTATCGTACAGAATAGACCTTCAGGACAACGCAACGTCCACGATGGGGAACTTTGAGAATGCCACGAACAGTGCAAATCGAACTGTCGGAGGCCTTGAGAAGGCACTGTCAAGATTGGGGAGTGCAAGCTTCGGAGTTTCTGCGATTATAAACACGATAGGTTCCCTTTGGTCGGCAATGAAAGCATCGGAGGGTGCCTACCGTGCGCAAATCGAGGTGGAGACGAAACTTGAAAGGGTGATGCAGAACACGATGAACGCTACCGGCGACGACATCCGGCTCATCAAGGACCTCACCGCCGCGCAGCAGGAACTTGGCGTGATCGGCGACGAGGTGCAGCTGGCGGGTGCGCAGGAACTCTCCACCTATCTGGAGAAGAAGGAGAGCCTCCAAAAGCTCATCCCCGTCATGAATGACATGGTCGCCCAGCAGTACGGGCTCAACGCCACGCAGGAGAGCGCGGCGTCCATCGCCACCATGATGGGCAAGGTGATGGAGGGGCAGACCTCCGCTCTCTCCCGCTACGGGTATTCCTTCACCGAAGCTCAGGAGAAGATCCTGAAGTTCGGAACGGAGGAGGAGCGCGCCGCCACGCTTGCCGAAGTGGTGGGGCAGAGCGTGGGTGGCATGAACGAAGCCCTCGCCCAGACACCGGCCGGGCAGATGCAGCAGTACGCCAACAGCATGGGCGATGTCCAGGAACGGCTCGGAGCCCTCTACACGCGCGTCATGAACGCGATGCTGCCGTCATTGAGGCGGCTGGTGTCGGTGCTCAACGTCACGCTCGACATAGCCAACGAGGCCATCACGTTCGTCTCTTCGAACCTCGACGTCATCGCCGCATTGGCCGCAGGCATCACCGCCGTCTCGGTGGCGGCCAACGCCCTGGCGATCAAGGTGGCGGTAGTGACCGCGGCCACGAAGCTGTGGACCACCGCGCAGGCCATACTCAACGCCGTGCTGACCGCCAACCCCATCGGGCTGGTCATAGCCGCCATAGCCGCGCTCGTGGCCGCCATCCTTTGGGTCCGCAAGCACACAGAAGGGTGGGGGACGCTTTGGGACGCCGTCGTGACGCACATGAAGGAGTCGTTCTTCATGTGGGTGGAGGCGTTCAAGCTCGCCTGGAATGCGCACGTGCACACGATAATGTCGGGGCTTGACCTCATCCGGCTCGGATGGTACAAGTTCAAGGAGGCGGTCGGAATGGGCGACTCCGCCGAGAACCTGAGGGCGATCGCCCAGATAAATTCCGACATGGAAGCCCGTAAGAGGGCCATATCGGAAGGGGCGAACAAGGTGGCGGAACACTTCAACAAGGCCCGCCACGCCTACGACAACGTCAGCATATCGTGGAAGTCGTCCGAGGACGCGCAGAAGGTGAAGGCGGCGGCCAACGGCGGACATTTCGGCGGAGGGGGCGCGGGCGACCATTTCGGCGACATCGCGAAGAAAAGCACGGAGGCCATCGCCACGGGAGGGACCCGCAACACGCAGATCACCATCAACTTCAGCAGGGAGATGGTGAAGATGGACTTCAACGGGGGATACCTGGACAACGCGGAGCAGGTGGAGGCGACGCTCGCAGAATCCCTTTTAAGAGTACTCAACGCCGCTAAGGCATCAATCTAACAAATATGGCTAAGACATCAGACAAGAACACAATCAAGCAGGGCGGCGTGATGAACGTGGGCGGCCGCCCGAACGACATCAAGATAGGCGTGCCGAACTTGTGGTACCCGGACATCCAATCCTTCCAGAGGGCGGTCACCAACGCGATACGCTGGGACTATCCGAGCCGAAAGGAGCTCTACGACCTTTACGACAGTTGCCTGATGGACACGCACCTGAAGGGCGTCGTCCGCAAGCGAAAGATCGCAGTGTCGAAGTTTCCCATCGAGTTCAGGCGCGACGGCGAGCCGGTGGAGGAGGTGAACGAGCATATCAAGAGCCCGTGGTTCAGGAACTTCCTCAAGTCGCTCATCGACGTCCAACTGTGGGGCTTCTCCGCATACCAGTTCGTCGCGGACAAGGACGGGTGGATTGAAGTCACCGATATAGACCACAGGCACGTCAACCCCGTGACGCGGGAGGTGCTCGAATACGCCAACGACTACGAGGGCAAGCCGCTCGCCGACTTCCCGAACACGCTCTTCCTCGGGAAACCGACGGACTGCGGAGAGCTCATGTCCGTGGTGCCGTGGATCATCACGAAGAGGCAGACCACGGGCGACTGGGCACAGTACGCCCAGGTGTTCGGAATGCCGATACGCGAATACACCTACGACGGCTCGGACTGGGAGACGATGAAGACGCTGAAGGAGGACGCGGAGTGCCAGGGCTCCAACGGCATCTACTTCCACACGACCGACACCAGCATGAACATCATCGAGCCGGGCAACCGAAGCGGCTCTGCCGACCTCTACGAAAGGCTCATGGACAAGTGCGACGAACAGATCTCGATCATGCTCCTGGGCAACACCCTGACGACGACGGTGGGCGACAGCGGAAGCCGCGCGCTCGGCGACGTGCAGAAGAGCGAGGAGGAGTCCATCATGGAGGACGACAGGGGCTTCGTGCTCGACGTGCTCAACTACGAGATGTCGCCCATCTTCGCCGCCCTCGGCATCGACACGGAGGGGGGAGAGTGGGTCTATGCCGAAAAGGAGAAAATCGACAAGACGCAGCAGGCCGACATCGTCGTGAAGATGAACTCGATAGGGCTGCCGATATCCGACGACTACCTCTACGACACCTTCGGCATCGCCAAGCCCGACGACTACGACCAGATCAAGGCCGATAAGGAGGCGCAGCGCAAAGCCCTGGAGGAGGCGTTGCGCAAGCAGTCCGAGGAGCCCGAGCCGGGCAATGATCCGGCCGAGAATCCCAAGACGACCGACCGTTCCATCTACCAACGCATCCTCGATTTTTTCGCGGAAGCCCGCGCGGCGGGCACTCGTTCAGAGAGGTGGTGAACTTCAACTACTACGGCACCAGGGACGTGACCGACGCGGTAGGGTCGTCCGTCAGCTTCGACGAGGGCATGCTCTCGGAGGTGCTGAGGGAGATCTACGAGGAGGAGGTGAAGCCGCAGAACGGCGACATCCCGTCCGAACTCTACGAGGCCACCCGCGGCATCTTCGAGAAGGCCACCGCCCAGGGCATGGCGCAGAGCCGCAACAAGCGCATCGCCACGGAGGAGGACTTCCTGCGCCGATACACCCACTCCATAGACGTGTTCTCCGCGTTCCGCGTGCACAAGTACGCCTCGCTGATGGCCGACATGCTGCATGACGCAGACGGCAATCTCCGCACCTTCGAGGAGTGGCGCAACGCCACGGCGAGCATACAGAGCCACTTCAACCGCAACTGGCTGGAAACGGAGTACAACACCGCCATCCTGAGGGCGGAGCAGGCGGCCGACTGGAAGATGTTCGAGGCGGACAAGGACGTCATGCCCAACCTCAAGTGGATGCCCACATCCTCCGCCACGCCGAGGGAGGAGCACGCCGTCTTCTGGAGGGAGGAGCTCACGCTCCCCGTCGACGATCCGTTCTGGGACGCACACCGCCCCGGCGACCTCTGGAACTGCAAGTGCTACCTCCAGCAGACCGACGCGCCCGCCACAGCCAAGGGCGACATACCGAAGGGCAAGGACGTGCCGAAGCCCGCCGACGGACTGAAGACCAACCCCGGCAAGGCCGCCGAGATGTTCGACCGCTCGCACTCCTACTATCCCGACCCGAAGGTATGCCTGTGGCTCAGACTCGCCAAACAGGCGAAGGAGAGCGGGGCAGAGGCGAAGAGCAGCCGGGTGGTGGATGCAGTGAAGTGCGTGCAGGATTGCCACTTGTGCAAATTGGTGAAATGCGAAGTGCGTAAAGACAACAAGAGGAATTCCGTCATGAAGAAGTTGGAGCAATCTATTAAGCCACTGGTCGATAACAAAGTTAAGGTGAAGAAAGCATTGGAAGATTCTGCGCACACGATAAGTGTAGGATTCTCCAAATGGGCTAACAAACATCTCGTGGCCGATGCAATGCAGACGAAGCATTCCGTTGTGTTCAAGGAAAGCGACCTGAAGAACTTGAAGGAATTGTTGGCAAAATCAGAATATGTGAAGTCCGCCATTCCTGAGGAACCGCATTCACACTGCATAACAAAATTCTATTACTTCAAGGTAGAACTACACGGAAGCGTGGTGTATTTGAATGTGGGGGAAGTGAGGGACTCAGACAAAAGAGGAAAGACTACTACGCACAGATATCTATATTCTGTCACTGATGAACTATTCCACAAAGAAAAAGCCTAAGTCGGCGCCAGCTTAAGCTCAAGGCTAGTTCAGGCCACACGACAAAGGCTTTCTATACTGCAAACTTACAACAAATTTTTTAGCCAACAAGCAATTATGCAAGATTTATTCCCAGATTTTTCCAAAAGCGATGCTCCGAAGGCCGAAAAGCGCGCGAAAAAGGGGGGGGGGTGGAAGTAAGAACCCCATAGTGTTCCACGACTACGAGAACTACGTGGCTAAGTTCCAGACGAGCGAAACACAGAAATAGCGGTTATTTATTTTCCAAAGACACAACCTTCGATTGAAGTGATAGACGAGGCCTTGGGAATGTATTCGGGATTGATTAGGATAAAAGAAGCCGGTGTCGTGAAATTTGACCGAGTCGTATTCGTGTTTGATGACGGTAGAATAGAGGAAAGGATCCTATATTAAACAAAGCACGCCAGGCTCCTTTCGGTACACCCAGCGTATGTAGCCAGAATATTTCTGCACTGCAAACTTACAACAAAAATTCTAAATACAAGCATTTATGCAAGATTTATTTTCAGATTTTTTCAAAAACGATGCGTCGTTCGAGGAGCGGATGATGTTCTTGAATACGAATTGTAGAAATAAAAATAGCGGCTCAGGGAGTCGCTATTGCTTTTTTACGTCTGGCGAGGATCGCTCCCCCCCCTACATTGCACTGCAAACTTACAACAAATTTTTTTTAATCGACAAGCAATTATGCAAGATTTATTTCAAGCTCCTTTAATTTCGCCTTCATCTAAAACCTTGTCTTCTATCATAATTCTTAATTCATAATTCAAAATTCCCTACAGCCCCGCCTCCTCCACGAAGTCGATGACGCGTCTGTTGGCGCGGTCCACGTCCTTGAAGTCCTTCTTTATATAGACCTCGGTCATCTTCGTGGCGCGGCCGCTGTGGCAGAGTGCCTTGTCCACCGTGTAGATGTCCACCCCGCACTCGTTCACGGCGTAGGTCGCCCAGGAGTGCCGGGCGGCGTAGAACGTGAGCCCCTCGATGCCGAGCGCCTCGCCTATGCGCCTCATTCCGTCGCCCACGGCCTTGACGAAGCACTCCTCCGAGAGGTAGCGGTCGGAGAAGTCGAACATCTTCCCGCCCGTGCCCTTGTGGCGCTCTATGTAGGGCAGCAGCTCATCGACCACCTTGACCGACATGTGCGCGGCCTCGTAGTTCCTGCCCCTCGTCTTCCGGCGGTGGTAATCCAGGCGGCCGCCCACGGGGTCCTCCGCCTCGTAGAGGTCGGCGCAGTTCATGCCGAGGAGGTAGAACGAGATCACGAACGCGTCGCGGGCGAGGGCGATGACCGATCCGGGGGCGGCGGGGAAGTCCCTTATGCGCACGATGTCGTACGGGTCGAGGGCCTTCTTCCTCGCCTGGGGCGCGCGGTCGGGCTTGACGGTGCGGAACGGGTCGTGCTTTATGCGCACCATGCCCCCGTCCTCGTCGTTGAACTCCTTCCTCGCCGCGCGGAAGAGGCTGCCCACGTTCGCCACGTAGGTGCTCGACACGGAGCGGGCCGTGCGCCTGAGCCAGTTCCGCCACTCGGTCATGAGCCTGACGTCCATCTCCGAGTAGTAGAGCACGTCCCGCTCCACGAAGCGGCGGAGCGACCTGACGGCCGCCTCCTTCGCCTTCGCGGTCCCCTCGCGCCCGTCCGTCCTCAGCCGCTCCACGTACTTGCGGGCGAAGGAGAAGAAGTCGCGGTCGAAGTCGTGCCGCCTCTGCGCGATGCGCGCCACCACGTCTATGCCCAGTTCCGTGATGTCCTCGCCGTAGGCGTTCACGTTGTCCCTCATGCGCTTCATGATCGCGTCCGTGCGGTCTATCAGCGCGGAGCTCCTCAGCTCCTTGCGGTGCAGGTCGCCGTCGCTGGCGACGAGCCCCGTGGGCAGAAGCCGGTACTTCCGCCCGTGCACCATCCTGATGTATATGGGCCACTCCCCGTTCTTCCGGCGGGACGTGACGGCCACCCTAAAGCTTGGCATCGTCCAAAAGTTTCGTGAGCATCTCGATAACCTCCCCCTGCCGGCGCACCACCTCGCGGAGGTCGTCCACCGTCCGCGCGTCGTCCCTCCTCATCGGGCCCTCGCCGCTGATGAGCCACATGGGGTTGAGGTCGGCGTAGGCCTTGCAGACCTGCATCAGCGTCCGCGCGCTCATGTTGTCGTTCATGTTGCGTATGTACCCGTTCGACAGCCCGCACCGCCTCTCGAAGTGCGCCCTGTTCGTCCCCGCCGCCTCTATGAAGCGGTCGAGCCTGTCCCTTATAGTCTCTCCTTGTTCACCCATACCTTCATGACGCTTTTGATTCCACCTTCTCCCCTGACGCCGACTTCGGCGCGGTCAGCGCATCTATGATCCTGTTCTGCCTCTCCACCGTCTCGCGCAGTTCGGCCACCTCCCTGCGCAACGCCGAAACCTCGTCCGAGTCCGACGCCGACCCAGTGGCGCGGAGCATCTCGCCCTCGCCGGTGAGAAGCCATTGCCTGTTAAGTTCGGGGAAAGCATTCACTATCTTGTCCGCGGTCTCGTATCCAATCGTTCTTTTGCCGCTAAAAAGTTCACTCACGAAAGACTTGTTAAACCCGCAAGTATCAGCCACTTCCTGCTGCTTGATCCCTTTAGACTTGAAATAATCTTTTAATTGTTCACTTTTTGTCATATTGTATATTACTCATTTATAAAAGATTAAGTAAAAAGTTCACTTTTGTACATAAAAAAGTTCACTAAAAATTTGGAAAGTTATCTAAAAGTGAACTACATTTGCAACGTAATCAGTTGACCAACTAATTGACCAACTTGTTACCTAAAAATATGCAAATATAGAATTAATAACTAAATAATTAGAATATGGGAGCTAATAAAGAGAAAGTATATACGATTTACGAGACCGCGGACGGCAGGAAGGAACTGAAGATGTGCTACGCCACGTCCACGGCATGGGTGCTGACGGACGGCCGGCTGACGGAGACCGTGGAGCACGTGTCGCTTCTCAAGGCGCTGGAACTGGTGCGCGACATGCAGCGGTACGACGGGACGGTGAGGAACTAAATTTCTTTTACTATATATCATATTTATTGACTTAGAATTCAACCGGCGCCGACCACCCGAGAGGGCGGGGAGCGCGAAAGCCCGGAAAGGAGGGGGATAGGCGGACGGACCCCCATAAGGTAACGTAGGACGCCAGCGGGTTCGAGTCCCGCTCCGGGCACTCGTATAGTTCGTATAGACGGCTTTAGACCGTGTGTGTAAATTTCTGGATTTTAGAATCTACAAGCGCCGACCGCCCGAGAGGGCGGGGAGCGCGAATGGAGGGGAAGGACGCGGATGACGGACGGCCGCGCACGAAAGCTACCAACCCCGTGGCGGGTCCGACTCCCGCCCCCCTCCGCGACGAGCCATAATAGGCAGTGACGAAACGACGGGATAAAATAGGCCCCGCAGGTAAGACTCGGAAGGCCTTGCGCGGAGAGTCACCGCGCCGTCACACGACTCACGACAAGAGGTCGGAGTTAGTCTTTATTATTAACAATCAGAGGGGCCGTAAAGGCGGTCCCGCGGGTGCGAATCCCGCTGAACGATTCAACACTTCAAAACGGGAGCCGCCCTGAACCGCGACGGGGAAGGGCGGACAACGGAGGGGAAAGCCACCGATGAAGGCGGACGGTGGTATTCTATTAAAGGAAGCCTCGGAACTCCTTGCAGGTTCGAATCCTGCCCCCCTCCACGACTCACGCCAAGCGGGCGGAGTTAGTCTTTGCTTAATAACAATCAGAAGGACGGGAAAGGCCGTCCCGCGGGTGCGAATCCCGTGTTGCATTAGTGAACCATCGATTTCTGCGCCGACCGCCCGAGAGGGCGGGGAGCGCAAACGGAGGGGAAGGCGCGGACGACGGCTGGCCGCGCGGCGATCAAATAGCGGCCACCCAGAGGCGGGTTCGACTCCCGCCCCCTCCACAGACGACACAAAAAAAATGAGAAGTATGGAACAGAAGGAAAACAGGAAAGGGGGCGAGCCATGATGTTCTCACCCGAAATGCTCTACGAGATACTGGAGGCGGCGATCAGGCTCTACAAGAACCGCGACCAGGAGGAGCGCGGCGAGATACCGCCGCTGACGATGCGCGAAGCCGAAAGGGGCTACGGCAGGAGGAACGTGGAGAGGTGGATAAGGCAGGGCAGGGTCAAGCCCTACCAGACCGACAACCGCTCCAAATACGTGAAGTACACCGAAGTCCAGATGGCGAAGCGGGCGGACAGCCTCGCCAAGAAGTGGACGGACGGAAGGGCGGGCACGCAGTACTACAGTGAGAGGCTTGGATTTATCTGCGATGACGAGGTTGATCTCTGACGAGATCGCACGGGCGACGAGGCTCGCCGCACAGCGGGGGCCGTTCGAGGACGAGCGGTTCGCACTCTACGCCTACGCGCAGACCCTCATCGGGGCCATCACGTCCGACTGCCGCACGGACTACAGGGCCAAAAGGCACGAAAGGCTCGAAAGGGCGATAATATTAATTTACAAACACAGACATGACTGGAAAGACACTGCACCAGAGAAGGACGGCGAGGATGCACGGAAAGATCATCCGCCTGTACAGGCAACTGTCCGACGACGACAAGACGCCGCGGACGGTGGTCTGGGACGAGATAAGCCGACGCACGGGGTACACCCGACAGGGGATATACCGCGTGCTGAAGGCGAACGGGATAGAATACAGTACGAAACACAAAAACAAGGAGAAAGATGGAAATGAAACTCAAGATTGAGATCGGGCTCACGCCCGAACTGGAGGCGATCGCCAGGGCGTTCCTATCCGCACGCACGGAGGTTACGGCGGCACCCGCCGCACTGACGGCAGGAACCCCGCCACGCAAGGAGAAGCCCGAGGAGGCGCAAAAGAAGCCCGCCAAGGCGGCGGAGACCGACAAGGGGGTGAACCGCACGGAAGAGGAGCCTGAGAAGCCGAAAAAGGGGCCTAAGGCGGAACCTAAGGAAGAACCGAAGCCGGAAGCCAAGGAAGAACCGAAGGCGGAAGCCAAGGCGGAGGACGGCCCGAGGGCCTACACCGAGGAGGACATCCGCGAGGCTATGCACAACTGCCGCCTCCGCATAGAGGGGCCCGACTACAGGACGAACCCTGAAGGGGAGGGCTACCTGAAGCACCACAGGGGACTCACGGCACAGTTCAAGGCGATGGCGCAGGCGCTCGGCCACGACCGTCCGAGCGCGCTCCCGGCGGAACTGCGCAAGTCGTTCATAGACGGCTGCGCCTGCCTCGTGTACGACGAGGAGAAGAAGCAGTACCTGCCCGCGGGGCTACCGTTCTAATCGACAACCAAAAATGAAAGGAGAATATGGCAGAACATGCAAAACTGAGCCCGTCGGCATCGCACCGATGGCTGAACTGCACCCCGTCCGCACAACTGGAGGAGGCGGTTCCGAATGAGGGGAGCGAATACACTAGAGAGGGATCACTCGCGCACGCCTACTGCGCCAAAGCGCTTAAGGAGTACCTCGGCCAGGACGCGAGCGGGGAGGACGAGGAGATTGCCGAGCTACATCGCTACGTCACTGACGAGATGGCTGGACATGTCGAGGCGTACTTTTCGATAGTGACGGACAAGTACGAGGCGGCGAGGGCGGCGGTGAAGGACGCGCAGCTCATCGTGGAGCGCAGGCTCGACTTCTCCCGCTGGGTGCCCGAGTCGTTCGGCACGGCGGACGCGATCATCATCACCGACGGCACGATGGAGGTGATAGACTTCAAGTACGGTAAGGGCGTGGAGGTGTCGGCGAAGGACAACACGCAGATGATGATCTACGCGCTCGGCGCGCTGGCCGAGTTCGAGGACGAGTACAACGTCAGCACGGTGAGGATGACCATCGTGCAGCCGAGGATGGACAACCTCAGCGAGTTCGAGCTCGGATATGCGGAGCTCATCGGGTGGGCGCAGTACGTGCTCGCCCCGAAGGCCCGCATGGCGATGAACGGCGAGGGGGCGCAGAACGCCGGCGACTGGTGCCGCTTCTGCCGGGTGAAGGGGGAGTGCAGGACGCTGGCTAACCAGTGCCTGGGCGACTTCGAACGCCTGGAGGGGCGCCTCCTCGAAGCGGGCGACTACGCCGAGATACTGCCGAAGCTCCCCGCCATGAAGCAGTGGATAGAGGCGGTCACGGACAAGTCGCTCCGCCTCGCGCTCTCGGGGACTGAGATACCAGGACACAAGGTGGTGGAGGGGCGCTCCGTCCGTAAGATCACCGACGTGGAGGGGGCGGTCGGCGTGCTCGTGGGGAAGGGCTTCGAGCGGGAACTACTCTTCAAGGAGCCGCAGTTGAAGGGCCTCGGGGACCTGGAGGGCATCGTGGGCAAGAAGCTGCTCGCCACGCTGCTGAAGAACTACATCGTGAAACCGCAGGGCAAGCCGACGCTGGTGGAACTGTCCGACAAGAGGCAGCCCCTGACCGCCGCCTCCGACTTCGAGGGCATAGACCACTTCGACGAGGATTGAATTAAACGCAAACAAATTGAATTAAGCGCGAAAGAAATGAGAAGAAAAGTGAAACTAAGCGGAAGGGCGGTGGCCGAAATAAAGGAGGTCCTCCGCAGACACGGGTACGATGCGGGCACCAAACCGCTGAAAATCGTGGTCGGCAGCACGTTCAAGGCGTTCCCGTTCGGGAATGCGGGACAATGCAATGGCTGGGCCGAGGCGTTAGCGTTAAACAAATCATTCAACAAACAATTTAATCAATGATCATCATGAAAGATCCAATCATCAAGAACGGCACGACCGTGGTATTCGGTCCGTGCAGACTGAGCTACACGCACCTCTTCAACAAGTACACGCCGGAAGGCGGAGGCGAGGGCAAGTACATGACAAACGTAATCATCCCGAAGGACGAGAAGAAGACGCTGAAGGCCCTCGAATCGGCCATAGCGGAGGCCAAGAAGGCGGGCATAGTGAGCAAGTGGGGCGGCAAGGAGCCTAAGAAGATCGACCTCCCTCTTAGGGACGGTGACGAGAAGGACGACGAGGTCTACGCCGACTCGATGTTCGTCAACGCGAAGAGCAGCGCCCGCCCTGGCGTGTGCGACAAGAGGAAGGTGGACATCACGGACGAGGACGAGGTCTATTCGGGCATGTGGGCCTACGTGAGCGTCACGTTCTACGCCTACGACGTGAACGGCAACAAGGGCATCGCCTGCGGGCTCAACAACGTCATGAAGTTCAAGGACGACGACCGACTTGGCGGGCGCGTATCCGCCGCCGCCGACTTCGACGGCTTCGGCGACGATGACGACGACGATTTGTAACCCGATTTTCAACGGGGGGAGGCCACGGCTTCCCCCCTTCAACAAGGACACGGAATGAAGACACTGGCAATAGACATAGAGACCTACTCGGACATCGACCTCCTCTCGTGCGGCGTTTACCGCTATGCGGAGTCGGACGCCTTCAGGGTGCTGCTCTTCGCCTACTCCGAGGACGGGGGCGACGTGGAGGTGGTGGACCTGGCAAGGGGCGAGGAACTGCCCGCGCATGTGGCGGCCGCCCTGACCGACCCAGGGGTGACGAAGACGGCGTTCAACGCCGCTTTCGAGCGCGTATGCCTCAGCAGGCACCTCGGCATAGAGGGATTCCTCGACCCGTCGCAGTGGGACTGCACGATGGTGGCCGCCGCCCGCATGGGCCTGCCCCTGTCGCTCGCGCAGTGCGGCGAGGTGCTCGGCCTCGACGACAAGGGCGAGGGCAAGATGAAGGAGGGCAGGGCGCTCATCAAGAAGTTCTCCTGCCCCAACAGGAAGGGCGGGCGTACGCTCCCCGAGGACCACCCCGAGGACTGGGAGACCTTCAGGCGGTACTGCAAGAGGGACGTGGAGGTCGAACAGGCGATAAGGCGGAGGGTGGCGAGGCTGCAGCAGCCCGAATGGGAGCGCGAACTCTACGCCCTCGACCAGAGGATCAACGACAGGGGCGTGCTTGTGGACGAAGATTTCGTCCGCAACGCCGACAAGCTCAACCGCGAATACCTGGACTACGTCCTCGACGAGGCGAGGCGGCTGACGGGGCTGGAAAACCCCAACAGCGACGCGCAGATGAAGCGGTTCATCCTCGACCACGCGGGCGTGCAGGCCGCCTCGCTCAACAAGAAGAGCATCGACGACATCGAGGGCAGCGTGGGGCGGCACAGCGTGGCCTACAAGGCCCTGCAGCTCCGCAAGGAGTTCAAGAAGACCTCGTGCAAGAAGTACCCCGCCATGCTCGACTGCGCCTGCCGTGACGGGCGGATCCGCGGACTGCTCCAGTACTACGGGGCGGCGCGGACGGGCCGATGGGCGGGCAGGCTCGTGCAGATACACAACCTCCCGCAGAACCACATCAAGCGCATAGACGACGCGAGGACGATGGCGAAGGCGGGCGACCTCGACGAGTTCATGACCTGCTACTCCAACCCGACGCAGGTGCTCTCCGAGCTCATCAGGACCAGCTTCGTGGCGGGCGAGGGGAAGACCTTCCGCGTCTGCGACTTCAGCGCCATAGAGGCGAGGGTCACCGCCTGGCTGAGCGGCGAGGAGTGGGTGCTGGACGTCTTCAGGAACGAGGGCGACATCTACTGCGAGACCGCCTCCAAGATGTTCGGCGTGCCCGTGGAGAAGCACGGGCGCAACGCCGAACTGAGGCAGAAGGGCAAGATCGCCGCCCTCGCCCTCGGCTACGGCGGGGGGACGGCCGCCCTCGACGCGATGGGAGGGGGCAAGATGGGGCTGTCGCAGCCCGAGATGCAGGGCATAGTCCGAATGTGGCGGGGGGCAAACGGGCACACCGTGAGGCTGTGGGAGGTGCTGGAGAAGGCCGCCCGCAAGGCGATAACGGAGAACACGCAGGTGACCGTCAACCGAGGGGTGACCTTCCGCCGCGAGTTCGGCTGCCTCACCGTCCAGCTGCCGAGCGGGCGGAGGCTCTGCTACCCGAGGGCCAAGGTCGGACCGTTCACGAAGAGGTTCGGCGGCGAGGCGAGGGAGGTGGACGCCATCATCTACGAGGGCGTGAACCAGACGACGAAGAAGTGGTGCGAGGTGGAGACCTACGGGGGCAAGCTGACCGAGAACATCGTGCAGGCGATGGCCAGGGACATACTCGGCGAGATCATGTTCAGGGCGGACAGGAAGGGCATGGAGATAGCCTTCCACGTCCACGACGAGATCATCGTCGAGGCGGACGGCCGAACGACCCTCGAAGACGTGGAGGCCATATTCGCCTATCCGCCCGCATGGGCCGAGGGGCTCCCGCTCAAGGGGGCGGGGTACTCGACCCCCTATTACCTAAAAGATTAACGACACAATCATGGAAGACTTTAAGATCAGCATAGCGA
Source organism: Bacteroidales bacterium (assembly GCA_024400495.1). Classification (GTDB taxonomy): domain Bacteria; phylum Bacteroidota; class Bacteroidia; order Bacteroidales; family P3; genus Colimorpha. The sequence continues at coordinate 33,030 of JAKSMR010000017.1, forward strand.
CCGCGCCGAGCAGGCTCGCGAAGGTGTGGAAGAACAGGGAGGTGACGTGGAGCGCGCTGGTGGCGAAGTGCCGCGAGCCGAAGAGGACGGGCGAGACCGCGGCCGAGTACGCGAGGATGAGCCGCGGCGAGCAGGCGGACCGGAAGGACGTCGGCGGGTTCGTCGGCGGGTTCCTCACGGAGGGCAAGAGGAGGAACGGGCACGTCAAGTACCGCTCCTGCGCCACGCTCGACATCGACTTCGGCACGGCGGACGCCTGGGAGGACTTCCGCAACGCCTACCGATGCGCCGCGATGATCTACTCGACGCACAAGCATTCGGCCAAGTCGCCGAGGTTCAGGCTCGTCATACCCTTCGACAGGAGGGTGGAGCCGTGGGAGTACGAGCCGATCTGCCGCAAGGTGGCGGCCGACATAGGCATAGACATGTTCGACCACACCACCTACGAACTGCCGAGGCTCTTCTACTGGCCCTCGTGCCCCGAGGACGGGGAGTACTTCTTCGACGTCCAGGAGGGAGAGAGGCTCAGCGCGGACGACGTGCTCGCCACCTACGACGACCCGAAGGACGCCAGCGCGTGGCCCTACGGCAAGAACGAGGCGGTGACGATGGCCCGCGAGATCAAGAAGGCGGGCGACCCGCTGGCGAAGAAAGGCCTCATAGGCGCGTTCTGCCGAGCCTACACCGTGTCGGAGGCCATAGACAAGTTCCTGCCCGAGGCGTACGAGGCGACGGCGAACGAAGGCCGCTACACCTACCGGCTCGGGTCGGTGGCGGGCGGACTCGTCACCTACGAGGACAAGTTCGCCTACTCACACCACGACACCGACCCCGCCAGCCGACAGCTCTGCAACGCCTTCGACCTCGTCCGCATACACCTCTTCGGCGACGCGGACGACAGGGCGAAGGGCACGGAGGACGTGACGAAGCTCCCCTCGTTCGCCAAGATGACCGAACTGGCTGCGAGGGACGGCAAGGTCACCCGCCTGATGCAGAACGAACGGTCGGCAAGGGCGAGGGAGGACTTCGAGGGCTTCGGCGACGACGGACCGACGGACGAGACCGAGTACGGCGAATGGATGAACCAACTCGACAAGCGCAAGGACGGGTCCAACTCGTCCAACGCAAACAACATCCTCCTCGTGCTGAGGAACGACCTCAACCTCCGCGGCAAGCTATGGCACGACGACTTCTCGGGCTACGACATGGCCGACCGCACCCTCCCGTGGAACCGCACGGGCGACATGTGGGACGACAAGGACGACGCCAACCTGCGCGTCTATCTCGAGCAGACCTACGGCATCACGGGGAAGGAGAAGATCAGCGACGCGCTCGACCGCATGTTCACCTCGAAGCACCGCCACCCCGTGAGGGAGTACCTCGACGCGCTGGAGTGGGACGGGGTGGAGCGGCTCGACCGCATCATCATCGACTACATCGGGGCGGAGGACAACGAACTCAACAGGCAGATGTCGCGCAAGCAGTTCACCGCCGCCGTCCGAAGGGTCTTCGAGCCCGGCTGCAAGTTCGACTACTGCCTCATCATGACGGGAGGCGAGGGCATCGGAAAGAGCACCCTCCTCAAGATCATGGGCGGCGACTGGTTCTCCGACTCCGTGGTCACCACCGAGGGCAAGGAGGGAATGGAGAGCCTCCGCCAGTCCTGGATCATCGAACTGGCCGAACTCGCCTCCATCAAGCGGAGCGACGTGGAGCAGGTGAAGTGCTTCATCTCCAAGAGGGAGGACAAGTACCGGCAGGCGTACGGCAAGAGGGTGACCGAGTTCAAGCGGCAGTGCGTCTTCTTCGGCACGACCAACGAGGCGACCTTCCTCAAGGGCGACACGGGAAACCGCCGCTTCTGGGTGATACCCGTCAGCCACGACCAGAGGAAGATGGAGGGCGACATATTCGAGCGGCTCAAGGCCGACCGAGACCAGCTATGGGCCGAGGCCGTCCACTACCACAAGGCGGGCGAGAGGCTCTACCTCGAGCCCGAGATGGAGGCGGAGGCGCGGAAGCGGCAGAGCGAGTTCAACATCGACGTGGACGACCCGCTCCCCGGAATGCTCGAAGAGTACCTCGCGCAGAGGCTCCCGCCCGACTGGTACGCTTGGGACACCGCCCGCCGGCGCGCCTTCTTCCAGAACCGCGACCCCCTCGCCGCCGAGAGCATGGAGAGGGAGAAGTTCTTCGCGGGCGAGTTCCTCTACGAGATGTACGGATACACCGACAAGGACAAGGACTACAAGTACAAGCTCAAGCAGGTGAACAAGCTGATGAGGGAAAAGGCGGAGTGGGACAACGTTTCGGTGAAGATTAGTGGTTACGGAGTGCAAAAAGGTTACCGAAAAGTTACCCAAAAAGTTACCCAGCAAGGAGTTGAGGGACAATAATTTAAGGGCGTTAGTAACCAAGTAACCAAAAATTCTATATAGATATATAATGATAAAGGGTAAAACGCAGACGCACGCGAGGCACACGCCCACACGCGTATAAAAAGTTGAACCCAAAAGTTACCAAAAAAGTTACCCGAAAAGTTACCGCAGTTAGCGGGCTAACCATTTCAGTATTAACAAAAAAAATAAGGCACAAGACAATGGAAACACCAAACATATATGCCGTCCGCGAGGCGGTCGACAAGATAACCGACGCGCTCGACGGACTGAACGCGGGCGAAGCGATTGCGGCATTCGTCGTATCGATCAAGGTCACGGCACTCGCTATAGCCAGAATGGCGCAGGACGAGGCGGAGGGCGAGAAATTCAGGAGGCTGGTCGCCGATAGGATAACGGAGGACGAGTCCGCCAAGGCGGAGAAGGCCTGCAAGCTTAAGAAAGTCATAGACGCCCTCGCCGTCCGCGAGGCGGTCGACAAGATAACCGACGCGCTCGACGGACTGAACGCGGGCGAAGCGATTGCGGCATTCGTCGTATCGATCAAGGTCACGGCACTCGCTATAGCCAGAATGGCGCAGGACGAGGCGGAGGGCGAGAAATTCAGGAGGCTGGTCGCCGATAGGATAACGGAGGACGAGTCCGCCAAGGCGGAGAAGGCCTGCAAGCTTAAGAAAGTCATAGACGCCCTCGCCGCCGGCGGCGGTGAGGCATAAACCCGAGGGCCATGGCAGTGGAGACGGAGAAGAGCGTGGAGCGGTACCTTGCCGCCGAGATAGCGAAGATGGGCGGCGAATGCCTAAAGTACACGAACAGCCTGAAGAGCGGATACCCCGACCGCATCTGCCTCCTGCCCGGCGGGCACGCGTTCTGGGTGGAGGTGAAGGGCCCCGGGCTGAAGCCGAGGCTGTTGCAGTGGGAGCGGATAAAGAGGCTCAGGGCGCTGGGGCAGCGGGTGTTCGTGGCGGACACGTTCGACGCGGTGGACAAGATCCTGGCGCGGTACAGGGAGGGGGAGCCATGAGGTTCGAGGCGCACGCATACCAGGAGCGGGCGGTGCGGTGGGTGGTGGACCACCCGCGGTGCGCCCTCTTCCTGGACATGGGACTCGGGAAGACGGTCTCCACGCTCACCGCGCTGGTCCGGCTGATCGACGAGGCGGAGATATCCCGCGTGCTGGTGGTCGCACCCAAGAAGGTGGCCGAGAGCACGTGGGCGACCGAGGCGGCGAAGTGGGACCACACGCGGGGGCTGAGGGTCGTGGCGGTGGCGGGCGACGCGGAGAGGCGCAGGCGGGCCATGGCGGAGGAGGCGGACGTCTATGTGGCGAGCCGGGACAACGTGCAGTGGCTCGTGGACAACTACCGGCGCGGGTCGTTCGACTGCATCGTGGTGGACGAGCTGACGAGCTTCAAGAACCACCAGGCGAAGCGGTTCAAGGCGCTGAGGAAGTGGACGGCCGCCGCCCGCAGGGTGGTGGGGCTGACGGGCACCCCCGTCCCGAACTCGATGCTTGACCTGTGGGCGCAGATCCACGTGATAGACAACGGCGAGAGGCTGGGGAAGTTCGTGGGCAAGTACCGCGAGCAGTACTTCACCGCCGTGCCGATCGGCAACTTCGCCACGAAGTACGCCATACGCCCCGGGGCGGAGGCCGCCATCCTTGAGAGGATAGGCGACATCTGCCTGACGATGAGGGCGGGCGACTACCTCTCGCTGCCGGGGCTCAGCGAGGTCACCGAGTACGTGGAGCTGCCAGAGGCGACGATGCGCCGCTACAGGCAGTTCGAGAGGGAGCAGGTGGCGGTGTTCGCCGAGCAGGGCGCCACGGTGATAGCGGACAGCGCGGCCGCCATGATGAGCAAACTCGGCCAGTGGGCCAACGGCGCGGTCTATGACGGCGAGCGGAACGTGGTGGAGGTGCACGACGAGAAGATCGAGCGCCTCGCCGAACTGGTGGAGGCGGCGCAGAGCCCCGTGCTGGTGTTCTACCAGTACCGGCACGACCTCTCCCGCATACTGGCGAAGATACGCGGGGCGAGGGAGTACAGGGGCGACGACGACCTGAGGGAGTGGAACGACGGCGGGATAGGGGTGCTGGTGGCGCACCCCGCGTCGGCGGCCTACGGGCTGAACATGCAGCGGGGCGGGCACTACATCGTCTGGTTCGGCCTCGGCTTCAACCTCGAACAGTACCAGCAGGCGAACGCCCGCCTGCACCGGCAGGGCCAGACGAGGCCCGTCACCGCCTACCGGCTCCTCGCGAGGGGCACGGTGGACGAACTGGCGGGCGCGGCCATCGACCGCAAGGCGGGCCTGCAGGAGGGAGTGATAACGGCATTGAAGGAAATACTAAAAAATTATGGAGATGGAAGATGAGATACTAAAAGCGGCCGCTGGCGACCTTTTCTCGATGAGGGAGGGCACCACGGTGACATACATGGGCGTGAGGGGCGACAGGCGCGCCTTCAGGAGACCGAACGGCGACACGGTGTATCTGCGCGCGGACGGCCGCCTCTTCGAGAGGGAGGAGAGCAGCCTCGACGTCGTGGCGCGGATAGGCACGGTGAGGAGGGTGCGGAAGAACACCATCCAGAGCGACGTGCGCTGCCGATCGACGAAGTGCGCCAAGTACCAGTGCTGGAGGCACTGCAAGAACCATTCGGACGCGGGCGCGTCGGACCTCAACCCGAACGACGAGACGAGGTGCCCCTACTACATCAGCAAGTTCGAACGCGCGAACATCGAGAGGGGCAGGCGCAAAAAGGTTTACGGATCCGAAGGGGAAGGGGGCGAGTGATGTTCGAGAAGAGGAGAAGGGAGCTGACGGAGAAGGAGACCGCATGGCTCAAGGAGCACTACAAGCACACGAAGAACGGGGACATAGCCGAGAGGCTCGGCATATCGGGCACCCACCTCGCCGTCCTGGCGAGGACCCTCGGGCTGAAGAAGAGCAGGCAGTTCATGGAGCGGATGCAGGCGAACGCCAAGGAGCGCGCGGACGAATGGCGCAGGCGACTGAAGGAGGAGGACCCCGAGGCGTATGAGGAGTTCACCGCCAAGGCGAGGGCAAACCTCGACGCACACCGCCACGAGACCGTATTCCGCAAGGGCGAAGGCCCGAAGCCGAGGATGACGGAGGCGGCATGGGCGGAGAGGTCGAGGAAGTGCAGGGAGGCGCTGGCCGCACTGCGCAGGCGGGATAGGGCCCGCACGGCGATCGGACTGAAGCCCCTAACGAGGCTCAGCCTCGGCTACCCGTCAAAGGAGAGGTTCGCGCTGTACCAGCGCAAGTGGCACCTGCGGAAGGCCTACGGGTACATACCAGGCGAGGGGCTGACGGTGTACTACGACGAGGGCACGAGGAGGTCGAGCATGGAACACCTGTACGTGGCGAGGTACGGGTTCAGGTTCGAGCCCCTCGGAGTGGAGAAAGTGAACAAGGAAGTAAAACTGCCGCCCTCTTGGGAAGGCAAGCAGGGCGGGCTAAACACGATGTGACATGAATACGAGGAACATTACGAGGACATACGTCCCGCTGAACGCCGTGTCGGTGGCGTGGGACAGCCAGTACCGCATGAGGGCGGAGAAGAACGTGGGCCGCATCAACGCCGCCTACCTCATCCTGACGGTCGTCAGCACGCTCAAGGCGGAGATCGACGACGAGACTGAGGCGAGGGGCCTCGTCAAGGGCGAGCTGAAGAGGTGGGGCAGGAAGTACGAGGAGACGTACGACCGCTTCTGCCTGACGCTGCGCGAGGCGCAGATAAAGGAGAACATACCGGCGTTCGCCGCGGACTACGAGGAACTGGACGAACTGGTGAGGGACATCGCCAACCTCGAAAGGCGCACGAGGATCTGCTGGGGCAGGCTCCACACCACGGTGTTCAACCTCCTGACGCTCTACCAGGTGATGCAGGAAGACCTGGCACGGTCGGTGGCGACCACGCACTACTACATGCGGAACCTCATGGCCCTCATGGGCGACCTCGCGAAGCTGTCGAAGAAGTGGCTGGAGGCCCTCAGGGCGTCCGGCTTCTCTCAGCCGAAGGAACTCCCCGTCGGATTCGAGGAGTTCACCACGCGGGTGCTGGACAACATCTACAAGGCCATGGACGACGGGCAGACGGTGGAGTACGACGATAGGGCCGACAGCTGCCACGACAAGGCCGTGGGCCACAGGACTGTGTCGGCGGAGGCCGACCTTAACGGACATTAGTTTATATCTTTTACATATTTTCAGACTTGACTGCCGTCTTGCCCGTGAGGGTGGGGCGGCTTTTTCGCATTCCGATGTGCGAATAGGGTGAAATTTTTACGATTTTTAGCACGTTCGCCGATGCTGAGTGTCAAATAGTTCGTAATTTTAGGGAACGGCAAAGTGCTGATTCAGTGTCCGTTCGGTCGGCGCCTTTGCCTTTTAGTGATAAAAGAAGGCGGCTTTTCCGCCATTTTCGACGAAAAAGCCGCGATGAAACGAAGAAAAAGAATGCAGATATGGGTAAAATTAACAGCTTTTTTGACCCGATCGGTCCCCTTGCGGGTAAAATCGGGCGACTTTTTGCCTACGTTGCTTTGGTCGTTGCGCTTTGCTCGTGGGTTTCGTTCTGCGGCCACCGCTATTGCGGCCCTTGCAAATGCGAATGCCACCAGGAGGATGCCTTGTATTGCCGCTACTGCGCTGACAAGCACCATGAGGACTGCGAATGCCCGAACAAATGCCATGACGGGTACAACGGAACGGGGGCGTTCAACGATTACAACGACTATTGCCGACACTACGAGTGCCAAGACTGCCGGCCGTACCACAACGGGCTGAATGAGTTTTTCACCCCGAAACGGCAGCGCCCAAAGAAACCGTCCGCACCCCGCCGGAAGACGAATACTCGACAGCCACGGAAGTGACGTAGTACCGTCCGTTGTGCAGTTCGTTCGCCTCGTCCGTCAGGCTGATGATGTAGCCGGCGTCGCAGAACGGCACGAGCCAGCCTTGGAAGCTGCCCTCGTAGCCGGTGTAGATGCTTCGCTTTAACTGGTTGTCCGCGATGGCCTGTAGGCTCTTCAAGTCCGTGACGCGATTGCCCAGGTCGAGCTTAAACTCGTTTTCCCCCTTCTTGCCCGCTGTCGCCTCTACCTTTTTGCCGTCCGCGCCCGTCGCCGACACCACGACGTACAAAGATCTGTCGCTTTCCTCCCGCCATTTGAGCTTCAAGCCGTCCTTGCAGATGTTCCGCTGCGGCGAATAGGATGCCTCCCCCGTGCTGTTGGTGTATTGGGGGACTACGTTAAGCACGTTGTCGGCGATGTAGATGTTCGGCGCTCCTTCCTTCTGAATCAAGTCCAAAATCGTGTAGGCGGTTGCGTTTATCGTGCAGAACTTGTCGTACTTGTAGTCGTACAGGCAGTTGAGCGACAGGGAAGGACCGAGGTTCTCTCTTCTGATAAATTCGTTCACGTTCTTCAGCACCATGGCGAGTACGTCCTTGACGGAAGGGTTAAGCAGCTCCCCGTTCGGCATGTCCACCCGCTGGAAGAGCAGGAGCGCGTCTTCGCATTCTATCCGCATCTGCTCCCCTTCGAGCGCGACGCTCTTGACGTAGCCGGCGAACTCCTCGCGGAGGTTCCCGTCGTAGCCGAGCGCGATGTGCACCTCCTGCCACTTCCTTACCTTCCCCACGTAGGACAGCGTCCGCCCGTGCGACACGGCCGGGCACACGATGGTGGCCGTGTCCGTGAGCTTCGCCACGTCCTTCGAAATCTTGACCGAGCATATCTGCCTTAATTCGATGTCACCAACTGTGACGAAATGATCCATTACCAGCATGTCACTCCACCTCCAAGTTATAGCTGTCGTCGCTGACGGCCGTTATGGTGAATAATTGGTTGTCCTCTCCGTCCGTCGCGTCGAACTTCACCGACGTGACCGCCAGCCTCGTGATGCGGAACACCTCGTTGAGCAGATCGCAGGTCACCACGACGTTCTCCTGTGCGTCGCAGATGTCGACCACCCTCTGCATCAGGTATTCGAGCGAGTAGAACTCGTCCGCCATGAGCATCCCGCTGATCGTCACCGTCCAGTCCTGCCTTCTCCACAGTTCCTTCACCGTCCCCCGCAGGCTTCCGCCCGCCACTTCCCTCATCGCTATCTCGTTTCCTCCGCTGACCGCCACCCTCGGGTCGAGCGGCAGCGTGAACTTGTCGTCGGGTGCGGACGCCTTCGCCAGCGTGACCGGCACGACGTAGTGCGTCTCGTTGAACCCTATCGCCGAGTGCGGGAACGGCACGGGCGGCATCGAGTAGCCCGCCTTGCCCTCCCTGAGGGTCTTCATCAGTCTCGCCTGCGCCGCGTTCGCGGCTCCGGCAGGCGTGGTTATCTTCGTTACGTTTGCCATAATTTTAGAATTTGTTTGCTAATTTATAGAATATAATCTATTTTAGCGAAAATTAAACAGACGTATAGAGGATGCGGACGATAAAAGTTCTTGCGGGGCAGACATTCGCCGACGTTGCGATGTCGGAGGCCGACACGGCCGAAGGGGCGGTCATCATCGCCCTTGAGAACGGCATGAGCGTCACGGACGAACTGCCCGAGGGCCAGAGCCTTGCCGTCCCGCCATCCCTCTCCTACAAGGGGAGGATCTTTTCGGGCACGACTCACAAGCCCGCCTCGGATCTGACCGAAGCGGACACGGAGGTGGCTGACATGCTTCCTCCCGAGCGGGACAGCTCGCGCATCTTCGACTACACGTTCGACCCTACATTCAATTAGCGCATCATGGCACGCACGATAGCAGAGATAAAGAAGACGATAACGGACGCATGGCTCTCCGACGAGGCCCTCTGCGACCTTTACGGCAACCGATGGAGCACGGACGGCACGGCGAGGTGGGACGCGGTTTTCAGCAAGGTGAGCCTCGAGAACCTGATGGCCTACGTGGTGGCGTCGGCGCACCACGTGTTCGAGGTGCTGATGGACGCGCACATGTCGGACGTCCAGGAGACGATATCGCACAGGGCGCACACGCTCACGTGGTACAGGGACAAGGCCCTCGCGTTCCAGTTCGGCTTCCCCCTTTCGGAGGACTATGCCGAGTACGACAACACGGGCATAAAAGACAGCGAGGTCGAGGAGAGCAGGATCGTGAAGAAATGCTCGTGCGAGACGCTGAACACGGTCTATCCGACGATCCTCGTCAAGGCGGGCAAGGATGCAGGCGTACTCGAAGGAGAGGAGCTGGAGGCCTTCACCCGCTACATGGAGGAGGTGTCGGACGCCGGGGTGAAGGTGACGGTGAGGAGCGAACTCCCTGACCGCATCGCACTCCGCATGAAGATATGGTACGACCCGCTGGTCGTCAGTTCGGAGGGGCTCCTGCTCGACAGGGCGGAGCCGTCGACTGTGGGCAAGACGGCCGTCGACAGATACCTCGGCGACCTGAAATACAACGGCGCCCTGTACGTCGGCCACCTCGAGCAGGCGATAATGCAGCAGAGGGGGGTGAAGATGTGCCGGATCGAGGGCGGCAAGGCGACGTTCGGTGGCGGCAGCGTGGCGTACGTGTCCGACGTGTACCACCCTTACAGCGGGGCGATGGCCTACGACGAGGCGGATGACGGCGAATACTACGTGACGGAATACATCAATTTCGAGGACACATTTAAGGCGGAGGAAAATGTATAGCAGGAGAAGTTACTTCGTCGATCTGAGGCGGTGGGTGGTCGCGAACCTCCCGTCCGCAATACGCAAACGGGGCGTGCTCCATGTGGTGTGGGCCTTGCTCGCGCCTCTTAGGATGTGGCAGTCGGAATTCGAGAGGCGGAAGGGATCGAACGACCTGCGGGCGAGACACGACACTTCGATAGGCAACCTCCGCAGGCTGCTCAACGCGCTGTACGACCCGACGGGCAGGCGCATAGCAGTCGTGGAGAACTTCGACTCCGCGGTCACCAAGTTCCGCGTTTACGTGACCGACAGCCTGGAGGAGGACAGTGCGCTCTGCGGATACGCCGACGGCGACGACCGCTGCTACCTGGACGCGGACATACAGGCCGCCCTCGTATCCATACTCGTCCCGTGGGACATCTGGGCGAAGGAAAGGGACATAACATCAACGGCGAGAGGGTATATCCTGCCCGGCATCAAGTTTGAAGTCGTAAAAATTGACTGATATGATTGACATAGAATTTAGAGACGGAATGCACCTCAGCACGGAGGTGATGAATTATATACAGGAAGCATATAAGGAGGCTGTTCTCGGGCTTTCGGCAGGCGGAAACAGGGTGCTGAAGATGCCAGGAGACGGGGTGGACGGATGGGCAATATTCAACGGCGAGTTGATTAGAATCGAAAGTGGATACGACTACAGTAATGGAGTAGAGATTAACGAGCGTACAGTAACGACTGAGACAAAGGATGGGCAACAATACGAAGGAGTACGAATAAAAAAAGGATATCCTGCAAAAGAAAATGCCGATTTCTACATAGATCCAAATTCATACCACGACGACCGTCTATTACTCATGCAGGCAACGCTTGGAGGCGTAGTAGGCGGATATGTCAGCGGCACTGTAGAGGTTATTGGGGATTATACCCTCGTCCATTCAGGAGCTCCATTTTCGACTCATATACCCAACGAGTCTGCCGATCCAGATGAGTTCAAGTGGTTCGTCAATGGTGCGTATATCATAACGCAGTTCGTCGTCGGAAAGCAAAGTGACGCTCCTGATTTTGTAAGCGGAAACGTGATAGCAAGACTGAGAGGATGGGTAGGCGCGCAAGCGGTGCTCAAGGGGCGTGCGATTTTTCAGCAACAATCCGGAGAGGCGTGGAAGGATATCTTATTGTCGGTAAATAGAGGAGGTGAAATTATCATATCGGGCAACGGACTTATAAGCGAAGACTCATATATGGGTGCAAGCCTGATAGCAGTATATGACACCGCTATGATTTTACGTTAAATTCAGCATTAATACTATGAGCGCGATCAGCGAATTAAAGAAGAAGTGCAAGGAAGTGAGGGATGCGACCGAGGCGAACAGCAACACGGCCAATAAGGTCGGGCAGCTGCTGCTGGACATGGTCGATGGGCTCGGAGGCGAAGGCAACAAGCCCCTGACGATCAAGCTGAACGAAAGCCCGACTACATACGACGGGAGCGACGAGAAGGTGGTGATCATATCGCCGGAGAACATCGACGCACAGAGGATAGCGCTCGCCAACAACGCGAAGAGCGGGGGATTGTCTATGCACTACATCGACAGGCGCAACGTCGTCAGGGGAACGGTCGTCGGCAACTACGTGCTGCTGATGCGTTTCGACAAGAAGAGCAACGCGCCGCTGAACGTGGTGTTCACGGTCTCGTCGAAGGGCAACGGATCTGCGGACAATTGGCACGCAAAGTACAGGTTCACGAGCTACAGCTACGCCAACGCCGCGCTCGACTGCATAGAATGCTACGACGGTCACGGAGAGGACCCGCATTTCGTCTATACGGACATCGTCGCGACCTACGACATGAGCGGTTACAACATATACCTCAGGGCGAGGAACGAACGGTACGGGGGCGTGCTTGTCAACATCGAGATGATGGACACAAGATATGCGCTATTGCCTACATACTACACGACCGAGGCGCAACTGAAAGACGACGAGAGGGCCGCACTGCCCGCCACCCCGGAGTGCGAAGGCCAGCCGATCGACACGTTCGACAGGCGAGGGCAGGCGACGCTCGCGACGCCGGAGGTCAGCGGCCTGATGAGTGCGAGGGACAAACAGCTCTTCGACGAGTTGATCGGCGGCGGAGGCGAGGAAGACCCCGAGGAGGCGATGGAGGCCATGGCGCAGAGAATAAAGAACACCTACAAGATAACGAAGATCTCCGAGTGCTACGTCGACGAATCCGGTCAGTACATCGCCGACCCGACGGACGAGATGATCGTAGTTGACAGCGCCACAGGCAAGAACGGCGTTAGGTTGCAATCTGTCAATTTAAGGCAGGGCATGATATCGCCTTACGGAGCGAATTGTGTCATACATCTGACCGTCTGCAACACATCTGGAAACGAGGTGCAGGTTGAGTATGAATACATGAGCGCGGGGCAAGTTATACACAGAACGAAGGCTAATTCTTCGGGCGTGAAGGACACCTTCGTCTGTATCGAGGGGAACTGGGTGAGGGAATACTAACAAACAAGCAAAAACAGTTATGGCAAACAAAAACATTCAGGCTTTACAGCCTACCTTCCTCGGACAGTGCGCCGGGGATATGACGTTCTTCGGCGGCGACCATGAAGGCGCACTGCTGTACAATTCAAACTCGGAGGCGGCGAGCGTCACCGTGACGGCGTTGGACTCGTCCGTCCCGGTCGAAGTTGCCCTCGCCCCGTTGAGTTGGTTCCCCGTAGTTGTTAAGTCGGTGCAGAATTGCCCGGCTGGTGTGCTTTACGCTTATTAGGGAGGTTCGCATGATAGGAATAGGGATAGCTGGCGCAGTTGGCTTTCTGCCACACAGGGCGGGAGGTGCAAAGCCGAGGGTGGTCTATCAGCTGATGAACCCCAGTGAGTACAGAAATACGCCGAAATCGGGGCAGAGCTACACAAATTACGGCGTGCTTATGTCCCGTGATAGCATTAACAATATAACCCTTAAAGGAACGGCCACTGCTTCTTCATCGACAACGTGTCCATCTTATTACACAAGGACGCAAGGGCATAAATATCTGATAGGAGGGTTCGGGGATAATGTTCCGGGCCATTATTCCAATGGATCTGCCTACAAAGTTTTTGAAAATGGCAGCGCAATATATACGGCGACGGCTTCAACCACCGGGGCGTATGTGTCCGCTGTTATTAGCGAAGGTAAGGTCTATGACGCCATTATTAGGCCTTTTATCATAGACCTTACTGCGACATTTGCCGATAAAGGCCAAGATTTTATCGACGGCCTCGACACGGCCGATAAAGTCGCGCAGGCACTCGGATACGGCAGTTATGCCGAGATGCCCTACTTCGATTTCAATCCGGCTCCCGATGCGCAATTAGCACTCGCCAACGCGGTGATGGCCTTGGATTTTTATGACGCAGAACCCGAGCCAGAGTGTTTAGACGACTTGAATTTTTGAGCGTCACGGGAAAAAAAATATAGCCTTTTTTATTTGAAAAGTGTTGCATAATTCAAATAAAAAGGCTATATTTGTAATGTAATCAAAGAGAGATTACACGAGAGGCAACGAACCTCGATTTTGAAACCTTGAAACCTAACTGAGATGATAAATGAGGTGTCAGTGAAGTTTACAATCTTCGGTCTTGAGATTACCATTAAGCTAAAGAATCTAAAGAAGAAGAAGTAAAACTTCGAGGATGGGGAGCCACCAACTCCCCGTCCTTTAGGTTTCGGTGCAAAAATAAGTATATGGAAGCACAAAACAAACAAAGGGGCGGAAAAAGAGACGGCGCAGGGCGCAAAAAGACAACAGCAAAGCGCATCACGTTCGGTGCGTCCGCTGAAGTCATCGGCATGATAGACGCGATCAGTGACAAGAGCGCGTTCATCAACGCTGCCATATTGTTCTATGCCGCCCACAAAGGCGAAAAATGACGCCCTAATTTAGAATATTTTCTATATTTGCGTAAAAAAAAGCGACTATTATGTCTTCAACGGAGGAAAATATTCGAAAAGCGATAGAGGAAATATCGCACAGAAACGACGCACAGCGCACGCCGTACCACTTTGCGACCGTTGTGGAAGTGCAGGGGGACACCTGTACGGTCGAGGCATACGGCGCAAAGTGGACGGGTGCAAGGCTGACCGCGGCCGAAGGGGCGGATTTCCGCGTCGTGCCTGTCGTCGGATCCGTCGTCCTCGTCGCGGACCTGAGTAACGGGCAGTTCTCCGACCTCGCCGTCGTGATGACATCGGCGGTCGATAGGATCGAACTGCACGGCGCAAAGCATACTACGGCGAATGCGGACGTGCTCAGGGAGCAACTGAAAATTCTGACGGATAGGGTGGACACGATATACAACGCGCTGAAGAATGCTGAGCCAGGCGCGCAAGACGGAGGGGCGGCATATAAGGCGCAAATAGTGTCCATTCTTGAATCGCAGACGGGCAAGGAGGACTTCTCGGAGATTGAAGACGGCACAATACTACATTGATATGGATAAAAAGAGATTCGGAATACAGCTTTCGGACGGCGGAGACCTCACGGTACGAAGCGGGGCGATCGCCTTGGGCGACACGATGGCGCAGAACGAGTATCTGCTTATCGTGTCTCAGCCCGGCGAAATCAAGGAGCACCCGTCGGTCGGTGCCGGCATGTCTGACATGGTGGGTGGCACGAGTTCATCGGAGGCGAAGCGACGCATAAGGGAGTCCCTCAGGGCCGACGGTATGACGGTGAGGGCGATAGACATGACGGACGGAGGTGCGATAAGGAGGTTGGAGGCCGCCTACGAATGACGCCGGCGGAGTTCGCCAGGAGGCTGAAGGCAAACCGACGGGCGCTGATTAGGCTGGTGCGCCAGGACGTGCCGAAGATAGTGGGAGCAAAAGTCGTAGGCTTCTATCGTAATAACTACCGCAAAGGGGGATACGTTGACGGAGGGTTCCACCCTTGGAAGATCACGAAGAGACAGCTGAGCGGACTGCCGGGGGCGGCGAACCGATACGGGCCTTTGCTCTCGAAGAGGAACCGGCTGTTCAGCGAGACCCGCTACAGGACAGGCGAGGCCAGCGTAACCATATACAACAACGCCCCGTACGCCAAAATCCACAACGAGGGCGGAGAAATAAGCGCGCCCGTGACACGGCAGATGCGGAAGTATTTCTGGGCGATGTATTACAAGCACGGCGGAAAGGACTCGGGAAACCCGACAGTGGAGCGGTACAAGTGGATGGCGCTGACGAAGAAGGACAACCTCCGCATAAAGATACCCAAGAGGCCTTTCGTGTACGGGTCGAAGGAGGTTTCGGCACTGGTGAGGTCGGTGCTGAAAGATGAAATCAGAAAAGTAATAACATCGAGATAATGGAGAACATACTTACGGCGATGATCGAAAGGCTGGAGGCGAACAAATCCTCCCTCGGCCTTAGCTACATAGACGAGGAATACGGACAGGTGGACGCTCTCGACGACGAGAGCAGGGACATGTACGCCCCGACCTTCCCAGCTGTCCTGGTTGACTGCTCCGGCGAAACGTGGCAGCAGGCGGGCAACGGCATGCAAAGCGGGTCGGTGACGGTCAATGTCAACATATACCTGGACTGCTACGACGACACGCACGCCTTCAGCACGACGATCGGCAAGGTGTCGGAGCGGATGCGCCTGGTGCGATGCGTCACGGAGCTGTTCCAAGGGTTCAAGGTTCTGCCGGAATGCGGCTCGATGGTGAGGGCAAGTTCTCAGACAAGCACCATCAACCACGGCATAAAGATGTACCAGGTTTCGTTTGCCCTTCCGGCGTACGAGTCCTTCTATGTTGGCGGCAGTGTAGCAGTCAATGGTATGGAGGTCAAGGCATCACTAAAGAGATAGGCAATGGCTGGAAGAATAAGCGCGGCGAACGCCAGGAGAAGGGACATGGCCAAGATCCTCTTCGTGCAGGGTTACCAGAGCGTTGACGAGATTGCGGAAAAACTCTTCGTGGAGGACGGGCAGACAGATTCGGCGCGGGCAAAGGCGAAACGGAGGGGACGAGATCTCGTCGGGCGTTGGATAAAGGAGGGCGGCTGGGAAGAACTCCGCACAAGCTTGGCCGTGACGAGAGACTCGAACCTAAAGAACCTGTACCAGCAGATCTCGACGATAACCAACAACATCGCGCAGCGCGACCCGTCCGAAAGGGTGGCCACGCCCGAGGAGGCGGACATGCTGGCGAAGCTTGCGGACATCATCTCGAAATTGGAGAAGGAAATAGGCATCAGCGAAATCGTCAACACGGGAATGCAGTTCATCGACTGGATCAAGGCGCACGACATGGGGGCGGCGAAGGAGGTGTGCGGCTACTGGGACGAGTTCTTGAAGTTCAAGATGTGCTCCTGAAGTATAATTTAAACAAGGGAAGATGAAGCAGGAAGACAGACAGGCCCTGAAAGAATGGGAGGCGTACAAGAGGACGCTGGCGATGGACGTAGGCGTTGACCTGCGGATGAGTCCGACAGAGAGGAGGAAGCTGCGTTCAAAACTGGAGTCCGACCCGATCGCCTGGATGAAATATTTCTTCCCGAATTACGCCAAATATGACTTCGCCCCGTTTCACGTCGAGTTCATACGCAGGGTCATAGACAACCCGGAGTGCTTCGAGGTCATATCGTGGAGCCGGGAGCTGGCGAAGTCTACGGTGACGATGATGCTCGCCTTGTACCTTACCCTGACTGGGCGCAAGAAAAACGTGATATGCACCTCCGCGACGGAGAAGGCGGCGGTCAAACTGATCACGCCATACAGGGAGCAGTTGGAGTTCAATTCGGCCATCAGGTTGCTGTACGGCAAGCAGGCCGTCCTCGGGCAGTGGAAGGACAACGACTTCAAGGCTGCCTGCGGCGCGTCCTTCCTGGCCCTCGGCGCAGGCAACTCCCCAAGAGGCACACGCAACGGGGAGGTCCGTCCTGACCTAATCATCGTCGACGACTTCGACACGGACGAGGACTGCCGCAATCCTGAGACGCTGAACAACAAGTGGGAGTGGTGGCAGAGGGCGCTGTATCCGACACGCGCTATCAGCGAGCCGACCACGATAATATTCTGCGGCAACATCATCGCCCAGGACTGCTGCGTCAAGAGGGCGGGGGAGATGGCGGACAACTGGGACGTGGTCAACATCAGAGACGAGCAGGGACGGAGCACTTGGCCTCAGAAGAACACGGAGGAGCACATCGAGAGGATCCGGAAAAGCATAAGCGCCGCTGCATTTCAGGCAGAGTACTACAACAACCCGATTTCGGAGGGCAAGATATTCAGGCAGCTCCAGTATGCCCCCGTCCCTGAACTGGGCTCGTTCAGATACCTTATCTGCTACGGGGACCCATCGTATAGCGACAACAAGAAGAGTGCGTCGTCCATGAAGGCCCTTGTCCTTGCAGGCGTGCTGGGCGGGGTATTGTATGTCATCAAGGCCTTCGTCGCGCACTGCACCAATGCTGAGTTCATCGACGAGTATTTCAAGATGCGGGACTACGTCGGCGGGGCGTCGAGCGTATATTATTACATGGAGAACAACAAGTTGCAGGACCCCTTCTTCTCCCAGGTGTTCAAGCCGCTCCTCCGAGAAGCGGTAAGGAGCAGAGGCCCGTTGGAGATAAAGGGTGACGACACGAAGAAGACGGACAAGGCCACGCGCATCGAGGCGAACTTGGAACCCCTCGACAGGGAAGGCAGGATGCTGTTCAATGCTGAAGAGAGGAACAACCCCTACATGCAGGAGCTCGTCAACCAATTCGCGCTCTTCGACGTGCAGCTGAAGTACTGCGCTGACGGCCCGGATGCGGTAGAGGGCGCCCACGCCGTTCTTGCGCGTAAGGAGAGGGAGTTGGCCCCGATACTATCATCGTCGTTGAGTCAGTTGAGGAGGTCGAACCGACGCGGATGGTGAATAATGTGCTCAGTTGGGGAGCATTTGCGGGGGCGCGTAGGCACCTCAAAGTTCAAAAAATGTATAGCTCTAAAAGTTAAGCTGCTGATTTATAATAGCGTCTGTGTTTAATGATATGAAACGAACGAAACTTAAGGTAAATCGACACCAGTAGAAAAATCACCCAACATGTTATGAATAAGAAAAAGAAACACATAAGAACGATTATACTTCGTGTTGCGATATTTAGGAACTATTTTGTTTTCACTTGGAAACGCGATCATGGTTTTATGAAAAAGAAAATTGAAATAATGGGTTTAATTACTTGTTTTGTAATGTTTTAACTGTACTGTGATTGCCGGTTTTATCCAGCCATTTTATTTTTCAAAAAATTGATGTGTTAATTAAAATCTTTACTATATTTGCTATGCATAAAAGTAGAATCAACTATTTACAATTATCAAAGTTTTAAATAAATCATGTCTAATTTTAAAATAAAGCGTGCCGATGGAAAGGTACGCGAGGTGTCGGGTTATATTTATAGTGCCCCACGTCCTGATGTGAAAAATTATAGTGCTACACGTTATAGTGCTAGCCAGTTGCCAAAGAAAGTGGATTTGCGTCCGTATATGACGGCAGTCGAGGACCAAGGACAAGTGGGAAGTTGCACGGCGAATGCAGTTGCTGGTGCGTATGAGTATTTGGTGAAAAAGAATCAAGATTTGGACTACGACTACGATGTCAGCCGTCTTTTCATCTATTATGGGGCCCGAGCAAAACGTGGCAACGAAAAGAAGGATTCAGGCTCTGTTATCAGTGATGCCATTGAACTTTTGGAAGATACGGGTGCTTGTTCTGAAGCAACATGGCCTTATTCCGATAACAAATCGATAGTCTTTAAAAAACCAAGTGGTGAGGCTTTTGAAGAGGCCAGCGAACATAAAATAACAGAGGCTCAGTGTATTCCTACCACGTTGCAGGCATGGAAAGGAGCCTTGGCCGAGGGATTCCCTATCATTTTCGGCATCTCATTATTCAACTCTTTCGACAACCAGCGAAAGAGAGGTTTCGTTCCTGATCCATCAAGATCGGAAACTTCTCGTGGTTCGCATGGAAGCCACGCTATGCTTTGTGTTGGCTATTCCGACGTGGATAGAGTCTTTATCGTTCGTAACTCTTGGGGTACCAACTGGGGTGACAAGGGCTACTGCTACATGTCATACGATTATGTGATGAATAAGAATTACAATCATGGAGACTCTTGGATTATCCGTGATGCCGAAGAGGTTGAGGGCAATGAGGACTCTTGGTATGACGACGATGAATCGGTGTTGACCGATTTGAACGAGGAGTTCGCTAACATGGACGAAGAGACATGGGAAGAGATGAACGAAAGCATGGGTGAGTACCCGTTCCCTCACCGTTTGGGAATCTTGTTTACAGCAGCAGCCGTGATGGATGGTGAAATATCAGAAGAGGAGCAAGAGGTTGCTATAGAACATATTGGAAATGCCTTCCAATTGTTTGGCTACGATGATTTGGATCCTGAGGGTATCTTTGAGTTCGCTTCAGAGGTTATCGAAGAAAACGAGGATATTATTGATGAAAGTATTGAACTTTTTGAACAATATTTGTCTGGTGAAGCGCTCGCTACTATTTTACAGCAGATGCGCGAGATTGCTGGTGCGGACGGCCTTGATGATGATGAGTCTGAGTTTATTGATGCTGTAGAATCGGCATGGATGGGCGGTGACGACGACGAGGATGATGACGAGGAGGAAGATGACGACGAAGAAGAGGGTGACGAAGACGAAGATGATGACGAAGACGATGACGAAGAGTACGAGTCATTCTCTGTGACTTTGGGAGGCCCTGATTCGGACGAACCATCTTTCTTGTCAATCTGTGATCAAGAAGCCTATTCGGAAGACGACGATGACGAGTGTTTGGAGGATGTGGAGATTGTCTTCACGGGTACTAAATTCGTTTCGGCAAGCAAGAGTAAGAACGATGTGGTTTCTGAAAATGAGTGTGAGGCAGATATCGAAACGATAGAGAAGGGTTCTGAATATTCTTTTGTAACCAATACGGGTTATGAAGGACGCATTGTAATCGAGGATGGTGATATGGATGGAAAAGATTCAGTTATTGAAGTCACTGTCTATTATTTGGAAACGGAAGAAGATGAAGAAGACTAATAAGGTCAACTTATAAACGAAAAATGGCGGAGTGTCAGTCTCCGCCATTTTTTTTTTTGATTTGTCAATCGTTTTAAATCATTTTTTTTAGAACTCCACCACGGTGATGCCGGCGCCTCCGAATTGGACGTGCTCGTCGTGGTAGTTGGCTATGCCGTTGACTCCCTTGAGATAATCGCGGATGAGTTGACGGAGTATGCCCGTACCTGTTCCATGGAGGATGCGTACTTGGTCCACGCCCACCATAAGAGCATCGTCGATGAAGTAGGTGACGGCTTGGAGCGCTTCGTCGCCTCGCATTCCGCGGACGTCGATTTCACGCTTGAAGTTGAGTTTGCGTTGACGTATGTCGTCCGATGTGGCGGTGGAGATGAAGGTGCTCTTTGTGCCAAACTCTCTCTTTATTTGGTTCTTGCTTATACGCTCCAACTGGTCGATTTTGAGGGTCGATTTGATGAGCCCGAAGGCTACGACTACACTCTTGCCTTGCAGAGCAAGCACTTCGCCATAATTGGTTTGTCCTTTGATGCGTACGTTGTCGCCCACCTTCAGAGGCTCTTCTTTCGACACCTTTGGCGTTGGGTTTTCCTTGTTTTGTTGTTTCTGCTTCTCTCGTTCCTTGAGTTTTTTGATTTTGGCGTTGATGGCATCGTCGTCGTTGCCTTCCTCCTTCAGTTTGTTGCGGAACTCCTCCAACTCTTTGCGGGCTTCCTTGGTCGCCTCCTTCTCGGCTTGGGCCTCCTTGATTTTTCTGACCGTGTTTTCGATGACGGAGTTGGCCTGTTCCATGAGGCGTTTCGACTCCGCTTTTGCTTCCCTGATCAGATCTTTCTTCTGCGAAGCAAGGGCATTGAGTTCCCTCTCGTACTTTTCGGTCAACTCCTCCAAGTGCTTCTCCTTTTGACGGATGTTTTGTCGTTTGTTCTCCCAGTATCGTTTGTCACGGGCTATGTCTTGGAGGTACTTGTCCATGTTGATATAGTCGGCGCCCACCAATTCGGAAGCCTCTTGGATGACGATTTCCGGCAGGCCGATTTTACGGGCAATCTCGATGGCGAATGAACTACCTGGGTTGCCGATTTCCAACTGGAAGAGCGGACGCATCATGTGGCGGTCGTAGAGCATGGCACCGTTGACGATGCCCTCGGTCTCCGTGGCGAAGTGCTTCAAGTTGGTGTAGTGGGTTGTAATCACACCGTAGGCCTTCTTCTGATTGAAGTGGTCGAGCAGAGCCTCGGCAATGGCGCCTCCAATCTGAGGTTCCGTACCGCCACCGAACTCGTCGATGAGGAGGAGGGTCTTCCCGTCGCATTGCTTTACGAAATGCTTCATGTTGGTCAGGTGCGAACTGTACGTACTGAGGTCGTTCTCGATCGACTGTTCGTCGCCGATGTCGATGAAGATGCTGTTGAAAATACCCATTTTGCTGCTTTTGTGCATAGGCACGAGCATACCGCATTGCATCATGTATTGGAGCAGTCCTACCGTCTTTAGGCAGACGGACTTACCGCCAGCATTCGGACCCGATATGAGTAGGATGCGCTGCTCAGGGTTGAGTGTGATGTCGAGCGGTACGATCTCCTTTCCCGCCTTCTTGTGTGAGAGGAAGAGAAGGGGGTGGGTGGCGTTGGCCCAGTCTATGATTTGGACATTCTCTATGCTTGGGAGCGTGCTCTCCGTCGTCAAGGCGAAAAGGGCTTTGGCGCGGATGAAGTCTATTTGGGCGAGAAACACGTAGGAGTCGAGAATTTCCGGAATCCTTGGGCGAAGTTCGTTCGTAAAGGCGGTTAGGATTCGGATGACTTCGCGTTTCTCCTTGGCTTGCAGTTCGCGTATTTTGTTGTTGGCCTCCACCACGATTTCGGGCTCGATGAAGACGGTTTTACCCGTTGCCGATTCGTCGTGGACGATACCTTTGATTTTGCGTTTGAATGCGGGTGAGATAGGGATGACGAGGCGGCCGTCGCGCATGGCGGGGTTGACATCCTTCTCGATGAATCCGTCGGCTTGGCCTTGGCGGACGATGCTCTGCAAACTCCTTGAAATGCTTGATTCCGTGCTGCTGATGCTGGCGCGGATCTCGGCCAGCAAGGGCGAGGCGTTGTCTTTTATTTTTCCGTATTTGTCGAGTATCCTATCAATTTGCTTGATGAGGTCGGGAAAGGTGAATACGCCACTGGCCAAATTCTTCAAGTAGTAGTATTGTTCTTCCTCCTTGTTGTCGAAGAATCGCACGACGAGCCCGATGGTCTCCATGGCTCTGCGAAGTTCGAACAGTTCGCGTTCCTCGAGGAAGGTGCCTTCCACGCGGATTTTCTTCAAGCTGTCTCGTCTGTCGTAGTAGGCGTCGGTTGGAAATTCGTCCTCTTCCTGCAGTATCTGTACGAATTCGGCCGTCTGGTTGGTTTGGTCGAGGATGAGGTCTCTCTCGTTGGAGAATTTCATCTCGTCCACCAACTCTTTGCCGAGAGGGGAGAGGCACTCGTTTTGGACCAATGTCCTGATTTTGTCGAATCCGGTCTTTGCTTCGAAATTGTCTGGGTATATCATCTTTTCCTTGTTTGTACATACAAAGGTAAGGCTTTAGCGATAAGAGATAAGAGATAAGGAGAAAGTTTTTTTTCAAAACGTCGAATTTTCTATGCGGTTTCTTGGCGTTAATGTCCTATTTTTTGAAAATCCACCTTGAAAAATTTTTCTGTGCAGCCGAATAAGCGGGTTTTTCGATAGCAATGACGTTTATTGAGTTGAAGTTAACTTGTTGTTTATTAGTTTGATGTTAAAATTGTTTTAAAAAAGTATTCCGAATGTTTTGCAGAGTGGAAAATAGTATCTATCTTTGCAACGCAAAAGAGGAAAAACAATCCTCTATAAAAATTGGCGCTTTCGTCTAGCGGCTAGGACACATGCCTCTCACGCATGGAACACGGGTT
>JAKSMR010000170.1 GCA_024400495.1 Bacteroidales bacterium
GCATACGCCAGGAAGGTGTGGATGGAGAAGTCCGACTGGTGCTCCAGCTTCAACATGAATGCAATGTGACCATGGACGGACTGAATCTTCTCAATGGCGACTGCATCGAAATGATGCGGTCCTTGCCGGACGGGACTGTCGACGCGGTGATCACAGATCTTCCATACGGAGTTCTGAACAAGGATTCCGAAGGAGGGAAGTGGGACAGCGTGGTGCCACTCGAACTCATGTGGGAGCAGTTCCTGCGCATCTCGAAGGAGAACGCCGCGATCATCCTCTTCGCACAGGGGATGTTCACGGCGGATCTCATGAAGTCGCGGCCAGGTCTGTGGAGATACAATCTCGTGTACGACAAGGTGAGGTCGTCTGGCTTTCTGAACGCGAACCGAATGCCTTTGAGAAGGCACGAGGACATCTGCGTGTTCTACAGAAAGCAGCCGACATACAATCCTCAGAAGACGAAGTGCGCACCCGGAGAGGAGACGCATTCACGTGGAAGGCTTGGCGACCCGGCGAAGAACTCGTGCTACGGATCGCGGCATGAGGTCCCGGCGCTGGACGCATCGATGAAGTGCCCGACGTCGATTCTGCGGTTTCCGAAACCGCCTCCCGGCAAGAATGTGCATCCAACCCAGAAGCCAGTGGAGCTGATCGAGTGGCTTGTCAGATCGTACACGAACGAAGGCGACACGGTTCTAGACGCGACGATGGGAAGCGGGACGACCGGCGTGGCCTGCGTCCGCACAAAACGCCGATTCATAGGCATCGAGAAGGACGAAGCCTATTTCGACATTGCGAAGACCCGTATCGAACAGGTGGCAAGAGAGCCGGTCCAGATGACGCTGTTCTAGCATTCGAAAAGTGTTTTTCGACCTTGCACAAACCATCCATGCACGGTATAATCCGTGGCGTCGCAGAGAAGACGAGCGACCTCAGAACACAAGGAAAACCAAATGAAACCAAAGCCTTTCAATACAACGACATGTCCTGTTCCGGCGATGTCAAAGCGTCTTGCGCTCGTCGTCATATCCGATTTGATCGACAATCTTCC
>JAKSMR010000171.1 GCA_024400495.1 Bacteroidales bacterium
CCGTTAGTGTCCCAAGGCTTTGACTGCTCAACAGGACCGAGGAACATTTCGTAGAGACGGAGAGTATCAGCGCCGTACTTCTCGACAATCATGTCAGGGTTTACGACGTTGAACATAGACTTCGACATCTTCTCGATAGCCCATCCGCAGATGTACTTGTCGCCTTCGAGGATGAACTCTGCGTCGTTGTAGTCAGGACGCCAAGCCTTGAATGCCTCGATGTCGAGGATATCGTTGCTGACGATGTTCACGTCAACGTGGATTGGAGTGACCTTATAGTCCTTGCGGAGGTTGAACGAAACGAACTTACCCTTCTGCTCGCCTTCCTCTACGCGGTAGACGAAGTTTGAGCGGCCCTGGATCATACCCTGGTTTACGAGCTTCTGGAATGGCTCTTCCTTCTTTGAAACGCCGAGGTCGAAGAGGAACTTGTTCCAGAAACGAGAGTAGATAAGGTGACCTGTAGCGTGCTCAGAACCACCTACATAGAGGTCAACGTTCTGCCAGTAAGCAGCAGCATCCTCAGAAAGGAGAGCCTTGTCGTTGTGTGGGTCCATGTAGCGGAGGTAGTAAGCCGATGAACCAGCGAAGCCAGGCATTGTGTAAAGCTCTATTGGGAAGACTGTCTCGTTGTCGATCTTTGAGTTCTCGACGATCTTCTCGTTCTTCTCGTCCCAAGCCCAAACAGTAGCGTTGCCGAGTGGTGGCTCGCCAGTCTCTGTAGGAAGGAACTTGTCAACGGCAGGAAGTTCGATTGGGAGGCAGTGCTCAGGAATCATTGTTGGGATGCCGTTCTTGTGATATACTGGGAATGGCTCGCCCCAATAGCGCTGACGAGAGAAGATGGCGTCGCGGAGACGGTAGTTCACCTTCACACGACCGATATTGTGCTTCTTTACGAATTCCTTTGTTGCAGCGATAGCCTCCTTTACGGTCAAGCCGTTGAGGTTGAGTGCCTCGCCGTCGTATTCTACGGCAGTCTTGCCAGCGGCAGGAGAGTTGCTTACGATACCTTCCTTAGCATCGTATGACTCCTCGCTGACATCAGC
>JAKSMR010000172.1 GCA_024400495.1 Bacteroidales bacterium
AGCGAACTGTTGCCATACCTGAACCTCCACTTGGGCGAACTCATCGAAAAGATTAAGTCGGGCAAATACAGACCGACAGCCGTGCGGAGGGTAGAGATACCGAAGGACAACGGCAAGAAGCGCCAGCTCGGCATACCGACCGTGGTTGACCGCTTCATCCAACAGGCGATAAGCCAAGTGCTGTCGGAAATCTATGAACCATTGTTCAGCGACAACAGTTTCGGCTTCCGCCCCAACCGTAGCGCACACGATGCTACAAAGCGAGTACAAAGTTATGCAGACGAAGGCTACCGCTACTGCGTGGACTTGGATTTGGAACGCTTCTTCGATACTGTGAACCATAGCAGACTCATTCAAGTGCTATCGGAAACGATAAAGGACGGACGAGTAGTATCACTCATCCACCGATACTTGAATGCGGGAGTAATGGTGAGACACAAGTACGAGGAAACCACCGAGGGAGTCCCGCAAGGCGGACCGCTGAGCCCGATATTGAGCAACATCATACTGAATGAGCTCGACAAGGAACTCGAGCGCAGAGGACACCCGTTCGTCCGCTACGCAGACGACTGCATCATACTCGTCAAGAGCCTCCGCGCTACCGAGCGGGTAAGAGACAGCATTGCCAACTTTGTTGAGAAGAAACTGTTCTTGAAGGTCAACAAGGAAAAGACAGTGGTAGGCGCACTGTCGGGCAAGAAATTCCTCGGCTACGCGTTCTACTGACTGCGTGCGAGCCGATGCGGTCTTGCTGTGCACCCGAAGAGCAAAGAGAAGTTCCATAGAGGACTCAAAGGCATCACCAAGCGCAGCAACGGCAAAGGCTACAAGTGGCTGAAGAACCGCCTGACGGAATATGTCCGTGGCTGGATAGGATATTACCGCATGGCAGACATGAAGTCATTCCTCCAAGAAACAGAGGCATGGTATCACAGACGCCTGCGCTGTTATATCTGGAAAAGTTGGAAACGAGTCCGAACCCGCTTCAAGAACCTCATGAAATGTGGCATCGGCAGATGGTGGGCATGGCAATGGGC
>JAKSMR010000174.1 GCA_024400495.1 Bacteroidales bacterium
CCGGAACTGTCGAACTGGACGCAGGCCTTCCGTGAGCTGCGCAGGGTCATTGTTGCGTCCCGGCAGAAGCGCAAGGTCGTGTTCATCGACGAGATGCCGTGGATGGATACGCCGAAGTCCGGCTTTGTCTCGGCGCTTGACCATTTCTGGAACCAATGGGCGTCGGCGAGAAAGGACGTCGTGCTTGTCATCTGCGGTTCTGCGACGTCGTGGATCATCGACAAGGTCATCAAGGACCGCGGAGGGCTTCACAATCGCGTGACGGATACGATCGAGCTCCTTCCGTTCACCCTCCGCGAATGCGAGGAATATGCCGCGTCGAAGAGGTTGTCGATGTCGCGCAAGGAAATCGCCGAGACGTACATGGTGCTGGGCGGGGTGCCGTACTATTGGAGCTTCTTCGTGAAGGAATTGGATCCCGTGCAGAATATCGACGCCCTCTGCTTTGCGCGCGGAGGGAAATTGCGAGACGAGTTCTCGAAGCTCTATCGGTCCCTCTTCAAGAGCGATGAAGGACACTACAAGATCATTGAGGCGTTGGGCCGCAAGAAAGCCGGCATGAGCCGCGAGGAGATTCTCAAGGCGACCGGCTTGCAGGACGGAGGAACGTTTACCAAGAACCTTGAGGAACTTGACCAGTGCGGGTTCATCCGTCGGTACACGGCGCCGGGTAAGAAGAAGAAGGATGCCCTCTACCAGCTTTTTGACAATTTCACCCTGTTCTACTTCAAGTTCATGGAGGGGGAGTCCAATCCCGATCCGAACTTCTGGCAGAAGACATCCGTCACGCAGGCGGCGGCCGTATGGAAGGGGTTGGCATTTGAGCGCGTATGTATGTTGCACGTCGAGCAGATCAAAAAGGCGCTTGGCATTTCCGGCATCCTTAC
This sequence comes from Bacteroidales bacterium, assembly GCA_024400495.1. Classification (GTDB taxonomy): domain Bacteria; phylum Bacteroidota; class Bacteroidia; order Bacteroidales; family P3; genus Colimorpha. The sequence continues at coordinate 888 of JAKSMR010000174.1, forward strand.
GCATGTCTACGGCTGGTGTCATGATGCTGACGACACCTATCCGCAGGGCGCACAGATTGATTTGCTGATCGAGCGCGGGGACAGCGCCTACAATGTCTGCGAGATGAAGTTCTCGGACGAGCGATATGTCA
>JAKSMR010000018.1 GCA_024400495.1 Bacteroidales bacterium
GCATCTTTCATATTTTCATTCGGTTACAATGCACCGCATTGCGCCCTCACTCAAAGATGAAATCTGCTCGCCCATAATCAAAAATCGTTTGAAAACCAATTTTTAGAAGTTACCTATACATGTTGGCAGCTACTATTTCAGAGACAATTCCTCCTTTCCCTTCATTGTCCTACGTCATTGCGAACTCCGGCCCGTAATCTATTGCGACAGGTTTGCGACTCGTTGTGTTCGTTGCTTGGCTGTCTAGATAGCGGGTCGGAGCCTGCAATGACGTCTACGAGAAACCCGCAATGACGAGGTTTCTTGCAGAAGAGGATGAATTGTCCTTGTGATGAGACTGCCAACACGTATAAAATCCCCATTTTCTTTGCAGAATTGCAATAGCCGCAGAATCAGGAATGCAGAATTGTCGATACCAAACAGGCGGTTCTTCGTTCGGAAGGTCGCCTGCAATTGAAAAAGTGCAAGTGTGTCGCCTCTGATTTTTAGAAATCTCCCCAAGTATGTCAATCTCCATCGGTCGGCCTCCTGAAGGTCGGCCGACTTTCGTGGTATCATGGTTACATTCGGCATACATACCCCTTACATACCTCTTACATAGGACTACTTAAAGGGACTTTAAAGGGACTTTAAAGGGACCTTAAAGGGACTTTCTGCCTTGTTTGTCCCTATAAAGTCCCTTTAAGGTCCCTATAAAGTCCCTTTAGGTGCGAGGATGCATCCTTGCTGCTTCCAGGATCTCTGTATGTGGTCGGCTCTTGTTCTGGTTTAGTCGCAGAGGACGTAGATGTCGTCGCGCGGGTTGATGAAGAGGACGGGTATCTTGTGGGGGTTGACCATGATGCGATGCTCCTGCACTCCGATGAAGAACTCGATGCCGTCGCGCTCGTTGGTGGTAACGGCGATGAAGGTCCCTATGCCATTCTCGTTGGCGAAGTCGAGGGCGCTGACATCGGGGAAGGTGGTCCGTTTCTTGAGCACATGGGGGACGAAAGAGACGCCGAGGCTGGTGAAGAACTTGTGCATGAACTGCATATTGCTGTACCATTTGTATCGTATGGCTTCGTCGGTGTAGTCGTAATAGAGTGTGTGGAGGCTGCTTCCGTTGAAACGGGCGAAATAGCTGGCCCAGACGAGTTTCTCTTTGCTTTCCTTCCTGTAGTCGATGCTGAAGGCTACATGTTTTGTTTGTCCGATATCGGAGAGCGCCTCCTGGACGGTAAGGAAAGCGATCTTGCATTCGCTGAAGTTGCGTAGCAGCTCTTTCTTGTGGGTGGGGGCGTGGCGTCCGGCCTGGCTGTCGACCTGTGCCACAGCAACCACGGCGTTGAGGAGCACAGGCAGCGCGTCGATGATAGGCTTCGTCTCTCCCTTGAGGGCGGCATAGGTGACGTGAGGGTGCCCCTGCAGGAGGAGGTCGCTCTGGAGGCTTTTGAGCATGGCCCCGGCATCGTCGGTGGAGAGCTTCGTGTAGCGTGGGTCTGAGATATGAAGTAGAATAAGACCTTTCTTAAGCATTGCGGCCAGATGTGTGGCGTGCGAAACGACGATCTCGCTATGGACGGGATCGGTGATGTAGGCAACCACAAACTGGTCTTTCTGTTTGGTAGGATTGGGCATTCTTTCTCTTATTTTGCTTCTTACTGTTCTTTATCGTATCAAGGTGACGTCACCTTTGAAAGTGTTCTCCAGGCCGGCTTTGCATTTCACCGTGCAATGGTAGGTGTATACGCCCGGGAGGCAGATGTTCCCCTTGTAGCGGCCATCCCAGCATTGGTTGATGTCGTTAGATTCGTACACCAGCTCTCCCCAGCGGGTGAAGATGGCGATGTGGAAATCTGTGACCCACGTTCCGCTGAAGCAGAGCTGGTCGTTCTTGCCGTCGCCGTTGGGAGTGAAGGCGTTGGGGATGAATATGGTCTGGGGGCCGCAGTCGACTACCGTGCAGTAGATGGTTATCGGGCGGGAATAGGTGCAACCGGCAGAGTCTGTCACAGTAACGATGAATGTCGTCGTGTCGATGAGTGTGGCGACCGGGTTGGCGGAGTGGGCGTCGTTGAGCCAATAGGAGGGTTCCCATTCATAGGTGCCGTTGGGTATCTGGGTGACGTGGAGCCTGGTGCTGCTGTTCATAAGTATGGTGGTGCTGTCGGCCCACACGCTGATGCTGTCGAAAGAGTGTTGTGTGGCGATCTGTATCGAGGCGGTGTCCTTGCAGCCGTTGGCGTCGGTGACGATAACCGAGTGTGTCCCTTCGCAAAGCTGGCTTGCGTTCGAGTCGCTTTCGCCATTGCTCCACTCGTAGGCGAATGGTGCTGTGCCTCCGGATACTGCAGCTAGAGCGCGTCCGCTGCAGGCGTCCTCGCAAGTGTTGGATAGGAAGATTGCCCGCAGGTCGAGGTTGGCAAGATCGTTGACCACAAAGGTGTCTCTTGTCGTGCAACCGTTGGCGTCGGTGATGGCGACAGGATAGCTGCCAGCAGCAACAGAGGAGCGGGTGGGGGAGGTGCTCCCGTCGTCCCAAAGGAACGTGTAGGGTGCGGCGTTGCCCGTGACTGTAAGCGCTATCGCTCCAGTGCGGTCTCCTCGGCAGAGGACATCGGTTATGGTGGCGTCAACCAAGGGAGGCTCTGCGGCGTCAACGGTGGCCTGTTTGGTGACCTGGCAGCCATTGGCGTCGATGAACACAACGGTATGGTTGCCAGGACAGAGATCTCGTGCTATAGAGTCGGTGAGGATCTGTCCGTCGCAGAGGTATCGTAAGGGAGGAACGGCAAATCCGGTGGAATGGACGGTGATAGAGCCGTCGCAGCTCTCGGGGCAGAGTGTCGGGAGGGAGATGAGCGTGTCCATCACTCCATAGAAACGCACATGTATGCTGTCGCTGCTCTCGCAGCCGTAGTTGTCGGAAACGTGCACATAGAAGGTCTGCGAGTGGTCCATCTCCACGCTGATGCTGTTGCGATAGGGGTTGGTGTTGATGGTGTCGCTGAAGTCGGGATAGTGCGACCACTGGTATCGTATGCCGGCTCCCGAGCAGAGGGCGGAGAAGGTGAGCGGAGAGGAACAGCTTGCTGTGTCGCCTGAGAGGGTGAGGTCGGTGTGGCCGGTAAGAACCACCTGGCGCATGGTGTCGACGCAGGATGACTCCTGGTTCGTTACAAGGAGCGTGTAGATGCCGGCTCCGCTGACATAAGGGTTGGCGATGGTAGAGTCGGAGACGTTCCCCGTAATCCATCGGTAGGTTGCTCCGAAACCGGGAGTGATGCCTATCTGTATAGGGCTTCCGGGGCAGACGGAGAGGGTGTCGAGCTGGGTCGTGCTGTTGCCGAGGATGATGACATCATGGTAGACGGTATCGGTGGTGGTGCATCCGGAGGCCATATAAGCCACAACGCGGATGGTGTAGCGTCCGGGGGTGGCATAGGTGTGACGGATGTTGAAGTTCCCCCCGTAGATGTTCTGCGGGGCGCTTCCATCGCCGAAGTCCCATTGCACCCGGTCAGCACGTCCTGTGAAAACGAGACCGTAGTTTGTTGCAGGGGCGCAAAGGATAGGCGGTTGGACGAAGTCGGCCACGGGGAAGTCGTCGTTGATGTTGAGACGGAAGACGGCGTTGTTGCAGTTGTTGGCGTTGTTGTCGTTGGACCACACTCCTGTCGTCGTCGGAAATTCGTTGGTGCCTCCGCAGCTGGCGCATACGCTCTGGTAGAGTGTGGCGCAGCGGTCGAAACGGCTTGTCCCTCCGTCAACATGGTCGTTGCCTCCGCTGTTGGTCGAGGAGTGCACCTCTCCGAAGAAGCTGCCATACACCTGAGTGGATGCGTCGTTGTCCATGCTGAAGATGTAGAAGTCCTGGCCGTCGGTGTTGGTCTGATAGGCGTCGTTGGTGATGGGCATCCCCCAGGTGCCGTAGGTGAACCAGGGTACGCTCTGTCCGGCAAGATAATAGCCGGCGAACTTACGGCCCCAGCCGACGGCATACACACGGTCGCAGATGTCTGCGGCGAAGGCGGTGGGGGAGATGTTGGGCTCTCCACTTCCTGTGCCGAAGACGGTGGACCATACTAGCGAGTCAAGGCCGGGCGTGAAGCGCGCGAGGAACTGGCCGCTGTTAGGCGTGGAGTAGGTGGCGTTATGGATCATGGTGCTTCCGCTGGCCTTGGTCTGTCCGAAAACGAAGACGTCGTCGCCCTTGCCGGTTCTTACGAAATAGCATTGGTCGTAGGCCGATGAGCCGAAGAGGGTGCTCGACATGAGTGTGGTGCCGTAGTAGGATATCTTTGCCACAAAGCCGTCGGCGCTTCCGCCGTTGTAGGTGCGTCGGTAGCTCCCTTGTGTGGTGGGGAAATAGGGAGAATTGGTGCCGCCACACACAACGACGTTATAGTCCTTGTCGACATCGATGGAATAGATGGCGTCGTCTTTTGCACCTCCCAGATAGCTGCTCCACAGGAGGTTGGAGAGGTTGTAGTCGAGCTTGAAGATGATGCCGTCCTGTCCGCCGCAGTAGAGCGGGCTGTAGCTGTTGGACGTGGTGGGGAAGTTGTACGACTTGGTTGTGGAGCCTACATAGATGTTGGCCATATCGTCGGTCACGAGCTCGCCGCGAGCGCCATCCCCGTAGTTGAAATAGAGCGAGTCGTTGCCCAGCATGATGAGGGTGTTGCTGCTGTTGTAGTAGTTCTCGTAGTTGAGTCCGTCGTTGCCCGTGCCACCGATGAAGGTGGAGGCTTGGAGCTCTGTTCCTGTGCTGTTGAAACGGCTCACGAAGATGTCCGAGCCGTTAGGGTAGTTGATAGCCGACGACTCATATTGTATTGGCTGGCCTCCGTTGAAGGAGGTGTCGAAGGCGGTAGGTGTTGTGGGGAAGTTGGAGGAGCCCGTGGTTCCGAAGATCACCAGCTCGTCGAGGTCGTTCATATACATGCTGTGGGGCATGTCGGCGTAGCGTCCGCCGAGGTAGGTGGCGTAGAGACGTTGTGAGCCGTCGTCGGAGAAGGCGAAGATCCCCACGTCGGCGTTGCCGTTGAATGAGCCGTCGTAGGCGCCCAGGGAGGTGGGGTAGCCGTGGTTGAAGACAACGCCGGAGGTGTAGACGTTCTTGTGGCTGTCGTAGGTGGCCGTGGTGCCCCAGTTGTCGGCGGTGGAGCCGGTGTAGGTGGAGAAATAGAGGTAGGGGTCGATGATGAGCTCGCGGGAGGCGTCGTAGCGTCCGAGACGGAAGGTCACCTCGTCGCCGTTGAGCCTATAGGAGGCCTCTACTTCGATCTCCTCCCCGTCGATGATCTGGTAGGCATAGGGTTTCAGCTCGACGATATCCAGAACCGAGGTCTTGATGACGATGTTGCCGTCCTTGATGCGGGCTCCGTCAATGCCAAGGTATCTCATCTTGATGAGGCTGGGGTCGGCCAAGGGGGCGACGACGAAGTCGTATTTCATGGCGTTGGAGGCCGAATAGACCTTGAGGTCGATGCCGGGATAGAGGCTCGTGTATCTCACCGTCTGGTAGATGCCCACGCCGCCGCGCCAGCGGGAGCGGTCGTTGCCGAGAAAATAGTTCTCATAGTCCTTCTGCTTCCCTTCTCCGTTCAAGGCGGCGGCTCTCGAGCCTTCGAAGATCACCTGGTAGGAATGTTCTCGGTAGCGGTCGCTGTTGGCGTGCTGGCCGAAATGGGGGTGGAGGTTCTCGTTGTCGGGGTGCTGAAGCGTGATGGTGAACCGGTCGCGTTCCAGGAAGAGGGTGGCGGCCTTCATCTGCGAGCGGAAGACGATGTGGCTGTCCCATTGTCCGAGATTCTCGGAGAAGGTCATCCTCGATCCCACGCCCAGCGTGTCGCGTCTGTTGTGCGCCATTGTCGGAAGCGAGAGCATTATCAGGAGGAGAAGGAACGTATGCTGAAGTATGGGTCTCATGAGCAGAGAAGATTTTTTTTTGTGTCTTTATAATTGGCTTCCAAACTAAAAAAGTCTATAATTTGGCGATGCAAAAATACAAAAAATATTCCATTTGCAACGGCTTTTTGTAATATTATTTTGCTAAAAGGTTTTTTCTTCGTACTTTTGCACCCGAATTATGATCAAGCCCGAGACCATACAACGCATCAAGGACACCGCCAATGTGGTGGAGGTCTTGGGTAGGTTTATGTCGCTGACAAAGAAGGGAGTGAACTACTGGGCATGCTGCCCGTTTCACAACGAAAAAACCCCCTCCTTCTCCCTCTCTCCGGCAAAGAATATTTACTATTGTTTCGGCTGCCATGAGGGTGGCGACAGCATCAAATTCCTCATGACCAACCAAAAAATGTCCTATCCCGAGGCGCTGCACTATCTTGCCGAAATGTACAATATTGAGATAGAGGAGGAAGAACAGAGCGACGAGGCTAAAGCCTATCAGGCCGAAAGGGCGTCGATCTTTGCTGTCAACGACTTCGCCAAGAACTACTTCGTCGAACAGCTCAACGGGAGCGACGAGGGGAAGGGGCAGGGGCTCCGCTTCCTCAACGACCATGGCGTTGCCAAAGAGGTCGTAGAACGCTACGCCGTCGGTTATATCTCGACGCAGGTCGACGATTTTGTGAGTCATGCACTCGCCAGCGGCTACTCCAGAGAGGCGCTCCTCGCCGCCAAGCTCGCCAAAGAACAGGACGACGGCTCGCTGCGCAACTGCGCCAAAGGCTGTCTCACGCTGCCCATCTTCGGCAACGACGGCAAGGTCCATTCGTTCTATTTTATGTCTGTCTCCCAACAGTATAGCGGACAGTTCAAAGGGCTGGCCAACAACCTCGCCTACAACTTTCAGAAAGCCATCTACGGCTTCTTCCAGGCAAAGAAAAGCAAGTCGTTCAACGACCGATACTATGTTGTCTCCCATCCCCTCGACGTCTTCTCTATGCATCAGTCGGGAGTGACAAATGCTGTCATGCTCTGCACGACAGCATTTACCCCAGAGCAGCTGCACGACATGAAACGCATAACTAGCGACGTCACGCTAGCCCAACGCTCGTTTGTGCTCGACATCGACCATATCGGGGCTGTGCTGGCAAAGGGTATCCATCTCCGTATCGTGGAGTTCCCCGAAGGCATGAGTCCCGACGCTTACGCCCGAGCCAACGGCTCCTCTCAGCTGCAGCAGTATCTGGAGGATGAAGAGCTCAATATCGTCACCTATGCCATCGACAAAAAGATGGCGACGCTCGTTGCCGATCCTTCGAAGCGCAAAGAGGTCCGTGCCGACCTGCTGCGTCTGTTGGCCTTTGTGCCCGACGCCATCGAGCGCGACGCCTATAGCGAATACGCCGCCAGTAGGTTGGGCGAGAATATCCAGCCGTTCACACGCGACCTCCACGCCCTCCTCCACAAATAGGCTCTCTCGTTTTGGGAGATGAAACAAGTTCCCTTTTCCGTTATGAAAAAGTTGCGTGCAATGCATTCGTGCATTCATGCAATGTGCGTTTTTGGAGCAACATTGCGTTTAGGTATAATTTATATATAAGTCGCATGAAAGCCCGGTTAATTCCTCCAGCGAGTAGGTAGCATCTCACTAGCGTCTCATTTGGGTATGGGTAGCGTATCGAATTTGATATGCTGGTGATATGCTGCTTGCTTTTTAGGGAGGTCCTGCTGTATTTCTGCTCTCGCTCCTCTGCAATCCTTGGGGCTGCAATGGCGGGATTTGGGCGACTTCAGAATGGGATGTTTTGCCTGCTGTTTTTCAGGAGATTGTGTGGTGTGTGAATAAGTTGTTGATATCTTTTTTATATTAGCTTGCGCTAAACGGCGAAATTGATGTAAATTTGCAACGTGAAATAGTACGCATCATTAACTGATAAAAAATATATAACAATATGAAATTCATCGTAAATAGCCAACTCTTCACCAAGCAGCTGCAGGCCATGAGCAGCGTGCTTACCAACAACAACACGGTGCCCATCATCACCTGCATCCTCTTCCAGATGGAAGGCAAGACCCTCTCGATGCGCGCCACCGACCTCGAAACTACCGTTGTCTCCACCCTCGATCTCGAGACCGCCAGCGACGATGGCGTGAAGGAAGTCGCCATCCCCGCCAAGCTCCTGCTCGACGCCGTGAAGACCCTCAGCGACGCTCCCGTGACCATCGCGGTTGACAACAACTTCAGCGTGGAGCTCACCTGCGGCGACGGTAAATACACCCTCGCAGGCCAGAACGGTGCCACCTTCCCCTCCCTGCCTCCCGTTGAGGACACCAGCAGCACCACCATCATGGCTTCTGCTCTTGTGGCAGCTATCAACAAGACCCTCTTTGCCGCCTCTACCGACGAGATGCGCCAGCAGATGAGCGGTATCTTCTTCGACTTCACTACCGAGAGAATGACCGTTGTGGCTACCGACGCCCACAAGCTCGTTCGCTATCGCCGCACCGACGTGAAGGCCAGCGAGGACGTCAGCTTCATCGTCCCCAAGAAACCTCTCAACGTGGTCAAGAACATCATCGCCGGCAGCAAGGACGATGTGGAGGTGAGCATGGAGTACAACACCACCAACGTGAGCCTCTCTTTCGCCAACTTCCGCGTGGTCTGCCGCCTCGTCGACGGCCGTTACCCCAACTACGAGCTCGCCATCCCCAAGGACAACCCCAACCATCTCATGGTTGAACGTGCCGAGCTTATGACCGCCCTCCGCCGCGTGGCGCTCTTCGCCAACAAGGCTACCCAGCAGGTGCGCTTCTCTATCTCCGACCAGGACCTCACCATCTCGGCAGAGGACATCGAGTTCTCCAACAACGGTAAGGACAAGGTTGCTTGCCACTACGAGGGCAACCCCATGGAGATAGGCTTCAGCGCCAAGTTCCTCCTCGAGATGCTCAACAACCTCGACACCGAGCGCATCCGCATCGAGATGTCGCACCCCAACATGGCAGGCATCATCTATCCCCAGATCGACGAAGAGAGCGAGACTCCCAACCCCGAAGACCTCCTCATGCTCGTCATGCCTATGATGCTGGCTAACTAACAGCCTGCCCGATAGCGATAACGACCGCACAAAGAACACTCACAAATCGCCAACCTCATCACTTCAAGCAAAAGAATATGGCAAACAAAAAGAAACACAGCAAGATGAGCCAATGGAGCCAGCGCACCTCCACGGTCTTCGGCATCACATTGGTGCTGTTCGTCTTCGGACTGCTGATGTTCATCGAATACCACTCCTACCGCACCACCCACGACCTGCAGGAACGCATCACCTTCAAAGTGGACCTCGCGCCTGAGATCACCGACAGCACAGCCGTCATGCTCCGCGACGAGATCGCCGAATATGGCTATGTGAAGAAGGTGGACTATATCTCCAAGGAAGAAGCTGCAGAGATCTTTGCAGAAGAGCTGGGAGAGGACTTCGTGGGATTTCTGGGCTACAACCCGCTCTATCCTACGCTGATGGTGAACTTCAAGAGCGGTCTCGTCCCCGAAAAGGAGCAGGACCTCATCAACCAGTTCACCCGCACCGTGAGCGAGCTGCCCATGGTCACCGGCGTGGCCTATCAGGAGAACGTGGTGAACGAGCTGAACGACATCTTCTACAAGATCGGCTGGCTGCTGATTGTCTTCATCGTGCTGCTGCTCTTTGTGTGTGTGATGCTCATCAGCAACACCATCAAGATCGCTATCTACACCTCGCAGGAGACCATCCAGACCATGCGCCTCGTGGGAGCCACCAACGCCTTCATCTCCCGCCCCTTCCTCTGGCGCAGCATATGGCTCGGATTCCTGGGCGGCCTCTTCGCAGACATCCTTATGGCTATTTCGGTCTATACCTTCAGCAGCCAGTTCTCGCTGCAGATCTTCGCTACCCAGCATACCATGGCGTACGGCATCATGGCCATCAGCCTCCCCGTGGTAGGCATCATCATCTCCTACTTCTCCACCTACTTCTCTGTCCGCCGCTATCTGCGCAGACGATAGAAGGGGGATGGGAGAAAGAGACAGCGACCTGGTTCAGTAAATAAATATAATACGTTAAAATATTATGGCAACTTCATACAATAAAAAGAATACCAAGGGCGAAGCTCCTGCAAACAACTTTGCTTTCGCTTTCGGCACCCTCAACTATATCCTCATGGGCGTAGGCCTCGTGCTGCTGGCCATAGGCTACATCCTCCTCTGCGGCGGCGGCAGCGACGATCCCAACACCTTCAACCCCGCTATGTTCGACGGCCGTCGTCTCGTGGCAGCTCCCGTGATGATCATCCTCGGCTTTGTTGTCGAGATAGCAGCCATCATGATCAAATCCGGCAAGAAAGAGGCTGAGGAGACCAAATCCGAAGAATAACAACTGTCTGGCACCACCCCCGAAGGGAAGGGCCGGGAAAAGAAAAAAATACAGAACAGAATGAACTGGCTTCAAGCTTTGATACTGGGTCTTGTGCAAGGACTCACCGAATATCTGCCCGTTTCCAGCAGCGGACATCTCACCATTGGCAACTACCTCTTCGGCATCGACGGCGAGGCTAACCTTACCTTCAACGTGCTGGTGCATGTGGCCACCGTGCTGGCTACCTGTGTGGTGCTGTGGAAGGAAATCGTGTGGCTGTTCAAGGATTTCTTCAAGTTCCAATGGAACGAGGGAACGCGATATATCGTCAACATCCTCGTGTCCATGATCCCCATCATGGTGGTGGGCTTCTGCTTCAAGGACAAGGTGGAGGCCATCTTCAACCCCGAGACCTCGCAGGCCTGGTTCGGCAACAGCCTCCTCATCGTAGGATGCTGCCTGCTGGTCACCGCCGCCCTGCTGGCGTTCTCCTATTTCGCCAAGCCCCGTCCCAAGGAGAATGTATCCATGTGGAACGCTTTCGTCATCGGTCTGGCTCAGGCTTGCGCCGTGCTCCCCGGCCTCTCCCGCTCGGGCAGCACCATCGCCACAGGTCTGCTGCTGGGCAACAAGAAGGAGAAGCTGGCCCAGTTCTCGTTCCTCATGGTCATCCCTCCCATCGTGGGAGAGGCGCTGCTTGACGCCAAAGACCTCCTCTTCCCCGACGCCGAAGTGATGGCCGAAGCTGCCAACGCAGCTGCCATCTCGCCTGTGGCTCTGGTGGTGGGCTTCCTGGCTGCTTTCGTGAGCGGCTGTCTGGCCTGCACCTGGATGATCAACCTGGTGAAGAAGGGTAAGCTGATCTGGTTCGCTATCTACTGCACTATCGTCGCCCTTTGTGCCATCATACTTCCTTATCTCTTCTAATAGAAAACTATGACACTCGAGGAGCTGGAGCAGGGTAGGGTATTGCCGATAGATAAGCCTTATGGATGGTCGTCGTTTCAGGTGGTGAACAAGCTGAAATGGCAGATCAAGCGAGAGCTGGGCGTGAAGAAGTTCAAGATCGGACATGCCGGAACTCTCGACCCGTTGGCGTCGGGGATGCTGCTCGTATGTGTGGGGAAAGCCACCAAGCGCATCGACGAGCTGCAGGCTGGAACGAAGGTCTATACCGGCACCATCGTCCTGGGCGCCACCACCCCCTGTTTCGATATGGAGCGTTCGGTAAACGAATATGCGCCGACCTCGCATATCGACCTCCAGAAGCTGGAAGAGGTCCGCCAGCAGTTTGTGGGCGAGATCGACCAGGTGCCTCCCATGTTCTCGGCCGTAAGGGTGGCAGGCGAGAGAGCCTACAGCTATGCTCGCGACGGCAAGCCTGCCGAGATAGCTCCCAAGAAAGTGAAGGTGTATGATTTTGAGATAACTGCCGTCCGCAACCTCGGCAATCCTGACTTGGAGGAGCTCTTCCATCGCTATTCGTCGTCGCTCGCCGAAGGGCAGTCGGCCGACGAGCCTCAGCAGCAGGAGCAGCAGACGGAGCTCTATCGCAACCCGCAGGGCCATATCCCTGAGGGGCTGCCACAGGTGGACTTCCGCATCCGTTGCGGTAAAGGGACCTACATCCGCAGCATCGCCAGAGACTTCGGCCTCGCTTTGGATAGCGTGGCCTTCCTCGCCTCGTTGAGAAGAGAGCAGGTGGGGGAATATACGGTCGATAGGGCTATTGCTGTCGAGAGCGGCGCGGATGCGGCAATCTAAGCGCGTGGAACAGCACCTCTGATGTGCCTCTATGTCGTCCCTGATGCGACGATGATGGGAGAGAGGTGCGAGTCTGACGGCCGCCTGGAGCAAGGGCGCTCCCTTGGGAGGATATTTCTTAAATGCCGAAAAAAAGTGTGTTCTGCAATTGGTTGTGTTTCTTTGTTTTGCAGAATGTTGCGGTAAATTAAATGTTAAAATACTTGACTTTTGCCTCAAAATTTCGTATCTTTGCACGAAATAGGCGAGGGTTTGTCCCTGTCGCCACTCCAGAAAAAGAAAAAAATATTCGTTATGATTAACACATTATACTCTACCATGAAGCTCTCGCAGTTCAAATTCCAGCTGCCCAAGGAGCTTATCGCCGAAAAACCTTCCAAACAGAGAGACGAGGCCCGTCTGCTGGTACTCCATCGCGATACCGGCGAGATCGAGCACAAGCTCTTCAAGGATATGATCAACTATGTGGACAAGGACGACGTGATGGTGATGAACAACACCAAGGTCTTCCCCTCCATGCTCTATGGCGAGAAGGAGAAGACCGGAGCCAAGATTACCGTCTTCCTCCTGCGCGAGCTTAATGAAGAGACCCGCCTGTGGGACGTGGTGGTAGACCCCGCCCGTAAGATCCGCATCGGCAACAAACTCTATTTCGGCAACAACGACTCTCTCGTTGCCGAGGTTATCGACAACACCACCTCCCGCGGCCGCACCATCCGTTTCCTTTTCGATGGCGACCACGACGAGTTCATCTCCATCATCCGCAGCATGGGCAAGATGCCTGTCCCCGAAGATGTCATCAAGGCTCGTATGGAGCGCTTGTCCAAGGACAAGGTCGTTACCCCTCTCGGCCTCATCACCAACGACGACGCCGAGCGCTATCAGACCCTCTATGCAAAACACGAAGGTGCTGTGGCTGCTCCCGCTGCCGGTCTGCACTTCAGCCGCGAGCTTCTGAAACGTCTCGAGATCAAGGACGTCAAGTTCGCCGAGCTCACCCTGCACGCAGGACTGGGTAACTTCAAGCCCATCGAGGTGGAGGACCTCTCCAAGCATCGCATGGATGCCGAAGAGATGCACATCACCCCCGAAACCTGTGAGATGATCAACGCCGCCAAGCGTAACGGCCACAAGGTCTGCTGCGTGGGCACCACCTGCATGAAAGCCCTCGAGACCGCCGTCACCATCCCGGGCAAGATCCAGCCCTACGACGGATGGAGCAACAAGTTCATCTTCCCTCCCTACGATTTCACCATCGCAGACATGATGATCACCAACTTCCACCCCTCCATGTCGTCGCTCTTCATCCTCACCAGCGCCTTTGCCGGCGAGAATCTCCTTATGCAGACCTACCAGACTGCCATCAAAGAGAAATACAAATTCGGCACCTACGGCGACGCTATGCTCATCCTCTAATCCCCGCAGGCAGGCATGCAACCGTTAGCAGAAATATTGCGTCCCACCTCGCTGGACAACTATATCGGCCAGTCGCATCTCGTAGGCGAAGGGGCTGTGCTGCGCACCCTTATCGAGAGCGGACGTATCCCTTCGATGATCTTCTGGGGGCCTCCCGGCATCGGAAAGACCACCCTCGCTATGATCATCTCCCAGACGCTCAACCGTCCGTTCCACACCCTCAGCGCCATCAGCAGCGGCGTGAAAGAGGTGCGTCAGGTTATCGACGACGCCACGAAGGAGGAGGGCGCCATCCTCTTCATCGATGAGATCCATCGCTTCAACAAAAGCCAGCAGGACTCGCTCCTCGGGGCCGTGGAGAAAGGCATCATCACCCTCATCGGCGCCACTACCGAAAACCCCTCCTTCGAGGTCATCTCGGCGCTCCTCTCCCGTTGTCAGGTCTACGTGCTGAAGGATTTCGGCGAAGAGGAGATGCGGCAGCTCCTCGACAGCGCCGTGAGATACTACGCTACGCAGGATATCATCGTCACCCTCAAAGAGACGGCGGCTCTGATGCGCATCAGCGGCGGCGACGCCCGCAAGCTGCTCAACGCCCTCGAGCTGGTGGTGAACCGCGCCATCTCGTCCAGCCGCTATGTGGTAGGCTCCGGACAGCCGCTCTCCATCGAGGTCACCAACCAGAGCGCCACTACCGTCATCCAGCAGAACCTCGCCTTCTACGACCGCCAGGGAGAGATGCACTACGACATCATCTCCGCCTTCATAAAATCGATGCGAGGCAGCGACCCCAACGCCGCCGTCTACTGGCTGGCACGAATGATAGAAGGTGGCGAAGACCCCGTCTTCATCGCCCGTCGTATGCTCATCTTCGCTAGCGAGGACATCAGCAACGCCAACCCCAATGCCCTGCTCCTCGCCAACGCCTGCTTCGAGGCTGTGACGAAGATAGGCTATCCCGAGTGCCGCATAACCCTCTCTCAATGTGCTGTCTATCTCGCCAACTCGGCCAAGAGCAACAGCACCTATATGGCTCTCAAGAACGCGCAGGCGGCCATAAGGCAGACAGGCGACCTCTCGGTTCCGCTCCACATCCGCAACGCCCCCACCAAGCTGATGGGCGACCTCGGCTATGGCGACGGATATAAATATGCACACAACTACGAAGGCAATTTCGTCGATCAGGAATTCCTTCCCGACCAGCTGCGCGGCACGAAGTTCTACGAACCCGGCAACAACCCCGCCGAGGAGAAGACCCGCGAACTTCTGCGCTGGCGCTGGAAAGAGAAATATAACTATTAAGACCGACTTCCCGGAAGTCACCCAATAAGGAAAAGCACAAGTGGCAGACGCATTACTTACTGTTGAAAATCTCACTAAGTCCTATGGCGACAAGCTCCTCTTCGAGGATATCTCGTTCGGTATCAACGCCGGACAGAAGATGGCGCTCATAGCCCGCAACGGCTACGGAAAGAGCACCTTGCTCGATATCCTTACCGGCAAAGTGCTGCAGGATAGCGGCCGCGTGACCTTCAGCGGCGACATCAAGATGGCCTACCTCTCGCAGAACCCCGAGATCCATAGCGGACAGACCATACGCGACTTCGTCTTCGCGTCTGACAACCAATATATACGTCTTATCGCTCAATACGAAGAGGCACTCCTGCAGACTTCCCTCGGAAAGGAGGCGGCGGTAAACCGGCTTACCGAGCTCACCAACCGCATGGATGTGCTCAACGCATGGGACTACGAGAGCCGCGTCAAAGAGGTCCTCGGACGACTCTCTATCAACGAACTCGACAAGCCTGTCGACATCCTCTCGGGTGGAGAGCGCAAAAAGGTGGCTCTGGCCCGCACGCTCATCGACGACGTCAACTTCCTCATCCTCGACGAGCCCACCAACCATCTCGACATCCAGATGATAGAATGGCTCGAGGATTTCCTCTCCAAACAGAAGTTGGCCATCCTCATGGTCACCCACGACCGCTATTTCCTCGATAACGTCTGTCACGATATCATCGAAATCGACAACTCTACTCTCTATCACTACCGACCCAACAACCCCACCATTCCTCCCTACGACTATTACCTCGAGAAGAAGCTCGAGCGCCAGGCCAACGCGAAAGCCGAGGTGGAAAAGGCCAAAAGCCTCTACCGTACCGAGCTGGAATGGATGCGCCGCATGCCCCAGGCTCGCGGCACCAAAGCGAGGGCCCGTATCGACGCCTTCTATGAGCTGGAGCAGAAAGCTCACACCCGTTTCGACGAGAAGAAGCCCGAGCTCTCCGTGAAGACCGAACGCATCGGTGGCAAGATCCTCGAGATGTACAACGTCACCAAAGCCTACGACGGACGCAAGATGGTCGACGATTTCTCCTACACCTTCAAGAAAGGAGAGAAGATCGGCGTTGTCGGCCCTAACGGCATCGGAAAGTCCACCTTCCTCAACCTCCTCACCGAGCAGCTGCGCCCGGATACAGGTAAGGTCATCGTCGGCCAGACCATACAGTTCGGCTTCTACACCCAGAACGGTCTCAAAGCCAAGGACGACATGCGTGTCATAGAGATCATCAAGGAGGTCGCCGACGTCATCGAACTCGAAGGCGGCAAGGAGATGACGGCCCATCAGTTCCTCACCTATTTCGGATTCGACGGAGCCACGCAGTTCAACTACTTCTCCAACCTCAGCGGAGGCGAGCGTCGCCGTCTCTACCTCCTTACCGTGCTGATGGCCAATCCTAACTTCCTCATCCTCGATGAGCCCACCAACGATCTGGATATCTACACCCTCGAGATACTGGAGAAGTTCCTCAAAGGCTACAAAGGCTGTCTGCTTATCGTCAGCCACGACCGCTCCTTTATGGATAACCTCGTCGACCATATCTTCGTCTTCGAGGGCGACGGCAAGATAAAGGACTACCACAGCAACTACTCCGACTATCTCGAAGAGAAGCAACGTCAGCTCAAAGCCCAGCAGAAGGCCCAAAGCGAGGTCAGGAACGAAGCCTACCAGCAGACGCAGTCCGAAAAGAAAGCCTCCTCCCGGCCTAAGGCCACTTTCAAGCAGAAGCAGGAGTACGAGCAGTTGGGCAAAGAGATAGAGCAGCTCAATGCCGAGAAGCTCCAGCTGGAGACGCTCCTCAGTTCTGGCCAGGAAACTGATGTCGAGAAACTTACCCAGGCTTCCAACAGGATAGGGGAGATCATCGGAGCCCTTGATGAGAAAGAGATGCGTTGGCTCGAGTTAGACGAGCTGATGTAGCATCTCCCCGCACGCTCTCTCTCAAAAAACACGATTGATAGAAGCCTCTAATGGATTCAAAGAACTAATCCTTAGAGGTTGCCTGATAAACAAAAAAGAGAGACATCTTCTCTGGTGTCTCTCTTCTTGTTGTAGATCGTTTTTAGAACGACTATTTCTCGGGGAGTACGGCAGGGTGGCCGTAGGTGTCGAGGAACTGCTGCTTGAGCTTGTCGGCCTCTTTGCGATCGTGCTCGGCTTCGCGCTGGCTCTTCTCAGACTCTTTGATGGTCTTGTCGAGGTCGGCTTGTGCACTTTGGGCTTTCTCGTTAGCCTTCTTTATAGCCTTCTCTGCGTCGGATTGTGCTTTCTTGGCTTTATCCTGTGCTTTCTTGATCTGAGAGTGGGCCTTTTCGGCAGCTACAGCAGATTTGTTGGCTTTGTCGATGGCTTTGAGGACCTTCTTCTGGTCTTTCTCTTCGGCTTTGGCGAGCTTCTCTTGATCTTTCTGCTGCTTCTCGAGGAGCTTCTGCTGCTCTTTGGCCTGCTTCTCGGTAAGAGCCTGCTGCTCCTGCTGCTGCTTGTTCTGGAGGCTGTTCAACTCGGGGTTGTTGCTCTGGGCGAATCCTATGGTTGCAATGGCAACGGCAAAGGAGAAAATAATGAGTTTTTTCATGATAATTGTTTGGATTTTGGGTTTTATTGATATATTTTGATAATTTTTTTTAAATTTATAATATGTTGGTTTATAGTGATATTGCGTTTGATGTGATAATTTTTTTAATTTTTTTTGAAAAAATATGCAAGTTTTCTAAAATAGGCAGTACAAAACTATTGTTTGTTATTTTGTCGAAAAGGGAACGCCGAGGTCTTTCATAAGGCCGGAGCACTTCTGGAGAGAACGGTAGGTTCTGGATGAATCCCCTGACAGATCATCGTTTTGCCAGAAGTCCCTTTTTGTTTTTTAACTCTCTTTTTACTTTTCTTTTGCCGGCAAGCACAGGTGCTTTGTCCAGCAAGAATATTATTATAGGATAGGTGATGATTATCGTGGCCAGGGTGGCGGGAATGTAGTTGAGTCGGCTGCTCCCCATCCCGATATGGTTGAGGAGGATGGTGGTGAGGGAGATGATGATGCTATGGCATCCGAGAATGACAAGTGTGCCTCGGCTCAGTATCTCCGCGGGGCTGTAGAGTAGGGAAAGGCGCTTCTCCAGGCGAGAGAGTCCGTTGCATATCAGTAAGGTGATGAGGGTGGCGTTAAGATACATCAACAATGGGCTGGCTCCATAGCTGGATTCGTAGATGTCGACGGCTTTGTTCTGAATGGTGAGGAACAGACCTGCGGCCAGGAGGATCAGGAGCTGGTATGCTTTAAGGGAGAGCATCTTCTCCTTGAACTCTTTGATATAGGTGCCGATAATCAGGAACGGCCAGCATACGATAACCTTGGCAAGATGCCAGTCCTGTATGGCAGCATAGGCTTCCCATATCATCGGCTGGAGCCAGGTGAAGAGGATGCAGACTACCATGATCTGCCAACGCCACTTTGTGGTCCAGTCGAACATCTTGAGGTCGCCCATGAGGCATCGGCAAAGGAAAAGGACGATGAGGAACCATTGTCCTGTGAAGGGTGTATGGTATGCTCCGTGGTTGGCGACGAAGAAAGGCTGCCAGCTTTTCCCCAGGTAAGCTCCTATGGCCTGGAGGGAGAGGCCGTTGGTGCCGATGTTCAAGGCATGGCTGTATATGAGGTTGATGATCCCGAAGAATAGGATGGGGATGAACAGGGAACGGGCGGTCTGCTTCCAGCTGTGGGCTTTGTAGAGGTGTCCTGATAGGATGAAGAAGGCGGGCATATGGAACGCGTATATTGTCTGATGCTCCCATCCCGAAGGGCAGGCGTGGCCAAGCACCACACATATGATCAGTAGCGCTTTGGCGAGATCGATCCAATATTCACGTTGTTGTTCCATAACTTTGTTATGTAAGGGCTCTGTCAAGCATCTCGAAGAAGGCGGGGAAAGACTTGGACACCACCTCGGGGTTGATGATCTCGATGTTGGGGAACTGTGCCTTCAGAGGGGCAAAGGCCATAGCGATGCGATGGTCGCCATAGGTCTCTACGGGTTCGGTCACTTCGATCTTCGAAGGGAGGATGTGCATCACGTCGCCGTCGGTGGTCACTTCGACTTTCATCTTGCGCAGCTCGGTTACGATGGCGTCGACGCGGTCAGATTCCTTGAGACGGGTGTTGGCGATGCCTGAGAGCTTGGATTCCACTTCCATCCAGGCGCAGGCTACGGCGACGGAGGGAAGGAGGTCGGGGGTGTTGACGAAGTCGTATTCCAGAAGGTCGACGGCTTTCTTGGTCTTTTCTATCTTGACGGCTTGTCCAACTTGGGTGGAGGTGATGCCGAGCTTTTCGAAGATAGCCTTCACGGCGGAGTCGCCCTGGTGCGACTGCATAGAGAGACCGGGCATGATCAGGGAACATTCGTCCTTGATGGCGGCAAGGGTATAGAAGAATGAGGCTGCGGACCAGTCTTTCTCGATAGAGACGAGTTCGCATTGGGGGATATGATAGTCTACGAAATAGGCTGGGGGATTGCCTTTCAGCACCCAAGGGACGCCGGCCTGAGTGAAGGTCTCGAGGGTCATGGCCAGATAGGGGGCCGATGCTACCGACCCTTTCAGCTCGACGGCCATCCCTGTAGGGAGCTTGACGGCGGCCAAAAGGAGGGCTGTGGCGAACTGGCTGCTCATGGTGCAGTCTATGGATACTCGGTTGTTGTTAGGTGTCACGCCCTCGATCTGCACGGGGAGGAAGCCTTCTTTCTCGGTACATTTGATTTGGCAGCCTATCGCCCGTAGTGCGTCGAACAGGGGTGCCATGGGGCGCTGGCAGAGACGTTCCGATCCTGTGAGATAATGTGTCCCTGGGGTTATGGCCAGCATGGCGGTCAGGACGCGTGCTGCTGTCCCGGCGTTCTGGCAGTCGTAGTTGTGGCGACGGTTCAGCTTCAGCTGACGCAGGAGGCGTTTGATGAGCTGGGTGTCGTCTGCGGTAGAGAGATTCTTGATTTTGATGCCGTTCTTGGACAAGAAGTCCATCACGAGCCAGCGGTTAGAAAGACTTTTAGATGACGGTAGTGTTATTTGAATGGTTTCCATAGACAAGGTGTGTTGGTTGAAAAATCAATACTCGATGTTATAGTCCTTAAGTTTTCTGTATAATGTTCGTTCCGATATACCGAGCGCTTTGGCTGCGTTGCGACGTCGTCCGCCGCTCTGTTCCAATGCCTTGATGATAGCCTGTCGTTCCCGATCCTGGATACCGAGGCTCTCGTCCTCTACCACTTCGGTATCCTGGAAGTCCTCCTCGTTCTCGATGCTTCCGGTCCTGTGTTCCACTTGGAGGGGGAGTTCATTTCCGTTGTCGTAGTAGGGGGTGTTGTGGTATTTGTCGACCTGGGGGTACATAGGCTGTCCGTTCATGGGCATCTGGCCTTGGGCGATGTTGGTGATCACCTGCTTCAGGTTGTTGATCTCGGCACGCATCTCTGTTATCATCTGTCCCATGGAGAGCGCCTTGAGCAACAGCTCGCGGTCGGATATTTGGTTGGGGTTAGCTTCGTTAGCATTGTAGAGGGCTGGCATCTTCTCCTCGGAGACATATTTCAGGTAGTCCTGGAGAATGGCTCGGGAGATGGTTCGCTCGGTCTCCACCACGGCGATCTGTTCGGTAACGTTCTTCAGCTCGCGGATGTTGCCGTACCAGGGGTAGTTGATGAGGTATTCTTTCCCCTCTTCGGTAAGGAAGATGGGCGGCATCTTGTAGCGCTCTGCAACATCGGAGGAGAACTTTCGGAAGAGGAGATGGATATCTTCCTTTCTCTCGCGCAGAGGAGGGATATGGATGGATATCTGGTTGAGTCGGTAGTAGAGGTCCTCTCTGAAGTGCCCGTTGCGGGTGGCCTCAAGGATGTTGACATTCGTTGCGGCAACCACACGCACGTCGATCTTCTTTGCTGTGGAAGAGCCTACGGGGATTATCTCTCCGTTTTCCAGCACACGAAGGAGCTTTACCTGCATGGCTAGCGGCAGCTCTCCCACCTCGTCAAGGAAGATGGTGCCTCCGTTGGCTTCTTCGAAATAGCCTTTTCTGTCTTTGTCGGCTCCTGTAAACGAGCCTTTGAGATGTCCGAAGAGCTCGCTCTCGATGGTGCCTTCTGGGATAGCTCCGCAGTTTACGGACACCAGCTTCTTGTGCTTTCGGACGCTGTTGTCATGCACGATGCGCGAAAACACATCCTTACCAACGCCGCTTTCGCCGGTGATGAGTATGCTTAGATCGGTAGGGGCCACCTGCACGGCCTTGTTGATAGCCATGAGCAGCTGTGGGTTGTTTCCGATGATGTCGTAGCGCTGTTTTATTGCATCGATAGTCATAACTATTACTTCTTTTTTTAGTGTCGTGTGCAAGAGCTTTCTTGCTTGTCTGCTTGTGTTTTTTTTTGGGGGGGGTAGTGCTCTTTAGTGGATCACGCACCTGAGCTGGTTGCACAGCTCTTTCTGGTGCTTGATGAATACCATCTTCTTGAATAGGAGCTGATTCATCGTTTCCGGGTCGGAGGCGAGGCGGAGCTGGGTGTCTATGTCGTCGATACGATGGTTAATCTTCTTTAGTTTGAGGGTGTTGAGGGAGTATTCCACGTCCTCCTTCACTCTCTGCTCCGGGGCGACGACATATACGTGCTTCTCGTTCTGCCAGCGTTCGCTGATGTGGTAGGTGTTGATCATCAGTTCGATAGAGGTATTGCGGATTACCTCGTCGGGATGGTTGACAAGTTCGTTGCTGTCCAGCAGTCCGCCAGCTTCGAGCTTGTGGAGGAAGAGGCCGAATATTTGTTGGTAGACGGGGTTGTCAAACTGCATCTCGTCGTTCACGATATCGCTCACGATTACCGACACCACATACTGCTGCTCAAACACATCCTTGTCGGTAGGTTTCTCTTTGGGCATCAGTACGGAGATGATGTCGTTTCCGTTATTTATCAGCAGGCTGATGATCTTCCTTTCCTGTATCTCGTCGGGGAATATGTTGTATTCCTGCCAGTTGGGTTTTGACGATGAGGTGGGAGGTGCGTCTACGGGTGCGGGCGGTATAAGGTTGCCGTCGGGGTCGAAGTCGGGAGGCAGCTCGGGCGGGAACGGGAATGGGTCGCTGGGGGGTGAACTTAGCGTCGGCTTGGTTTGATCAAAATTCTTCTTGAGTCTGTTGTTGATGCAGTTGAGAAGTTCAAGCTGTAGTGTGTTTTCGTTCACTCCGAAGAAATGGACACATTTGCGGACACAGTTGTCCCTCTCCGTACGGTCTTGGACGTAGGAGAGTGATTTCACCAGCTCCTTGATGAGGTCCGATTTCTTGATGGGATCCTTCATCGCATTTGGGGCGAGTATCATGATGCGGTAGGAGATGAAGTCTTTCTCGTTGTTGGCGAGGTAGTCCCTCAGCTGCTCGGCTCCATATTTCTGGGCGTAGCTGTCGGGGTCTTCTCCATCGGGGAAGAGGACCATGCGAATGTTCAGACCGGCCTGCAGCAGTATGTCTGTTGCGCGTATGGTGGCCTTGATGCCGGCGGAGTCGCCGTCGTACACGATCGCCACATTGTCGGTATATTGTTTGATGAGCGAGGCCTGCTCTTTGGTGAAGGCCGTTCCGCAGGAAGCCACGGTATTCTCCACGCCACTCATATGCATCGAGACCACATCCACGTTGCCTTCCACCAGGTAGCATTTCTTTTGTGCCACTATAGCATCGCGGGCCTGGAAGAGTCCGTAGAGGGTCTGGCTTTTGTTGTATATGGCCGAATTTTCGGAGTTCATATATTTCGCCACCTCTTTGTCTGCGCTTAGTGTGCGGCAAGAGTAGGCGACAACACGGCCTGTGGTGTTGAAGATAGGGAATGTGATGCGTCCTTTGAAGCGGTCGTACTTCTTCCCGTTGTCTTTGAAGATGGTGAGGCTCGAAGCGCGGAGGGCGTTGTCGCTGAAGCCTTCCCGTGTGGCGTAGTCGGTCAACGCGGTCCATTCGTCGGGCGAATAGCCGAGGCCGAAGCGGGCGATGATGTCGTCGCTCAGTTTGCGCTTCTCTTTGAGGTAGCTCAGTCCTATGGCGCGCCCCATCTCGCTGTTGTTCAGATTGGTGGTGAAGAACTGTTGGGCAAGGTCGTGCAGGTAGTATAGTTCCTGCACCTCGTTGGTGGCGTCGTTGCTGTCAAGCTCCTCCTGGGGGATGATGACCCCATAGCGGTTGGCAATCCATATCCACGCCTCCTGTTCCGAGAAATGGCCATACTGCATCAGAAAACGGATGCTGTCGCCCCCGTGGTTGGTGGCGAAGCAGAAATAGACATTCTTTCGTGGCGACACGACAAGGGAACGTTCGGCATTCTCCTCTTCGTGGTTGACAGAGAATGGGCTCGGCGCCACATAGTTCTCTCCGCAGAGTTTCAGGGGTATCAACGCGGAGATGATATCTACGATAGATGCCTTGTTTCTAATGTTTTGTATGGTTTCTTGGCTCAGCATATCCGAGTGCAAAAGTACGAAAAATAATTGAGATAACGTAAGAATTAATTATGAAGGTATCAATATTTATTATATATTTTTGAGAAGAAGCTGATATTGATGGTTTTGTCTTCGCCCGCCTCGATGTCCTCGATAAACCGATCGATTGCCCCGCGGGAAGTCGAGGGTGTTTCTTGAGGGGGGGGACTTTCGTTTCTGGTAAGATGTGGATTTTTCTCTTTTTTTTGACTATATCTGTCTAAAAAAGTGACGTTTCCTTGTTGTTGTATTTTGTGTTTTGATCCTATTAGTAAATTTTTTGTTTTATATTTTATATTTTATTCGTATTTTTGCATTCGCTAAAAATATAGTAATACAATGAAGAAAGCACTCTTTTTTGCCTTTATTGCGCTGATTTCTATCAACTTTGCGAAGTCTCAGGATATCGTCAACCTTCGTCTTGATACCAAGTGGGAAGGCCTCAGAGGAAGCGTGGCTTCCATGGATGAGGACATCCTTTTACGTAGCGACGACTTCCGCGAAGACTGGCCCACCCGCAAGTGGTTCCGCGACGATATGCGCAAGTTCCTCAGCGAAGAAAACGGACGTGTCCTCAACTTCAACCCTGCCGGCCGTCTGCTCAACATCACCTATACCTACCAAGGTAAAGCTGGCAAGAAGACCACCTGTACCTATGCCACCAACGGACTCCTTTCCTCCTTCCTCGGCGAGGGTTATAAGGTTGAAGCCAAATATAACGCCGGCGGATCGGTTGATATGAACATCTATACCGAGTCGAAGCGTTACTCCACCCTCAAAGACATCACCCACGACGAACTTTCCCGCGTGCCTTACTATACCACCTATCCCTTCGATATGAAGTGCACCCAGAAGCTCTCCTCCTCGGGCCTCATCCTTCGTTCGGAGTACCATTATGTCGATAATGTTACCCTCCGCATCTGTGAATATTCCTACAACCACAACGACCAGATTGTTTCGGAGAAGATCAAAGACTACACCAAGAACCCTACCAACCCACAGGTGACCAACGTGGCCTATAGCTACGACGGTAACGATTTCCTTGTAAGAAAAACCGTCAAGAGCCCCGCCTCCGATGATGTGTACGACTATGTCAACAACGAGCATGGCGACTGTGTGAAACTTACCATTACCCGAGCCTACGAGAAGCATGTCTATACTTACGAATACGACTACGACGATCAGGACAACTGGACCATTCGTCTCCAGTATCTCGACGGCAAGTTTGACCGTGCCTATCTCCGCACCTTCACCTATCATAAGAAAGCCGCCAAGTCCGACAAGGTCTCCATCGCTTCCGACGACAACGCGATGATTGTAGCCCAGAAGAAGGAGAACGAGCGTGAGATCGCCTTCGCCAAGAGCCGTCTCGAAACCGAGAAGAAAGCCGCCAAGGAAGCCAAGACCTCCGAGGCTATAGCCGAGCAGGAAGCCCTTGCTGCCGAAGCTCGTGCCGCCGAGGCTGTAAAGGCCGCCAAGGAGGCACGCAAACGCGCCGACCAGGCCACAAAGGAGGCTAAGGCCGCCCAGTCCCGAGTCGACAAAGCCGCCAAGGATGCCGATGCCACCCGCAAGAAAGCCGACAGCAAGATGAAGTCCACCAAGAGCAAGGCCGACAAGCATCCCACGGCACAGCCCAAAGCTAAGGCCGAACCCAAGAAAGAGGTGAAACAGCCCGCTCCTAAAGCCGACGCCAAGAAGGACGCCAAGAAATCCGATCCGAAGGCCAAAACCGACACCAAGAAGAAGTCCGAGCCCAAAGCTGACGCAAAGAAAGACTCCAAGAAGTCCGAGCCCAAGACCAAAGACGATAAGAAGAAGTCTGAGCCTAAGGCAGACAAGAAGAACGACAAGAAATCCTCTTCCGCCAAGCCTCAGGAGATCGATGGCAAGAAAGTCAAGAAGGGAAAGAAGTAATAATCCTCCCTCGGTAACAACAAAAGCGCAGCCAACCCAGTTGCGCTTTTTTTTATCTCCATTGGAAGTATAGACTCTTCTGTTGCCCCATGTTTTGCCTCTGTTTTCTGCAGCAAAGGTACGCCTTTGTTTCGAATTGCTATGCGGGTGTCTGGGTTTTGGGAGTATTATAACCCGTTGGAAGGATTAGCTGGGCTTTCTTGCCATTTGCCGAGGCTGGCCGTTAGTCGGCCGATCTGTGTGGTAAGGTCGGCCTTAACCGTCGTCTTTAATGGGAGGAGAGCTTGTATGGTGTTTGGACAAGAAGGTGCTAGCCCCTATATGGCGAGTGGGTAGCGTCTGGAATTGTAGGCGTTGGATAGGCGCTAGACAAGCGCTAGATAGGCGCTACTGGGTTGCTGCTCCTTGGCTGGGAAAGCTTTCCGGTCCATCATCTTGTGTGATGAATGGTCGGGACTATTCTTCGATTAGGTATCTGCCACTTTCTGCCCCCGTTCGGCCATAATCCCTCACGTTCCCTTCCAAATTTGGTCGGGATAGAGAAATTCCGTTTCGGACAAATGTGTGTAAAAAAGGAGAAAGACATCAAAAAAAGGGCTGATTTATGCCTTTTGAGGCCCGAAAAAGGAACGATTTGATGCATTTTATTCCTTTCCTGAGGGACTAAATCTTAGAAGATTGCCTTTTTGGTGATATTGTATTTTGTTGTGGTTGTGTGTTTTAGGAGAATAGGAATGGGGTTTGGCATTACAGTTACAATATTACAATTAACTTTTCGAGACCTATCGTTCTCTCTTTGTTTTGTATATCTGTTTTGTTATTAGCTAGTTATATAATTATGGGAGAGATGATGTTCCCATAAAAATTTAATTGTAATATTGTAATGTTGTAATGCTCTGCTTTTATCCAATTCTTTACGAGGCAATTAGCATCCCGGTATCTGGTTACAGCCTTTTTTTTGGGGGGGGGCTCTTGGCGTCGGCGATTACCCGAGAGAGCCTCTTTGTGTGCAGGGGAGGTTGTCCGGCGTTTCTTACCCGATGCCATCCCCGCAAGATTATGATGCCCTACAGAAGAAAGAAGCCTCGCTTTGGGGGCGGGGCTTCTTTGTGGTTGGGAAGTAGAGTGGGGGATTATTCCTCGGTCTCTTCTTCTACTTTGGTGGTACGTTTTACTTTCTTTGCTTTGGGAGCCTTCTGGCGATCGGAGACGGCCTTTTCAACTTTCTTTACGGGGAGGCTGATGATGCCGCTGCCGGCGTTGGAGTGGTTGATCTCGATGGAGAAGTGGTCATAGTTCTCGATCATCTGGGGGATGTCGATGCCGTTAGCTTTGTCAACAGCGACCTGGTCCTTGGAAACAACTACGTCGTGGTTGTGGCTGGAGCACTGGCCGTTGGCACATTTCTTGCACACGGGGTCGTTGATGTTTTCCTTCTTCTGGTGGCAGCAGGGGCAGTAGGGGTTGACGAGAACGGTGTCGTGGATGACGCTGGGTTCGGGTTTGGGGCAGCCTTTGTAGTTGTAAGGATCCTTGCGGAAGTTCATGTACTGGGTGGCGTGCTCCATCTCGTCGCAGGAGAGGCTCTGGGCGTTCTTCATCTCCTGTTCGAAGGTGCGGACGTTGGCGTAGAAAGCGTCGCGGCCGGTGATGGAGATGGTAGCGGTACCGCCATTGAGCTTGACAAGGTACTCGGGGCTGATGATGAAGTCGATCTTGCGCTCAGCCATGCATTTGTGCATAGCCTGCTGCTTGAGGACTTCTACCTCGTTGTCACCACATTCGTCGTCGCGGATGATGGTGCAGCTGTAGGCGAAGCGTTCGCCCATCTGGATGTCGGCGATGAGGGGACGAACAACGATTTCGGGACCCATGCTGACTTCTTTCTGTTTGGCGCTAGCAACGGTATAGTTGCAAACGGGTTTTGCAGGTTCTACGTAAACTACCTGGGGCTCGGAGGGCTGGGCTGCCTTCTCGGTGGTCTTGCAGGCGGTGAAGCTGAGTGCAGAGCAAACTGCAACAAGTAATAAAACTTTCTTCATAGATGTATGTTATTTGATATTATTTCTTTTTTTTTCTTTCTTTTTAAAGTGCAAAGATAATTCTTTTTTTTTCGTTCGGCAAAATCTTTCTTCTAACTAGCTCGTGACAAATAGGGTAGGTACTATATATTGTTTCTGGCGCATACTATTAGTTTGTATATATACGCGAAAATGTTCCTTTTTGTTTCAAAAAAATGATTTTTTTCTGTTTCTTTCATTCTTTAGCCTGATTTGCCTCCGAATATGTGTAGAAGAGAGTTGTGATGAGGCAAGAATGACGCGAGAAGATGCCTCTGCCTGCCGAGGGGAAAGTTGCAGAAAAAGTGCTAGGGATATAGCTTTTTTTTGCCCTGGATAGTCGAAATCGGCCTTGGATTCCGATAAAAGAGGACCGACATACGTCAATTTGGGTAAGAGGCGTATGTCGGACGAGGAAGGTGGGTCTGTATTGCTCTAGTCGACCTTTAGTTTTGTGAAGCATGCTTCCTGCACGTCTTTCACGCGGCGGCCTGAGTAGTGGTAGCTGCAGGTGGCTTTGGAGTAGTTGTTGTCGAGGTAGATCTTGCCGCTTACGTGCTGGTTGGATTTCAGCCGGCGATCGGAGCCATAGACGACTACGACGTTGTGGTGGACGATGGTGTCGTCGGCCAGATAGTCGCCTCCAAGGTCGGAGGGCGACGCGAGCTCTATGGCGTAGCCTACATCCTGGATATTGGTGCACAGCTCTACGTCGATGACCTTGCCGGAGAAGTCGAAGTCGTCGTAGTCCTTGCAGGAGGTGAGGAGCGCAAGGGCGAGAAGGGGAAGGAGGATACGTTTCATGACGCTAGCTGATGTTGTATTCGCGGAGGGCGGAGTTGAGGGAGGTCTTCTTGTCTGTGCTCTCTTTTCGTTGGCCGATGATGAGGGCGCAGCTGACGTTGTAGTCGCCGGCTGGATAGTGGCGCGTATAGCTGCCGGGCACGACGACGCTACGGGCGGGGACGCGGCCGGTATAGGTTACGGGTTCGGGGCCTGTGACGTCGATGATCTTGGTGCTTCCTGTGATGCAGGTGTTGGCGGCGATGACGGCTTCGTGCTCCACATGAACGCCTTCGACGATGATGCTGCTGGCGCCGATGAAGCAATGGTCTTCGATAATGACGGGGGCGGCCTGTACGGGCTCGAGGACTCCGCCGATGGTGACGGCACTACTGAGGTGGACGCCTCTGCCGATCTGGGCGCAGGAGCCTACGGTAACCCAGCTGTCGACCATAGTGTCTTCGCCTACGTTGGCGCCGATGTTGACATAAGAGGGCATCATGATGGCTCCGGGAGCGAGGAAGGCTCCGTAGCGGGCTACGGCATGGGGGACGACTCTCACGCCTTGGGCGGCATAGCCGTGCTTGAGGGGGATCTTGTCGTGGAACTCGAAGGGGCCGCACTCGACGGTCTCCATCCCGCAGATGGGGAAATAAAGAAGGACGGCCTTCTTCACCCATTCGTTTACGTGCCACTCGCCACCACATTGGTTGGCGACGCGGATCTCTCCTTTGTCGAGGAGCTCGATGATGTTGCGTATCTCGTTCTGAACGGCGGCATCTTTAAGGAGCTCGCGGTTCTCGAAGGCTTTTTCGATGAGGCTTATGTCAAATGTAATCATATTCTTTTTCTCTCTTTATATAAATAACGTATTATTCCTATTTTTATTTTGCCCCCATCGAGAAAAAAAAGAAGGTGGGTTGCTTTCGGCCTCGTGGCGGCAGGTTGCCAGGCATCAGCTTCGCACATTCGCGGCAGAAGAGCGGAAGTGGTGCGACGCAAGTGCGATGCTAGGGGGCAGTTCGGCCTTGGAATGCAGGAAGTTGCGAATATTTGCGATTATTTTCGTCCAAACACAATATTCCGGCTTTTCTATCGTTTATATTATATATTCTATTCTATAAATATTATGCGCAAAGCTCTCTATATACTCCTCATCTCCGTCGTCCTCCCTCTGGCTATGTGTGGTCAGAACAAGGAGGTGATGACGATGTACCAGAACCAGATCCAGCAGATGTTGGAGAAGGTCTATGGCGACCCTACTGACAACCAGCGCTACAACGCCAACGAGCAGATGGTGCAGCTCTTCCAGGAGGCGTTGGAGCAGGAGGGCTCTATCTACTTCAAGTGGGATTTGGGGAATAGGGTGAGTGTGCTCACCTCGAGCGACAAGCAGTTCCGCATCCTCACCTGGCCCGTGGTGAGAGACAACGGCGAGTATGAGTGCTTCGGCTTCGTGCAGTCGTGGAACGAGAAGGGCAAGCGCTTCGACGTATTCCAACTCTACGACAAGAGCGACGAGGTGGTGACGGCAGAAGAGAGCGTCCTCTTCCCCGAGAGCTGGTTCGGCTGCGTCTATCAGACCCTTATCGAAACCAAGCACGAAGGAAAGACCTACTACACCCTCCTTGGATGGACGGGCGTGGACAACCTTACCCAGCGCAAGGTGGTGGAACCCATCTTCTTCCGCCCGGGGCAGAGCAAGCCTCAGTTCGGACAGGCGGTCTTCAAAAAAGAGAAGAACCAACGCCGCATGGTACTCGAATATTCGCGCAACGCTATGGTGAACCTGGTGTACGACGAGCAGTTCAATCGCGTAGTAGAGACGAAGAAGGTGAAGAAGAACGGCCGCATGATCAATCAGCAGGAGGTCCATAACGTGAAAGAGAAGATGATCATCTTCGACGAACTGGCTCCTGCCATTGCCGGCATGGAAGGCCTCTACCAATACTATGTGCCAACCGGAACAGAGGTGGCCTATATCTTCAATGGCGGCAAATGGGAGCGCCACGAAGCCCACGGACGGCTCTCCAACCCCAAACTCAACAAGGAGTTCGCTCCTCTGAAGAAGAACGATCCCGCTTATAAGCTCAAGAACAACGACTAACGCTAGCATATGTTAGAAAAGATAAACTCCCCACAAGATCTCAAACAACTCCCCGTTACCGACCTGCCCGCCCTCAGCAACGAGGTGCGTCAGTATATCATAGACACGCTGGCCGATCATCCGGGCCATCTCGCCTCCAGTTTGGGTACCGTAGAGCTCACGGTTGCGCTACATTATGTCTTCAACACCCCCGACGACAAACTCATCTGGGACGTCGGCCATCAAGCCTACGGCCACAAGATCCTCACAGGAAGACGCAGCCAGTTCTCCTCCATACGCACCTATGGCGGCCTGAGCGGTTTCCCCAAGATGAGCGAGAGCGAATACGACGCTTTTGGCACAGGACACTCCTCAACCTCTATCTCTGCCGCCCTGGGCATGGCGATGGCGTCGAAGCTGCAAGGCGACACCACCCGCCAGCATATTGCCGTGATAGGCGACGGCTCCATGACAGGCGGCGAAGCCTTCGAGGCTCTGAACAACGCAGGCGTGTCGAAAAGCAACGTGCTGGTCGTCCTCAACGACAACGGAATCTCCATCGACAAGAGCGTAGGCGGCCTGAGCCGTTATCTTGTCAAGATAGAGGCTTCGCGTCGCTACAACAACATCAAGAACCGCATATGGGAACGCTCGGGCGGCGACAGACGCAACACGCGCAGCAAGAATTTCTTCCAACGTTCGCTAGCGTCGGTACGCTCGTTGCTCGTCCCCAAGTCGGCAAACCTCTTCGAAGCTTTCGGCTTCCGCTATTTCGGCCCTATCGACGGGCACGACGTGGAGAACCTGGTTGAGGTGCTCTCGAAGCTGAAGGAGATCAAAGGTCCCAAACTGTTGCATATCGTAACCAAAAAAGGGAAAGGCCTGAAAGAGGCCGAAAAGAACCCCATCACATACCACGCCCCCGGCAAATTCGATGCCGAGACGGGAGAACGTATAACCGGCTCGGCCGACGGCAAACCGCTTCGCTACCAGGATGTCTTCGGCAAGACCATCGTGGAGCTGGCCGAGAAGAACCCCGCTATCGTGGGCATCACCCCCGCCATGCCTACGGGTTGCTCCCTCAACATCATGATGGAGCAGATGCCCGACCGCGCCTTCGACGTAGGTATCGCAGAACAGCATGCTGTCACTTTCGCCGCAGGATTGGCGGCTCAGGGAATGGTGCCGTTCTGCAATATCTATTCCTCGTTTATGCAACGAGCCTACGACCAGGTGGTGCACGATGTGGCGTTGCAGGCGCTTCCTGTCGTCATCTGTCTCGACCGCGCCGGTCTTGTGGGCGACGACGGCTCTACACATCATGGCGTATTCGACCTGGCCTGCCTGCGTCCTATACCCAACCTTACCATCTGCGCCCCTATGGACGAACACGAGCTGCGCGACATGATGTTTACCGCGCAACTCCCCGGGAAAGGTGCTGTGGTCATCCGTTATCCCCGAGGTGCAAGCGTCCATCCCGACTGGCAGAGCGAAATGAAGGAACTGCCCGTAGGCAAAGGCAGAATTTTACAGGAAAAGGAAGGCTCCGCTACGGCTATACTCTCCCTCGGGCATATTGGAAATTCTGCGCTCGCGGCCGCCGAAATCCTGCGAGATGAGCATAAAAAGGAGGTGGATATCTACGACATGCGCTTCCTCAAGCCCTTGGATTATGAACTGATAGACCATGTGGTGGCGCATCATTCTCATATCATCACACTTGAGGATGGTGTAAAATCGGGTGGATTCGGAAGTGCCGTCCTCCAATATATAGAGGAGAATCATTCCGAAAAGAATGTCAAGGTCACCATCCTCGGCATTCCAGATCGTTTTATCCCGCACGGCTCGATCCAGCAGCTCCAGAAGGAGTGCGGAATCGACATCCCCGCAATAGTGGCTTCGGCTTTAGACTAGTCGTTCGAGCTTATTGCGTATATTGAACGAAATAAAGAAGCCTCCAGCTTGACAGAATCGTCTGCCTGGAGGCCTTATGACAATCTCTTGTGTAAAAAATCGTGCGGGAGGTCTCTGCTATTTGGTTTCGGTAATGATGAAGGTGCGATAGCGGGCTGAAGTTTTTGTCGTGTCCTCCTCAACAAGAAGCTTCTTGTCTCCGAAGTTCATCACACGTCGGGCATCGGTACCTGTGGTGGGGTAGAATTGGAAGAGCTGATTGAACTCACGGAGGAAGTCGGGATCGCGGATGATGAGCTCGATTTTGAAGCAGACGCTATGGTCGTCTGTAAGACGCGAAGGGACGGTAAGCCGGTAGGTGCATCGATAGTCGGCTGTGTTGATAATCATCCTGCCTTCGACATTATTGCCGCTAGGATGGTAGGTGATGTCGAACATCTGGCTTTCGGCTCGTTCGTTCCCTACAAAAGCGCCAAGCGACTGAACGATCTGATGCTCGTTACGTCCTAGCTGTTCAACAAGGTAGCTGGCTTGTCCCTTTGAGCAGAAAACGGTACAGAGGGCAAGAAGGAAGGGGAGAAGGCGAATCTTTTTCATGGCTATGTCGGCGTTGGTTTGTCTTCAGAAAAAAAAGCTTGAACCCAATTGTCGGGGTACCTTTATCGGGCGAGGCGGTTGAGGATTTTTTCGATAGTGGTGTGCATCTGGGGATGGTAGTCGTTGAGGAAATCGCCGTTAGGACGATTGGCTATGATCAGGCATATAGTGAGAGCGTTGTGTCCCATGAGCTGCGAGAATCCGTAGATGGCCGAGGTCTCCATCTCAAGGTTTGTGAGACGGGTGTCTTTATAGGCAAAGGCGGCCAGCTTGTCGTTGAGGTTCTCGATAGCAGGATGGAGGCGTATGTCTCTTCCCTGAGGCGCATAGAATCCTGGTGCTGTTGCTGTGATGCCTTGGAACATATCAAAGGCTACTTTCTGGAGCAACGTCTCGCTACCTCTCGCTCCATAGGGATGGGCAAAGCAGTCGTCAAAACACATATGCTTCATAAATGCCTCCTTGAGTTCGGTATCAAGCAAGGTCTGCGAACCTTGGTAGTAATTCATCAAACCGTCCATGCCTACTGCATATTTCCCGGCAACGAGACTTCCGCAGGGGATGTCGCTTTGGAGGCTTCCACTAGTACCGATGCGTATAAGGTTGAGGGTTCTATGTTGTGGCATCGTTTTTCCTTTTGCAAGGTCGATGTTGGCGGCGGCGTCGAGTTCGGTAAGAACGATATCGATGTTGTCGGTACCCATGCCGGTACTGATGGCTGTAAAGCGATGGCTCTTATATGTCCCTGTAAGAGCATGGATCTCCCTATTCATCGACTCAAACTCGATAGTGTCGAAAATTTCTTTGAACATGTCTACGCGGGCGGGGTCGCCAACGAGGATTACGTCATCGGCCAGCTCTTTTCCTGTTAGATGTATATGGTATAGGCTGCCGTTGGGGGCAAGGACTAGTTCGGAGGCTTTCATGCGGATTAGTGTTGCTGTTTTTTTTGTTTGTTTGGTGGTAATAAGAAAGGCGCAGACCCTGTTTTGTCTGCGCCTTGTGTTGTCACTCTATGTTGTTAGCGGCGAGGGGAGCTGGCACGCGAGGTAGAGGTGCTGGCTGCACGGCTGGTGCTGCTGGAACTGCTGCTAGAGGAGCGGCTGGGCGACGAGCTGGCGCTACTGCTACGGCTGCTGCTGGTGCTAGTGCTACGTGAGCTGCTGGTTGAGGAACTGCTTGCCGATGAGCTGCGGCTGGAGCTGTTGCTATAGTTGCTGGAGCTGCGTGAGCTGGTGCTGCTGGAACGAGAACTGCTGCTTTCGCTAGCACTTTTGCTTACAGAGCGGGAAGGGGCGCTGCTAGTAGAGGTGGCTTCGCTACGGCTGGAGGAGTTCGATACTCCGCGGCTGCTGGAGCTGCTACGGTCGGAGGAACTTGATACTCCACGGTTGCTGGAACTGCTACGGTCCGAAGAACTGGCTTCGCCACGGCTGCTGGAACTTCCACGGTTGGAGGAACTCGAAACGCCACGGTTGCTGGAGCTGCTACGGTCGGAAGAGTTTGCTTCTCCTCTGCTGGAGCTTGCGTTGCTTCTGCTGCTGCTTGCTCCTTCGCGATTGCTGGAAGCGTTGTTGCGAGAACTGCTAGCTGCTGCGCCGCTAGTGTTTCCACGCGAGCTGCTGGCGCTGTTGCTCTGGGTGCGAACGTAAGTCATGGTGTGGGTCTGAGTGGAGGAGCCTCCGTTAGCGCTACCATTGTTGCTGCCGTTCCAGTAGGGGTCGCTGACATGGTTGTTGTAGGTGTGGGGGTGACCTACGCCAGGGTGCCAAGGATCGTTGTGATAGTACACGGGATCGTGTGGGTGGCGATGGTAGTAGGGATGGTAGTGGTAGTGAGGGTGCATGTCATAGTGCCAACCATGGCAATGGACGTCGTAGTGGTAGGTGCGTACATATACATGGTGGTGGTGGGGACGGTCGTAGTGGTGATAGGGGGGGATGTGCCAGTAGAAGTTGGGGGCTACTGCGTTGCAACGGAAACGGAGATAGTTGGTTGCGCTATACAGATGGCCGGTGTGCTCGTTGTAGAGCCAGATGCATTGCAGGTCGATGGGCATGTAGATCTCTTCGCCTGTGTATGCGTCGTAGGCATAAAGCCAGATCTCATAGTACTGCGAGTTGATTCTTTCGGCCCATACTTCGTTTACGAGAGCATAGGTCTCGATTTCGTTTTCGTAGCCACAATAGATCATAATCTCACTTTGAGCGTTGAGATAGTTGACTGCACGTGTTGCCTGTGCGTGGGTGAAATAGCGAATCGATGATGCGCTTACTGAGAGTGCCATCACCGAGAGGACGAGTGCAAAAATCAGCTTTTTCATGACGATATAGTTTTTTATCTTTATTATTTTGTACGATTACAGATTTATTTCTTGTATGAGCGATTGAAAATTTATTTCAACTGGTTGATTGCCTTTTCGGTCCAGTTGAGAAGGAATTCCGAGACTTTCTTCTGGCTGTATCC
Organism: Bacteroidales bacterium; assembly: GCA_024400495.1. Classification (GTDB taxonomy): domain Bacteria; phylum Bacteroidota; class Bacteroidia; order Bacteroidales; family P3; genus Colimorpha. The sequence continues at coordinate 35,146 of JAKSMR010000018.1, forward strand.
TTTCCCTTCTTCCAGATAGGCTGAGTTCTGGGTATGGATGCGTTTGCCGTCGGCGTCGAGGATGACGAAGACGGGGTAGCCGAATCGGCCAGGATTGTCCAGTCGTTTCATCGCCTCAAGATTCTTGTTGGCTTTGCTGGTGTTGACATGAATCCACACGTAGTTGTCTTTGATGATGGGAGCGATGACGCTATCTTTTTCTGCGAAATCTGCAAAACGCAGACACCAGGGACACCAGTTCCCTCCTACTTGGCAGAGGACGAACTTGTGTTCGGCCTGAGCTTGTTCTATAGCTTTGTCGATCTGGGCCATGGCATCGATGCTCTCGTTGTAGACTTTGGGCAGAGCCTCTTTGTCGGCAGCTTTGTTCTGTGCCATCAATGGCATCGAGAAAAGGAGCGCGATCAGCAGGGGGAGGGTTTTCTTCATGTCGGGTATTTGTTTTTGTAACAATCGGTACCCTCGCCATCGAGGGGTGAGAGTACCGATTTGTTAGTGAGTGTGGTTTGTCGTTGATGTATTAGAGGCTCATCTCCTGGAGGAACTTGACGCTGCTGTGGATGTGCTTGTACATGATTTCGTCGATGTCGACAAAATTGACGACTTTGCGGAAATCGGCAACAAGTTTCTCGATAGCGGGGGAGGATTTGAGACCGCTCTCTTCCTTGCGGAAGTCGAGTGCCTGTGCGGCATTGAAGAGCTCGATGGCGAGAACACGCTCGACATTCTCCATAACCTTGTAAGTCTTGGTGGCTGCGTTGCCGCCCATGGATACGAGGTCTTCCTGGTTCTGGCTGGAGGGGATGCTGTCTACGCTGCAAGGAGTGCAGAGCTGTTTGGTCTGGCTTACGATGCTGGCAGCAGCATACTGGGGAATCATGAAGCCGCTGTTGAGGCCAGGCTTGGCGACGAGGAAGCTGGGGAGGCCGCGCTTGGCGTCGATGAGCTGGTAGGTACGACGCTCGGAGATGCTGCCGAGTTCGTGAACGGCGATGGAGAGGAAGTCAAGCACCATTGCCATGGGCTCGCCGTGGAAGTGGCCGCCGGAGATGATCATATCCTCTTCGGGAAGGACGATGGGGTTGTCGGTAGTGGAGTTGATTTCGGTCTCGATTACGCTAGCTACATAAGCGATGGTGTCCTTGGCAGCGCCGTGAACCTGGGGTGCGCAACGGAAGCTGTAGGGGTCCTGTACGTGGGCTTTGTGACGTTTGATGATCTCGCTACCTTCGGTGTATTTGCGTACATTTTCTGCAGTCTGGAGTTGTCCTTTGTGGGGACGTACCATATGGAGGCTCTCATAGAAGGGTTCGATACGGCCGTCGAAGGCGTCGAGGCTGAGGGAGAGGATCATATCGGCCTGCTCGCTGAGGCGCATGGCTTTGAGGATGCTCCATGTGCCGTAGGAGCTCATGAACTGGGTGCCGTTGAGGAGGGCGAGGCCTTCTTTGCTCTGGAGGGTGATGGGTTCCCAGCCGAGTTCAGCATAAACTTCCTTCACATCGCAACGACGGCCTTTGTAGTAAACGTCGCCCATGCCGAGGATGGAGGGGAGCATGAGGTTTGCCAAAGGACAGAGGTCGCCGGAGGCGCCGAGAGAGCCCTGCTGGTAAACGATAGGAAGAACGTCGTTGTTGTAGCAGTCGACCAGACGCTGAGCGGTCTGGAGCTGGACGCCGCTATATCCGAAGCAGAAGTTCTGGATCTTGAGAAGGAGCATGAGGCGTACTACTTCCTGGGGAACTTCGTCACCAACGCCACAGGCGTGGCTCATAACGAGGTTCTTCTGCAGCTGGCTGAGCTGCTCCTTGCTGATGGAGATGTTGCAGAGCGATCCGAATCCGGTAGTGACACCATAGATGGGCTCTTTCTGGGTTTCCATCTTGTTGTTGATATAGTTGCGGCATTTTTCGATGCGGGCGATGGCCTCGTCGCTGAGGGCGAGGGTCATTTTGTTGTCGATGATTTCCTTTACACGTGCCAGGGTGAGGCGTTCGGGACTGATATAATGTACCATTGTGTGGACTTGTTTGTTGAGGTTTGTTGGTTCTCCGGCAGGGGGCTGCCGGTTGGGTTTTGTTTATTTCTGAAGGAGTTCTTGTGCTTTTGCTGCGATATCGTCGTCGACGAGGATGCGGCCGCAATGTTCGCAAACGATGACTTTCTTGTGCATGCGGATCTCCATCTGACGTTGGAAGGGGATCTTGCTGAAGCAACCGCCGCAGGCGTCGCGGTCAACAGTTACAACGGCGAGACCGTTGCGCATGTTGTTGCGGATGCGTTTGTAGGCGTTGAGGTAGCGCTCTTCGATGTATTGTTCCTGCTCTTTGGATTTCTCGTTGAGGCGCACTTCGTCTTTCTCGGTTTCGGTAATGATGTCGTTGAGCTCGGCTTTCTTCATCTCGAGTTCTTCTTTGCGACGTTCGATGAGCTGCTGGGCTGCTTCGGTATGGCGTTCGATATCTTTGATGCGCTCTTTGGCGTCGCGTTTGCGGCGTTCGCAGAGCTGGATTTCGAGCTGCTTGAATTCAATCTCTTTGTTGATGGCTTCGTATTCGCGGTTGTTGCGAACGTTGTCCTGCTGTTTCTCGTACTTCTTGATGGCTTCGTTGTGCTCTGCCATCTCGTTGTCCTGTTTGGCAATAGCCTGAGTGGTCTCTGCTTTCTCGTTCTTCAAATTCTCAATACGGGTCTCCAGACCTGCAATCTCGTCCTCGAGGTCCTGAACGGCCTGGGGGAGTTCGCCACGGATCTGCTGGATCTTGTCAATCTCGGAGTCTACACTCTGCAGGGTGTAAAGGGCAACAAGGCGTTTTTCTACGGCGATGTCCACGTCGCGGATAGCGTTGTTTACGATTTCAACCTGTGGTTCTTCTGTTTTTGTAGTAGTAGCTTTTTTTGCCATTGTATTTATAATTTAATATATATCAACTAAATGTAACGTACATAACCCCGGTCTGTGTCGGAGATAGAACAGGCAAAGGTAGTAAATTTTTTTGATATAGTATTATAAATTATTTCTTTTGCGAATTGTTCGCTCTCAAAATGTCCTATTTCGGCCAGGATGATCTGCCCTTCTGCCTGCTGAAAATCATGGTATTTCAGGTCTCCCGTAAGGTAGATGTCGGCGCCTAGATTTTTTGCGTCTCCGATCATGAAATTGCCGCTTCCTCCGCAGAGGGCAACCTTTTTCACTTTGTTGCGGCAAAGTTCTGAGGTCTTGATGCAGGGGATGCGGATAATCTCCTTCACTTTGTTGAGGAAGGTGATGGTGTCGGTCTCTTCGGGCAGAAAACCTATGGCTCCGCCGCCGACCTGGGTGTTGCTGTTCTCGAGGGAGATGAGGTCGAAGGCGGGCTCCTCGTAGGGGTGGGCGTCGAGCAGCCTCTGGATGAGTTTCCGTTCGATGCGTTTTTCGTAGATGACCTCTATACGGATTTCTTTCTCAGTATGTTGCTCGCCTCTCTCTCCGCAGAAAGGGTTGGCGTCGGCTCCGGCCCGGAAGGTGCCCGAGCCTTCCATGCTGTAGCTGCAGTTGTCGTAGTTCCCTATGTGGCCGGCTCCTGCTTTGTAGAGTGCCTGTCTAACGGCTTCGGCCTGGGCTGTTGGGCAGAAGGTGACAAGCTTTCTCATCATCCCTTGTACGGGACGAAGCACCTGGCAGTCCACCAGCCCCAGTTTCTTGCACAATATCCCGCTCACGCCCTCCTTCATGTTGTCCAGATTGGTGTGGCAGGCATAGTGGCAGAGGCGGTTCTCTATGAGCTTGATAATCATGCGTCCTTCCTCGTTGGCGGGGGTGATACGTTTCACGCCTCCGAAGAGGAACGGGTGATGGGTGCAGATGAGGTTGGCTCCTTGGGCGATGGCGTCGTCTATCAAGGCGGGAGTGAGGTCGAGGCCGATCACTACGCCCTTGATTTCCTGCGAACTGTCGCCAACCAGAAATCCACTATTGTCCCAGCTCTCCTGGTAGGCAGGAGGAAACTGCGCGTTGAGAAAATCTATTACTTCTTGTATCTTCATACTGGTTGTTATTTCCTGTTTAATGTCGCATCAATGTCGTATTAATGTCGTATCAATTCCGTACCAATTCCGAATCAATTCCGAATCAATTCCGTATTTTTGCGACGCTAGACTATGGCTATGTAGGCGCTAGGGCGAGGCTGGATGCTGTCTGCCGTATGGCTACCAGCGCCCGCTGGCTCCGCCGCCACCCGAGAGTCCGCCGCCAAATCCACGGAAACCGCCACCGAATCCGCCTCCCGAGAAACTATCCCAACTTCCTCTACTGTGACCGATGGAGCTGCCGAAATAAGGTCCGGCAACAGGCCCTTCCGTGGAGGTGAAAGCGCCTGGGTGTTTCTTTTCGTATCTTTTTGCCCACGAAACAAAGGCGACAATGCCGAGAATCATGATGATGTAGGCGGCTATGACATTTCTGTTCTCGGCTTTATGCTCTTCCAAACGACGGTCGTAACTGTATTCTCCGGCGCACACTTTCTCGATGACATCTAGTGCGGCAACAATGCCTCCGTAGTAGTCTTCTTCCCGAAAGTGGGGGATCATATCCTCGTCGATGATATCTTTGCAGAAAAGGTCGGGCAAGGCGCCTTCCAGTCCGTAGCCGGTATGGATTCTTACTTCTCCGTAACTGCTTATGGTCTTTGGTTTTATGACAATGAGAACGCCATTGTTGTATTTTGCATTTCCGATGCCCCATTCCTTCCATACGTTTTGGGCGAAGGAGGCGATCTCGTCGCCTCCCAGATCGGGCGTGATGAGCACCATAATCTGGTTCGAGGTTGTGTCGTCGAACGCCACCAGTCTCCGTTCCATCTTCTTCTGCTCGTTGGGCGTGAGCAATCCTACAAGGTCGTTAACCAGCTGTTGCTTCTTTTCGGGAATCCAACCCAGTTCGTGCTCTTGTGCGAAAGCAGGAATTGCGAAAATCACAAAAGCCAGACAGATAAGGGCATGTGGTATCTTTGGTTTCATATCTTTAGTTTCCGTAGCTGATAGAGTCGGGGAGTTCGTTCACGTCATCGGTCTGGTATGGGAATTTCTCCTTCAGGAGTTCGCCCACTTGGGTAATTCCTACTTCCAGGGCGTTGGCGTATTCGCCTTTTCGAAGGAATGGGATCATGGCATCGCAAGCGCTATCCCAAAAATTGTCAGGAACCACGTTGTTGATGCCGCAGTCTCCGATGATAGCAAACCGTTTCGACTTGGTGGCGAGATAGATAAGTACCCCGTTCCTCTGTTCTGTCTTCTCCATGCCCAGTTCCTTGAAAAGCCAGGCGGCACGATCGAGAACCTCCTCCTCTTCGCATTTGTGCTCAAGATGTACGCGCACTTCTCCCGAGGTCTGGAGTTCTGCACTATGTATGGCGGCGAGGACTCTTGCCTCGTCGCCAATGGATAAAATCCGTCTCATGATAGACTGTTACAATAAAAGGAATGACGAGCAATCCGGTTACTCGAAACTTACGGTAGGAGCCACTTCTGCACCGGCGGAAGCCTCAAAGAAACCTTTCTTCTCGAAACCGCACATGTTGGCCACCATGCTGGCTGGGAACATGCGTATTTTCTTGTTGTAGGCCATTACGGCGTCGTTGAATTTCTTGCGCTCTACGGAGATACGGTTCTCGGTACCTTCAAGCTGGACCATAAGGTCTTTGTAGGCTCCGGTGGCGGTAAGCTCGGGGTAACGTTCAACAGTTACGTTGATGGCTTTGGTAAGCTCGGTTTTGAGGTTGTCCTGTATCTGCTGGAACTTTGCCACATTCTCGGGAGTGATGTCTTCCCCGTTGAGATTCATCTCGATGGCTTTTGAACGAGCTTCAGTAACGGCAATAAAAGTTCCTTGTTCATAGTTGGAAGCTCCTTTTACGGTCTCGATCAGCTGGGGGACGAGATCTGCGCGGCGCTGGTAGGCGGTCTGCACGTCGGCCCAAGCGCCATTGGTGTTCTCCTCAACGGTAACAAAACTGTTGCGAGTGCTGATAAACCATCCAGCGATAATAGCAACTGCGGCAACAATGCCTACAATAATACCGGTATTCTTTTTCATGGTAACTATATTTTTTGTTTTTGTCTATTAATAATAACGTCATATATTATATATTATTGTGCGCTTTTAATTCTTTTATTGTTTTGCGATCAAAAAAAGAAAGCATCCCGAATCCGGGACGCTTTCAGAAACATATTGTTTATGTGTTGGTTCGGGTTTGATTACCAGAGGGTAACACGTTTCTCGGGAGCAAGCCACATGCCGTTGCCTTCCTTGATGCCGAAAGCCTCGATGAATGGAGTCACGTGGGGAAGCGTACCATTTACGCGCCATTTGCCGAGAGAATGAACATCGTTGGCGGTAAGGTTGAGGATCTCTTTGTCGCGGATGTTGCTAGCCCAAACACCAGCATAGGCGAGGAAGAAACGCTGGGCGGCTGTAAAACCATCCATTTCGCCAGCGTTTACCTGACCCTTGGCAATAGCGTTTTGAAGAGCAACATAACTGATGTTCAGACCACCATTGTCGGCGATGTTCTCACCAAGGCAGTAAGCTCCGTTAGCATAGGTCTCGGGGTTGTCGAGAACCTTGATAGCGTTGAAGTGGTCAACGAGGACCTTAGCGTTGTTGGTGAAGTTGAGGGCATCCTGGTCGGTCCACCAGTTGTTGAGGTTGCCGTCCTTGTCATAGAGACGACCCTTGTCGTCGAAACCGTGAGTCATCTCGTGGCCAATAACAACTCCGATGGCGCCATAGTTCACAGCGTCGTCAGCTTTGAGGTTGAAGAAAGGAGGTTGGAGGATAGCAGCGGGGAAGCAGATCTCGTTAGTGGTGGGGTTGTAGTAAGCGTTTACCATCTGAGGAGGCATGCCCCATTCTTCGCGATCGGTAGGTTTGTCAATTTTGCTGAGGGTGTACTCAACGTCGAAACGGTTGCTGCGGAGTACGTTTGCAAAGTAGCTGTCGTTCTGGATGTCGAGTTTGCTGTAGTCTCTCCATTTGTCGGGATAGCCGACCTTCACGAGGATGGCAGCCAGTTTCTCTTTGGCTTTGTCCTTGGTTACCTGATCCATCCAAGTGGCTCCGTCGATACGCATAGCGAAAGCCTCTTTGAGGTTGTCGACGAGGGTGATCATGCGCTGCTTGGCTTCTGCAGGGAAGTATTTGGCAACATACATCTGGCCGATAGCCTCGCTCATAGCACCATTGAGGGTGTTGGTGACGCGTTTCCAACGGGGGGAGATCTGCTCGCGGCCGCTCATAGCGGTACCGTAGAACTCGAAGTTTGCCATCACGAAATCCTCGCTCAGGTAAGCGGCGGCGGCGTTGATGACGTTCCAAGCATAGTAAGCCTTGAGGCTTTCCATGTTCTCTTTTGCCAGCACCTTGCCAACTTCAGCAAGATATTCGGGCTGGGCGAGGTTGAAGGTCTCAACTTTGGGAAGGCCCATGGCGGTAAAGTAAGCCTTGAAGTCGATGCCGGCAGCCATCTTGTCGGCCTCGGCGATGGAGACTTTGTGGAAGGTCTTGGAGGGCTCGCGGTTGGTCTCCTGGTCGTACTGGGCTTTTGCCAGACGGGTCTCGAGATCCATAACCATCTTGGCGAGCTTGTCGGCAGGAAGGTTTGCCATCTTGTCGTAGCCGGCGAGTGCAAACTCTTTGGTCATGAGCTGCATGTAGGCAGTACGGTATTCTGCGCGGTCGGCTTTGAGGTAGTAGTCGCGTTCGCCCATGCCGATACCGGTCTGGTAGACCCAAGCGATCTGCATGGCGCTGTTGGAGAAGTCAGCTTCGCTGAACAGACCGAAGAAGGGGTCGATGCCCTGGAGGTGGAGTGCGGAGAGCTCTTTCTTCAGATCCTCGCGGGTCTTCATGGCTGCGATCTCGGTAAGGAGACCCTGGATGGGGGCGTTGCCCTGCTCCTGCAGTTTCACGCTATCCATACCGATGTTGTAGAGGGTTGCGATCTTGTCGGCTACAGAACCTTTCTCGTTCTGTGCTTTAGCGATAGAGTCGATGAGGCCCTTCAGCTGTTCGCGGTTGGTCTCTCCCAGCTTGTCGAAGCTGCCATAGCGGCTGTGCTCGGCGTCGAGGGGGTTGGCTGCCATCCATCCGCCACAGGCGTACTGGTAGAAATCCTCTACGGGATTGGCAGTAGTGTCGAGGTTGCTCAGCTCAACACCAGAGGTGAGCTCCTGCTTGTGTCCGCAAGCAGCAAAAAGAGCGATACTCATAACGGTTAATAAAGTTTTCTTCATTTTTTTATGTTATTACTAGAATTTGATTTCTTGGTTTTCGGTCCTCTACCTGATGTCGGCCCAGTTGATGGGGGATTGCCCCTGGCGCTGGAGGATGGCGTTGCATAGCGAGAAGTGCTTGCATCCGAAGAATCCTCTGTAGGCCGAGAGCGGGGAGGGGTGGACTGTGGTGAGGATATGGTGCTTCGACCGATCGATCAGCTGGCTCTTGGCGATGGCGTAGCTTCCCCAAAGCAGGAAGACGATACCTTCACGTTTTTCCGACAGCTCTCTGATGCAGGCGTCGGTGAAGGTCTCCCATCCTTTGCGTTGGTGGCTTCCGGCCTGATGGGCGCGGACGGTAAGGGTGGCGTTGAGGAGCAGCACCCCTTGTTCGGCCCAGCCTGTGAGGTCGCCATGGCCTTCGGGGATGGTGACGCCGAGGTCGCTATTGATCTCTTTGATGATGTTGACCAGCGAGGGGGGCACTTTCACGCCGTCGGGAACCGAGAAGCATAGCCCTTGGGCCTGGTTGGGCTCGTGGTAGGGGTCTTGGCCTATGATGACCACCTTCACCTTGTCGAAAGGGGTGTGGTCGAAGGCGGCGAATATCTTGCTTCCCGGAGGATAGCAGGTGTATTGCTTGCGCTCCTCAACCAGGAAGTCCTTCAGCTGGGCGAAATAGGGGGCCTCGAACTGGGGTCTCAGAACCTCATACCAGCTGGCGTCGATTTTTACCATGGTGGTTTGTTGGGTGTGTGGTTATACTATGAACGGATTGCCCAGCATCTCCTCGCGGATCGAGCTGCAGTCGGCATGACCGGGGAGCACCATGGTGTCGGCGGGGAGGGTGAAGAGCTTGGTCTTGATGCTGTTGAGGAGCACGTCGTAGTCTCCTCCGGCGAGGTCGGTACGGCCTATGCTCATGCGGAAAAGGGCGTCGCCGGTAATCACGATGCCTTCTTCTTCGAGGTAGAAGGACATGCTTCCCGGGCAATGGCCGGGTGTGTAGAGGCACTTGATTCTGCCGTTGCCGAGCTCAATCACCTCGTCGTCTGCAATGTAGTTGTGAGGCAAGGTGTCGAGGCGGTTGACGGAGAAGCCGATCAGTCTGCCGAGGTTGGGGGCTGTCTCCAGGAAAGGACGGCTGTCCTTGTGTGTGGTGACGGGCAGGTTGTACAGAGTGCAGACCTTCTCGAGGCCGCACACGTGGTCGGTATGCGCATGGGTGAGCAGCACCAGGGTGGGGGTGAGGCCCTCGTTGCGGATGAGGTTCTCCATCTGCAGGTACTCCTGTGTGTATTCCATACAGGGGTCTACGATGGCACATTGCTTGGTCTCCTCGTCGATGATGAGGTAGCAGTTGGTCTGATAGTGGTTGAATGCAAATTGCTTAACCTTCATGGTTGATGTGTTGTTAGGACTGTTGGCCTGGAAGTAGGGAGTGTTGTCCCGGTCTTCCAGGCCGTCAGTCTTATGGCCTTTTTATCCGTTGATCCAGCCTTCGAGAGTCTCTTTCTGGAGGGCGGGGACGTCGAGTTTCAGTTTCTTGCGGAGGCCGCCGAGGTCGTTGAAGAGCTTGTTGGCGTTAGCTTCCTTCAGCTGGGCGATGGTGTTGATGCCGGCTTTGCGCAGGGCGGGAACCCAAGCGGCTTCTACGCCATGGGCGACAAACTCCTCGTCGGTAGTGACGGTAGGTTTCTTTTCGGGACGCATCTGGGGGAAGAAGAGGACGTCCTGGATGCTCTCCTGGTCGGTCATCATCATCACGAGACGGTCGATGCCGATGCCCATACCCGAGGTGGGAGGCATACCGAACTCAAGGGCGCGGACGAAGTCCATGTCGATGAACATAGCCTCGTCGTCGCCTTTCTCGCTCAGGCGCAGCTGCTCCTGGAAGCGGCCCAGCTGGTCGATGGGGTCGTTGAGCTCGCTGTAGGCGTTGGCCAGCTCTTTTCCGTTGACGAAGAGCTCGAAACGCTCGGTAAGCTCGCTGTTGTCGCGATGGCGCTTGCAGAGGGGCGACATCTCGATGGGGTAGTCGGTAACGAAGGTGGGCTGGATGAGCAGCGGTTCGCACTTCTCGCCGAAGATGGCGTCGATAAGCTTGCCCTTGCCCATGGTGTCGTCGATCTCGACGTTGAGTTTCTTACAGGTCTCGCGCAGCTCCTCTTCGGTCATGCCGCCGACCTCGTAGCCGGTCTGTTCCTTGATGAGCTCGCACATGGGGGCGCGACGGAAGGGGCCGCCGAAGTCGATCTCGTTGCCCCAGACCTTGATCTTGGTGGTGCCATGAAGGGCCATGGCGATGCGGCCGAGCATCTTCTCTACGAAGTCCATCATCCAGTTGTAGTCCTTGTAGGCTACGTAGATCTCCATGCAGGTGAACTCGGGGTTGTGGGTGCGGTCCATGCCTTCGTTACGGAAGTTGCGGGAGAACTCATACACGCCGGGATAGCCGCCCACGATGAGGCGTTTCAGATAAAGCTCGTCGGCAATACGGAGGTAGAGGTCGATGTCGAGGCTGTTGTGGTGGGTGATGAAAGGACGTGCTGCTGCTCCTCCGGGGATAGGCTGGAGGACGGGGGTCTCTACCTCGAGGTAGCCCTGCTCGTTGAAGAAGTCGCGCATGGTGTTGATGATCTTGGCACGTTGCACGAAGGTCTCGCGGACGTGGGGGTTCACGATCAGGTCGACATAGCGCATGCGGTAGCGTTGCTCGGCGTCGGTGAAGGCGTCGAACACCTGGCCGTCCTTCTCTTTCACGATAGGCAGAGGACGAAGCGACTTGCTGAGAACCTTCAGGCTCTTTACGTGGATTGAGATCTCGCCCATCTGGGTGACGAAGACGTAACCCGTTACGCCGATGATGTCGCCGATGTCGAGCAGACGTTTGAAGACGGTGTTGTAGAGGGTCTTGTCCTCTTCGGGGCAGATCTCATCGCGCTTGATGTAAAGCTGGATGCGACCATAGCTGTCCTGCAGCTCCACGAAAGAGGCGGCGCCCATGATGCGGCGGCTCATGATGCGGCCGGCGATGCTCACGTTCTGGAAAGGCAGTTCTGTGCCTTCGGGAGCCTCCTTGGGGAAGGTCTTCTGGATTTCGGTAGAGGTGGCGTTCACCTCATAAAGGTTTGCGGGATAGGGGTTGATGCCGAGTTTCTTGAGCTCTTCGAGCGAATTGCGGCGGATTTGTTCTTGTTCACTAAGTTCTGCCATGATATATTATTTTTTTAATTATCAAAGTATTGTACGGATGCACGCGCGTCTGTCGCGCAGTACACCAAAAGGCAAAGATACGAATTTATTTTGGATTATAAATAAATATTGTCACGTTGCGCAAAAAATGATGCATCCTTTCTTTCTGCTCCGGTTTTGTTTTGTTTGTCAATTTTAGACTGTGTGTTGTTTTGGATATTTAGACATATATTGTCATTTCGTCTTGTCGTATAGGTCGGATAACAAGGTCCTCTATCCGACTATGTGGCGGGCAAGGAAGAGGCGATAAAGGATATGGTAGGCAGTATGTAGCGCCTAGAATTGTGGGCGCTACATAGGCGCTACCCTCTGGAATGGTAGGCGCTAGGTGCTCTTTGTCCATAGCTTCCTGTATGGTTGACGGCCGACTAGAAGACCTGGGTCGGGCTTGGGGGATTCCGTTGGAGTGCTCGTTTCAGAGCCAAAACTTCTTGATGTTTTTTGTTTGGTTGGTCCTCGGCTTCTTCTTGTCGTTTTTTTTATGGGGTTTATCGGTCCCTTTTGCTCATTCGTTAAAAGGTTTTCAACATATGTTGATATTTTTTTTTGCGTATATAAAATAGTATTTGTATTTTTGTATTTTGTAGAAAGGTATGCTAGTGCTGATAATGAGCGAATTAGTTCTAGAACTGCCTCTAAAAAGTTGTTAAAATCATTTTAACATTCCCTATTTGGTGTGTTAAAATGGGTTATAAAATGAAGAATAATAAAAATAAATAACATTATGGCATTTGAAGACAAAATCAAAGAACTTCTCGACAAGAGAAGCGAAGCCCGAATCGGCGGTGGCCAAAAGGGTATTGATAAGCAGCACGAACAGGGTAAACTGACTGCTCGCGAGCGTATTGCACTCCTTCTTGACGAAGGTTCGTTCGAGGAATTCGATATGTTCCTCACCCATCGTTGCATGAATTTCGACATGCAGAAGAAATCGTTCCTCGGCGACGGTGTTGTTACCGGCTACGGTACCATCAACGGCCGCCAGGTTTATGTGTTCGCTCAGGACTTTACCGTATTCGCCGGCTCTTTGAGCGAGACGATGTCCCTCAAGATCTGCAAGGTCATGGACCAGGCTATGAAGGTAGGCGCTCCCGTTATCGGTCTTAACGACTCTGGCGGAGCCCGTATCCAGGAGGGCTGCAACTCCCTCGCTGGCTTTGGTGAAATCTTCGAGCGCAATATCCTCGCGTCTGGCGTAATCCCCCAGATCAGCGCCATCTTCGGCCCCTGCGCCGGCGGTTCCGTATACAGCCCCGCTCTTACCGACTTCATCTTCATGAGCAAGGAAAACAGCTACATGTTCCTTACCGGTCCTAAGGTTGTGAAGACCGTTACCGGCGAAGATGTGACTGTTGACAAACTCGGCGGCGCCATGGTCCACGCTACCAAGAGCGGCGTAGCTCACTTCGTGGGCGATACCGAAGAAGAGACTCTGAACATGATCCGCGAGCTCATCGGATACATCCCCTCCAACAACTTCGAGGAGGCTCCTCTCGTTCCTACCAACGACCCCATCGACCGTCTTGAGGATGGTCTCAACAGCATCGTTCCTGAGAACCCCAACGCTCCCTACGACGTAAAAGACATCATCCATGCTATCGTCGACGACGGCCAGTTCTTCGAGGTTCACGCTCGTTGGGCTACCAACATCGTTGTCGGTCTGGCTCACATGGGCGGCATGACCGTAGGTATCGTGGCCAACCAGCCTAAGTCTATGGCAGGTGTGCTCGACAGCAACGCCAGCCGCAAGGGCGCACGCTTCGTACGCTTCTGCGACGCCTTCAATATTCCTCTCGTCACCCTCGTCGACGTTCCCGGCTTCCTCCCCGGCACCGGCCAGGAGTACCAGGGCGTTATCGACCATGGCGCAAAACTGCTCTTCGCCTATGGCGAGGCTACCGTTCCCAAGATCGCCGTTACCCTCCGCAAGAGCTATGGTGGCGCTCACATCGTGATGAGCTGCAAGCAGCTGCGTTCCGACATCAACTACGCATGGCCTACCGCTCAGATCGCCGTTATGGGTGCTAGTGGTGCCGTAGAGGTGCTCCAGGGCCGCGCTCTCAAAGAGATTACCGATCCCGAAGAGAAGGCTAAGTTCATCGCCGAGAAAGAAAAAGAATACAACGACCAGTTCGCAAATCCCTACTACGCAGCCCGTTTCGGCTATGTTGACGACGTTATTGAACCTCGCAACACCCGTTTCCGCGTGATCCGTGCCCTCCAGTGCCTGGCTAACAAGAAAGAGAGCCTGCCTATGAAGAAGCACAACAACATCCCTCTGTAGGATTTGCTATTAATAAAATATTGTATTCAATAAAATACTGCTCTTAGACAATTAGAGATATGAATAAACTTAAGAAAATCCTTTCCGCAAGCCTCCTCGTGTCGCTCCTCTTCATGGGTAGCGCCATGGCCCAGGGTGCCAAGGAGACCGCTCAGCCTGCCCCCGAGCAAGCTGCGGCTGCTGGCGAGGGTTGTCCCATGCATGCCGACGGCGCTATGATGCCTGTCGCTCCTATGGGAAACCTCGACTTCGCTTCCCAGAAGGCTTGCTTCGACCCCCAACTGGGAGTGTGTGCTGTCATCGACAGCATCGACAACTGCGTGGACGTGTTGATGCGCATCCAGAACGATGAGATCGATACCGTCATGCTCGCTTTCCGCTACTATGCAGATTCGATGAACGTGCGTCATCACCAGCGTGCGCTCTATGACGGCAAAGGCCGTCACGACCTTCCCTTCGTGCTCCGTCCCGTGAGCGTGAGCCTCATCGCCAAACGCCTCGTGGTGCTCTGCTCCTCCGAGAGAGACAGCTCCTATATCGCCGTTCTGAGCCTCTGCCCCGGACATGTTGATACGGTCATCAACGACATTCCTCTCAAGCAGACCACCCTCGCACGTGTCGGCTTCGGCTGCTGCGCCTATGGCTTCGCTATCGATGCCGAGCGCAACGAGCTGATGGTTGCCGGCCGCAACGCTTTGGGATATGACTTTGTGAGCCTGCCCCTCGACAAAGGCCTCGAAGGCATCGCCGAAGGCAAGATGACCCGCGTCCACTATCATGTGCCCAAACAGAGCGACAAGATCAAAGCCTCCGACCCTCATGGCTGGGGCTTGGCTTGTGTGGCTATCGGCGTTGTGTTCCTCGCCCTCTGCTGCATCGTGTTCTTCATCAAGATCGTCAGCACCTCCATCGCCCATTTCGAGAACAAGGGCAAGGTTGTCACCCCCGCTTCTGATCCCGATGCCGACGTCTATGCCGCTATCGCTGCTGCCATCCACCTCTACAACGAGGAGCAGCACGACGAAGAGCCTACCATCATCACCATCCAGAAGGTGGAGCGTACATGGACTCCTTGGAACGCCAAGTACATCAGCATGAACAAATATTTTACAAACAGAAAATAAGGCGAGCAGGCGAATTGTTTCCCTATTCCCTAATCCCTAACATATATCAACATGAAGACTTATAAATTCAAGATAAACGGCAACGATTACAATGTAGAGATCAAAGCCGTAGAAAATCAGGAGATGTCCATCGAGGTCAACGGTGTTCACTACAACGTCACCATGGAGACCGAACTGGAGAAGAAACCCGTCATCGCTCGTCCCGTAGCCAAACCTCAGGTGGCTGCTGCCGCTACCGGCTCCGTACAGCGCACTGCCGCTCCCGCCAAGGCATCCAACGGCAACCGCGTCGTTGCTCCTCTGCCCGGCACCATCCTCGATGTGATGGTCAATGTAGGCGACACCGTGAAAGCTGGCCAGACCGTAGCTATCCTCGAGGCTATGAAGATGGAGAACTCCATCGAGGCCGACTGCGACGGCACCATCAAGGAAGTAGGCGTTCGCAAGGGCGACAGCGTCCTCGAAGGCGGCATGATTGTAGTAATCGGATAGTTTCTAGTTGCTGCTTCCGGACGGGAGAGGGGAGTGTCCCCCTTCCTGCCTCCGGCTGATAACTTCTAACTCTTAACCTTTAACTTATACGATAATGAATATACTTGCAACAGGCGGCTTTGTGGAGTTTATGTCCACCCAGCTGCTGCAGTTTCTCCACTATACAGGCTTCGCTAACGTGACGTGGGGACATATCATCATGATTCTCATAGGCATGATCTTCATCTACCTCGGTATCAAGAAAGAGTTCGAGCCCCTGCTCCTCGTGCCTATCGGATTCGGTATCATCGTGGGAAATATCCCCTTCTTCCCTGGTCTCAAGACCGGTATCTATGAGAGTGGCTCTGTGCTGAATATCCTCTATCATGGTGTTCAGAACGGTTGGTATCCTCCTCTCATCTTCCTCGGAATCGGAGCTATGACCGACTTCTCGGCCCTGCTCTCCAACCCCAAGCTTATGCTTATCGGAGCAGCTGCCCAGATAGGTATCTTTGCCGCATATATTGGTGCTCTTGCCCTCGGCTTCAGCCCTGCTGAGGCTGGCGCTATCGGTATCATTGGCGGCGCCGACGGTCCTACCGCCATCTTTATCAGCTCCAAGCTCGCTCCCGATCTCATGGGTGCCATCGCCGTTTCGGCATACAGCTACATGGCTCTCGTGCCCGTTATCCAGCCTCCCATCATGCGCTTGCTCACCACCGACAAAGAGCGCCGTATCCGCATGAAGGCTCCCCGTCAAGTCTCCAAGCTGGAGAAGATCCTCTTCCCCATCATCGGCTTCCTCTTCTGCGCCTTCATCGTTCCCACCGGTCTTCCTCTGCTCGGTATGCTCTTCTTCGGCAACCTGCTCAAGGAGAGTGGTGTCACCAAGCGACTCTCCGAGGTAGCCAGCAATGCTGTCATCAACACCTGCACGCTCCTCATCGGCATCACCGTAGGTGCCTCCACCCAGGCTACCACCTTCCTCAGCGGACGTTCGGTACTCATCTTCGCTCTTGGCGCCTGCTCCTTCATCGTGGCTACCACCGTGGGTGTGCTCTTCGTGAAGTTCTTCAACCTCTTCCTCAAGGACGAGAACAAGATCAACCCCCTCATCGGCAACTCCGGCGTTAGTGCCGTCCCCGACAGCGCACGTGTCTCCAACAGCGTCGGTCTTGAATACGACAAGACCAACTACCTCCTCCAGCACGCCATGGGCCCCAATGTGGCCGGTGTTGTAGGAAGTGCCGTTGCTGCCGGTATCCTCCTCAGCTTCCTCTACTAGAACGAAGACAGGACAATCCATCAGAAGAGAGCGGCAAAAAAAAATACGGCCGCTCTCTTTTTGATTTTCGATGCGAAAGCCCACCTTTTTGACTGGGTGATGGTCAAAAAATAGCCAGAGACAATGTTTTTTTTTATCTTTTTTTTGGCCTATCTGGACGGCTCTCTCCCCCTTGCTCTGTTCTCCGTTTCGCTCGGAGAGTCCGCTGGATTTTCCCTTGCTTAGCCCGCTAGGGGCCTTGGCTCCACTCCGGTCGCCGGCCTTTGGCTCTTCGCAATGCAGATGACCTCTAAAAATTAGAAAAATGAGTAACATTAGCTTGAGCGTCTTGCTGTTTCTTTTTGGCGCTTCCAAGCGTAACCGCTTTTGCACACAAGACGTTATTGCGGTTCGGCAAAATCAGCAAGCTGCTTCTGCTCTCACTCCGCAGATAACGGCGGCATATGGCACCGCTATGTACCTGCGCGCTTCCTCTCGGAATGGCTCAAAAATAAACTGCAATCCATCTCAATCTGATTATTAGAGGTCACCTACAGAAATAGCTCAACTGTCTAAGCCAAATCATATCAACATACCGTTCAATCGTCATTAACACACCCCCTGATTCCTGATGAAAACCATTCTTTATATCCATGGATTCAACTCCGCAGGTACTAGCGCCAAAGCGGAGACTATCCGCTCGCAGTATCGCGACTGCAAGGTGCTCACGCCCACGTTGAACTACAAGGATTTCCCAGCCACCTTGAAGCTCATCTCCAACACCATCATGACCGGGAAGGTGGATGTTGTTGTCGGAACCTCGTTGGGTGCTTTTTTCGCCCTCTACGGCGCTTGGAAGTTCAAGAAGAAGTGTGTGGCCATCAACCCCACCGTTTCGCCCTCTGCGACCTTGCAGCACGCGATAGGGGAGAATAGGAACTATGTCACCAAGGAGCGCTATATACTCCAGGAGCAGGACCTCCGCAAGTATGCCGAGTTTGAGAAGAAAGAATTCTCGAAAGTGGTCCCCGTGGATGCCGACACCATCTTCCTGCTCAGCGAAGAGGATGAGATGCTTGGCGACCATCACTATCTCGAGCAGCGGTTTCCCTCCTGTAGCAACTTCCAGTATTTTCCCGGCGTCAACCATCAGTTCTCCGCCCAGCGCCCCATCTTCGCCGCCATCGACGACCTGCTGAAGTAGGTGATGGTATGAAAAAAGCAAGGTAAAAAAAAGAAGGCCTGCCGTATTGGCAAGCCTTTTTGTTTCGTACCGCATAAGGGAGTCGAACCCTTGATCTCCGCCGTGAGAGGGCGGCGTCCTGGACCACTAGACGAATGCGGCAGTTTTTCTCTCGAAATCGGGTGCAAAAGTACTAACTTTTTTTGATATGGCAAAATTTTTCTTCTGCTATTTTTGTTGCGTCTCTTTCTTGTTGTTTGTTATCAGTTGGTTATGTTGATGAAATAAATTATTCCTGCTCCAAAAATCCATAGCGCGAGGAGGAAATATGTCCATCCGTAGTAGGAAAATTTTCGATTTTTGTGCCTGATCAGAGTCATGAGAAATGTGGTTGCGAAGCATCCTCCTAGGGCTTCAAGGAAGTGAAGGAGCAGTTCGGGGATACGTCGGCGTCCGGCTCGGGCCAACAGTTTGTCCAGACTAAACAATATTCCGGCTAAGATGTTGATAGTGACAATGTAATAGGCAAAATAGCATTTCATGACATTGGTTCTTTGAGCGTGCAAAATTATCAATTATTTGTTGATTCTGCAATCCCAAAATCGAGAATTAACATAGTTTAACACACTGGCCCTCTTGTTCTTGACTCAAGTGAGGTCCCTTGGGTAGCCAGCCCGCAATGGTGTCGGCGAGAAGGTGTGAGCTTTGTTCTTGGATGTTCCAAATGGGTTTTTTGCGATCGTTTAGGTCTGTCCATTACTGCCACCTCCTGGTGGCGTTTCGTCAGCAACAAACCTCCTTTGGGTTTCATCAGCCTCTCCCAGGAGCTGCAACGGGCAAAAAAGCTGTCACCAGACACCGAAGGGACAACTGCCTTGTAGAGAAGTAAACACTCTGATCTCTTCAAAGTGCTATAAACTAGTTGGTTGAGAATTTGTAAGAAAAGAAAATGGCGACAGCGACAGTCGCGACAGTCAAAAAAATGCATCAACAACCCCTATATATTATATATAACTAATTAATTATTAATAAGATATATAATCCAAAGGTGCTAGGTGTACCTCACAAAAAACAACTGTCGCAACTGTCGCTGTCGCCAATCACCTAGCCTGGTTTTCCTAAAAAGCAATAAACCAACGAAATACGATATTGCAAAATCTCACTCACCTAAGATGCCTGTCCGCGGAAGGGGCACAAAATGCATCCAAATCCTCCTCAAAGAGACCTCAAAAGACACGAATCAGCCCCTCATGCCCATGTTTTTTTCCATTTTGGTGCTCATTTGAAAGAAACCGAGTTTCTCTATCCCGACCAAAGTTGAAGGGAACCGTGTGGATTAATGGCCAACCCTATTGCAGAAAGTGGCGGAAACAAGGGTCAATCGTCAGGCCGCAAGAAAGCCCTCTATGGCGGCTTTCGGCCGCCCGGGCATAGGGTGGAACCACCGGCTGGCTGTTTGCTCGGCAGAAGGAGTTTTTGAAGCCTTCTGTCGGCGCCTCCTCAACGACAACATGTCTCCCGCCAGCTTCACCACCCTCTCCAAGGAACTGCCACTTGCAAAGAAGGCTGTTACCAAACACAAGAAGACTTTTGGCCTTGTAGAGAAGTAGCAGCTCGACAACACTCAATCTTTCACTTTCAATTCTTTCAATTAAAAAAATGCTATATCAATATCCCTTTGTAGAATACTTAACTAATTGATAATTAAATAGATATATAGAGTATAGGAGATATTGACACCCTCTAAAAAACAACTGAAAGAACTGAAAGTGAAAGATTCGTACCCTATTGTTTTATCTAAAAGGCACAACAACAATGAAATACGACGTCACAAAATCTCACTCACCTAAGATGCCTGACCTCGGCAAAGGCTCAGAATGCCTCAAATAGCCCCTCTCTCAAGCCTCAAAAGACATGCATACACCCCTTGTTCCGATGCTCTTCCCGATTTTTGGCGCCCATATGAGCGGAGTAGAATTTCAGTATCCCGACCAAAATTGGAAGGAACCATGCGGGTTAATGGCCAAACTGGTAGCAGAAAGTGGCGGAAACAAGGTACAACTCACAAATCTCGTGGAGGCTCTCTGTCACGCCTTCCGCGCCCACGACGAGATGGAGCTGCAGAAGCTCGTGGAATGGCAACGCCAGATCAAGAGCAAGTCGGCAAACAAGGAGAAACCACCCCGAGGTGAGGTTTCTCTCCCCTCCGGCTGAAACGTCTTCCAGGCAGCCGTCAAAGTCGCCCCAGGGAGCCATTGCAGCAACATTCTAGCGTCGCAAAATGTAGCCAAAATCTCATTGTATTATTACTGCGACGAGAAGGAGGAAGCCATGAAGGCTGTCGGCGCTGTCGGCGAGATCCTGGAGCAGAAATGATGCAAAAAACGACACCTCCGCAAAGAGCCACGGCAACACTTTGGGCGGACAATATAAGATAGTTCAGGACAATATAAGAAAGTTTAGGACACTTCTTGCTTTCGGCCGAAAAATTTCGTGTCTTTGCAAATGTAGAAAGGGAGAGAAGAAGGACGCTCGATGGAGGGGACGGGTAGTAGTCAATAGCTTTCAATACATTTCATAGGCTTTCA
>JAKSMR010000019.1 GCA_024400495.1 Bacteroidales bacterium
CCATCGGTCCCGGCCGAAAAACTACCGGCGCAGTAGACGGCATCGTCTACGTACATGTCAACGGCAAGACTTACGCCAAGTCTGCCCCCATCATGCCCAAGAGCATGTACAACACCCCTGAGGCTAAGAAGCGTCAGGCTCTGTTCAAACTCGTTATGGAGCACCTCAAGTTCCACCGCGGAGAGTTCAACTACCTCTTCGACAAGAAGGGCACCTGGTCTGCCTCCAACGCCTACCACAAGCGCAACGCCAAAGCGCTCCGCGCTGCTCTCGACACCCTGGCCGACCGTATGGTTGCCGGCGACGTGATCTCCAACAACGAGATCGAGAACGCCATCGCCACCTACGCCACCGCCAACCCCACCGCCATCGTGCTGGCCGACAAGGCTCCCTATGCGGTGAAGTACCTCACCGGCAGCTGGCCCGCCACCATCACCCTCAGCACCGCCAACGGCACGCAGACCACCATCGTGCACATCAACAACGGCGTGAGCGACACCGTGTTCCCTCCCGTCGCCAGCAACGGCACCACCCCCGGCCAGCCTCCTCAGGGTAACGACGACGACGCCATCGGCGAGTAAGTAAGGCAGGAAGGGGTACCCCTTCCGCCTTATTGACCTGAAAGATTTTTTTTCCTTTGTCATAGGTTGTTGTTTTTTGTTTGGGGTAGCGCAGCCGCTGGGATATGTGGCTGCGCTTTTTTAGATTTAATTTAAGAAAGGATAATTATGGAAATCATACTCAATTTCATCCTCGCCCTCACCACCCTGCTCGGTGGGATGGGATGGCTCGTGGAGCGCAGGAAGCACAAAGCAGAGGGGGAGAAGGCCGAGCTGGATGTGTCGGTGATCTACGTCAAGGAGTTCCAGAAGCATATCGTAGAGCCCTTGAAGGAGGAGATACAGAAGAACCGCAATGCTATCAGCATGATGGTCTACTGCCCGAAGTATCCCGACTGCCCCGTGATGTCGCAGCTACAGAAAGAAACCGATTTGTCTAACTCTCAAAAGATGTCCGTATGAAAAAAGATAAAGAGAACCTCGATCCCGCCGTTGTGGCTCCTTGGATCAAAGCCATCATCGCTTTCCTGAGCGCCTTTTTGGGTGCTATCGGCGGCTCGGTTATAGGGTAATTGTTAACTTGTTAACTTGTTAACTGCATTTGCAAGCGACTTTTTCTATGGAAAGGTCGCTTTTTTGTTAAGGTGGGTTCTATGAATTAAGGTAACCTCTAATAATTAGATTGAGATGATTTTTGAATTTATGTCGAACGGATTTCAAATAAAGGCGAAGAAGCATAGCCGTAGCTATGGTTCAAGACTTTATGAAGGAAGACGCCGACAGAAAACAAAAAGCGCTCAAGTCTAATGGATTAAAAAAAACTAATTTTTAGAGGTTACCTTAATAAATCTTGAAACGATTACCTCTTGTGCTTTCGGACTCTCACTTGCATCTTTCTCTAAGCTTTTGGGCAGCAGCTCGCTACAGCCCTGCAGCCCTAGAAAGAAATCTGCTGCGCGATGGCCTTGAAATCATCAAAAGCTGATCTATAGGGCCCAATTGCTTAAGGTGACTTCTGGTGACTTTTGAAAATCCTGCTTGGCTTCCCTCAAGAAAGACGACGGGAGGGTGCGGACGCGTCTATGGATCAGCGTCGGCCTTCGGGGGCTTTCCCGTTGCCGCTGCTGGCGGCGCGGCTGGCGTTGACGACATAGACTCCGGAGCATACCATGACGACGGCGAGCCCTTTCTGCCAGCTCATGGCGTCGGTGCCGATACAGATGGCGACGACGGTGGCGATGATGGGCTGCATGTAGCCGTAGAGGCTGATGAGGGTGGGGCGGATGCGTTTCTGGGCTATGGGAAGGAGGAAATAGGCGATGAAGGTGGCGAAGAGGATGAGGTAGGCGAGCTCCCACCACACCAGAGAGGGGACGGCGCCGTAGCTGGCGGTGGCGAGATGGCGCGCGGAGAGGGGCAGCGAGAGGAGGGCGACGACGAGGAAGCCCCATTTCATGAAGGTGACCACGCTGTAGCGCTGCACCAGGGGACGGAAGATGCCGAGATAGAAGGCGAAGCTGAAGGTGTTGAGGATGAGCATCAGCACGCCGAAGGGACGGGTGTGGTCGACGCCGTTGCTGTTGCTGACGGAGTTGAGGATGAGGATGATGACACCACAGAAGCTGACGGCGACGCCGAGGGCTTTCTTCCAGGTGATGGGCTCCTTGAGGAAGAGGGCGGCGACGAACATGGTCATGATGGGGGTGAGGGAGGAGAGGATGGAGGTGTCGATGGTGGTGGCTGCCGTGCAGGCGGTGAGGAAGGTGATCTGGGGGATGAAGAGTCCGACGATGGCGGCCAGGGCCATGAGAAGGAGGTCCCGCATGGGCACTCTCTCGCGGGGCATGAAGAGGGAGCAGAGCCAGAAGAGGCACCCGGCTCCGATGGAGCGCAGGGTGGTGAGCAGAATGGGGGGGAGGTTGCCGTCGGCGGCGATATCTTTGCAGAAGATGATGTTGAAGCCGAAGATGGCGTAGGTGGCGAAGGCGGTGAGGTGTCCTATGAGTTTCGAACGGTCCATGGGTGGGGTCTCGGGGGTGGATGGTGTGTGCTGATGGGCGCTGATGCTGTTCTTTTGGGGTGCCCCTGCTGGGGGTGGATGCCGTGTTGGCTTTTTCTTGCGCCGGCAGGGGGGGGCGTCGGTGGCTATAGCGTGTCTCTTCTTCTTCTTGGGGGCGGCCGATGGCTATTGGGCGCGCTTGGTGCAGTTGTTGGTGAAGATGTAGCCGCAGTCGGTGCCGCTGATGACGACGCTCATCTCGCTGCGGAAGGAGAAGGAGGGGCTGCCGTAGGTGGCGGTGCCGAAGGTGAGATGGCCGGTGAGGCCGGAGGGGAAGGTCATGGTGCTGTTTTCGATGACCAGCCGCCTGTCGGCGTCGAGGTGGGCGTCGGTGTCGTAGTAGGTGACGGGTGTCTGGCTGGTGCCGAGCAGGAGGATGCCCAGGAGGTGGTAGTGGCCGGCGTCGTCGGTGGCGGTGATGGTGAGGGTGCCGCGCATGGGGGCGGTGGTGGTGCCGGTCTCTTGGTCGCGCTCTTCCTGCGACTGCCAGATGCCGTCGGCGCCGATGCTGTCGGTGACTACCTCGAGGTCGTAGGTGCCGGCGAAGGCGGGGGTGGCGGATTGGCCTGTGGTGTCGTTGGTGACGGGGCTCTCTTCTTTCTGGCAGGCGGTGAGGCTGAGGGCCAGGGTGAGGATGAGGATGGAGATGGTATTCTTCATGATGTGTCGTTTTTTTTTTCTGTTAGTTTCGTTTTGGTTTTTGCCCTCCCTTGAGAGAGGCCCCAGCTTCTTTTTATTCAGATAGGGCTGTTGGCGGTAGGGCTCTCTAAAAAACGCAAAAGGACAATTTATATTGTCCCAGGGGGTGGAATTTAGGGAAACAAAAAAAAGAAACTATATACGTGTTGGCGGTTTTTGTTGCAAGGACAAATCATCCTTTCCTGTAAAAGACTTCGTCATTGCGGGCTTGACCCGCAATCTAGACTGTCAAGCATCCCGTCGCAATAGATTGCGGGTCAAGCCCGCAATGACGGCATACGAAAGGTTTAGGGGCTTCGCCCAAGACCTTTCTTCGGCTGACATTCGTCTACGTTGCTTCGGCTCGATATAGCAAATACATTTGCTCTATGCTCGCTCCTACGCAACTCCTGGGAAAGAAAGTAAACTTTCTCTCCTCTCGCTCCTCTTTGAATAACCGGGTTCGCTAATGTCAGCTGTCGTCTCTCTGGTTTGTGCCAACAGGTGTATGATTCCACAAAAAAAAGAAACTAGCCCGGGAGGTGTGCTCCCGGGCTAGTGTATTGGGGTTGTTGCTGTTCGTGATGAACTTAGAACTTGAGGTTCAGGGATGCGGTGGTGTGGAAGTCGTCCTTCTGTACGCCGGCGGGAACGAGCTCGTTGTGCTCGTAGGTGAAGTTGAGGCCGAGGGAGGCGTTCTTGCTGATCTTGGCGTCGAAGGAGGTGACGGAGTTCACTACCCAGTCGCCGCCCCAGTTGTTGATGGCGGGCTGGTAGAAGGTGGTGTGCTTGAGGGAGAGGTTGTCGGTGATCTTCTGGCGCATCTTGAAGCGGAAGGAGATACGGCTTACCTGGTCGGTCATGCCCTCAACGGATTTGAAGTACTGGGTGTGCTCGAACACGTAGGCTGCGGAGATGGAGTAGTCGCAGGCGTCGGTGTGGTAGATGCGGTATTTGCCACCCACGAGGAGGTTGAGACGATAGTCGTACATCTTGATGGGGTTGCAGTTGACGATGGCGGATACGAAGGGGCTCCAGCGGTCGTACTGCCAGACGTCGAACTTGATGCTACCGTTGAAGTTGTTCTCGAACATCTCACCTTCTTTGAGACCGTAGGAATAGCCTGCGCTGGCGTCGAAAGCGAGGATGCTGTCGTTGCGTTCAATACCTGCGTTGGTGTTGAAGATGGTGGTGTTTACGTTACCCGATTTCCAGTCGCCGCCGAAACCGAGTTTGTAGCTCCATTTTTTCTGTGCCGAAACAGTCATTACTGTTGCGAGCATGATCATGATTACAAATACTTTGCGCATGTCTTTTTATTGTTTAATATGTTAGTTATTCTAATATGGTGACCTCTAATAATTAGATTGAGATGGATTGCGGCTTATTTTTGAGCGATTCCGAGAGGAAGCGCGCAGGTGCATAGCGGTGCTATGTGCCAAGCGGTTACGCTTGGAAGCGCCAAAAAGAAGCAGCAAGACGCTCAAGCTAATGTTACTCATTTTTCTAATTTTTAGAGGTCACCATATATTTATGGGTTCTTCCTCGGGGTGCCCGAGGAACGAAAAAAGGTAACCGTTCTAGTTACCTTTTTGGTTGTCCAACCAGGACTCGAACCTAGACTGGCTGATCCAGAGTCAGATGTGCTACCATTACACCATTGGACAATGTGTTTCGTTCTCTCGAAATCGGGTGCAAAAGTACTACTTTTTTTGATACTGACAAAATATTTTTTGCCGACGGGTGTCTCTTTCTGCCTTTTGTCGTTATTTTATAACAAGTTAGCCTTGAAACTTTTTTTTGCTGTTGCTGCCGGGAGCTGTTGAGAAAAGGGGGTGACGGGTGGTGGATTTTTGCAAAATGGGAGGGTGATGGCATCGTTTTTTTCATATGGGAAGAGGCAGACTCTCCGGGGAGAGCCTGCCTCTTGTGGGGTGGCGTGTGTGTGACGCTTATTCGCTGTCGGTGCTCTCGCCGCCGGAGCGGGCGTCGCGCTCGAGCTCCATCTTGCCGAAACGGAGGGTGACGCCGGCGCTGATGTAGCGGGAGTTGAGGGTGTAGGAGGAGTTCTCGCTCTGGATGAGGGGGTTGGTGTTGGTGGAGCCGCCGCCGATGGTCTTGCCCCAGTTGAAGATGTCCTGCACGTTGACGAAGACGGAGAGCTTGCGCTTGAAGAAGTCGCTGCGGATGCCGCAGTCCATGGAGTAGCGTGCTTTGCTGGTGGAGAAGAGGCCCTGGGTGGGGGAGGTGTAGCGGGCGCTGGCGAAGACCTGGTACTTGTTGAAGATCTTGCTCCAGGCGTTGACGCGGAGGGAGTAGGACCACATGTTGTCGCTGTAGGTCTTTCCGAGGGCGGCGTAGTCGTAGGTGTAGCCGGCGTTGTAGAGGTTGCCGTAGAAGCGGAGGTTGAAGAAGCCGGAGGGGCGGTAGGTCATGTTGAGTGAGGTGCCGAAGCGGTAGGAGGAGCCCATGTTCTCGGGCATGGAGTACTGGATGAGGCGCAGGAGGATGTCGTCCTCGACGCGGTCGGTGAGCGAGGAGATCTCGTTCTGCGAGTAGCGTGCGTAGCCGTCGATGCCGATGTTGCCGAAGCGGAGGAAGTATTTGCTCCAGCCTATCTCGGCGTTGTGGGTGAGTGAGCCCTTGAGGTTTGGGTTGCCGGTGCGGTAGCTGTCCTCGCTGTAGTTGCGGCGGGTAGAGAG
This sequence comes from Bacteroidales bacterium, assembly GCA_024400495.1. Taxonomy (GTDB): domain Bacteria; phylum Bacteroidota; class Bacteroidia; order Bacteroidales; family P3; genus Colimorpha. The sequence goes on from JAKSMR010000019.1 coordinate 6,000, forward strand.
CTGGCTGGCCTGGGGGTTGTTCATCCTGAGGGTGTAGTTGAGCTTGAAGTTGTGGAGGTCTTCGGTGCGGTAGGAGGTGTGGATGGAGGGGGTGAGGGTGAAGAAGGTCTCGCTGCCTTGGTCGGCGAGGTTGGCGGAGGGGTAGAGGGAGGCTCCGTCGCTCTCGTAGGCGTAGTCCATGGAGGTGAGGCCGGCGCCCAGGCCGAGCTCGAGGGTGAAGTGGCCGAAGCGGTGGGTCCAGTTGACGTCGCCGTCGACGTTGTGGTCGTTGCTCTTGAGGTCGTACTGGCGCAGCAGGTCGGTGGCGCCGTTGGCGGTGGGCATGTAGGAGGTGGTGTTGTGGTTGTAGCCGTAGCCGAGGCCGTAGCTCATCTCGCCGTCTTTGGAATAGGGGCGGTTGTAGCGTCCGTTGAGGGAGAGCTGGCTGCCGGTGGAGCTGGTCTGGTAGAGCTTCTGGTCGTCGCCGGGCATGGTGTAGGTGATGCCGGTGTTGTAGGGATGGCTGCTGAGATAGGTGCGGGAGAAGGTCTGGTCGTTGCCGCTCCAGTTGAAGTGTCCGTCGGCGAAGAGGCGCAGGTTGTGGCCTTCGTCGTCGAACTTGCGGGTGATGTTGGCGCCGAGGGAGCCGAAGCCGCTGGTGCTTTGGGGGGAGTTGGTGCTGTCGAGGAAGGCATAGACGTTGCCGGCTCCGTTGTTGAGCCAATGTTCGTCGCGGATGTTGCCGCTATAGCTGTAGGAGTTGGAGAGGCTGTAGTTGAGCCCGCCGTGCACTTCGAGGTCGGTCATGGAGTCGATCTCGTAGTTTATGTTCATGAAGAGGTTGCCGCTGTAGCGCTTGTTCTCGCTCTCGTTCCAGGTGGTGTCGTAGGCCAGGGTGTCGAGGTTGTTGTCGAACTTGCGGGTCCATCCGTTGCCTTCGTTGTGGCGGTAGTTGTAGCGGCCGCTGGCGAAGATGTTGACGGAGAGGCGTTCTTTGGCCCACATGTAGCTCAGCCAGGGGCTGAGGGAAGGCTGCGAGGCGCCGTTGAGGCCGAAGGAGATGAAGTGGTTCTTCTTGATGTGTGCCGAGGTGACGATGTTGATGACGGCCTCGCTGGTGGTGGCGTATTTGGCAGAGGGGTTGGTGATGGTCTCGATGTGGTCGAGGGCGTTGGCGGGAAGGGTCTCGAGATAGGTCTTGAGGTTCTCGGCGGTGAGCTTGGAGGGCTTGTCGTTGATCCAGATCTCTACGCTGGAGACGCCGCGGAGGGTGACGTTGCCTTCGATGTCGACCTCAACGCCAGGGGCGTTCTGGAGGGCGTCGCTGGTGGTTCCGCTCTGGATGGAGGGGTCGTCGGCCACGTTGTAGATCATCTTCTCGCCGTCCATGGCATAGAGGGGACGCTCGGCGGTGATCTTCACGGTCTTGAGGGTTGCTGCACCGGGTTTGAGGAAGAGGGTGCCGAGGGCGGTGTTGTTCTCTACCCTGAAGGTGCGGAAGAGGGTCTGATAGCCTACGTAGGAGACTCGCATCAGATAGGTGCCGGCAGGGACGTCGGCGATGTCGAAGGCGCCGTCGAAGTCGGTGGAGCCGCCTTTGACGAAGGAGCTGTCGGCGCTGTCGAGAATGGCGACATTGACATAGACGAGGACTTCTTTGCTCACGCTATCGCGTAGGGTTCCCACCACCTTGAAGGTGGATCCGCTGCGTACTTTTTTCTGTTTGACCTGCTGTGTGCTGCGGTCCATGCGCGAAGGGTCGAAGTCGCCGCGGGGCCCTTGTCCGGGACGGAAACCGCCGGGAGGAGGACCCATGGGACGTCCGCCGGGATAGCCGCCGGGATGGCCGCCGGGTTGTGCTGATGCTATGGCTCCGAGAACCATAAGGGTGAAGAATATTGACAGGATTCGTTTCATGGTATATCAAAATTTATGGTGTTCTATATATATTATGTACGGGCTTGGTCCTGTTTTATTGCAAAATGACTGGAAAATTTTTTTATGTAAGGTTTCGCGCAATAATTTCCTTCTTCTGGCGTTATCCTTACAAACACCAACCGTTATGAAAAGTATCAAGTCGATTATCCTGTTGTCTCTTTTGGTCGTTCTTGTGGCCTCGTGTACTGTCTACAAGCCTGCAATTCCTGATATCCCCATCCTGACGGAACAGGGGGATATGCAGATCGATGCGGCCTATTCGCTCCAAGGAGGCGGCAACATGACCCTCTCGGGCGCCCTTACCGACCATCTGGCCCTGCAGCTCTATGCCGACGGCTTGGGAACGGGGGGACGACATGACGACGGCTACGACATGAACCGCTCGAGCTCGTTCCGCGGCGCTTTGGGAATCTATCAGTTCAGGAACGAGAAAGCGATGTTCGCTCTCTACGGAGGCGCCAGCTTCGGACGCATCCACAGCGTTTACGACGCTGTTGCGAACGACTCGGTGGAGCATTATTATCAGAACAACTACCGCTCTTTCTTCATCCAGGCCGATGCCGGATGGAAGCCTAGCGAGAGCTTTGAGTGTGCCGCCCGACTGCTGATCGGCCGACTCAACCTCGAAGGCGACGACATAGCATACAACAAACTCAGCCAGGACATCAAGTCGGTCACTCCCTGGAGCGAGTCGTCGGTGGTTATCGAACCCTCGATGCTGCTGCGCGTCGGCGGTCCGAACCTCAAGGGAACCCTCAAGCTCGGCTACGCCTGGGCGCCTGACATCCACCGCGGGTTCTTCCCCCTCAACGTCAGCCTCGGCCTCACTTACAGGCTCAGCCTAAAGAATCTCTGATAGAGAGATCTGGCTCGAAAAAAGATATTTGGAGAACAGGTTCGTCGATCACGCTGGGGGTGGCGAACCTGTCTTCTCTTCCTCTTCTCCGACAGGGGGTAGGGAGGCTCTAGCGTCGCACCAGGGTCGCATTAACGTCGCACCAGCGTCGCACCAAGGTCGCAAATTTGCGAAAGTGGTGGCTCTCGGTAACGTCGCAGCTGGCCTGCAGAATCGGGAGTAGGGCAGAGGAACCGAAATGTTAAATATATCGCGTGCGCGCAAAGTTTTCGTCATATTGTTTGGCAGATTTGTAAATTATGTGTATTTTTGCATCGTCTTTTTGAAACAGAAAAAATCTCTATAACCATGAGAAAAGTAGCATTATTACTGGCTTTTGTGCTTGTCTCCATGATAAGCATGGCTCATCCTGTCGACGGGAAAACCGCACTTCGGGTGGCTCAACATTTTTGGACTCTCAAAGGAGGCCAGCATCCTGAAGGATTGGTGGATGTGTCGTCCCGACTGGCGATGGACAACATCTTCCTCTTTGAACAAAGCAGCGGTCGTGGCTTCGTGGCTGTCGCTGCCGACGATGTGGCTCTCCCCATCATGGGCTATTCCATGGAGAATGGAGTGAGCGAAGAGGTCAACAGAGAGGCCCGCTACTGGCTGGGCTGCCTCAACGGCGAGATAGCATGGGCGCTGGCCAACGGGCTTGCGGGCGATGCCGCCACTGCCGAACAGTGGGAACGTCTGCTTGCCGGCGACACCATCCCCGGACGATACAACACTGCTGTCGCCCCCCTCACCACCGTGACCTGGAACCAGGGCAACTTCTATAATAACCTCTGTCCGGCCGACGCTTCGGCGCAGTCTGGCGGACATGCCTACACGGGCTGTGTGGCAACGGCAATGGCAACGGTGATGAAGAAATGGAACCACCCTGTTTCCGGCACCGGCTCCCACAGCTATGTCCACAGCACCTACGGAACACTCTCGGCCAACTTCGCCGCCACCACCTACCAGTGGAGCAACATGCCCTCCTCGCTCTCCTCGAGTAGCTCCTCGGCACAGGTGAACGCTGTGGCAACGCTGATGTATCATTGCGGTGTGGCTGTAGAGATGAACTACGGTCCCACCAGCAGCGGCGCCCAGACGGCATCGCAGGGAAGCATAGCCGACATCTGTGCCGAAAACGCGCTCATCTGCAATTTCAAATATAAGAACACGATACATGCTGTGGGTCGCGAAGGACGCAACTGGAGCGATTGGGTGAGCCTCATCACCGCCGACCTCAATGCCGGACGTCCTGTGCTCTATAGCGGTCGCGATGTCAGCGGCGGCCATGCTTTTGTCTGTGACGGCTACGACAACTCGGGCAACTACCACTTCAACTGGGGCTGGGGTGGCTACTGCGACGGCTACTATCCGCTCAATGCCCTCAATCCCGCACCTGGTGGAGCAGGCGGCAACGCCACAGGCTCCTACAACGCTTCCCAGACTGTGCTGCTCGGCATCGAGCCCCGCACCACAGAACCTTCCACCTGCACTCTTACCGCCACCTGCAACAGCTCGCAAGGAACGGTCAGCGGCAGTGGAAACTATAGCTTTGGAGACACAGCATCTTCGTTGGCAACTCCCGTCTCGGGCTACCGCTTCGACCATTGGAGCGACGGCAGCTGCTACAACCCTCGCGAAATCTTCATGACCGGCAACCAGACTATCTCTGCTGTTTTCCTTCCTCTTAATGCCGACACGCTCCGCTACGACAACAGTCTGACTACGATGGGCTTCGGTGGTGGCGACACAACCCGTTGGGCTGTGAAATTCGAGCCTGCTAACTTCGCCGGCCATTCTTCGGTGAGCCGAGTGCTTATGTATATCCGTACTACAGGCTACTACACCATCCAAGTCTGCCAAGGAGGAACCAATGCTCCAGGAACAGTTCTGGCTACCAAGACCCAGTACTGCAACGAGGGCGATTGGGCTACGTTTGTGTTCAACAACCCTGTGTCGCTTACTGCGTCGCAGAACCTCTGGATCGCCGCCAAGAGCGCAGCTAGCTATCCTATCGCGCTCTCCTGCTACGCGGGCACCCCCAACGGCAGCTACTATGGCAACAGCGCCACCTCCTATACTCCGCTCACCAGCTGGGGTTATTATTTCTCCTTCCCCATCCGTGCCGTCCTCTCCAACGGCGGCGGAGCCAGCTCTTTCACCATCACAGCTGACGCACAATCCTCCACCTGTGGCTCGGTGACGGGTGGCGGCCAATATGCTGCTGGTGACACGGTGACTCTTCTCGCCAGCGCCAACGAGAACTATCGTTTCACCCAATGGAGCGATGGCAACACATCCAACCCTCGCATCTTCCTTGCTGCAGGCAACGCTAGCTATACAGCCCAGTATGCTAACCTGGGCAGCGATACCTTGAGGTATGACAACGGTTCTTGTGTTGGAAATCTTGGTGCCGGAGGCGCATTCTACTGGGCAGTGAAGTATCCTGCCGCCAGCCTGGGAAATTACAACCAGCTCAAGGCTGTGAAACTGTGGAGCAACAGCGGAGCCGCCGGAAGTGTGACAGTGCGCATCTATCAGGGTGGAGCCAATGCTCCATCGACATTGAAGACAACCCAGACCATCACCCTTCCCAGCACAGAAGGCTGGGGTGTCTATAACCTCACCAATCCCGTGAACCTTACAGCAGGCCAGCCCGTATGGATCGTGCTCTACAGCACGTCTGCTAACTATCCTGCGCCTAAGGCGGAATATGCGGGTCACGACAACAGCTGTTATGTCTCTTTCGACGGCTCGTCGTGGAACCCACTATACGCCTATGGAGAGGATTTCCGCAACTCGTGGATGATCAGAGCGGTGTTGGGCAACGCCTCGCAGACCTATACCATCACGGCTAACGTACAATCCTCCACCTACGGTTCGGTGACGGGTGGCGGCCAATATGCTGCTGGCGACACGGTGACTCTTCTCGCCAGCGCCAACGAGAACTATCGTTTCACCCAATGGAGCGATGGCAACACATCCAACCCTCGCATCTTCCTTGCTGCAGGCAACGCTAGCTATACAGCCCAGTATGCTAACCTGGGCAGCGATACCTTGAGGTATGACAACGGTTCTTGTGTTGGAAATCTTGGTGCCGGAGGCGCATTCTACTGGGCAGTGAAGTATCCTGCCGCCAGCCTGGGAAATTACAACCAGCTCAAGGCTGTGAAACTGTGGAGCAACAGCGGAGCCGCCGGAAGTGTGACAGTGCGCATCTATCAGGGTGGAGCCAATGCTCCATCGACATTGAAGACAACCCAGACCATCACCCTTCCCAGCACAGAAGGCTGGGGTGTCTATAACCTCACCAATCCCGTGAACCTTACAGCAGGCCAGCCCGTATGGATCGTGCTCTACAGCACGTCTGCTAACTATCCTGCGCCTAAGGCGGAATATGCGGGTCACGACAACAGCTGTTATGTCTCTTTCGACGGCTCGTCGTGGAACCCACTATACGCCTATGGAGAGGATTTCCGCAACTCGTGGATGATCAGAGCGGTGTTGGGAACGGCTCCCGTCAACTACACTGTCACCGTGAACTCCAACAATACCGCTTGGGGAACCGTGACCGGTGGCGGTACCTATGCTTCCGGCACCAATGTAACATTGAGAGCAACACCTAATTCGGGCTATCATTTCGTCAGCTGGAACGACGGAAACACCTCTGCAACCCGTACCATCGTAGTGACAGGAAACGCCACTTATACAGCAACCTTTGCCCAGGATGTGGTCAACTACACCATTACTGTGAACTCCAACAATACCGCTTGGGGAACCGTGACCGGTGGCGGTACCTATGCTTCCGGCACCAATGTAACATTGAGAGCAACACCTAATTCGGGCTATCATTTCGTCAGCTGGAACGACGGAAACACCTCTGCAACCCGTACCATCGTAGTGACAGGAAACGCTACCTATACAGCTACTTTTGCAGAGGATAGCCATGAGGGAATCGACGAGATTGCCGAAGATCAGGTTGTGATCTATCCCAACCCCACCAAAGGCATCGTTACAGTTAGTGTGCCCAATGTGCAGAAGATGGAGCTGCTTGACCAACTGGGTCGAGTGATCATCGTGAAGACGAATGCCAACACTATTGATCTTTCTGCTCTTGCGTCAGGGACCTATCTCCTGCGGATTACCACGGAGAATGGTGTGCTTCTGAGACGTGTGGCACGACAATAGTCTCGCAGCGAGATACATGAATAAAAGCCACCGCGGGAACGCGGTGGCTTTGTTGTCATATACTATAAGGGTAACCTAGTTCTCTTGGTCGAATCTGGACACCATCTCTTTGATCTCCTCGGGGATAGGGACGGCAGCATGAGCACTTCGGCTGTAGCCCGACATGACGATCTTGCCTTCGACGGCAACCTCTCCGTTGCAGAGGCAGAGCTGGGTGAGGTCGAAACTCTTGTTGCCCCAGCGCGAGACGCAGGTTTGGACTTCCACTTTGTCGTGGTAGCGAATCTGTTTCTTGAAGGAGAGCTCGTAGTGGACGATCATCACGCAGAAATCTCCCTCGTCGGGGGTGACAGGAACTCCGGAATCTTTGAAATATAGCGACTTTCCTAGGTCAAAATATTCCATGATAACGGCGTTGTTCACATGGCCCATCTGGTCGATGTCGTTAAAACGGAGTTGGATCGGTGTGGTATACATAGTGTGATTGAGGATTGTTGTGTGGGTTGTTGTTTGGGTGCAACCTCTAATTATTGGAGGTTACCTTAGGATTGTTTTTTCAGAGAGAAGAAGAACTCCAGGCCTCCTTCGTCGCGGTTTTTGGCGTAGATGTCGCCGTGATGGAAGAGGACGGCATGTTTCACGATGGAGAGGCCTAGTCCGGTTCCTCCGCTCTTGCGGCTGCGTCCTTCCTCGATGCGGAGGAAGCGGTCGAAGATTTTGGCCAGATATTCGTTCCCCACTCCTTTGCCGGTGTCGTAGAAATGAATGTAGTATCGCTCGTCGCTGGTCTTGTAGCTCTCCAGGACGACATCGACGCCGTCGCCGGCATACATCAAGGCGTTCTCGACAAGGTTGCGGAAGATGGCATATACGAGGCTGTGGTTCCCGGAGAAGGGCATACTAGCGGGCAGCTGGTTCTTGATGCTGATATGGTGGTCCTTGGCCATGTCTTCGAGCTCGTGGATCGCCTCCTGTGCTATAGCATTCACGTCGATGGGTTCTTTAGGGAAGAGGTCGGCGGATTCCTCGAGTTTGTTGATGATGGAGACGTCGTTGATGAGGTCTGAGAGACGCAATGTCTGGCCGTAGCAGCGGTCGAGGAAGTAGCGTTTCTTCTCTTCGTCGATGGGCTTGTCGCTTAGCAGGATCTCCAAGTATCCGCGGATGCTTGACACGGGGGTTTTCAGCTCATGGGCGATGTTGTTTGTCATCTCCTGTTTCAGCTGCCTGTTGCGCTCCTGCTCTTTGAGGATCTGCTTGTGGCTCTCGTCGGCCTGTTGGGCAAGCGTGCGTATCTGGCGGATGAGCTTGCGTTGATAGAGCACGGTAACAACCAAGGTCACCAAAAAGATGGCCACGATCAGACTGGGTATGATCCATTCTTTGTTCATCGTCTATGCTTCGAAATGATAACCGAACCCGGTTTTGTTGTTAATCATAGTCCCTGCTTCGCCCAGCTTTTTCCGGATGCGTGCGATGTGCACATCGACAGAGCGGTCGCCTACAAAGGTGTCTTTGTTCCAGGCTTGCTGAAGGATCTCCTCGCGAGAGAAATATTTGCCTTTGTTCTGCACGAGAAGAAGCAGGATGGTGAGCTCTTTCTTGGTGAGGACAACGGGGTTGCCGTTCACGGAGATGGTGTTGTTTGAGAGGTCGATGTGAAGGATACCTTCGTCAAGGGTCCTCTTCTCGGGAAGGTCGCTGGTGCGTTTCAGTATCGCCTTCACTCTGGCCAGGACATTGGGGAAGGAGTAGGGTTTGCAGATATAGTCGTCGCCGCCTTTCTGAAAGCCTCGCAGCTGGTCGGCCTCTTGTGTGAGGGCGGTAACGAAGATGATGGGTATGTTGTTTCCCTCTTCGCGCAGCCTCTCTGCTACGTCGAAGCCGGACATCCGTTCCATCATGACGTCCAGGATCATCAGGCTGAAGGGCTCGCCCGTGGCGGAGAGGATCTCCAGGGCTTCCTCGCCCGAACAGGCGGTACAAACCTCAAAACCTTCGCTTTCGAGGTTGAACTGAAGAATCTCGCAAAGATCCTGTTCGTCGTCAACAACCAATATCTTTTGTGCCATAATAGTGTTTCCTATATATTAATATAACGTTCGGGGGCGAGAAAAATTGTGTCGGTTTCCGATGAAATTCTCGTTCTGATATCTCTTGTGGCTCAGTTTTCGGGTTGTTGGCAATGAAAAACCCCATCTCTTCGGGTGGAGATATGGGGTAGGTGGTTCTGCCGGGAAGGTGTTGGGTCGCTCTATTCGTCGTCTTTGTTGAGCCAGCCCCAGAGTTTGTACATAAGGAAACCCCAGGCCAGGAACAGGACGTAATAGACCCATTTGGGGATCTTGGTGATGAAACGGCCGTCGGCGTCGACTTTCTCATAGTCGGGGATGTCGGCATAGTAGTATGCTCCGGCGCCGAAGTCGAGCTCTTTCTGCAGGCCGATCTGATGAACCATGATATAGATGGCCACGCCAACAGAAAGGAGGGTGATAGAAAGCACTATCACCCGTCCTGTCTTATTCATTTTCCATTTGTCGCTCACCTTTTATTGCAGCTGGGGAACAGGGAATACAACGCCAGAGAGGGCGAACCATACGGCGAAAGCGGTGAGGAGGATATTGAAGGTCTGGCCGAGGATGTAGAGGGCCAGGATTTTGCCGCCTTGAAGTTTCTGGACAAGCTCTTTGAAGTTGATCTCGAGACCGATGGAGGTGAAAGCGAGAACAAAAGCCCAGTTCTTGTACTGGTCGAGGACCTTGTTGATGTCTCCGATTGCGTTAACATCGGCTGTGTTGAAAAGGGGCTGGATGATGAAGGAGGCAACGAGAGAAGCGGCAAAGAAACCAAGGACGAACTTGGGGAAACGATGCCAGATCTCGCCTGCGCCAACTTTCTGGCCTTTCTCTTTGTTCACATGGGTGGTGAAGAAGAGCGCTACAAAGAAGGCGATGAAGCCGATGAGGATGTTCTGGATGGATTTTACGAGAACGGCAGTCTGCTGTCCTACTTCTCCCAGGGCTGTGCCGGCAACAACAACGGCGCCGGTGCTGTCTACTGTACCACCAACAAAAGCGCCACCAAGGAGAGGATCGACATGGAGGGCCTTGAGGATGATGGGTTCGAGAACCATCATGAGGATGGTGAAGAGGATGGAGATGGAGACGGCAAGGGAGAGGTCGCTCTTCTTACAGCCGCTGGCGGCTCCGGTAGCAATAGCTGCGGAGGTGCCGCAGACGCTGGCGTCGGCAGCCATGGTGATGACGAGAGGCTTGTTGTCGATTTTGAGGATCTTGGTGCCGAGCCACCACATGAAGAGGATGACGAGAGGAGTCACAACCCAAGCGATGCCGAGGCCGTAGAGACCGAATTTTGCGATGTTGGAGAAGAGGACGGAGAAACCCATGATGACGAGACCGGTCTTGATGTAGAACTCGGTCTTGATGGCGGGTTTGAGCCAGTTGGGGGTTCCTACGGTATTGGAGATCACCAGGCCGATGATGAGTGCCCAGAATGCCCACTCGAGGTAGCGGTTGAGGGTGAACTCTGCGCTGACGAGACGCACGATGAAGGCCAGCACGAAGAGGCCTACAAAAGCGCCGATGTATTTCTTCATCTCGGTACCCTGCATCTTGGCTCCGATGGTGAAAAGGATGCCGAATACGACGAAGGTGACGAGGGTCTTGCGCCAGAATACGAGGTCGGCCAGCTGGTCAAGCAGGGGTTTCATCTTGTCGGTATACTCTGCTTCGCCTACAGTCCAGGTGGAGAATTTGAGTGCCGAGAAATCGAAAGCGCCGGTAAGTACGGCAATGCAACCTACGGCAATGATAATGAATCCAATCCATATTGCGAGCCAGTCTTCTTTGGTGCGCATATCGGACCATTTGAATTTTTCTGCGGAAACGATGTCTTTGTTTTCTGCCATTGTTATTACTTTTTTATGTTTATTTCCCTTTTTTATGTTGCTTTTGCACAAGAAAAGATTGGCTTTGCTGTGCAAAAGTATTTGTTTTTCAGGTGGTTTTGAGGTCTGAGGACAAGCAAAATCATCTGAAAGACATTACAAAAATAGTATCCATTAATATATATGCCAAATTTTTAACATTAGGGGTATTTGTTAAGAAATCTTAAGTCTGAGTGTTAAATTCTGCAAGTGCGAAGTTGATTTGGTCGGTTTTGTTGCGGTTTTTGGTCGGATTGGGTGCGTTTTTTGTTGTTTTGAGGCAATAAAAAGATAGGTTTCGCGTTATATTTATTGTTATGAAACAGTATATCCGCAAAATCAACTACCACGAAACCGACAAGATGGCTGTCGTCCACCATTCCAATTATGTTAAATATATGGAGGAATCTCGCGTGGACTTCCTTCGTCAGATTGGTATAGAATATGAGGATTTCGAGGCCGACGGACTGGTGTCGCCTGTGGTGAAGATTGATGTGGAATACAAGACCCCCGCCCGCTTTGGCGACACGTTGACAATCAATGTCATCCAGAGCGAATATAGTGGCGCCCGTCTGGGATACTCGTATGAGATGTACAACCAGGACAACAAGATTGTCTGCCGGGCCAAATCGCAGCATTGCTTCATCTTCAACAACCGGATCTGCAGCCTGCAGAACAATTTTGAGAAATATCATAAATTGCTTCTCGACTCGCTCGAAGAGGCACACTAGCCTCCCTCTAGCGTCGCACTAGCGTCGCACAAGGTTCGCAAATTCGAGACCTTGATAGGAGGGAAGTGTAGGGCAAGTAAGGGCTAGGTGTATTTTTATTCCTCTATCCCACGAAAATTCCTTATCTTTGCACCGCATTAACAAGTGGTGCTGTGTGTGTATTGTGCTGGCAATCATTGTTCTGTGTTTGTTGTGACGCTACTTGTGGTGCGAGAAAATCGCCGATTATCATTAAATAGAAACAATAATATTATTAAAAATACGCAATGAATAAGCTTTTCCGTTTAGCAGCAGTAGCTATGGCAATGGGAGCAATGCTTCCCGCTATGGCTCAGAAAGACGACCCCAAAGCCGTCAAACCATCCGAACCCAAGGTGCAGGCCAAAGTATACGGCTTTGTACGCAACTATGCCTGTTTCGACAGCCGTCAGACCTATTATGTCTGTGGCGGCGAGTATAACATGATGCCCAAGGACAACGACTGGAATATGTCCGAAGCCGAGGCTCAGGCAACCGGACTCGACCGTTACGACCTGAACGATGTGCCTCAGTTCCACCTCCTTGCCCTCACCACTCGTATCGGTCTGAATCTCACCGGTCCTGGAATCTGGGGTGCTAACACTTCGGCAGGTAAGATCGAAGGCGACTTTGCCGGTTTCGGCACCACCAATAGCGTGTTCCGTATTCGTCAGGCATGGGCAAAACTCAACTGGGATAAGGCCGAAGTGCTCGTCGGTCAGACCTGGCATCCTCTCTCGGGCGACATCATGCCCGAGGTTCTCGGCATGGCTGCCGGCGCCCCCTTCCGTTGCCACAGCCGTACCCCTCAGGTGCGTTTCATCTACACCAACGGCAATCTCGGCTTTACCGTGGCCGCTCTCTCCCAGCTCCAGTATATGAACAACGGCCCTTCGGGTACTTTCAACGCCACCTCCGGAACCTCCTGGTCCAGCACCAATTCTACCTCCTTCGCCTACAACGCTATCGTCCCCGAGATGTTCCTCGGCCTTAACTTCAAGAACGAGAAGATCTATGCCCAGTTAGGCGCAGACGTGCAGATGCTCCGTCCTCGCACCTGGGGCGACAAGCTTTCCGGCACCACCCATTACAAAGTGAAAGTCAACGAAACCTGCCTCTCTTTCACTCCTACTGTCTATTTCCAGTATACCGATGGCCCTCTCGCCATCAAGTTCCGCAGCCTCCTTGCGCAGAACACCTCCCATCTCAATCAGCTCTGCGGCTATGGCGTTAGTGGCGTGAACGAGGATGGCAGCTGGAATTACGCACCCATGCAGGCCTCCATCAGCTACCTCAACTTCGCCTATGGCAAGAAAGTCCGCGGCGACATCTTCTTCGGCTATATGCAGAATCTCGGAAGCACCTCCGACCTTCACAACTTCCAGACCGATCCTGCCGCCACTCCTTCCTACATGCTCTTCAGCAAAGGCAACTACACCAACATCCAGAACATGTGGCGTATCTGCCCCGGCATCAGCTACAACACCAAGGCTTTCAATATCGGTATCGAGTATGAGCTTACCGGCGTAGGCTATGGCGACAAGAAAACCATGAAGGCCAACGGCACCTTCGATGCAGAGAACGTACATGAAGTCCTCGGACATCGCGTATGTGCTCTCGTGAAATACAATTTCTAGGCATATCCCAACAGGCCTCAGGAGCTTCCTGAAAGCAGTCCCTTAGAGGCAAGCCTTATATCCAAGAGACGAGGATCGTTCCTCGTCTCTTCTTTTAGGGCGTCAAGGCGCCTTCTCTGTCACGAAGGCCGACCGGTCTGGGCAATTCCAAGCCCGTCGGCCGAAAGTCGCTAGAAAGAGCTTTCTCGCGGTCGTGCGTTTCGCCCGTGTCTTCTCCCGCATTCCTCCTCCAGGTTGGGCTTAATTCCATCAATCCCCTCCATTCTCGACCCGACCCCAGATATTCCGTTTTGACAAAAAGTGCGCCTAAAAAGAAAAACACATGGGTTATGGGGCATTATCATGCCTTTTGAGGTCTACGAGAGGGACAATTTGAGGCGTTTCGACCCCTTCCTAAGGACAGATAGCTGGAAAGAAGGTTGTTTGTGATTTTGTATTTTGTTGATTTGTTGCTTCTTAGATGAATCTTATCTGAGGTTGCGTTCCAGTTCCAGTTGTTCCAGTTGATTTTTGAGAGGTGTATATGGCACCTTTGAATAATATATATATTTAATAATTAATTAGTTATATAGTATATATGTGGGTGCATGATACATTGTTTTTTTAACTGGAACTGGAACAACTGGAACGCGAAGAGTATTCTATGCTCTCTATAAGGTTCTTAACAAGCTGACGCGAAGGCTCTTAAATGACCTGATATCTCTACGGGGCAGAGGATCCTCCTCTTCACCCCCTTTGAGGAACGCCTCTTTGAAGAGCTGCAGGAACCCTAGACTGCTCTTTTAAAAGTCACCTTGCTATAACTAAAAAAGAGACCTCCGGTTGGGGAGGTCTCTTTTTTTGTCGGGGATGATAAGTTCTCGTCAGATTTACTGAACGTCTTTCTCGTCGAGGGGCTGAGCAAGGAGGCCCATGAATTTGTAGGAGTTGTCGAATTCCATGCGGGTGAACTTCTTGGTGCCGTTCTTCTGCTTCTGGCTTACTACAACGTAGGTGTAGGGCTTGGGTTTCTTTCCGTCAGCGCCACGGTATTTGGCGTCGAACTCGTACACAACCATTTTCTCGATGGTGTATTTCTCGCCTTTGAATTTCTCGTTGAGATATTTGATGATGGCGGAGGTGTAGCGTTCCTTGGCGAGTACCTTGCCGGTCTTGGTGAGGGTCTCGGTTTCGGTGTTGTAGACGGCCTCGAAACGGTTCTTCTGGTTGTTCATATAGTAGCCTACGAATTCGCCGTTGGCGCGAAGGTACCAGTCGGGACCTGCGGCGAGGCGGGCGGCGGGATAACGCTTGTTGAAGTTGGCTTTGATGGCATCGGAGGGCTCGGGACGCTCGTTTTCGACGACATCGGGCTTAGGAGCTTCGCGGCGTTTTGCATAGCGGTTGGCGCGGCTCTTGTCCTGTGCTGCCTGCTCGCGTACGCTCTCGTCGTTGGGGTTCTCGTGGGTGTAGTAGTCGCGTTTCACAACATCAGGATCGGGAGCTGTGGATTTCTGCAGTTTTCCACGGGTGTCGAAGATCAGTTCGCAATCTTCTGCGCCAACGCCTTTCTTGATGATGATCATGCGGTAGTAGTTGTCGCCGCTCATTTCCTCAACATAGGCGGTAGATTTGATACGATAGCCGGGATAGTTGTTTACGAAATAGTCGTTCATAAGGGTAGGACACTCGTTCAGGGCGATGGGGAACGAGCTGTACTGCCATTCTCCGGAGGCTGTGAAGTAGCAATGGCCTTCCTGACCATCGGTAACGAACTCGGCGATATATTGGCCGGGAGCCTGATACCAAGTCTTTACTTTATACGACTCGTAGGTCTTGGAGAGCGTAATGAGAACCGATTTGGGTACTGCGGTCTCTTTCACCTTGGTTTGTGCGCTAAGCACAAAAGGCATTGCCAGCAGGGTTACAAGAAGCAGTTTTTTCATGATGTGTGCGGTTTTAAGGTTTTGTCTCAAAATCGAGGTGTTTGCTTATTTGCGATGTTTTTTTTCTTTGTGATCGTTTATGCTTTAGTATGGTGGCGAGGGATAATCTTGCACCATAGCATCCTTTTTTTCTTCTAGCGGAAGAGCACGTCCTTGCGGTCGGGGCTGGTGCTTACTGCGGAGATATGAACGCCAACCTGCTCCTCGAGAGAGAGGATGTAGTCCTTCATGATCTGGGGCAGATCCTCGTATTTGGTGATGCCGGCGAGGCTCTGCTTCCATCCTTTGTAGGTGGTGTACTGGGGATGGATCTCGAGGGTGTTGTACTCGAAAGGAAGCTCGTTGGTGACCTTTCCTTCAATTTCGTAGGCGGTGCACATCTTGATCTCGTCGAAGTCGTTCATCACGTCGGGTTTGGTGATGATGAGGTCGGTAACGCCGTCGAGCATGCAGGCATAGCGGAGAGCGGGAAGGTCGATCCATCCGCAACGACGGGGACGGCCGGTAGTGGAGCCGTATTCGTGACCGTTCTCGCAGAGGAGCTTGCCAGTCTCGTCGAAGAGCTCGGTGGGGAAGGGACCGGCGCCGACGCGGGTGCAGTAGGCTTTTGCAATACCGAAGATGCGGCCCACTTTGCTAGGGGCTACGCCAAGGCCGGAGCATACACCTGCTGCAACGCAGCTGGAGGAGGTTACGAAGGGATAGGTGCCGAAGTCGATGTCGAGCATGGCGGCCTGAGCACCTTCTGCCAGCACTTTCTTGTCCTCCTGGAGGCATTGGTTGATAAAGTATTCGCTGTTGATGAGTTGGAAGCGTTTGAGGAGGTCGAGCGACGCCATCCATTTTGCCTCGTACTCGTCGAGGGTGAGGCCGTCGAGACGGAAGTTGGCGAGGTCGAAGTTGAGGGTGTGGGCGGTCTGCATGTGCTGGCATTTAAGCAGCTCGTAGCGCTCGCGGAAGTCGGGAGCGAGGATGTCGCCTACACGAAGGCCGGCACGTGCTATTTTGTCGGTATAGGTGGGGCCGATACCTTTGAGTGTCGATCCGATCTTGCGGTTGCCCTTGGCCTGCTCGTTAGCGGCGTCGAGCATGCGATGGGAGGGAAGGATGAGGTGGGCTTTCTTGGAGATGTAGAGGTTCTTTTCGGGGTCGGCGCCTTTGGCTACAAGGGATTCGATCTCCTGTTTGAAGATGCAGGGCTCAATGATTACGCCGTTGCCGATAACATTGATTTTCTCCTTATGGAAGATGCCGGAAGGGATAATGTGGAGCACGTGTTTCATGCCGTTGAACTCCAAAGTATGGCCAGCGTTAGGACCACCCTGGAAACGTGCGATTACATCATAGTTGGGGGTGAGAACGTCGACGATTTTTCCTTTTCCTTCGTCGCCCCATTGCAGGCCTAAAAGAACATCAACTTTTGTCATTGTGTGGATTACTATTTGTATGCGGGAACGTACTTTCAGCTCTTTTGTCGTTGTTGTGCGAAGCCGTATATTTATTATTAATCTTTGTTATTTATCTTGCATTTAACACGTTAATCGGGTGCAAGCCTCTAGGGCTGGCACACAAAAAACATTGCGAAGATAAGACTTTTTTTTGGAATAGAAAAAAGTTTTTTACTCTTTGTCTCTTTTTGCCTTAAACCATTCGATGAATTCGGGCAGGTCGTCGAGGGGTTTGAACCCTTCCTTGAAAGGCTCCTGGGGCACAGGGCAGGTGTCGAGATAGCCGATGAGGGTTGCACAGTCGAACTCGCCGATCATGGCTTCGATGGTCACGTAGACGCCTACCAGCTGGTCGTCGTCGTCTTTCACGGGGTTGGGCAGAGCGATGCGGAGGCCGAGCATATCGGGCTCTTCTTCGCATTCAAGCTGCTGGAAATACATATTCTTGCTCTCGAAACGATACTTGTCGAAGGTGACGTTCACGCCTTTGCCGTTGGGCTGCTTGAAGGGGACGAACTCCCACCAGTCGATGTCGGGAGCGTTGTCGGTAAGGGCGAAAACAGCCTCGAAGAGGTCCATGTCTCCTTCTGCCGAGAATGTGAGGGTGCGGCCTTGGGGAGTGGGCTCGCTAATCTCGTAGGTGAGGCCTTCGCAGTAGGCGTCGAGCTGTTTCTGGAGGTCGGCAAGAAGAGCGTCCTGCGCTGCTTTCTCGAGGTCGTTGAGCATGGTCAGCTGCTCGCTGTTGGATTGGAACCAGTTCCAAAAGATTTCGGTATTCATAGTGTTTTCTGTTTTTTTTCAGGATTGTTAGATGATGATGGCTTCGGGCGTAAGGGTTACTCCGAATTTCGCCTCTACGTCGGCGATGATGGCGTTGGAGAGGGTCGTTACCTCTTTGCCGGTACAGCCGCCGTTGTTCACCAGCACCAGCGCCTGCTTGGCATAGACGCCGGCGTTGCCTATCCCTCGTCCTTTCCAGCCGCATTGCTCTATGAGCCATCCGGCAGCCAGCTTGTAGTGGTCGTCGTCTACGACGAAGCTCACCAGGTTGGGGTGCTCTTCCTTGATCTGGTCGTGGAGCGATGCGCTCACGACGGGATTTTTGAAGAAACTGCCGGCGCTTCCTGTCTCTTCGGGCTTGGGAAGTTTGGCGTCTCGGATCTCGGTAATGGTCTGCGCGATCTCTCTTGGTGTGGGATTGGTGATCCCTTTCCCGGCGAGGGTGTCTTTGAGTGCTTTGTATTCGATGTTGGGGTTGTGTCTCTTCGAGAGCCTGAATGTTACGGACGCCACGATATATCTGTCGGCACATTCCTGCTTGAATATAGAGTTCCTGTAGCCGAAACGGCACTCTTCGTTGGCGAAGATGCGTGTCTCTCCGGTCTCGATATCGTAGCATTTTACGGAGTGGATGACGTCCTTGGCTTCTCGGCCGTAGGCGCCAACATTCTGCACGGGGGCGGCTCCTACTGTGCCGGGGATGCCTGCCAGGTTCTCGAGTCCGCTATAGCCTTGGCTGATTGTCTGGTGGACGAAATCGCTCCATACCTCTCCGGCTTGGGCCGCAAGGAGGCTGGTCTCTCCTTGGTCTTCGACGAACTCGATGCCTTTGGTGGCCATATGGACGACCAGGCCGTCGTAGTCCTGAGTGAAGACGATGTTGCTGCCTCCGCCGAGTATGAGGGATTTCTTGCCGGCGAGCACACCCGATTTTATCAGTTCAACAATCTTTCCTTCGGTCTTGATCTCCACAAACTCGGCTGCTTTTGCGTCGATGCCGAAGGTGTTGTAGGGCTTGAGCGATATGTTTTTCTGTATTGTCATGGTTCTGGTTTTCAGGAGAGTGAGCTGATGACGATTGTCAGGTTGGAGGCGAACATCTTAACGGCGATTGCCAGCAGGATGACGCCAAAGAATTTGCGGATGATGTAGATGATATCTCCTCCGAGAACTTTCTGGATCTTCTCTACCGAATGGAGTACGAGGAAGTCGATGATGAGGTTCAGCACGATGGCGATCATGATGTTGATCACGGCATATTCGGCCCGTAGCGAGAGGACTGCCGTCAGCGCTCCTGGACCTGCTATGAGCGGGAAGGCGATGGGGACGATGGAGGCTCCGCTACCTCGGTCTTCGGTTTTCATGATCTCGATGCCGATAATCATCTCGACGGCAAGGATGAAGATGACGAACGAGCCGGCGACGGCAAAGGAGGGGACATCGACGCCGAAGAGTTTCAGAAGGGCGTCGCCCAGGAAGAAGAAGGCTACGAAGAACACCAGCGAAACCAGGCAGGCTTTGAACGGCTGTATGGTCTGGTTCTTCTCTTTGATGGAGAGAAAGATAGGAATGGACCCCGTGATGTCGATGATGGCGAACATCACGATAAAGGAACTTAATATTTCTACAAAATCAATCTGACTCAGCATTTATGTTGGATTTGTTAGCGTTTGTTTATCTTTTTGTTTCAGAAGGTGTTGTGTCTATGGCTATAAGCTGGCATCCTACTAGCGCCTTATTGGTGCCTTATTAGCATCCTGTTAGCGTCTTATCAGCATCGTTGTTCGGTATGGCTATAGGCTGGCAAGAGCGAGGCTAGAGTCTGGCGTCAACCTGGCTGCGCGGGAAGAAGCCTTTCACGTCGTAGACGATGCCGTTGGGTTGCAGCAGCTTCCGCACATCAAGGCTGGCAAACTCGTCGTGGGCGACGGCAAGGATGATGGCGTCGTACGCTTTGCCTAGCTGCTGTAGTGGTGTGAGTTTCAGCGAATATTCCTCCTCCACTCTCGTTTCGTTGGCGTGGGGGTCGCAGATCGTGATGTCGGTAGTGTAGCCAGCCAAGGTGTTGTAGATGTCGGCCACTTTGGTATTTCGTATGTCGGAGCAGTTCTGCTTGAAGGTGAAGCCGAGGATGAGGATGCGGGCGTTCTTCACCAGCAGGCCTTTCTTGTTCATGCATTGGATGACCTGATGGGCTACATAGGCGCCCATGCCGTCGTTTAGTCTTCTTGCGTCGCGCATCACGCGAGGCATCACGCCATAGACCTGAGCCTGCTGTATCAGATAGTAGGGGTCGACGCCTATGCAATGGCCTCCCACCAGTCCGGGCTCCATGGGGATGAAGTTCCATTTGGTGGAGGCGGCTTCGATGACATCGCGGGTGTCGATATCCATGGCGTTGCAGATCTTTGCCAGCTCGTTCATAAAGGCGATGTTGACGTCGCGTTGTGTGTTCTCGATCACCTTCGAGGCTTCGGCTACGCGGATGCTTGGCGCCAGATGTGTGCCGTTGAGCAGCACGCTATTGTACAGGTCGTCGATCTCCTGCGCCACCTCGGGGGTTGAGCCGGAGGTTACTTTCTTGATCTTCTCCACGCTATGCTCTTTGTCGCCGGGGTTGATGCGTTCGGGCGAGTAGCCGGCGAAGAAGTCGCGGTTGAACGTCAGCCCTGAGGCTCTCTCCAGCTCGGGGACGCACACCTCTTCGGTCACGCCCGGATAGACCGTGGATTCGTAAACCACGATGTCGCCTTTCTTCAGCACAGATCCCACCAGGGCGCTGGCGCTGAGCAAGGGCTTGAGGTCGGGACGGCTGTTGCGGTCCACGGGTGTAGGCACGGCCACGATGAAGACTGTACAGTCCTTGGCCTCTTTGATGTCGGCGACGCAACGCAGGCCGTTCTCTTTGTGCAGCACCTCCTTCAGCAGAGTCTCCTCCACCTCATGGGTGTCGTCGTGTCCCTGGTTGAGGGCGTCGATGCGCTCCTGGCTTCGGTCGAAACCAACCACAGGGTAGCGGGTGGCAAAGAGTCGTGCCAGAGGCAGCCCTACATATCCGAGTCCGACTATACAGATCTTTTTCATTCGTTGCTGATTCGTTAGTTACAGGTTCACTTTGCTTCGGGGCAGATGTCGGTTTTGCTTCTTAGTCTCTTCTTCCAAGATAGATCATGAGGTAATAGCCCAATGTTGCCAGCGAGGTGAGGGCGGCCATAAAGTAGGTGTAGGCGGCGCTTTGGAGCGCTTTCTCGGCATAGGGATGTGTCTCGGGAGAGGTGACGTTGTGGTTGTTGAGCCATACCAGAGCGCGTTTGGAGGCGTTGACTTCGACAGGGAGGGTGATGATGGAGAAGAGGGTGGTGACGGCAAAGAGGATGATGCCGACCAGCAGCAGTTTGGGGAAGATGTTGATGAAGAGGATGCCGGCAAGGAGTATCCATGACATCCATCTACTACAGATGTTCACGGCAGGAACCATGGCCGAGCGCATCGAGAGCCAGGTGTAGGCTGTGGCGTGCTGCACAGCATGGCCGCACTCGTGGGCGGCAACGGCAGCGGCGGCGACGCTAGTGCCGTAATAGACGTCGTGACTCAGGTTGAGAGTCTTGGTGGCGGGGTTGTAGTGGTCGCTCAACGTGCCGTCCACCTGGCCTACGGTAACGTCATGGATGTCGTTGTCGCGAAGCATCTTCTCGGCGACTTCGCGTCCGGTCATGCCGTAGTTCATCGGAATCTTGGCGTATTTCTTGAAATTGCGCTCTACGTTCTTGCTTACCAGCATGCTGATAAGGGTCAGAGCACCAAATATAATCCAGTCCATAGTCTTTTCTCTTTATGTTGTTATTTCTTTAGGGCAATGTTTGCGTTGAAGTATTGGGCGTCGAGTGTGACATTCTCCAGCACCTTGAGGAAGGGAGGAAACTCGATGGGCTCGTTCTCGTCCAGGCTTTCCAGCTCGAGGAGCATGTGCGGAAGCTTGGGCTCGAGGAAGGTATCTAGTTCGAAATACTGGTTCTTCCAAACGAAGCAACGGCGGATCTTGTGGATGGTCTGTCGTGAAGGATCGGCTTTCTGAAGCAGGCTGATGTATTCCGAAGGGGTGATCTGAGTCTCTTTTTCGATGCGTCGTGCGCCGTCGAGCTTGTATTTCTCGGTAAGGAAGTAAACATAATGGCCGTTCTCGCCACGTTTGCGCAGTCGCTGGTTTACGCCATCTTCGTTGGTGAGGTAGGTCTGGAAGATTTCGGACTGGTTTCCGAAATCGGGCATTCCGCCAGAGTAGGAGGGCGAGCCTTCGGGGAAGTCGCCGGCCATGTCCACGAGGAATTTCCGCTCGGTCTCTATGGGTGCGGGGATTCCCATCACGGCGGCGATCTCGGCGATGACGCGTTCCATCTTCCCGTCAAAGTCGGTATCGTTGCCGATAACGCGAAGGTGAGGGTGTCCGGTCCAGGCGTCAATCAGCTTGTCGTCGATGGCGCAAGCCTGCTCGGGCGTTTCGGTCCGGCTGGTGTTGTTCGCAAGGGTGTAGTATTTCTCTGCACCTTTGGCGGCGGTGCACATATGAATAACGGCGTCATAGCGTTTGTCGCGCAACTCCACGGGGTTCATCTTCGTTTCGTCGAGGATGGCTTGCCACACCTCGTGAGGCATATAGGCTGCGATATCCATCGTCCCTCGGTCGCACACCACCAGAGCCTCGCGTCCGTCGGCGATGGCGATGCGCTGGAAATGGGCTTCCATCTGCATCTGGAAATCAAGCAGAGCCTTCTCTTCCTCGATAAAGAGACGTTTGTCGGAGGTGAGGAAGTTCACGCCGGCCTGATTGAAAAGCGTGGGGGCTTCGGGGAGGGTGAATACAGCAAAGCCTCGTTGGGTGAACTCCTCAACGATACGACTTAGTGCTGTGGTTTTTCCTGCACAAGGGCCTCCGGTAAGAACGATAGTCTTCATGTCAGTAAGTGCTTTTTATGTATAACGTCATTATTTATATTTTAGTATGCAGAAACGTTATTTTATTGCATGATACCTCCCTTGAGGGGGAGGTATGGCTTTGATATACAGGGAAGTTGTTGCTGCTATATCGGCATAGTGCCAATATGGCGTCATGATGTCGTGATCGGAAGCTGTCTGTTGTAATTCGTTGCTTATTGATTCAGCATTTCTTCTTGTCGGGAGATGAAATCCTCTATCAGTTCAAGCAGCTCCTCCGGAGAGCTGGAGGCGACGACGGCGTCGTGGTGGCTGGGGCTCAGCAAGCCTTCGTCGGTCATCCGCTTCAGCTGTAGCAGGAATGGGTCGAAGAAACCGTTGGTGTTGAGCATCCCGATGGGCTTCATCTTCATGGGCCTCTCTCTTCTATAGGCTTCGTTTCCAAAGGTTTCCTCTTCTCGTGAGGTGCTCATCCCTCCAGCAAGCGAGAGTTGGTTCAAAGTCATCATATCGGTCACCTCGTCCAGGGTTCCTGCGCCGCCGCAGAGGGCGATGAAGGCGTCGCTGCGGAGTGCCAGCTGATGCTTCCTCTCGGCCATGCTTCCAACCTTAACGAGCTCGGTGACAGGTTGCGAGTCGATGACCTCCTGGCTGAAGATAGTGGGGATGACTGCCGTCACCTCTCCTCCTGCTTCAAGACAGGCCTTTGCCACAACACCCATATACCCCCAGCTGCTTCCGCCATAGACCAAACGATAGCCTCGCTTCGCCAGCAGTCGTCCCATCTCATGGGCTGCGTCGGCATAGATAGGATTGTTGGAGAAGTGTGATCCACAGAATACAGCGATACTTTTCTTCATTTCTTAAAAAGGGGGTTGGTTGTGTTTATGGCTTCTACCAGCGGCGTCCTTTGTGGGGATATTCGAACTGGCGGAAGATATTGTATAGATAAGTGATATGTATTGCGATGCTCATGTGGCCGCTCTCGCGTAGGTGGTAGGCGAAAGGCTCCTCGTTGATGATCTCCGCTCCGGCTTCGAGTGCGATTGTCGAACGAGGATTGAAGGAGTAATGGGCGCCCAGACCTCCGTCGATGATCAGCTCGTTGAAAGGGAATGCAATTCCGATGTCGCCGTACAGGAATAGGTCGTAGGGGCGATGGGGCTTGACGACGAAGGCGTTAAGCATCGAATAGGACAAGCCGACGGTTGCCGAGCAGTATTTCGTTCCGGGAATGGGCTTGCCCTCGTCGTCCCTTGCTGTCTCCATTATCAGCGGCGCTTTGACGCCGATGCGTGCCTTCGGACACCATCCCAACGGGCGTTGGAGGGTAAGCCCTAGGCCTACCCCTTGGCTGTTGCCGGAGTTGGGATGGAAGGTCTGCATGGAGAAATCCATGCTCACACCTGCCGACCATTTGGCTAGGATTCCTTTATAGGGTATCTCCTGCGCTTGAGCAATGTTAAGAATCACCAGCGCACAAAGGAGTGCGCCGGTGATGATGATTCTTTTCTGCATTAGAATAGAAAGCTAGAATAGGGAGCAAGGACGGCGTGTCCGCACCTTGCTCTCGTTGTGGGCCAGCTCCTGATCAGCAGGAGGCGACCTGTCTGCTGTTCGCGATACTATTTGCGTTTCAGTACGGCGTGAACCTTGGCTACGATATCTTTAGCACGGAGGCCGTAGTTGGTGAGCATCTCGTCGGGAGTGCCGCTCTCGCCGAACTTGTCGTCAACAGCAACATATTCCATAGGAGTGGGGCAGTTCATGGCCAGCACCTGGGCTACGCTATCTCCGAGACCGTTGTTGATGAGGTGTTCTTCGCAGGTGACGACGGCGCCGGTCTTCTTGGCGGAGGCGATGATAGCCTCTTTGTCAAGAGGTTTGATGGTGTGGATGTTGATCACTTCTGCGTTGATGCCTTCTGCCTCGAGTGCCTTGGCAGCTTCGAGAGCCTCCCATACGAGGTGGCCGCAAGCGAAGATGGTGACATCCTTGCCTTCGTTGAGCATCTGAGCCTTGCCGATCTCGAAGGTGGCGTTCTCTTCGGTGAAGTTAGGCATCTTGGAGCGTCCGAGACGGAGATAGACGGGACCTTCGTGCTTGGCGGCAGCGATGGTGGCCTGCTTTGCCTGGTTGAAGTCGCAGGGTACGAGCACGGTCATGTTAGGCAGCGCCTTCATGAGTCCGATGTCTTCCATGGTCTGGTGGGTAGCGCCGTCCTCGCCGAGGGAAATACCAGCGTGGCTACCGCAGATCTTCACGTTTTTGTTGGAGTAGGCTACCACTTGACGGATCTGGTCGTAGATGCGGCCGGTAACGAACTCGGCGAAACCGCCGATGAAGGGCACCTTGCCACAAAGAGACATGCCGGCAGCGATGCCGCACATATTGGCTTCGGCGATACCGCATTGAACGAAACGCTCGGGGAATGCTTTGGCGAAACCGTCCATCTTGACGGAGCCTTTTACGTCGGCAGTGAGAGCAACGACGTTCTCGTTCTGCTTGCCTGCTTCTACCAGACCTTCGCCCATACCAGCGCGAAGCTCTTTGGATTGTTGGTTTTCGTAGGTTTTCATTATGTGATATTTTTTTTGTTTCGAAATGGATGAAAGGATTTGTTTTAGAAGGAGATGTTGGTTGTCTCGCCGGCTTTCACAAGGAAACGTTTGACGATCGATTCCTTGTACCGAGAGGCGTTCTGGGGTTTGATCACCAGCTGGTATTCGCCCGGCATAAGGGTGATGCGCTCGTTGATTTTGTTGGGGTTGAGATTGCACACCCAAATCAGTTTGCCGTCCTGGAGGGCGAACAGGCAGCCTGTGGTGATGGCCTTGGGCTTCTGGATGTTCGCTAGTCCGGGCATGGGGATGGTGAGGTCGGTGTTGGATGCGCTCTCGATATGGATGTTCTCCATTTTGAGCACGGGGTTGCACAGCACCTCCACGTCATAGTCGCCCGAGAGGTAGTGTGCCGTCTCGCCCATCTGCTGGGTGTTCACAAGCTCTTTTCTGCCATGCTGTCTCACCAGTATGGGGTAGGAAGGGAACGCAAGTAGCGTCCTCCGGTCTTCGTGGCGTACGCGCAGGTTGCCCTGCTCGATGGTCAGGTTGAGCGTGTTGGTGGTGTTGGGCTTGAACTTGTAGTTGAGGATGTGCGTCTCGGGGCGGGTGAACACGGTAATGTCGTAGGCTACGAGCGGGTCTACCATCAAGGTGTCGGGGGTGTAGCGCTCGTCGATGGAATACATCGTGGTGTATTTCACCACCTTGGTCTGTGCGTCGTAGAACGCCACGGGAGTCTCTGTCTCGTAGAGGCGTCCCTCCTCGTCCTTGAGGTTAAGCACCACGTTGGCCTCTTCGCCCGAGAGTTCGAAGATGTCGTACAGGGCCTGGGTGTAGCGCTCTTCAAGAGGGATGTACTCGAACTTGCCGGCGCAGTCTAGGCGGTGGTGGAAATCTTCGGGGTTGCCGATGCCGAGGATGAAGGTCTGCACGATCACGCCGCTCATCTGTACCCGTCGTGCAACATTGCAGATGCTACCGTCGCTGTCGTCCATACCATCGGTGATGATGATAATGATGTTGCGCGACGCCCTGGTGGCGGGGAAGTCGTTCAGCGAGCTTTCTAGAGCCGAGCTCATCGTGCACCCTCCTTGGGGCACGAGGGTTTTGATCTTGCTCTGAATCTGGTAGTTGTTGTCGGAAGAGAAGGGCACTTCCAGGCGGGTGCCATAGGCGTTTTTGTTCAGATGGCCGAACACGCGCAGCCCCACCTCGATGTTGTTCTGGTTGGCTACGCTGTCGATGAACTTGAGCAGCACCTTCTGGGTGATCTTTATCTTGGCGTCGCTCTGCCATTTGTCCCACATGCTGTTGCTGCAGTCGAGGATGAGCAGCACCCTCGTCTTGTCGGCAACAGGAGCCTCGGCCTTGGCTTTGGAGCCTTGGCCTAGCGCCATTCCCGAAAGGAGGCAGACAAACATCAGTATGGTCGATAAGCGTTTCATTGCGACGTTGCTAAGTGGCTTGGATTAGAAATCGCCGAGTTCGGTTTCGCCGAGCTGGGGGAGTGCCTTCTGGAGGTCGTCGGCGCTCAGCACAGCACCATGGTATTTGTTGGTGTCCTGCATGAAATCAACGCCGTAGCCCATCTGGGTCTTGAGGATGACGCATACGGGCTTGCCTTTTCCTGTGAGGGATTTGGCTTTCTCCATGCCGTCGAGGACCTTCTGCATGTCATTGCCGTCCTCGATCTCTACTACGGTCCAGAGGAACGATTCGAACTTCGAGCGGAGGCTGCCGAGGTTCATCACCTGCTCGGTAGTGCCGTCAATCTGCTGGTTGTTGAAGTCGATGGTGCTGATGAGGTTGTCGATGCCTTTAGCGCCGGCAAACATGGCAGCTTCCCAGATCTGTCCTTCCTGCAGCTCGCCGTCGCCGTGGAGGGTGTAAACGAGGGTGTCGTCGCCGGTCATCTTCTTGCCAAGGGCGGCGCCGATGCCAACGCTCATGCCTTGTCCGAGGGAGCCGGAGGCCATGCGGATGCCGGGGAGCTTATGCTCGGTGGAGGGATGGCCCTGAAGACGGGTGCCGAAGAGGCGGAAGGTCTTCAGCTCTTCAACGGGGAAGTATCCCACGCGAGCCATAGTGCTATAGATGACGGGGGTGATGTGGCCCTGGGAGACGAAGAGCATATCCTGTCCGTTGCCTTCCATGGTGAAGTTCTTGGGGTCATGCTTCATGATGTTGAACTGCATGGCAGTCATCCAGTCGGCAGTGCCCATGGAACCGCCGGGGTGGCCCGATTTTGCATTGGTGGTCATGCGGAGGATGTCTCTGCGTACCTGGGTTGCAATAACTTGAAGTTCTTTTGTGGTTTTCATTATGCGATTGTATTTTGTTTGCGAAAAGGATTTTTTTTTCTCTCTTTGCTTGGAAAGGAGTGTGCCGTGTGCGGGCTCTCGTAGGATTCCCCTCGGTCCGTGGGGCTTTCGTGCCGTCTTCCCTTTTGCTGGGGAGCAGGCCCGTTGTCGTTAGAATTTGAACACGTACTGGCGACCGTTGATGTCGGTGGCGTAGAGCTCGTTGCCGTGGCGTGTGGCGGTCACCTTTATGGCGTTGTCCTTGCCGTCGTAGATCTGTCCCTCGCCCTTGTTGCCGTTCATGGTGATGTGGCCATATACCTGTCCGTTGGCGCCGTGGGTCTGCACATAAACCACGCCGTTGAGGGGGATGGGGTTCTGTTTCTTCTTCTCGGCCTCGGCTTTCTTGCGGGCCTCTTCCTGCTTGCGGAGCTCCTCTTCCTTCTGGCGGGCGAGCTCCTCTTTCTTGCGGGCTTCGGCCTCGGCCTTCAGACGTGCCTGCTCTATCTTGACAGAGTCGGGGATTTCAGGTTTCTTCACCACAACCACGGGTTCAGGCTCGGGTTCGGGCACGGGCACGATGGTGTCGTGGATTACCGATGCCGTCTCCACCGACAGCTCGCAGAGGGTGTCGTTGGTCGAGTTGAAAAGGTTTCCGTTGTTGCAGCTACCGAATGCAAAAGCCGTAGTGGCTATCATTATCAGTGAGAAAAAGCGGTTGTTACGTTTCATAGTCGTGTTATTTGAGACTACAAAAGTACGCATTTTTTTTATATTAGTGTTATTTATTTGTAAAAATCATTTGAAACTTATCAACAGCCGTTCTCAACGCTCTGTTTTAGAGTCTGTTTCGTGGTGATGGATTGCGGACGCGCTCTCCCGCTAGAAGGTTATGGTCATCCCCGCCATCGCCGACGTGCCGGGCTGAAGGATGCCTCCATAGTCGAAGTAGGTGCTTCCCAACAGGTTGGCGCCTTCCACATAGAGGGTCAGCAGCCTCCAATCGTAGCCTATCTTCGCGTTGAGCAGCACCACGGGGTCGTAGCAGCAGAGGTTGCCGTCCAGGTCTGCATAGCTCCCTTTGCGCTGCTGGTGGCTGCACAGGATGTCGACGGACAGCCGCTTGAGGGGGCGTAGCGAGAGATTGAGCGAGAGCTTGTTGCGCAGGTAGTCCAGCGCATATTCCGACTGGTAGTCGCCCGCCTCCTTGTCCAGGGCACAGTAGGAGAACGCTAGTTCGGCGCGGCGCACGATGCCTGCCGAGCGGTAGGCTATCTCGCTCTCCACCCCTAGCGCGTCCACCTCGGTGTGGTTGGCGCTGCGCCACACGCTCTCGTTGTGGCGGCGTATCCAGTCTATCACGTTGGTTCCGTGGCGGTAGTAGCCCGTCAGACGTGCCGAGAGGTGGTCGTTGTCCCAATGCAGCGAGAGTTCTCCGTTGAGGCTCGTTTCGGGCTTGAGGTCGGGGTTGGCCTGCTGTGTGGCGCTATGGTAGTAGATGTCGGTGAAGGTGGGCAGGCGCAGCGACCGTCCGGCGCTTCCGAAGAACTGAAGGCCGTGCCCCAAGCGCCAATTGCCGTTGGCCGAGTAGCAGAAGCCGTCGCCGAAGATGGTGTTGTGGTTGCCTGAGAGCCCTATCGATGCCGACCAGCTCTCTCGGTAGAGGTTGTGTTCCACGAAGTAGTTGATGTTCGTGCGGTTCTTGGCATAGAGGAAGAAGGCCTGCTCGCTGGTGAAGGGCACGGGAAGCGAGTCGCCGGTGAGGTCGCCGAGGACGTTGCTGCTGATGTGCTCGTTCCTTACCTCCACGCCCGCCGTTGTGCGTCCCAGACTCCAGGGAAGACTGGCTTTGGCATGGCCGCCTTCCACGTTGCTGATGTGGTAGTTGTGGCCCTTGTACCAGGTGGGGATGGCGGGAGTACCGTCGCGGAAGAGCTCGAAGCAGTCGTAGTGCCAGCGGGCGAAGGCGGCATAGTCGATCCTCCAGTTGCCCAGGTGGCGTTCCCTCGTGGCCGACGCCAGCAGGGTGCGTGTCTTCTCATATTGTTCCTTGTAGGCCAGCGAGTAGAAGGCGTTGGCGCCGTAGTTCTTCAGCTGTCCGCCCAACTGCAGGTTCCAGCTGTCGCCCCGGCCGTTGAGGTGGCGGGCCTGGAGGAAGAGGTTGCCGTAGCCGTAGTCGGTGTTGTGCATATAGCCCTCGCTGCTGTTTGCCGACGCCGATGCTGTGAGCCTCCATCCGCCCACCTGCTGCGTCGTTCCGGCAAAGCCCTTCCATGTGGCGAAACTGCCGCCCGAGAGGCCTATCTTCGTGGCTGGCCTGTTGCCCTCTCCCGTGACGATGTTGATCGCCCCGCAGAATGCCGAGAGGCCGAAGTTAGAGAGCGCCGTGCCCTGCAGCACCTCTATGCGGTCCACCATAGCCAGATCCACGGGCAGGTCCATGTTGTAGTGTCCCGTGTGGGGGTCGGTGATGTTCACCCCGTTGAGCAGCACGAGCACCTGGTCGAAGGTGCCGCCGCGCATCGCCAGGTCGGCCTGAGTGCCGTCGGTGCCGCGGCTTCTCAGGTCCACTCCCGGCAGTTGCTCCAGCAGGTCGGCGACGGTGTGCACGGGCATGGCTCCTATCGCCTCCTTGGTGACGACCCTCACCACATGCAGGTGCGCCAGGTCATCAGAAGGCTTGGCGGCCGTGATACTCACTTCTTTCATGGTGCTGCGTTGTAGCGTGTCCTGGGCTGCCACAACGTGCGACAGCGCCAATGCAAATAAGATCAAGATCTGTTTCTTCATAATATTGTGTTATATATATTTTTCTCTTGCTTTCCGTCTGGCGGTATGTTTCGAGGCCGCTCCCTTTCTGTGGGATAAGAAAAGCCACCGCAGAGCGAGTCTGCGATGGCCGACGGGAGTCATAGATAGGAATGGCAGCGCTGCGGAGGGCAGCATCGTCGGGAGTGGGGGCGAGGTCGAGGGGGATGACAGGTGTTGTCGGCGTCGGAGTTGCCGCCTCCCGTTCCTCGTTCTCTCCCTTGTTCCATAAGGCGAGGAGGCCCCTGTTGCCGATAAGGAACGATCGGCCCGATTTCTGAAGCTGCAGGTCGGTGATGTAAGCCGAAAGCCGTCCGATGGTGACCTCACGATGCAGCGATGCGAAAGCCGAGAACCCCTTTCTCGAGAATCTCTTGAACCGAAAAGCTCTATTTGTCAGTACCGTTGCCGTCATCGCCGTGGTGGAAATATTTTTGCAAAGATACATTCATTTCCCAAACTGGCAAAATAAAGTTTTCAGTCCCCGCCCCAGGGATCTCTCTTCGGCTGCCTCCTCGCAGCAAAGAGAGTTCGTTCTGTGCTATCACCCGCGAGAACGGAGATTCGACCTCTGGCGACCTGCTCTTCTCGTCCTCTGTCCGTCTTCCCCCTTTTTCTCATTTACAACACCACCACGGCTCGCCGTCCCCGTCAGGTTCAAATGCGCCTTATACAAATATACTGTTATACAGTTGTTGAAATCAAAAGTTACGTCTCCCGTCGAGGTGATATACGGATATACAGTTATTATCTCGGAAATCCTCGGGCATAGTGAAGGTCTCTCGAAATACTCTCTTGTTTGATTGTTATATTGTTAATAATTAGTTTGCTAGTAGTGCTGTTTTGTCTCGGGACAACATCGGGGACTCTAGCCTCGCGCCAACGTCGCGCCAACGTCGCGTCAACGTCGTGCATTACGGCACGGTTAGCGCCCCGTCGTGCTATATTCGCCTGCGTTGCTCGGCCGGTTCCTCCGGTGTGGCTGGCATTACAGTCCGGCGCTCCGCTCCAGCTCTACGAGAGCGACCATGCAGTTGTAGAGACAGGTGGCATATTCTTCCTGTATTTCGTTGAAGGTATGCTGGGCTGTTAGCACCTCAAGCAACGAGGTGTCGCCACGCTGATAAGCGTAGAGTTTGCCTTCCAGCACCTGCTGTGCGTTGACCATGAGGATGTCGTTGTAGGCTTTGGCTCTCTGAAGCGAGGCTTGGTAGACATTGTAGGCTCTGGTGACCTCGCCGTGGATGGCGCTTCGTACTGACTGGCTCTGCATCTGCGCCTGCTGCTGGCGAAGGGTGCCGGCTTTGCGTACTCCGGCGTTGACGCTCGTCGTGGGTAACGGGATGGTGACGCCCACGCTATAGCCCACAAACTGGGGCGCGGGAGCCTCTTCGTTGAGCACACGGGTGTTGTAGTTGGCTCCCAGCGCCAGCTCGATGTCGGACCGGCGTTCGCGCAGCGCCAGCTTGTTCTCCTGTTGGGCAAGCAGCACCGACTCTTCGGCTGCCATCAGGTCTGAACGGTTAGCCATGGCCTGATCCAGTAGCCGGGGGAGGCTGAACACCTGGACAGGTACCTCAAGGCTGCCTTCGATGTTGCGTGTCCCTCGGTCGGGACTGCCGCAACGCTCGTCGAGCAGCACCAAGGCGTTGAAGAACTCGGTTTGTTTGCTGTTGAGCTCCTGTTGGGCGCGATACTGCTCCAGTCTGCTTTGGAGCATGTCGATCTCGGAGATCTCGCCTCTGACGAATCGCAGGCTGTCGCTCGACGCCAGCACGGCGATGTTCAGGTAGGCCTGCGAGTCGATCAGCAGCAGCTCCTTTGCTAACAAGGCGGCGTAGAAATCGATGGTGGCGTCGGCCTTGAGGTTTCTCCAGTAGTCGTCGAAGCTGGCCTCCGACACCTTCATCTGCTGGCGGGCTACGGCGACACGAGCTGCGAGCTTCCCTACGGGGAGCGACTTGCTGATCTCGACCGAAGCCGACTGGCCCATGGCTATTGCCCAGTCGCTGTTGTTTCCATATTCAAGGGAGAGCGTAGGGTCGTCGGTGGCGTGTGCCGCCGTCAATTCGGCCTGTCCAATGGCTACGTTGAGCTTCTCGGCCCTGTAGGCGGCGTTGTGGTTGCGGATGGAGTCTATATAGGTCTTGTAGCTCAAGGACTGTGCTTGCGCTCCTGACACAAGGAGTACAAGCACAAGGCTCGATAGGGTTCTTTTATTCATGTTCTTTCCTTTTTTCGATCAGATAATAGAGGGTGGGCAGCACGAAGAGGGTCACGATGGTGGCGAACAGCAGTCCGTATACGATCACGGTGGCTAGCGGGCGCTGGACGTCGCTGCCGATGCCGGTAGAGATAGAGGCGGGGAACAGGCCGAGCACAGCCACCGTGGCGGTGAGGATGATCGGGCGCATACGATGTGCGGCTCCTTTGATGGTTGCCGTCTGCAGGTCGATGCCTTCTTCGCGCAGGTTGTTGATATGAGAGATCATAATCAACCCGTTCTGTATGGCCACGCCTATGAGGGCGATGAAGCCTACTGCCGAGGAGACGTTGAGCGTCATGCCACGCATATTGAGCGCTAGCAGGCCTCCAAACAGAGCCAGGGGGACGACAATCATCAGCAGCGCCGCCTGCCGCACTTTGCCGAAAGCAAAGAGGAGCAGGACGAACATCAGGGCCAGGACGATGGGGACGACCAGCCCCAGTCGGCCGAAGGCTCGGTTGCGATTCTCGAACTGGCCTGCCCAGCTCAAGGTCATGACCTCGGGGTCGTACTGCACCTGCTCGTGGATCCGGCGGTCGGCTTCGTTGACAAAGGTGGTGAGGTCGGCACCTCTCAGGTTGAGGCGCACCAGCGTGTAGCGGCGGTTCATCTCGCGCATGATGGTGTTGGCTCCAAGGTCCATGCGTATATCCGCCACGGCAGACAGGGAGATCTTGGCTCCCTCGGGGGTGGTGAGCATCAGCGCCCCGATCTTCTCGGGGGTGTCGCGATAGTCTTCTGCATAGCGGCAGGTGACGTCGTAGACCTTGCTGCCATGATAGATCTGCGAAATCGCCTTGCCGCCGATGGCGAGCTCGATAAGCTGAGCCACATCCGACACATTGAGCCCATACTGGGCGATGCGCTCGCGGTCGACCCTGATTTGCAGCTGCGGGGTAGGGGGCTCCTGGTCGATGGCGACATCGGTGGCTCCGGGAATGTCGGAGAGTATCTTGACCACCTTTTCTGCCACCACTCTTCCCTCGTCGTTGTCGTCGGAATAGATCTTCAACGCTAGGTCGCTATGGGTGCCGGCTATCTGGTCCATGACCATGTCGATGATAGGCTGGCTGAACCCGACCTGGTAGCCGGGCATCCTAGCGATGGAGTCGGCCATGGCTTCGACGAGCTCTGACTTGGTGCGTCTGCTGTCCCAGCTCTTATAGGGCTTGAGGCCGATGCCTACCTCGATGTGCGACAGGCTGAAGCATTCGGCCCCTTCGTCGTCGCGCCCCAGCTGGGTCATCACATAGGAGGTTTCGTCGAAGCGCTTGAGCGTGCGACGCAGGTCGTCGGACATCTTCTTGGCCTGGTCGAGAGAGATGCCGGAGGGCAGCTGCACTTGCACCCATACCGATCCCTCGTCCAAGGGAGGAAGGAAATCCTTGCCTACGGTGTAGGCGAGCAGCCCCGATCCGAGCAGGATGGCTGCCAGCACGATGATGACCGCGCGGCCCTTGGTGATGATCTTCTCTATCCCACGCTCGTAGGATTCGTTCAGCCGCTCGAGCCAACGGTTTTTCTTGATCTCGCGAGGTTTCCGATAGACGGCATAGGACAGGCAGGGGGTCAGTAACAGGGCAGAGAGCAGGGCTCCTACCAAGGCGTAGCCCACGGTATAGGCCATGGGGGTGAATAGCTTGCGCTCCACGTGCTCAAAGGCGAAGAGCGGCATATAGGCGGTGATGATGATGATGGTGGAGAAGAATATGGAGCGACCAACCTGACCGGCCCGATGCTTGACGATATGCTCGTCCAGAGGCTTGTCGGGGTTCTTCTCCCGCTCTTTCAAGATGGTCTCCATCATCACGATGGCTCCGTCGACCAGGATGCCGAAGTCGATAGCACCGAGCGACAGCAGGTTGGCAGGCACATTGGTGATCTTCATCAGCACGAATGCCGCCAAGAGTGCGATGGGGATGGTGATAGCAACCAGGACTGAACCTCGCCAGTCGCGCAGATAGATGAAAAGCACCACCACCACGAGGAGCATACCGATGAGCAGCGTGTGCGACACGGTGTTGAGCGTCTCGTCCACCAGCTGCGTACGGTCAAGATAGGGGTGGATCTTCACGCCCTTGGGGAGTACCTTGTTGTTGAGCTCGTCGACGGCGGCGTGCACCCTCTCGAGCACCTCGGAGGGGTTCTCGCCTCGTAGCATCTGGACGATGCCTTCTACGGCTTCGTCGTAGTCGCGCCGGTCGTCGCTGAAGCCCAGCACACCTTTGCGCTCGAGGGTCCCGTATTTCAAATCGCCCAAGTCGCGCAGGAAGACGGGTGCTCCGTCGTGAGACTTGATGACGATGCTGCCTAGCCCTTCAAGATCGCTGACCAGGCCGATGCCTCGTATCACATAGCTGAGGCTGCCTTCGGAGAGCATACTTCCTCCGGCATTGAGGTTGTTCTCTTCGATCTTCTCTGTGATGTCGGCCAGACTGATTCCGTAGGCGGTCAGTCGTTCGGGCTTCAGCTCGATCTGATACTGGGTGGTGATGCCGCCGAAGTTGCTCACGTCGGCTACGCCCGATATCTGGCACAGATAGGGGATGATAGTCCATTTGTGAATGTCGGTAAGGCTTCGTAGGTCGTGGCTGCCATCGGGGCTCTCGACCACATAGCGGAATATCTCGCCGGTGGGCGAGGTCAAAGGGTTCAGCTCAGGAACGGCATCGAAGGGAAGCTCGATGCCGACAAGCTTCTCTGTGACACGCTGGCGTGCCCAATAGTCGTCGACGCCGTCGTCGAAGACCAGCACTACGGTGGACAGCCCAAAGGTGTTCTTGCTTCGCATGGTGCTCAGCCCCGGCAGTCCGTTGACGGCTCGCTCCACGGGGATGGTAATCTGCTGCTCTATCTCTTCTGCCGCCAGTCCGGGCACCTGGGTCACCACCTGCACGGTAGTGTCGGAGATGTCGGGATAGGCGTCGATGGCCAGCCCGTTCCATGCTACTACGCCTATCGCGCAGAGAAGGCCAAAGACGGAGGCCATCAGTATCTTATGGTCTATCGACCAGTTGGTAATCTTTTTGATCATAAGACCTCCTTCCTATTTGTAGTCAATAAAATAAAAGGCTCCATGGGTGATGATCTCATCGCCAACAGAAATACCATTGGTGACCAGCAGCTGGTTGCCGTCGACCGACTGAGCCTCGATGTGTGTCTTGACGTAGGTGTTTTCTGCTATCTTGCGTAGCACATATCTTCCTTTGTTGCTTTGTAGCGCCGCCGTGTTGTCGATCAGGATGTGCTTCTGCCCTTTCAGCGACATACGTACGTTGGCGTACATGTTGGGTTTCATTATTCCCGATGTGTTGACACATTCGATGAAGGTCTGCATCGTCCTGGTTTCGTTGTTGAGCATTCCGTCGGTATAGACCACCTTGCCCAGGATTATGCTATCGGGACGCGAAGAAAGGCGTACTTCTACATCTTCCACTCCTGCCACATAAGGCGACTCCATCTCGCTGACGTTGGCTTTGACCCATACTTTGCTTAAGTCGGCCACCACCACCTTGGCTTCGGCATCCTCTTTGAGGTATTCGCCTATCACCAGCTCGTTTCGCAGCACTTTGCCGCTGATGGGAGAACGCACAATCATGGGCTGCCCCACGACGGCGCCGTCAAGGTCGATCTGGAACTCCTTGGCTACGGCCACGGCATGTCGGTATTCCTGCACGGCCAAGGTGTAGCTTTGCTGTGCCTCGTCGAGATCTTTCTCGGATGCCACGCGGTTCTGATGCAGGTCGCGCACTCGCTCCATGGCTTTGCGGGCAAGTTCCATCTCTCCTTTGGTCTGGATGTAGTTCTTGACGACTTCGGAGTAGTTGGAGGAGGAGATCTCAAACAGAGGTGAGCCGGCTTTGACCTGTTGGCCGATATGGACCATGGAGCGCACGACTCTGCCTCCAAAGGGGGCGGCAACCTCAGCATAGGCGGTAGGAATAGCGGTGACGACACCGGTGGAGCTGAGCTTCAGGTCGTAGTCTCGAGCTTCCACGACTTCGGTCTCGATTTTGTTTATCAGCGGGGATTCTGCCGCCAGACTGATGGTGTCGCCATGGACGATGATGCCGTTTTCGGCTACTTCGGATTCGTTGGTGTTGTTGTGGGCGCAGCTGATGCTAAGAATTGCGCCCAACAGCCATAATATGGTTTTTCTCATATTGCGTAATGCTGGTAGTATGACTATCGTCCGTGAACAAGTGTCGCGGGCAAGGTCATCTTGATGATGAATGTTTGGTAAAGGTTATCGGCAGATCCTTCCTTCGGGAGACGGATGTGGGGTCTGCAATTATATAAAATGTATAGGTAACCTCCAAGGGGTTGCAAGAAAAACCGATTCCTAGAGGTCGCTACCTATAGCTACAATGTGGGAGGTGCGCGCAATTGGGAGACGGCAGCGCCGTTGACGATCGGGGACTGGTGTGGGTCAACAGCCGGGATCGTGGGATGTTGGAGCTGTGCACACGAGGGAAGGCTGAAATCTACGGCCTCCGTCGATGTGCGGTCTTGCAGAAGATCGATCGTCTGGAATTGATGTGTGGAATGGCCGTGATGAGGATTTTTATAGGGGTGCGAATGCACTATAATGCCATTCGTCAGCCGATGCTGGTGAATAAAGAAAGTGGTGCCGGTGAAGTGTCCGATGTACACTACAAGCATCAGTATATTGATTATTTTGTTCAGCCTCGGCATTGTCCAGTTTCGTTGTAGCTACATCAGTATCATTATGTTATGATAGGTGTAGCGATGTCGTTTCCGATGGCAAAGGTACGATTATTTTTTGAATAATTATTGCAAAACTGATGTCGGACGAATATTTGGGTCGGGTTGGGTGCAGATCGGAACATATATGGCGGTAGATACAATAATTGTCGTGCGGCATCGTTATTATTGATAATGAAGATAAACGAACACCAAAAGAGGAAAGTCAACGAACGGTTCTGGGAGTTCACCCGTGCCGCCTATTCGGAAAGAGATCTGAATAAGGCGCTCGAGAACGAGGATCGTATCGGCCGCATCGTGGGCGGCAGAAAGCCGCTGCTTGGCTTTGTGGAAGATGTGAGGCTTTTCTTCTCGATGTTGAAGGATTGGACCAAGGGCAACTATCGTATTGTGCCGGTGCGCTCGGTGGTGGCCATCGTCCTCTCGTTGCTTTATGTGCTGGCGCCGGCCGACATCGTGCCCGACTTCATCCCTTTTGTGGGCTTTGTCGATGACGCCACCATCCTCTCGCTCCTGATAAGATTCTGCAAGTCGGATCTGGAGGCTTATAAGGCCTGGCGTGCGGAGCGGTAGTGGTCTCCTTTCTGCCTAAAGTCGCTGACGACGCGGGCCGCTTTTTTTTTCGGCATTCGCTTTTTTGTTGTATCTTTGCAGTCGATTCGGTCGCTGAAAGAAGAGTGTGCATCCTTCTTAATCTCTTGACAGAGAAAGGGATGGCTCTCTGAAGCGCTAACAGGGAATTGGGTGAAAATCCCAAACAGTCCCGCTGCTGTGAGCTCAAACAGTCCTGTCTCACTCTCATGAATGCCACTGTGTGTCGCCATAGATGCATGGGAAGGCGGAAGAGATACGACGAGCAAGTCAGAAGACCTGCCGACTCGTTAATTTAAACCCTCGAGGAAAGGGCGCGGATTATGAATGAGATAAAACTGTTCCATAGAATAATAATATGTGTGCTGTTGCTTCTTGCTTCAGCTGCTGCCCAAGCGCAGGACACTTCGCGTGTGAAGACTCTTCAGTCTGTCAGCGTTGGTGCCTCACGTCCTGTTGAGGCTACGGCACAGGCCCCTGTGCAGGTCCTCGGTATCGAGAAATTGGAGCAGACGGGCGTCACCACGTTGAGCGATGCAGCCAAGCAGCTCAGCGGCGTAGTGCTGCGGGACTACGGCGGAGTGGGTGGCGTGAAGACCGTCTCGGCGCGCGGTCTGGGGAGCCAGTTCTCTACGCTGACCATCGACGGTGTTGCGGTAAACGACTGCCAGAACGGACAGGTCGACCTCGGGCGCTATCAGCTAGGCAACACCGAATATGTGAGCTTCGCCAATGG
This sequence comes from Bacteroidales bacterium, assembly GCA_024400495.1. GTDB lineage: Bacteria > Bacteroidota > Bacteroidia > Bacteroidales > P3 > Colimorpha. Next base: position 44,407 of record JAKSMR010000019.1, read on the forward strand.
GCAGCATAACGCATCGCTGCAGACGGCTCGTGGCTATGCCGCTGGCAACGTGCTGAACATGGAGAGCAGGACTCCTCGCTTCGGCAAGGAGAATCATCATGGCAAGGTGGGCGTCGAAGGCGGCTCGTTCGGTTTCCTCTCTCCTTCGCTCCTCTGGGAGCAGAGATTGGGTCAGCGGCTCTCCCTCTCCCTCTGGGCCAACGGCCTGAAGAGCGACGGCGACTATCCCTTCACTCTCTATTACGGCAACAATGCAGGCGACAGCTCTTCGCGCGAGATCCGCAACCACTCGCGGGTGGAGAGCGGAACCATCGACGGCAACCTCTTCTGGAACATCAGCGGCAGCCAGTCGTTAGTGGCAAAGGTGCACTATGCCCAATCGTCGCACCAGCTTCCCGGTCCGGTGATCTTCTACACCCAGAAGGGGAGCGAGCAGACAGCAAGCCAGCTCTTCTTCGCACAAGGACGCTACAAGAACAAGCTCTCAGAAAAATTCCGTCTGCAGGTGGTGGGGAAATACAGCCGTATGAGCGACACCTACGAGGACAGCGCGGCCAACAACACGCTCCACTATACACGTAGCGAATATCTCCAGAACGAGGGCTATCTCTCCCTCGCCGGCCTCTATGAGCCGGTAGAGCATCTGCACGTGAGCCTGGCTACTGACGCTTCGGCAAGCACGCTGGAAAGCAATCTGGCGAAGAACAACGAAGTGCAGCGTCTCACGAGCCTCAATGTGTTGGCTCTGGGTTACCGCTGCTCCCGTTTCGATGTCGACGCTAATGCTGTGGCTACCATTGCCGACGAGCATACCAACTCGGGTCTGGAACATTCCTATCGCAAACTCTCCCCCTATGCCGGCGCCACACTCCTGCTCTGGCCGCTTGACCTCAACGATGCCGGCGAGACGGCCTGTTTCGTGCGTCTGCGTTATTTCTTCAAAGAGAACTACCGTCTGCCGAATTTCAGCGAGATGTATTTCTTCTCCATCACCCGCGACCTCAACCCCGAGAAAGCGCAGCAGCACAATGTGGGCCTCACCTTCTCAAAAGGCGGCGTTCAGGCTACTGTCGACGGCTATTTCAACCGGGTGACGGACAAGATTGTCGCCATCCCGATGCAGAGCCTCTTCCTCTGGTCGATGAGGAACCTGGGCAAGGTGGAGATCCTGGGCCTGGACGCAAACCTCGATGTCGACCTCCATCCCAAGGCGCTCTCGTGGTGCGATATCGCCCTGCATACCAACTATTCGTTCCAGCGCGCGCTAGATGTCACCGACCCGGGCAAGAAGAACTACCAGCACCAGATACCCTACACCCCCCGTCATTCGGGAGGCGCCACGCTGACTATGCTGACTCCTTGGGTTGATCTCGGGTATAGCCTCGTTGCTGTGGGCGACCGCTACCGTCTGGGGCAGAACACCGAGAGCAACCTCGTGAAGGGTTATGTAGACCAGGGTGTTACCCTCAGCCGATCCTTCTCGCTCCGCCCGAGGAAAGAGAACGGGCTGGCTTCGATGGTGAGGGTGAAGGCGCAGGTGCTCAACCTCTTCGACGTCCAGTATGAGGTGATCAAAAGCTACCCGATGATGGGCAGGAACTACCGTCTCGGCGTAAGCTGGGAGTTCTGATGAAAAATAGAAAATGAATAACAATTTAATAATACAACAATGAAAAAACTGATTTTTGCTCTCGCAGCATGTGCAGCTCTCGCTTTTGTCAGCTGCACCAAAGAAAATGTGTCTCCCGAAGACAACCCCGGAAACAACAATAATTCCGGCAACTCCACAGCCGCTCAGGCTTATGTGCTCAACGAAGGTTCGTGGGGTGGCAACAATGCCGAACTCAGCCTCCTCAACATCGAGAACGGAAGCGCCACCGCCACCTATTTCAGCGCCGTCAACGGCCGTGGTCTCGGCGATGTGGCTCAGGATCTCGTAGCTTATGGCAGCAAGCTCTATTGTGTGGTTTGGGGTTCGAACACCATCGAGGTCATCAATCCCGCTACCGGCCGTTCTATCCAGCAGATCAGCATGGGCACCAAAGGTCCCCGCTATATCGCCTGCTACGGTGGTAATGTCTATGTCACTTGCTACGACCGCACCGTAGCTCGTATCGACACCGCCAGCTATCAGATCACCGGCAGCTGCTCTCTCTCCGGCCTCAACCCCGAAGGCATCGCCTACTGCAATGGTAAGCTCTATGTGTGCAACAGCAACGAGAGCGATGCAAACTACAACTACACCTTCGACAACACCCTCTCCGTCGTCGATCTCGCCTCCTTCACCGAGGTGAAGAAGATCACCGTCCCCGAGAACCCCACTCGCATCAAGGCTCTCGCCAACGGCAAGCTGGTTGTCGTTTATGGCAACGGCTACAACAATCCCGCAGGTATGACCCTCGTCGATCCCGCTACCGATGCTCTCACCGACCTCTCGGCCGATGCTACCGGTATGGATGTCATGGGTAACGATATCTACTGCTACAAATACGACTATGCCACCATGTCTGCTGCCTTCTGGAAGATCGACGGCAACAGCGCTTCCAAGACCACCATCCTCTCCGGCACCGGCGTCTCTTTCGTAGCTCCTTACGGCATCAACGTGAATCCTTCCAACGGCGACATCTATGTTACCGACGCCCAGGACTACTCCAGCAACGGCGACGTCCACTGCTTCGCTGCCAACGGCACCCACAAATGGTCTGCAGAGGTTGCCTTGCTGCCTTCGAAGGTAGTCTTCTTCTAAGGAAAACAAACGTACTTTTGCATAAGTAGAATCTCATCGCTCCGGTGGCGTTCCTGTAGCCGACGGCGTGTGGGGTTCGATATGAGGCGGGAACCATAAAGGTTCCTGCTTCTTTTTTCTAGGATAGGGGACGGAGGGGAATCGTTATAGCACGATCACCGTCCAGAGTACAAAGCGTGCCGCCTTTCCGATAAGCATATAGAGGGCGCATTTCCATGGGTTGAGACGGTAGAATCCGAGGGCTATGGCGAAGAGGTCGCCCACGAAAGGCAGCCAGGTCATCAGCGCCAGCAGAGCGCCCCATCGGTCGACGCGGGCTTTCTGCTTCTCGAGGGTCTCGCGTTTGACGCGGAGCCAGCGCTCGATCCACTCCCATCGGCCCATCCATCCTAGTGCATAGGAGGTGAGTCCGCCGAGCCAGTTGCCAAGGGTGGCGGCGATAAAGCAAGCCCATTGTGGCGCTCCGGCATAGAGGATGCCCACATAGAGGGCGTCGCTGGAGAACGGCACCACGGTGGCGGCGAGGAAGGAGCCGAGGAAAAGGCCCCATACGCCCCATTGTTGGAGGAAGGCGATCATCGGCGGCTAGGAGAAGAACTGGTGGAAGAATCCGTGGCGTTCGGTGCTGATGAGGCGCGTGCCGCATCGGTTGCAGTATTTGGCGTCGGGGTTATCCTCTTCGTGTCCGCAGTGGGGACAGCGCTTGATCTCGATCTCCTCGGTCTCGAAGGTAGAGAGCACGTCGGCTTCGTCGTCATCGTCGCCAGAGCTCTGCTCGAGGAGCCGCTGCTTCTCTTCGTCGCGCTTCTTGCCCTCGCGGATGGTCTCTCCGGCCACGATGCCCGAGGGGACGGCGATGATGGAGTAGCCGAGGAGCATGACTACGATGGAGATGAAGCGTCCGGCATGGGTGACAGGCGTCACGTCGCCATAACCCACTGTGGTGATGGTGACTACAGCCCAATAGATTCCGTTGGGGATGTGGGCGAACTGGGGGTTCTTCCCGTTTTCGAACATATACATCACGGCGCCGAGGATGACGGCAGCCAGGAAGGTGAAGAGCATGAAGATGAGGATGCGGTAGGCGCTGTTGCGGAGCACGGAGAGGAGATGCTGGCCTTCGCGGATGAACTTCTCCTGCTTGAAGATGCGGAAGACGCGGAGGGTGCGCAGGATGCGGAGCACGGTGAGGGTCTGGGTGGCGGGGAAGAGGATGCTGAGGTAGGCGGGGAAGATGGAGAGGAAGTCGATGATGCCGTAGAAGGAGAAGATATATTTGGCGGGTTTCTTCAGGCAGTAGATGCGGAGGTAGTACTCGAAGGTGAAGACGACGGTGAAGATCCATTCCACGGTCTTCAGTATCGTGCTCACGTGTCCGGTGATGCTGGGCGAGCTGTCGACGAGCATGAGGATGAGGTTGAGGAAGATAAGCACCAGCAACCAGATGTCGAACCTCTTGCCTGCCGGGGTGTCGCTCTTGAAGATGATGGTGTATATCTCCTTCTTGGTGAGGGAACGGTAGCGCTTGGGAAGGAGGATCTTGAAGAGGAGGGTGTGGAGGAAATTGCCGATATTCAGCATGATCCTCTTTCCTGTTTCAAGATATTGGAAGTTGAGGACGGCTTGCCAGAGTTTTTTCAGAAGGGCTAATATTTTGTTCATGAGCGGGATGTTGTTGGAGTGTTATTCCTCGCGCAGGTAGTGGAGGATTGAGCATTGGGTTGGCTTGAAGGTGCTGCTGGCGACGCGCATCACATCGTCGGGCGTCACTTTGCGGTAGCGCTGAGGCTCTTTGTTCACCTGGTCTATGGCTCCGAGCCATTCGAAATGGCAGAGGGCGTTGGCGCGGTCGGCGGCCTTGTATTGCGAGAACTCGAAGGTGGCTTCGTATTTGTTCACCACCTTAAGTAGCTCGTTCTCATCTACTTTCTCGGTAGCGATGCGGTCGAGCTCCTGCCAGATCTTCTTCTCGGCAAGGGCGATGTCGACGCCTTCGCGCATGCGAGCGCTCACGATGAAGAGGCCCGGGCCCGATTCGCCGGAGATGTAGGCGTTGATCTCGGTAAAGAGCTCCTCTTTCTTCACCAGCTCCTGGATGAGGCGCGAGGAGCCTCCGTTGGAGAGCAGGTCGCTGATGATGTCGTAGGTCACGAAGTCGTCGCTCTGCCGGTCGCACATGGGGAAGCACATATAGAGCGCGTCGTTGGGTACGGGTCTGTGCACCACCAGGCGGCGTTCCTCCACCTGCTCCTCTTCCTGTGGGTAGAGGCGGGCGAAGGCCTTGGGCTTGGCGCTCTGGTGGAGTCCGCTGGAGGGGATGTCGCCGAAGAGCTCCTCGATGTCGCGCAGGGTCGTCGTGCTGTCGATGTTTCCGGCCACGCAGAGTATGGCGTTGTCGGGGCAGTAGAACTGCTGGAAGAAGCGTTTCACATCCTCCAGAGTGGCTTCGGAGACATGCCTGATGTCGGCCCCGATGGTGTTCCACCGGTAGGGATGTTTCTTGTAGCACATCGGGCGCAGCAGCATCCAGATGTCGCCATAGGGCTGGTTCTCGTAGCGCTGGTGGTACTCCTCGGTGACCACGCTCTGCTGCACCTCGAGCGCCTTCTGGTTGAGGGCGAGGCCGCGCATACGGTCGGCTTCGAGCCAGAGCGCCCTCCTCACGTGCTCGGCGGGGATGGTGATATAGTAGTTCGTGTAGTCGTTGGTGGTGTAGGCGTTGTTCTCGCCGCTCATCCCGTCGACAACGATGTCGTAGTCGGGCACCTGCTCCGTGCCGCCAAACATGAGGTGTTCGAACAGATGGGCGAAGCCCGTGCGTGCGGGGTCCTCGTCGCGGGCTCCCACGTTGTAGAGCAGGTTCACGGTGGCCAGAGGCGTGTTCTTGTCCTCGTGCAGGATAACGGTGAGTCCGTTCGTGAGTATGTGTTTCGAGTAGGTGATCATTGTCGTAGGGTTTGGGGTGCGTTAGTCGCTTTTTTTTTTCTGTCTTTCGTCAGCCCGGTGGGGGTTTAGAGGTAGAAGGCCGCCGTGAGCTCCTTGTGGGCCTTGCTGTTGGTGTTGTCGGCCTCGCGGAGCACGAGCTCCCGTATGTCCGCCTCCTGGGGCACCTCGTGGGAGAGGGCGAGCAGGCTCCGTTTGACGGGGAGGTCGAGGCGGGTCCTTATGTCCAGACGGCGCTGCAGGTTGAGGTCGTAGTGCAGACGTGCCTTGCGCACCAGGTTGTCGGCGTCGGGGTTGGGGAGCATCACGCAGAACGTGCCGTCGGGAGTGAGCAGGCGAGCCGCATGCTCCAGCAGCTCCACGAAGGGGAGCGTGTCTGTGTGGCGTGCTGTGTTGCGCTGGGCGTTAGGTCCTTTGAGCGAGTTGGTGAAGAACGGCGGGTTGCTCACGATGAGGTTGTAGCGGCTCTCCGTCTGGTAGTGCTGCAGGGGCGAGAGAAACACCTTCACGTTGTCGCTCCAGGGCGATCGGGCGATGTTCCCTGTGGCTTCTTCGATAGAGGCAGGGTCGAGGTCGATGCCATGCACTTCGGCCATAGGGTAGTGCTGGGCCATCATCAGCGCCACCACGCCGCATCCGGTGCCGATGTCGAGGATGCGGGAAGGGTTCTCGTTGTGTATCGACCGTGCCCAAGCGCCCAGAAGCACGGCGTCGTTGCCCACCTTCTGCGACGAACGGTCGTCCTCTACTTCAAACTGCTTAAACTGGAACATAGTCGCAATAATATCTTTTTGATATAGATAAGAACGCCGGAAAATCATTTTTATTGTGTCATCCCTCAAAACCCACAAGCAAAAAGCCACTCTTCATTCAAAAAAAACGCCTGCAACGCATTCTCACATTCTCCGTTCTGCCCTGTGGGATTGTAAACAAACAAGCGACCTTTCCGCATGGAAAAACCGCTTGCAAATGAAAAACACCTGGATACTTGGATACCTTTTTGAACCATGACGTAAAAACAAGCGACCTTTCACTTTCAAAAAAAACGCTTGCAAACGAAAAACACCTGGATACTTGGATACCTTTTTGAACCATGATGTAAAAAACAAGCGGCCTTTCCGTAGAAAAGTCGCTTTGCAGATGAAAAAAAACCTCTCGCGAACGCACATCATACAAAAAAGGCGACTGTTTTTCACAAATCGCCTTTCTTTTATTCTCGGGGAAGTAGATATCGCCTTACTTCACCACCACCTTGCGGGCGGGGTCGTTGCCCACCTGGACCATATATACGCCGCCGTAAGGCATACGGTATCGCTTGCCGTCTGAGGCCTTCTCGCGTACGATCAGGCGGCCCTGAATGTCATAGACGGAGAGCATCTGTCCTTCGGCACCGCTGAGGATGATGGCGCCGTGCTGGCCGAGGATAGTGTAGTTGTTTTCTACCTTGTTGATACCTTCGGTGTTGTCAGCAGCGAAATAGGCGGTATAGGTAGCGTTGGCCGTCACCGTAACGGTGCGGTCGGCATTGGTGTTGTTGTCGTTCCAGCGCACAAAATGGTAGCCCTCGTTGGCCGTAGCGTGAATGGCGACCTCGCCGCCACTCATAGCCATACCTCCGCCGCTGACGCTGCCCATCGTGGGATTGTCGCTAACCACCGTGATAGTAAACATTTGTTCATCCTCTGAGATGAAGAGAGCCGTCAGTTCCACATCGCTCTGAACAGCAAAAGTGTAGGGGGTTGCCGTAACCCCATTGCTCCAACCGGCGAAAACAAATCCAGTGTAGGCTGTCGCCGTCACGGTGCAAGGGCTCAGATACTCAAACTCGCTACCCGAGCAGCTCACCATGCCGCGCACTGGGTCGTTGCTCACCACGGCAACGCTATAGGTGTCGACAACAAATATTGCAGTGAGGGTCGCATCTCCCGTCACCACATATTGTCTTGGGTTATCCCTGTTTCCGTCGCTCCAACGCACCAGATGATGATGCTCTGTTGGCGTAGCCGTCAGAGTTATGGTGTCAAGGTAGTCATATACACCTGCGCCGTCCACACTGCCCAAACTGGCATCGTTGCTCAGCAGGGTAATAGTATATTGGTTCTTGGCAAAGTAGGCGGTTATAACGGTGTCACCCTCTACTGCGATAGTATCCAATGCTTGTGTGCTGCCTGTGCTCCAATGGTCAAAATGATATCCATAGTTTGGGGTGGCGTTTACTACCACCATGGAGTCGCAACTTACGTTTCGGCCTTGCGATTGAATTATATAGGCAACACCTCCTTCTGCATTAACATTTACTGTCACATGGATGTCCACGATAGGCTCACTCAATGCGCTGCGATAATCGTACCAACTGCTATTGTAATAGTAATTGGAATACGAGCCACAAGGCACATAAAACTTGAGGTTAGAGGAATTACCTGAGAATGCAGATGATCCGAGTGTTGGAGGATTGAATCCTTCCATGGTGACGCTGGTGAGGCCGCTGCAACCCCAGAAAGCAGAATATCCGATGGAGGTCACCGAATTGGGGATGGTGACGCTGGTGAGGCCGCTGCAACCCT
>JAKSMR010000002.1 GCA_024400495.1 Bacteroidales bacterium
GAATCGCTCAAAAATAAGCAGCAATCCATCTCAATCTAATTATTAGAGGTCACCAAAAGAGAAACAAACCTTCGCGTAACCTCAAAAAAAACAGTTCTTTTAGTTTACCTTCAAACAAAAACACATCATGAACAACACTTTTGATATAAACCGCTTCGCCAAGGTGGTCGCCAAAGACATACGCTCTATCTGGCCTCTTGCGGGCAACCTGATACTTGTCATCACCCTCCTGCCTATCATCCCCTGGGTACTTGACCTGGCCTTCGGCACAGAGCTCTTCGACGGAGGCTTCCCTGCCGCCATCCGATGGGCCGCCATCCTCATGGCCGCCATGCTGGTGGGACTGATAGCGCCTTCGCGCCTCTACAACAACTGCAACCTCCCCAAGGAGGGCATCTACTTTGCCATGCTCCCCGCCTCGAAGCTGGAGAAATACTGCAGCATGGTGCTGGTGGGCTGCATCGTGAGCCCCATCGTGAGCATCCTGGGCGGCATAGCGGTGGACACCTTCCTCCGCATCCTCCCCTTCGGCTGCTACCACGAGAGCCTCTTTGCCATCTTCGGCGACATCCGCGACGCCGTCGCCTCGATAACGCAGACCGGCGAGAAGAACGAACTCTATACCCTCTATCGCATAACCAGCCCCCTATTCTGGATACTCATCTACCTCTCCAACGCTGTAACCTTCCTCTTCACCTGCACCATCTTCAAACGCCACAAGTTCCTCTACACCATACTCTGGATGTGGCTGCTGAGCTTCGTCTTCAGCAACATCATGGGCATCGGCATGACCGTGCTCGCCCTTCAAGGCGGATGGTTAGAGAACTTCTTCGATAGCATGATTGAGATGCTCGAAACCACCGACCCGATACGCCCTATCCGCCTCATGTTCAACGCCTACACCATCTACTGCGCTGCCTGGATCATGGCATTCGGCTGGTGGGCTTGGTACAGATTGAAGAACATGAAGTACTAGAGTCGAGGCATTCTCGTTGCCGGGCGGGAGGGCTCCCGCCCGGCAACGAGACAGAAGCCGCCACAACGACATCAAGGAACTGACACCCAAAAACCTCACACCATGGACTTCAAGAAACAGAAACCAATATACCTACAGATTGCCGACACCCTCTGCGAACGCATCCTCCAGGGCGACTGGAAGGAGGACGAAAGGATGGCTTCGGTGCGTGATGTAGCTGCCGAAATGGGCGTGAACCCCAACACGGTGCTGCGCTCCTTCGACCACCTGCAGGACCGCAAGATCATCTTCAACCGTCGCGGCGTGGGCTACTTCGTGGCTACCGACGCCAAGGGGCTCATCACCCGGCTCCACCGCGAGGAGTTCCTCACCGAGGAGTGGCCCGCTGTGCTGCAGAAGATCAGGATGCTCGGCATCGACCCTGAAGAGCTTCTTTCCAAATAAGGCGGAGCTTCGAGCGGCGACCTCCAACAATTCGATTTTTTTGAACCCCACACAGAGGCCTCCTGGACAAGGTGGCACCTGTGGATTCGACGACAAACAAATAAAGCCACACTACACCCATGAAGAACAACCTCAAGATCTACTGCTGCCCTGTGTGCGGCTCCATAGCCATAGCCTCGGGCAACATGAAACCCTGCTGCTGCGGCGACGCGCTGATGGCGCTGCCCGAGAAGGCGGCAGCGACGACGCCCGCCATCAGCGAGATGGACGGCGAGATGCTGATAGAATACAACGTGCCGATGACCAAGTCCGACTACATCGCCGCCGTGGCGGTGGAGCGATACGACAGGGTGGTCCTCATACCCCTCTTCCCAGAGCAGGCGCCACAGGTGCGCATAGCAGACACCACTCGCGCCACCCTCTACACCGTCTTCCGCAGAAACGGGGAAGCATGGGCCGAGAAGCTGGCGCTGTAGCGCCGGCGCCGAGAGTCCCGACCGGGGCGACGGCATCAGCGCATCAGGACAGCCCTCTTCGCCAGAGAAGACACCGCCTGGCGGCGGCCCCCAACACTGCCCACTCCTCCGCCGGAAGACAGCACCGGCGGACGAGCCATAGGCGACGTCGAGGCGACACTAAAAAATTCCATATCCCTTAAGAACCCAGTCACGTGAAACGCATCTATTACCTCATCCTCTCCTTACTCATGGGCGGAGCCATCACCTTCTCTGCCGGCGGCAACGGCCCCTCCACACAGAAGATGAGCCAGAGCGACAGCCACCACCCTACCGCATCTACACGGACGACCTGAGGCCCTACGGCCGCAACATCAGGATCGGCCTCATCCCCGCTTAGGCAGGATGGAGACCGAGCACAAGGCCGAGCGCAAGGCCGAGAGAGCGGCATGGAGACAACGCCGCAATGGAACCATTCGATACCATTAATACAACTTTTTTCATGAGGCAGGGGGGCGCCGGCAGGCGCCCCCCTTATTTGGGGAAGAGTGGGCACAACGCTGACGGCTCTCCCGCTGGGAAGCCGCTTTGAAGAAAGAACCGCCGTCCATCCCATCCTATCGGCAAACTTACGACAAGCCATTGAGGGCCTATTCTCCTTGTTTTTTGCATTATTTTTTTTCTAGATAGAAAAATAATCGTATCTTTGCAAAATATTCAGGTGGCATTTTTTGAGATTTGAGGGTGTCTCCGGGGCGGACTGCCAAACAGAGCGATGGGGTGCGGAGAACCGCATAACCGAGCGACAAACAGGGAGATGCAGAGACGACACAAATCGAAGAAAGCGACCTGATGAATATCGACAAGGAGGCGTTGAATTCTTAATTCCGACAATCATGAAGACACGACTATATACATTGCTGCTTGCCCTATCCTTCCTGCTGCCCGTTGCCGGACCGGTGGCTGCCCAGAGCTTCAACACGATGGGGACGGATTTCTGGTGCGTTCTCCCCATACGGCTACACTCCAGCGAGGCCTGCCGTTTTTATTACAGCAGCCCCCAAAACGCCACCATCACCTTCAGCCACCCTTCGACCAACTGGACGACGACGAAAACTGTGGTGGCCAACGTCGTAGGCGAGTTTGCGTTTCCGTCGGCACAACTCAACAGACTGAGGATGACCTCGAGCGACGAGGTGACAAACACCGGCCTTCACATCACATCCGATGTTCCTATTTCGCTATATGTGGCTCACCTGGGGACCACCTCATGCGACATTTCCTATGTCCTCCCCACCCCTACCCTGGGTCAGGACTACCTGATAGAGCCCTACCCGGCGCTGAGCGAATCGGGATTGAACAGCAGGGCAAAGTCTACGTATTTCGTAATGCTGGGGACCGCAGACAACACCCACATAAGCTACACCATCAAACCTACCGCAACAGCAGCACCCCAGACCTTCAACATCACCCTCGACGCCGGACAGAGCTACCAGCAGACTGCTGCCGTCCCGACGACTCAGGCTGGCATCCTTTACGACATCAGCGGCACACATGTGACTGCCGACAAACCGATAGCCATCTTCCAAGGCAGTTTCACCACCATCCCTCACACGCTCACCCAAGGCAACTGGCTGGACCAGATGCTGGACCAATGCATCCCGACCTGCTACTGGGGAACCCAATTCATCGTTGCAAAGCACGACTGCTACTATGCTTCGAGAGTGAGGGTGACAGCAAAAGAGGACAACTGCTCGGTGTACAAGAACGGCTCACTCCTGGCTACGCTGCAAAGCGGCGAGACCCACGAGTTTGCCCCTACGTCCACCTCGTCGCCTGACCTTATCACCACCACTACCCCGGCAGCATGCATGCTTTTTATGGGGAGCAGCAACAACAACGACCTCTACCAAGGACGCTATGGAGACCCCACCATCTGCTACATCGCGCCTACCGACCAGATGTGCACCCAGACGACTTATCTCAACCCCAACCTGTCGGGCTATCAGCACTCGCTTTTTGTCTTATGCGAGACAGCCCACACCTCAGAGATGACTCTGGATGGAGCCTCGCTTGTCATGGCCCCTGTGCCTAACGCACCCCAATACTCGTTCTACCACAGCACCACCTCAGCGGGCCGACATACCTTGGCCAACCCCAACGGCTACCTGGCCTACACCTATGGCAAAGGATTCTCGGAAAGCTACAGCTACACCGTTGGAATGGCCCTGCAAGCCCCACCCGACACGCTCTTCGCCGAGATGAGAGTTGACGGGACTCCCGCCACCTTGCGTCCCTCTACCGAGATCTGCGAAGGAGACAGCCTCTCTTTCGCCCTCGTCAGCGACAAACACGCAAACACTATCCTTTGGAATACCGGAGACGGATTTACCACCACCGACAGCGCCTTCACCCATGTCTTCCCCACCGCAGGCAGCTACGAGACCTGGGTTGAGGCGACCTTCAACGTGAATGGCGCCGACACTGTCTTCAGCGACACCGTCAGCGTTATCGTCCACCCCACATACCTGATCAGCCGAAGCGACACCATCACGGAGAACCGACTCCCCTGGACCTATGGCGGGACCACCTACACAGGACCGGTCGCCGACCAGCGGCTGGCGCTGACGACTGTCGACGGATGCGACAGCGTGGTGAGCTACTCCCTCTTCGTTCTGCCTAGCACCATCAAGGACACCTCGATATGCGACACGCTCTTCCCTTTCACCTGGTATGGACAGACCTTCATGGAGCCGGAGACCCGCACTGTAGTACACACCAACGTCAATGGCAAAGACAGCGTGGTGACCTATGTCGTCAGATCACACTACTGCCTCCCTATCGAAGCAGAGAAATGCGGACACATCTTCCTCCCCAACGCCTTCACCCCTGAGGCGACGACAAACAACCTCTTCGGCCTCGATGCCCCCTGCCTCTCCTACCTGAAGATGTATATATATGACCGCAGAGGCGACCTGGTAGCCGAGTTTGAAGGCTTAGGAAAGAAATGGGACGGACGCCACAACGGAGTGATGTGCAAGGAAGACTCTTATGTCTACCATATCGAATACAAGCTCATCACCCATCCCAACCTCATCTACCACCGCACGGGCAACGTGCTACTGCTGCGATAACCGCAGGCAGGGAGACACATCCACAACGGATACCGACACAAAAGACCAGGGCCGCATCCTGAGAGATGCGGCCCTGGTTTGTTTTGCTGACCAACGGAGACTGCTACTGTTGTCGGTTTTTCCGAAGAACCTCAAAGAAATAGTTTCCTTTGAACCCGTCAGAGGTGGTCACCTACAATCTCCAGAAGTCACACAGGGACGATTAGTATTTCACTGCGTTGCTGAAGTCGTTGACCTCCTGCTCGTGAGGAGGGACAGCGGCACGAGGTTCGCCAAAGGTGACGCCGTCGGCAGTATCCTTCTTGTATTCGAGACCCTTCTCGGGGCGGTTGCAGTTGGACATGTTGTTCTGGATGGCGGCGATGTCGGCAGCGGTCATAGGGATGCCGTTGTCGGGGATGAAATGTTCGCGCCAATAGGGGAACGTGGTGGCCAGCTCGCCCGAGTAGTAGAAGTCGAACCCTACAGCGCCGAAGGTGTAGATCTTGCCATCGATGTTGATGTGGGAGCCACCACACACGGCGTCGGCATGAGGATGGGACTGTGGGAAGCCGACATTGAAGAGGGTGCAGAGGATGTCGGGTCGGTTGGAGATGTCGTAGCCGGCACGTTTCCACTGCATCATGGTCTGATGGAGGATGCAGCCGGTGTAGATGTAGGAGTAGAGGTGGTTCTGATAGTCTACAAGGCGTTTGTAGCGCTCGGTGCTATGGTCGGCGGTCTCGAAGTCGAGGATATTCTCGTAGCGCTTGCCCATATAGAACTCGCTCTTGGTGTCCTTGAGATGCTCCTCGACGGCGGCGGCGGTGAAGTCCTTGATGCCGTTGACACCATAGGAGAACTGGCTCTGGACAGAGAGCACCTTCACAGGGCCGAGGTATTTCTTGAACATCTCGCGCTTGGAGTTGAAGAGACGGATCTGCTCTCCAACGAGGCAGCTGACGATGAGACGGGGCTCGACGCCGGAGATGAAGCCGGCTTGGGTGATGAGGGCGCTGTCCTTGACGATGGCGTCCTTGAGAGCCTGCCATTCGACGGTGGCCATCCAAGGGATGATGTTGGTGGCCTGCTCCTGCTTCTGCTTTGCAAAGACGGCGTTGACCTCTTTGAGGTATCTGTTGTATTCGCTATCGTTGCCAGCATAGATGGAGGCGGCGGCGATCATGCGGTCGACCAGCATGGGGTCGTCGCAATGGAGGGCAGCTTCGAGGATGAGACGTGCATTCTCGGGATAGAACTTGCCGAAGGCGGCGAGCTTGGCATACTGTGCCGTCCAGAGGGCGTTGGCCTGCTCGGGGGTGAGCTCGGTGTCTTTGAGCTCTTTCATCTCCGAGACGGACATAAGGTAGCGGTAGTTCTCGTCGACGGCACCTTTGTTCTTGGTGAATCCTAGCTGGTAGAAAGCCCAAGCGGCGATAATGCCGAAGCCGGCGAGGGCGAAGCAGTAGACAACGACGTTGAAGACTGTGCGCCAGGTGATGCGTTTCTTTTTACGATATTCGGCCATCTCTTATTTTTTCGCTTTCAATAAGCAATCCATAAAAAACCGAGGTCCTTTATGGATTGCATTATCTTTTTTTCTTATTGGATGTCGAAGATTAGAAAAGGAGGCTGCCTACCATGAACACAGCAGCACCGGCGATGTAGCCGACGAAAGCGAGCCAGGAGATTTTCTTCAGGTACCAGATGAAGTCGATCTTCTCCATACCCATTACTGCAACACCAGCGGCAGAGCCGATGATGAGGAGCGATCCACCGGTACCGGCGCAGTAAGCGAGGAAGGACCAGAAGGGATGGTCGGGAGCGAAGGTGGTCATGTCGTACATACCCATGGAAGCGGCAACGAGAGGAACGTTGTCGATGATGGAGGAGAGGACGCCGATGATGAGGTCAATGAAGTAGATGCCTACGGTAGCTTCGGCAACAGGAGCGCCAACTTCTACGTTGAAGGCATTACCAAGACCCTGGGCAAGCATACCGAGGATACCACAAGTCTGAAGACAAGCAACAGCCATGAGGATGCCGAGGAAGAAGAGGATGGAGGGAGTGTCGATGTGCTCGAGGGTGGAAGCAGCGGTGGGGAGCTTCTTCTCGCCCATGGAGTGACGACGGCTCATGATCTCGGTGGTAACCCAGAGAACGGCAACGCCGAAGAGCATGCCGAGGTAGGGAGGCAGGTGGGTGATGGTCTTGAAGATGGGGACAAATACGAGGCAAGCGATGCCGAGGAAGAAGATGCGCTTCTTGAAACGAGGCTCGATAACGAGACCATCTTCTGCAACCTGAGGACGCTCGATGTCACCTTTGAGAGTGCAGCTGAGGATGAGCACGGGAACGATCATGCAGATGAGGCTGGGGAGGAAGGTGGCAACCATGATGTTTACGGTGGTTACCTGGCCACCGATCCAGAGCATGATGGTGGTAACGTCTCCGATGGGGCTCCAAGCACCACCGGCGTTAGCGGCGAGGATAACCATACCGGCGAAGAGCCAACGCTCTTTCTGGTCACCGATAAGCTTGCGGAGGAGGGCACACATTACGATGGCAGTGGTCATGTTGTCGAGAACTGCGCTGAAGAAGAAGGTGAGGATGGAGAGGATCCAGAGGAGCTTCTTCTTGTTGTTGGTGGTAATGCGGTCGGTGATGATGCTGAAACCCTGATACTCGTCAACGAGAGTAACGATGGTCATAGCACCGAGGAGGAAGAAGACGATCTCGGCGGTGTCGCCCAGATGCTCGATCAGACCCTCCTTGAAACCTTCGCGGAAAGCTTCGATACCCATTCCGTCGCCGAAAGCGCCATAGGAAAGGGAGTAAACGGTCCACAGCACAACACCCAGAAGGAGAGCGGAGGCTGTCTTGTTGATTTTCAGCGGGTGCTCAAGTGCTATGCACGCATAACCCACTACAAAGATTGCTACAAATGCAATAAGAATTGGTGACATTGTTTTATAATTTTAAATTTTGTATTAGTTTCTGCTTGGAATTATCTTCTCTGCTGCATCTTCTGTGCCTGTTCGGCCATCTTCTGATACTCTTCGAGACGCTGCTGGAACTTGGATTTCTTTCCACCGCCCTTGCCGTTCTTCTGGTTCTGCTTCTGGTTGTAGGCAGCCATCTTGGCGCGCACTTTCTCTTCGCTGGTGAACTTGCGGATGAGCATCATGACGATCATGGTGAAAGTGAGCGAAACGGCATAGTAGAGGTTGAGGGCGGCACTTTGGCTGTTGAAGATGAAGAGCATCATGAAGGGCATGAAGTACATCATGAATTTCATGCCGGGCATGGAGGCGTTCTGGGGAGTGCTGCGCATGGTGTACCAGGTGTAGAAGAACTGGATGGCGAACATGATGATGCAGAAGAGGCTCATGTGGTCGCCGTACATGGGGATGTTGAATCCGAAATCCCAAATGGAGTCGTAGGTGGAGAGGTCGTCGCACCAGAGGAAGTGCTGCTGACGGAGCTCGATGGCGGCGGGGAAGAAGCGGAACATAGCCCAGAGGATAGGCAGCTGGATGAGCATAGGCAGACAGCCCATCATGGGGTTGATGCCGGCAGCGCGCTGGAGACGCATCATCTCCTGCTGCTTCTGCATGGCCTGCTCCTGGTTGGGATATTTCTTGTTGAGGGCGTCCATCTCGGGACGGAGGATCTTGCTGATGGCTCCGGTCTTATAGGAGTTCCACACGAGGGGAAGAAGCACGATGCGGAGCAGGAGGGTGATGACAATGATGATGATACCGTAGTTCCAGTTGAACTGCTCGAGGAAGTTGAAGCAGGTGATGAGCAGACGGCTGGTCCAATGGATGAGGAAGAAACCCCAGCCGAGAGGAAGCATACGCTCGAAGCCTTTATGCATGTCGCGCAGTTCGCGGTATTTAGAAGGGCCGAAGTAGAACTGCATGTTCATCGAGCAGTCCTTCTCAGAGTCGTAGGTGAGACCGATGGTGGAGGCCATGTCGCAGAGGTAGTTGCTGGCGGTATCATTGCGGTCGGTGCGGTTGCTGAGGTCGGCATTCTCGAAGGGGGTGTCGCCCATGAGGATGGCGCAGAAGAACTGCTGCTTGAAGGCCACCCACTCTACGGCGGTCTTCACGTTCTTGTCGCTGTCGCCACCAAGCTTGAGGTTGTCGACTTTATCTTTGACGGGTTTGAAGTAGACGTTGGAGTTGAACTTCTCGGCATCCTTGTTACGGTTGCGGCTGCCTTTGGTGCTCTGGTCCACTTTCTCCTGACGGTTCATGCGGTTCTTCCATTGGAAGTCCATGTAGTTGTCGGAGCGGATGAGACTGCTGAGGCCGTGGAAGTTGATATCGAAATCAACGTCGTAGCGGTCGGCATAGAAGGTGTACTGGAACTCGAGATACTGGTCGCCTGCGGCAGCCACCATCATAGAGTCCATAGCCTCCTGAGCATAGGCACGATAGGAGACGACAACGGCGTCGCCATCGATGCTGATATCCTGGCTGCCTTCTACCTTCTTGCCATCGACAAAGGTGGAGAAATGGATGTCCTTGGTGTTGATAACACGGTTGTCGTTGGTGGAGAACACGAGGTTCATGTTGTCCTCGGCGGGAGAGATGAGGATGAGGGGAAGGCTGTCGTAGGTGAAGTAGTCCTTCAGCACGACCTGGTTGACGATGGCGCCGAGGTTGACGAGGTCGACGTCGAACACTTTGTTGGTAACATGCAGGGTGTCAGTCCTGTCGGCGATGTTGCCGGCAAACATACCCAGCTGGCGTTCCTTCTCGCCACGGGTCAGAGAGCCGTTAGCCAGCGCTTCGAAATCCACCACGGCGTCGGGGTTGACGGCGAGGATGGAGTCGCGCAGGTGCTGCTGTAGAGCAGCTGTCTCTGCCTTCATTACGGAATCCTGATAAACAGAGTCGAGATAAGCGGCCACAATCGAGTCGTGACGGGCTTTCATGGCTGCCTGCTCCTCTTTGCTGGGGGAAACCCACCACATATAGCCTACAAAGATGGCGAAAATGAGGACCAGACCGGTAATTGATTTTTTATCCATATAGTGATTTTCTTTTTATCTTGTTAATAATCTTTGTGTTGCGGAAACACTCGGCTCCCATACGAAATTGCAAAGATACAACTTTATTTTAATATGTTAACATTATTTTAAATAAATTATTTCCCAGCCACCACAAAACCGGAAACCAGGACGACCTCTTTGTAAGCAGGAAGCTAGAACCAAACTGTCAGATACTGACAACACAGCAGCCTCGCATAACAGACGAAGGGAGGTCGAACGCAAGCCGAACGCAAGCCGAATACAAGCCGAATACAAGCCGAATACAAGCCGAACACAAGCCGAACACACACCTTAGAAACGCATGATTATCTGCCGTTTACAACAAGAGACCTTCAGCACCCGTTCCAAGCCCTATCAATCTGACAATTGATTCGCCGTAACCTTTTGATTGCAAATAGATTGCAAAAAAGTTACGAAATAGTTGAAAAAAATATTAGCAAATCTCAAAAATAATGCGTATTTTTGTTGGCTGAAAGACCAAGGTGCTGTCGCAAGATAGCACCCTATCATTCAATAGATTATAAAATTATTACAACTTATAATAATAAGTCATTATGGCATTAAAACGTGTAATGGTTCTCACTGGCGGCGGCGATTGTCCGGGACTGAACGCTGTGATCCGCGGCATCGTCAAACGCGCTTCGCAGGAGAAGGACTGGGAGGTCATCGGCTGCATTGAATCGTTCAACGGCGTGCTGCGCGAGCCTACCGAGATCGTGGAGCTCGACGACAAGTCGGTAGAAGGCATCCTCTCGCAGGGAGGCACCATACTTGGCACCACCAACAAAGGTGGCCCCTTTGCCTGGCCCGTGAAACAGAACGACGGCACCTGGACCACCGTGGACCGTAGCGACGAGATGCTGCGCAAGCTGCAGTATATGGGCGTTGACGCCGTGATCAACATCGGCGGCGACGGCTCGCAACGTATCTCCCTCGGACTCAGCAAGAAGGGACTCAACATCGTGGGCGTTCCCAAAACCATCGACAACGACCTCTCGATGACCGACTACACCTTCGGCTTCCAGACCGCCGTACAGATCTGCACCGAAGCCATCGACAAGCTGCGCACCACGGCAGCCAGCCACAACCGCGTGTTCATCATGGAAGTGATGGGCAGAGACGCCGGCTGGATAGCCCTGCACAGCGCCATCGCCGGCGGCGCCGACGTGTGCGTAATCCCCGAAATCCCCTACGACATCGAAAAAATCAAAGCCAAGATAGAGAACTGCTACAACAAACGCCGCGGATACTGCATCATCGTGGTGGCTGAAGGCGCCAAGAGCAAAGACGGCCAGGTAGTGGGCACCGAGACCAACGAGGTTGGCTACCAGCACATCAAACTGGGCGGCATAGCAGAAACGCTAGCCGCCGAGCTGAAAGCCGCCGGCGTGGAGCAGGACATCCGTTGCACCATCCTCGGACACCTTCAACGCGGAGGCACCCCGATTGCCTTCGACCGCGTGCTGGCTTCCGAATTCGGCGTCCGCGCTATGGAGTTCGTGATCGAAGGCCGCTTCGGACAGATGGTAGCTTATCATCATCCCGACGTGGTAGGTGTGCCATTGGAAGAGGCTGTGCGTGAACAGAACTTGCTCAATCCCGAGAGCCGACTGGTGCATACCGCCAAGGGGCTGGGAATTGCGCTTGGCGATTAGGAGAACAGGCAGACATAAAAGAACGATGAGAGCGATCACCAAACTTCTGCTTCCTTTGCTACTGCTGATGCCGATGGGTTTAATGGCCCAGGAGCTGAAGGGTGCCGATGCCGACACCACGATTATGATTATGGTGGAAGAACAGCCGGAATATCCAGGAGGAATGAAAGGTATGTCCAAGGACGTATTTGGAAACCTGAAATATCCCAACAAGGCTAAAGAGGAAGGTCGGCAAGGAAAGGTGATAGTGGAATTTGTGGTGGAGAAAGACGGTTCCATCAGCCATGTGAAAGCGATACAGGACGAAGTGGGCTATGGCGCCGGAGAAGAGGTAGTGAGAGTGGTGAAGAACATGAAGCCTTTCACTCCCGGCAAGGTCGGCGGAAAGACCGTGAGAACGAAATATCGTCTGCCGGTGAACTTCGAACTCTACGAAGACCCACCAGCAAAGAGCACAAAGAAACATAGAAGAAACAGATAACATGCCCTGCACTACAGAATATATCGACTATGTTTGCGCCCAACTAGAAGGAGCTGGCGCCCTCTATACGAAGAAAGCCTTTGGCGAATACTACGTATATGTGGACGAGAAGGCAGCCATCATGGCCTGCGACAACATCTGCTTCGTGAAGAAGGTTCCCGAACTGGAAGAGCTGATGGCCGATGCCGAATGCGGATTCCCATATCCGGGAGCCAAAGAGCACTACATTCTCGATATCGACCACAAAGATCACGCCGTGAAGGTGGCCAGAATCCTGGCCCAGGTGCTGCCCTTTCCCCAGTCGAAGAGCAAGGCAACAAAAAAAGCAAAAAAAATAAATAAAAACTATATACACATGGATAACAAGAAAATCAAAAGTGCGTTAATCTCTGTATTCTACAAGGACGGACTTGAAGACATCGTTAGAGCATTAGACAAACAAGGTGTAACCATCTACTCCACCGGCGGCACCTACAAATTCATCACCGACCTCGGCATCAACGCCGTAACCGTAGAGAGCCTCACCGGCTATCCCTCCATCCTCGGCGGCCGCGTGAAAACCCTCCACCCCAAGGTGTTCGGTGGCATCCTCAGCCGCCGCGATATGTTCAGCGATGGCGAACAGCTCAACGAATATCAGATCCCCGAGATCGACCTCGTAATCGTTGACCTCTACCCCTTCGAGCAGACCGTTGCTTCCGGCGCTCCCGAGCAGGACATCATCGAGAAGATTGACATCGGAGGCATCTCCCTCATCCGTGCCGCAGCCAAGAACTTCAAGGACGTTGTCATCGTTCCTTCCGTAAACCAGCATGCCGAGTTCCTCAAACTCTATACCGAACAGAACGGAGAGCTCACCCTCGCCGACCGTCGCCGCTTCGCCGGCTACGCCTTCAGCGTAAGCTCCCACTACGACAGCGCCATCTTCAACTACTTCAACCAGGTGGAGAACATCGACGCCTTCCGTTGCACCAGCGACAAAGCTAACGTGCTCCGCTATGGTGAAAACCCCCACCAGAAGGGCGTCTACTACGGCGACCTCGAAGGCGCTTTCACCAAGCTCAACGGAAAGGAGATCTCCTACAACAACCTCGGTGACATCGACGCCGCCTGCTCCCTCATCGACGACTTCACCGACACCACCTTCGCCATCCTCAAGCACAACAACGCTTGCGGTATTGCCACCCGCCCCACCCTGCTCCAGGCTTGGACCGACGCGCTGGCCGGCGACCCCGTGTCCGCTTTCGGCGGCATCCTCATCTGCAACCGTCCCGTCACCAAGGATGTTGCCGAAGAGATGCACAAGATCTTCTTCGAGGTATGCATCGCTCCCGACTATGAGCCCGACGCCCTCGAAGTGCTGAAGGGCAAGAAGAACCGCATCATCCTCAAACGCAACAACTTCCAAATGCATCAGCAGATGTTCCGCTCCTGCCTCAACGGCATCCTCGTCCAGGATCGCGACAATGTCGTTCCTACCGCAGCCGACATGAAGCAGAGCGTAACCTCCACCCCCATTACCGACGCTCAGGCCGAAGACCTCGCCTTCGCCACCATCCTCGTGAAACACACCAAGAGCAACGCTATCGTTCTCGCCAAAGGCCGTCAGCTCCTCGCCAGCGGCACCGGCCAGACCAGCCGTGTTGACGCTCTCCGCCAGGCTATCGCCAAGGCTCAGTCCTTCAACTTCGACCTCAACGGCGCTGTTATGGCTAGCGACGCCTTCTTCCCCTTCCCCGACTGCGTAGAGATCGCTCACGAAGCCGGCATCGTCGCTGTTGCTCATCCCGGCGGCTCCATCAACGACCAGAAGTCCATCGACTACTGCGAAGCCAACAAGATGGGTATGGCCATCACCGGCAAACGCCACTTCAAACATTAATATGATAGAACTCCTCTGATTTTTTCGAATCATTTTTGAAACCTTTTTAGGCAGTTTTACGTTAGAATATAGAACACATATAAACTCGAACATAGAAAAATGGGACTTCTTTCATTTTTTAACAAAGAAATAGCAATGGACCTCGGTACCGCCAATACCGTTGTCATCTTCGAAGACCAGGTGGTTTGCGACGAGCCCTCTATCGTGGCATTCGACAAAACCACCCGCAAACTTATGGCTGTCGGCAAGCAAGCCCAGCAGATGGATGGTAAGATCAACCCCAACATCGAAACCATTCGTCCTCTCCGCGGTGGTGTTATCGCCGACTTCGACATGGCCCAGCACATGATCCGCGAGCTTATCCGCATGGCTAGCGTCTCCCGCTCTTTCATGCCTCCCTCACTCCGCATGGTTATCGGCATCCCCTCCGGCATCACTCCCGTAGAGCAGCGTGCCGTTATCGAAGCTGCCGAACAGGCCGGCGCTAAGGAGATCAAGCTCATCCACGAGCCTATGGCTGCCGCTATCGGTATCGGCATCAACGTGCTCGAACCTTGCGGTCACATGATCGTCGACATCGGAGGTGGTACTGCCGAAATCGCAGTAATCTCCCTCGGCGGTATCGTCTGCAACAAGTCTATCCGCATCGCAGGTGACGAGTTCAACAAGAACATCATCGACTATATGCGCCAGCAGCAGAACCTCGTTATCGGCGTCCGCACCGCAGAACGCGTAAAATGGGAAGTAGGCTCTGCCATCTCCGAGCTAGAGAATCCTCCTGAGGATTACGCCACCCTTGGCCGCGACCAGGTTACCGGTCTCCCCAAAGAGATTCTTGTAAACTACAAGGAGATTGCTCACGCGCTCGACAAATCCATCTCCACCATCGAGCAGGGCGTTCTCGACACCCTCGCCAACACTCCTCCCGAGCTGGCTGCCGATATCTACAAAACCGGTATCTATCTCGCAGGTGGTGGCGCCTTGCTGAGAGGCCTCGACCAGCGTATCGCCCTGAAGACTCATCTTCCCGTGCACATCTCCGATGACCCCCTCCGCGCTGTAGCACGTGGTACGGGTATCGCCCTGAAGAACTTCAACCAGTTCTCCTTCCTCATCAAGTAAATCGTCGCAAACGAAATACTTCACCACGGCCGATCCGAAAGTCGGTCGTGGTTTTTGTATATATAAATGGTTTGTATATATAATTTGTATATATAATAAGTACTATTTATTATCACCACTTATTCTTTACCACAATTGCCCCCTCGCAAAGGGAAAGGGAAGGGCATCTATCCTGAGACAGATGCCCTTATTGAGTTCTTGGAACCTCAAAATCGAACCTAGGCGCTTGAAATTTAGGCGACTTCTAAAATTAGAGAGAGAAACAAACTACATTAGAGGTTGCCTTTAGTTTTTGTATTTGTCGGAGGGTCCCTTCTGTTTTTGCCGGGGCTACATCTTAGCTATTTCGTAGAGGATTCTGGTGATCTTGGATTTCATCTGCGCACCGGTACAGTCGTACTCGTTGCACAGGACTGCGAAGCTCAGCAGCTCGCCGCTGGCAGTTGTGCAATAGCCGGCATAGCCACAGACGCCATCCATATTTCCGCTCTTCATGCGCATGGTAACATTGGAAGGGAGCTCGGGAAGCATATTCTTTACCGTGCCGCTTACTCCTACCTGACCCAGAGACATCTTGAAGTCGTTGTAGAAGGGCATCTTTGAGACTTTGGTGAGATAACGGGTGAGGAAATCGGTTGTTACGCGGTTGGAGCGCGAGAGGCCACAGCCGTCTTCGATGCGGACGCCAGAATGCTCAAGCCCCTGCTGGGCGAAGAAGTCAAGGATAGCTTTGGAGCCGTTTTCGTAGCTTCCTTTTCCATAGGACTTATAGCCGAGATACTTCAAGATGCTTTCTGCGTAGATGTTGTTGCTGGTAAAGTTGGTGTATTGGGCAATTTCGTAGAAGGTGTTGGAATGGTACTCAAGAATGGTGACGAGAGAATCCTGACGGGAGAAGACCTCCATGGGGCTGTCGGCTACGCTCATCTTCTGCTCGCGGAGATAGAGAGAGAAGAGACGTGCGCAGGTCTTTGCCGAGTTGGGCATCGCTCCTCTTACTGCGAAATGGGGTTTGCCCAGAGGGACGGTACCGCGGCACATACGAAGAGGAGCGGTGGGGTCGCCATAGATGGTGACCTGGTCGCCCGAGTTGAAGGGGCCTGTGGTCACCTCGCTCTGCACTCTTACGTCGATATTGGCGGGGGCTACCGACTCGACATCGGCAGGATAGCCCAGTTTCTTTCCCGGGGTGAAGTAGACGAAGAAGAGGTTCTCGTGGAAATTGATTCCCGAGGCTCCGCAACCGTAGTAGTTTCCTACATCGCCCCATTGCCAGGTGTTGTGGAGGGTCTGGTTGTCGAAGATGGTGGCATCATAGCAGACGCGTCCGTTGATTTTTCTGATGCCGACACTCTTGACGGCATTATACCAAGCGGCGAAAAGAGAATCGGGGCAGGTCTGACGATAGCGGAAAGAGCCCAGCATGGGGTCGCCTCCTCCGATGATATAAAGGTTGCCGTTCAGCGTTCCTTCGTTATCGATGTAGCCGCTATAGCCCAGGGTGGTCTTGAAACGGAAATCGTATCCGAGGTTGTTGAACGCCACCGATGTCGTGAAGATCTTGATGAGCGACGCCGGCGTCATCGAACGTTGGGAGTCGTAGGCATAGACCGGCGCGTCCTTGGTGACGTTATAGACGCTTACGGAGAGGGTTGCATGTTTCAAGGGCTGCTCTTTATGGATGTCTCGGACGACACGATCCAACTGGTCTTTGGTTTGTGCCCCGAGGCCAAGGCTTAGGGAGCAGAAGGCTGTTATGAGGAGGATTTTGCGTAGCATGATGGCGTTTTCTTTTGGTGTTAGTATATGGTTATTGTTCCTTCAGATCCTGGTTGATGGCGTCGATATAATCCAGCACCTGGTCACGTCCGTATCCGGTTACGCTGGAGGTGAGGAACATCTGCGGCAGTTCTTCCCACTCTTCGGATAACGCTAGCTTGAAGGCCTTGACGTTTGCCATAACCTCGCGTTGTTTCTCTTTGTCGATCTTGGTGAAGATGATGGAGAGGGGGACTCCGTTGCGGCCGAGGAAGGAGATGAATTCGAGGTCGATCTTCTGAGGCGGGATGCGGGAGTCGATAAGCACGAAGGTGTTGATCAGCTGCTCTCGGTTGACGAAATAATCCGATATCATCTTCTGCCACTTGTCGCGTGCCGTTTTGGAGATGCGGGCATAGCCATAGCCGGGAAGGTCGACAAGATACCACTCTTCGTTGATGATGAAGTGGTTGATGAGCTGTGTCTTTCCGGGACGTCCTGAGGTTTTTGCCAGATCCTTCTGTCGGGTCAGCATGTTGATCAGCGACGACTTGCCCACGTTGCTTCGCCCGATGAACGCATATTCGGGCAAGCCCGTCTGGGGGCATTTCCTGTAGTCGTTATTACTCACCACGAAGGTGGCGGATTTGATATTCATGATTCTTTCTCCTGTTCTCTTTTATTGGTTGTTGTTCTCGGCGGCGGCCTTCTCGGCTTTCTTTCTCTGCCGGGCCTCGCGACGTTTCTGCAGACGGCGTTCGCGGCGTTCGGCAGCTTCGGTGGCGGCGGCACGCACACGGGCTCGTTTCAGACGTTTGAGCGTGCGCAGCTCCTCGCGTTCTTCGGCAGAGATCTCGGTCCGGCCATACCAGGGCATGCGTCTCATGTCGATACGGAAGAGGTGGATACGGTCGAAGAAGCGGTTCTTGGTCACGTAGCTCTCGATGTGGCGGCTCTTCTTGTCGGGATAGATGTCGTGCATCTTCACCAGGATGCCCGTTTCGTCGGTCTCGCCGAATTCGTGGTTGTAGGCTGTTCCGAAGGAGCGCATGGTGGCCGAAAGGTTCATATAGGCGTTGATGAGCGGCGGCACGTAGGCGCCGAGGGCGCGCACCTCGCGCTGGAGGATCTGGTAGTCTTCCTTGTAGTTGCGTCCCGAGAAGAGCGCATGGAGCTCGTTGAAGTCGCTCTCGATCTTGAGCGGCTCGTTGGGCCACATCAGTCCATCTGGGTCGGGGAAATGCTTCTGGTAGAAGAAGAGGATGAGGTCTTTGGCGCGGCGGTTCATGTGGGCGTACATGGTCACTTTGCCGAAGTAGTAGTGCGTCTCGGGGACTTCTACGGCCAGCGTGCCCAGCCCGTCCCAGAGGTTGTCGAGCGAGTACATGCCCTTGCGCAGATTGACGCTAGGCTGGTAGTTGGGCTGAACGAAGCTGCGGCCCAGCTCGACGGTATAGGGGAGGTATTGGTTGATGAATTCGTCGGTAAAGTGGAACAGCTCGGCCGTGGGAGTCATCAGCTCTCCGTTTACGGAACGGTACATATTGCTGCCGTGGATGAAGCGGTAGCCGCCCACGATAGCCTCGTCTTCGGGGTTCCAGACGATGAGCTGCTTGAAGCAATAGGGCTCGGGGAGGGTGTCGAACTCGTCGATGTCGACGGCTTTGCCCGTGCCGCCTCCTTCGAGAGCGAAGGAGAGCTCGCGCAGACGTCCGATCTCGCGCATCACATTCGGAGCGGTATGGGCTGTGACGATATAAATCTCGTTTCCTCCGTTGTTGGTCTTGCGGAGGAAATTCTTCTTGTTGAGTTCCGATTTAAGCAGTTTCTTATCTACAGGCGGAATGATATAGGAGAGGTCTTTCTCTTGCGCTTTCGCGTCGGCTACTGTTGACATATGTTGTTATAAAGTTCGTTAAAGTACAAAAAAGGTCGGCTATCTTCCCCTTTTCGGCAGATCAGCATCTGAACTTGGCCTGGGGATTCTCCTTGAGCTCGTACACATATTCTCTCAGCATCGCCGCCCACTCTCTGGCCGTGTGGCGGCTGTCGAAGGTCTGCCACGGGATCGGCTGGCCGACGACGATGCGGCAGGTCTTCCCCTCCTGGGCGAACATCTCGGCGGGGAGAAGGGCCATCTCGAAGTTGAACTTGATGCCGAGTTTCTTGCGCAGGTTGGCGATGGCATAGAAACGGCGACGGTTCTGGGCGTCGACGAAGACGGGCACGATGTCGCGATGGTGCTGGACGGCTTTCTTGACGAAGGTGGGCTTCCACTCGGTATCCTTGATCACACCATGCTGCTTGCGCGAGCAGAGGCCGGCGGGGAAATAGAGCAAGGTGTTCTTCCCGGCAAACGCCTCCTCGAGGCCCGCCACGTTGGAGGTGTTGCGATGGACCTTGTCGATGGGCACGAAGGTGTCCTTGAGGTTGATCAGATGCATCAGGAAATCGTTGACGGGAAACTTCACGTCGGGACGTTTCCTGCCCACAGCGCTGATGAGCGCCATGCCGTCGGGGCCTCCAAGAGGATGGTTGCCGGCCACGATGGGATAGCCCTCAGAGGGGATGTTCTCCTCTCCCTCAACGACCACATCGACATGAACCTCGTGGGCAAGCACCTCGCGGGCAAAATCAACGCCAAAGTGCTGGCGCTGGTTGTAGATTCCGTTGTTGATAGCATCCACATGGAGCAGGCGCTTCATGAATCGGAGCACAAAACCGGGCACTTTCACGTTCTTCGCGGCGAGAACTTTCTCGAGATCGATGGTTTTCTCAGGCGTTACAACCTGTTTTTCAAGTTCAGACATAATCTATCCTTCGTATTAATATTTTGCAAAGATACACCCATTTTCTCCAAAAAACAACCTTTTATTATAATAGTTATACACATAGTTTTTAACACCCACGCGTAAAGCACTCTCGTTGAGCGAGAAAAGCCGTCCTGTCCGAAGAAAAGTTTCCCGACCTCTTTTTGCCACAAATCCTCCACTTGGAGAGAAAAAACGAAAAGAAAACACTTCCTTCATGCCAACCAAGGACCAGCAAGCCATTTCTCTCGCACTTGCGTCGCATCAAGCAGCCGATTTCGAGACAGAATATAGGCGCTACCCATACGCTAGATAGGCGCTACCCATATGCTTCCCACCCCCAAAGAGCCCTATCGTCCGTCCCTCAAGCCTCTGCCGGGCACCAACGAAGCATCCGACATCCAAGTTTCGGCCTTTTTTCAATCCACTTTCGGATAATTCAAGAAAAATATGTACTTTTGCACTTTCATCCGCAAAAAATAAATAAAACATAAAAACATGAGAAAGAACACCCTACACATCCTCTTCGCCTCCATCGCCGCCCTACTTATGTGCGCCTGCGGAGCAAAGAAAGAGGAAGCCTACCAAGGCAACATGAAGTTCCGGACCCTCGGCAGCACAGGAATCCAGGTGGCCGAAATCGGTATCGGATGTGGCGTCTTCGAATATCTCGACAGCGCCGACAGCCGCAAATACATGGATATCGCCATGGACAGCGCCATCAACTACATCGACATCTACGACGCCAATCCCAAAGTGCGCAGCAACATCGGCTACGCCCTCCAGGGCCGACGCGACAAGATGGTCATCCAAGGCCACATCGGCTCCTATTGGAACACCGAACTCAATCAGTACGAGCGCACACGCGACGTCGTCAAAGCCAAAGCCGGCTTCGAAGACCTGCTCCAGCGCCTCGGAACCGACTACATCGAAGTCGGCATGATGCACATCTTCGACGACATGGCCGACTGGGACACCATAGCCAACAGCGCCTACTTCGCCTACATCAAACAGCTGAAAGAAGAAGGCAAGATCAAGCACATCGGTATGAGCAGCCACAACTCGGCAGTAGCCCTGGCAGCCGCCAAGAGCGGCCTTGTCGAGGTGATCATGTTCAGCCTCAACCCCGCCTTCGACCGCGTGGTCAGCGGCTCCAACCCCTGGGATTCGAAGACCTACGAGAACCTCCTCGCCGGCATCGACCCCGTCCGTACCGAGCTCTACAACTACTGCACCCAGCACCAGATCGCCATTACCGTGATGAAGACCTTCGGCGGCGGCGGCCGTCTGCTTGACGGAGAAAAATCTCCCCTTGGATTCGCCCTCACTACCGACCAATGCATCGCCTACGCGCTGGCCAACCCTTCGGTAGCAGTAGCGCTCGTCGGCTCGCGCGAGATCCAGCATCTCATCGACGACCTCCACTATCTCGTAGCCACTGAAGAAGAGAAAGACTACTCCTCCGCCCTCAACAAAGGCGGCCAGGTTGCCGAGGCCGAATGCACCTATTGCGGCCATTGCACCCCCTGCCCTGCCGGCATCGATATCGCCAAAGTGAACGAGCTGCTCGACATTGCCAAAAACGGCAAAGCGACCGACAAAACCCGCGCCGAATACGAAGCTCTCGAGCATCATGCCAGCGAATGCACAGCCTGTGGCGCCTGCGAAAGCCGCTGCCCCTTCGGCGTGCCCGTAAGAGAGAAGATGAAAGAGGCCGTAAAGACCTTCGGGAAATAAATAGAAAAAAGCAGTTATTTATTGTGAGCCTCAACAACTTACGCAGACATCAGCCCAATCCCGGACCAACAGACCTCCAAAAACCGAAAATTTAACAACTATTTGAAACATTTATTGCAAGATATACAACTTTTGGCCGCCAAAGAACGAAAAAATAATCATGTATAAATTAAGCAGTTACAAGATTTCAACAGAAAAAAGTGAAAAAAGCCTTGGTCGGTTCAAAAAATAGTTGTACTTTTGCAACTCCAAAACGTAAAGAAAATGGCAAAGAAAAATAAAGACGCAAGAGTTCAAGTTATCCTTGAGTGCACTGAGCAGAAAAACAGTGGCGTTCCTGGTATGTCCCGTTATATCACTACCAAGAACAAGAAGAACACCCCCGATCGTTTGGAACTGAAGAAATATAATCCGTTCCTGAAGAAAGTAACCGTACACAAAGAAATCAAATAATTAAGGAAGGAATAGAATTATGGCAAAAAAAGTTGTTGCAACCCTGAAGACCTCCACCGGAAAGAGCTTTGCTAAGGTTATCCGCATGGTTCGTTCCCCCAAAACCAACGCCTATACTTTCAAAGAGGAAATCGTTCCCTCTGACAACGTACAGGAATACCTGAAAAAGAAATAATCCCAACAAGAATAATAGGATAATAATTTTTTTCATACGCTTTTGTTTTGCTCCCGTTGTGAAACGGGAGTTTTTTTCGTGTCAAACCACCTTTTTCGCGTGATATTGATATTATTATTCTAAAAAACATTGCTATATGAAAAAGATTTGTTATCTTTGCAAAATCATTCAAAACACTTACCACCATGGGACTGTTCTCGTTTTTTAGCAAAGAAAAGAAAGAAACACTCGACCAAGGACTACAGAAAACCAAAGAAGGGTTCTTTGCAAAGCTATCAAAATCAATACTTGGCAAGACTACCGTTGACGACGAAGTATTAGACAACCTCGAGGAGATGCTCATCTCCTCCGACGTAGGTGTCGACACCACCCTCAAGATCATCGAGAACATCCAGGAGCGCGTAAAACGCGACAAATATGTCAGCACCAGCCAGCTCAACGGCATCCTTCGCGACGAGATCGCCACTCTGCTCGACCAGCACCATACCGACGAGTTTGAGGACTTCTCCTCTCCCCTGCCCAAGAAACCCTATGTCATCCTTGTCGTAGGCGTCAATGGTGTCGGCAAGACCACCACCATCGGCAAACTTGCCTACCAGTTCAAGCAGGCAGGCAAGAGCGTCATGCTCGGCGCCAGCGACACCTTCCGTGCCGCAGCAGTAGAGCAGCTCACCATATGGTCTGAACGCGTTGGCGTCCCCATTGTGCAGCAGGGCATGAACGCCGACCCCGCATCGGTAGCCTATGACACCCTCCAGTCGGCCATCTCCAAGGGCTCCGACGTCGTCATCATCGACACAGCCGGACGACTCCACAACAAGATCGGCCTCATGAACGAGCTCAGCAAGATCAAGAAAGTGATGCAGAAGCTCATCCCCGACGCCCCCCACGAGGTCCTTCTCGTTCTCGACGCCTCTACCGGACAGAACGCCATTGAGCAGGCCCGCCAGTTTACCGCAGCAACAGAGGTGAACGCGCTGGCGCTCACCAAACTCGACGGCACAGCTAAAGGCGGCGTGATCATAGGCATCAGCGACCAGTTCAAGATCCCCGTACGATATATCGGGCTGGGAGAAAAGATGACCGACCTGCAGGTCTTCAACGCAGAAGCTTTTGTCGAGACCCTTTTCAATTAAACCACCCGTCCCCAACGACTGATGAAAATCAACATCATAACCCTCGGCTGCTCCAAGAATACCGTTGACTCCGAGAACATCGCCGGACACCTGAGAAAAGCCGGCTTTGATATCTTTTTCGATCGCAAGCAAAACGACTGCGACATCATCATTGTCAACACCTGTGGCTTTATCGGCGACGCAAAAGAAGAGTCCATCAACACCCTTCTCGAGCAGGTAGAGATCAAACAACGCGGACGCAAAGCCCGCAAGATCATCGCCGTAGGCTGCCTTATCGAGCGATATAAGAAAGAGCTGAAGAAAGAGATTCCCGAAATCGACGCCTTCTTTGGCGTCCACGAATGGGACAAGCTCGTAGCCTCCCTTATCAGCGAATACTCCGGATATTTCGAGAAAGAGAGAACCCTCTCAACCCCACGGCACTACGCCTATCTCAAGATCTCCGAAGGCTGCAACCGCGCCTGCTCCTATTGCGCCATCCCACTCATCCGAGGCAAGCATATCTCCCGCCCCATAGACGAGCTGGTAGCAGAGGCCAAGGAGATGGTCCGGTCTGGTGTCAAAGAGATCATCGTCATCGCCCAGGACACCACCTACTACGGTCTCGACCTTTACGGCAAACGCCGTCTCGGAGAGCTCCTCAACCGATTGGCCGAAGAGAGCGGCGCAGAATGGATCAGACTCCACTACACCTATCCCACCTCCTTCCCCGTCGACGCTATCGAAGCCATCCGCAACCACCCGAACATCTGCAACTATATCGACATACCGCTCCAGCACATCAACTCCGGCATCCTTACCTCCATGCAACGAGGCATCGACAAGAAAGGGACGCTGGACCTCCTGAAGAAATTCCGGGAGGAAATCCCCAACGTCTCCATCCGCACCACCCTCATCGTCGGCTACCCGACTGAGACAGAAGCCGATTTCGAGGAGCTGAAAGACTTCGTTCGCGAGGCTCGTTTCGACAGGATGGGCGCCTTCGCCTACTCGCCCGAAGAGGGCACGCCTGCCGAGAAACTGGGTGACCCCATACCCGAGGAGGAGAAACAGCGCCGTCTGGACGAGCTTATGGCCATCCAGGAGCAGATCTCCCTCGACAAGAACGAGGAAAAGATAGGCCGTACATACAAGACTATCATCGACAGAAAAGAAGGCGACCTCTACATCGGACGTACCGAATTCGACTCTCCCGAAGTTGACGACGAGGTGATCATCAATCCGACCGACATTCCCTTGAAGAAAGGAGAGTTCTACAACGTGAGGATTACCAAAGCCTACGAGAACGACCTTGAGGGCGAAATCGTCCTGTAACCCGACATATCCGGACACATCCGACACCCCCTTCCTGGCATGCTCCTTTCCCAAGAGCCTGCCAGGATTTTCCATATCAAGATGCTCCCTAAGTTGTATTTTTCATAAAAGCCGACTGTATTTTTTATATAAGAATCAAACTTTTTTTCGTCAGTTTAAGAAAAAGTTGTATCTTTGCAAACTAATTAGTATGCGAACATGAAGAGTAGTGTCGATACAACCATACAGTTTAGCGGCCTAAAATCAGGACGTTACACGTATGAATACGCATTAGACAGCAGTTTCTTTTCGAGCTTCGAAAACGAAATTTTGCGTAGTGGACGTGTCGATTTTAATGTGCAGTTGGAGAAAAAAGAGCGCTTGTTGATATTTACTTTTTCATTTTCGGGTACTGTCCAAACAGAGTGCGACAGATGCTTGGGCGAGATGGATGTTGCCGTTGAAGGAGAAGAGAGCCTGTGTGTGAAGTTCAGCGACACCGAGCAGAGTGACGACGAGAATATTGCGATTCTCCCCGAGAACGCCTACAAGATAGACCTCGCACCATGGATGTACGAATATGTAGCGGTAGCCATCCCTATGCAGCATGTGCATCCTGAGGACGAAAACGGCAACTCGACGTGCGATCCGGAGATGTTGAAATACATCACCAGCGAAGAGGATGAGAGCGAAGAAGGGCACGCCGACGAACCAAACGAAGTGGACCCCCGATGGGCAAAGCTTCTTGACTTGAAATAAAAAATAATAAATAATAAAAAATTAATAATTATGCCACATCCAAAACACAGATTCTCGCAGACTAGAACTGCTAAGAGAAGAACACATGACAGCCTTGAGGCTCCTCAGCTGACTACTTGCAGCAACTGTGGTGCACAGGTTATGTACCACCACGTATGCCCCGAGTGTGGGTACTACAGAGGAAAATTAGCTATCGAGAAAAACACCGAAAACTAATCTCCTGCCTCAGGTAAAAAGAGAAAACGCTCTGCACGATGTGTGGAGCGTTTTTATTTGTAGACTATATACTTGTCGGCATGACGATCCTCCGGTTCTGACCGAAACATAGAAATTCAATTTTGCTTAAGAGTGTACAAAATTGGGGGAAGGCACAGGCAAGAGGGGCTGATTCGTGTCTTTTGAGGTCTGAAAAGGGGCGTTTTGTGGCATTCTGTAACCATTTTGGATACAGGAACAGAAGGCGATTGGAGTCTTGCGAGATCGCACTTCGTTGATATTATGCCTTTTAGAGAAGTTGTCAACTGCGTTTGGTTACAGTTACAGTCGGTACAGTTAGAATTTGAAGGGTATACATAGCACCTCTGATTAATTTAATTAATTAATAATTAATTATATAATAATATAAGGTATGTGTGATATCCTTTTTTTAGACTGTAACTGTATCTTGTAACCGGAGGCTTATTTATCGAACACTTAACAAACTATAATAGAGATGGTTAAACACCATACAACTCTACAAGGCCTTTGAATACAAGCTGTATCTTGTAACTCACGTCCATGAAGTAGGTCCTGACATCGAAGTAGAGAAAGGGTATCTCTCCTTGGGGCTGAGGGACAGCTATCCGTCTCTAGCGCGGAAGGTTGCCGAGACATACTGATTGGGGAAGAAGAGGGCGTTGGCGACGGTCTTTTTCTGATTTTGGGTGCTTGTTTTTTTTGATCCGCCTTGGCTGCTGGTGAAAAAGAAACAAGCCGCTCCAGACGGGGCGGCTTGCTATAAAGAAAAGGCGGTTAATTATTTAACGCTCTTTTTCACATCCTCTACGAAAGGCTTAGCGGGTTTGAAAGCGGGAATATAGTGCTCGGGAACCACAACAGAGGTATTCTTGGAGATGTTACGACCAATTTTTTCAGCTCTTTTCTTTACGATGAAGCTACCGAAACCACGGAGATAAACGTTCTCACCATTGGCCATGTTTTCCTTTACTACGTTCATGAATTCTTCAACAATTGCCTGAATAGCAATCTTCTCGATGCCGGTCTTGTTGGCAATTTCGGAAACGATTTCAGCTTTAGTCATGTTAATTTTTATTTAAAATCTATTAGTATTTTTTGTTCAAAAGGGAGTGCAAAAGTACTAAAAAAATTGATAATACAAGTAGTTACGTGAAAAAAAAATCATTTTTTGCATCTCAAGCACCTTCAATCCCAGCATTTTTCGCATATTGGGCGATTTCCCCACAAAGTGCCCGACGGAAGAAAATCCAAGGCTCAAATGGACTTTTCCGCCTCTTCTTCGAGGAAAATCGGGCTGCTTTTGTTTGCACAAACAATAGCCTCTCAGGTGTTTAGCAGAAGAGCCGTCGGGCTATCAGTTCTCCTCCTCCCCCTCACACGTCGCTCCTGCGTCGCACCAAAGTCGCTCTAGCGTCGCAAAAGAGGCTCCTTCGACGAGAGAAGAGCGAGGCTGGAGCGAGGCTAGACCAAGAGAAGCGGCAAACGTGGCAGGAAGAATGGGAGTGGATTCTCCTTGTGCGGAGAACCGAGGGGGGCCATTCATCTCAAGGAAGTGTTAAAATCACTTGGCCGAAGACCGGAAGAAATACGGCAACGACGCCCATTCTCAAAAATTTTTTGTGCACACGCCCGCGCATGTATGTTAAATATATATAAAAAACTTGTTTATTTACAATTTTGGGCGTACCTTTGCAACTTCAATCGCAAAAGGATTTTTGCGATTACCGCACCTATCAAACTAAGAAACAGAAATATACCGCATAAAGAAACTTATCAACGCCATGAAAAAGTTCAACAATCACACCATTCTGGTACTCGGGTTCCTCCTCAGCCTGACAACCAGCGTCCAGCTGTGGGCCAACCCCGTCGATGTCGCCACCGCCCGTCGCGTAGCCTTCAATTTCATGAGACTGCAGGGATACGATATCTCCAGCCCCAAGGAGATGGCCAATGTCAGCAACATTCTGGGATTGGGCAACATCTATGTCTTCAACACTCCCGACAGACCCGGATATGTGGTTGTTTCCGCCAACGACTGCTACACGCCCATCCTGGCGTTCTCTTCGCAAGGGTTCTTCCCCGAGCATCCTCATTGCATCCTGCAGAGTTGGTACAGAGATTGCAACAACCTTATCGAAGCCTTCATTGTACAGAAGACCGAGAGCGTCTTTGCCAGCCGTTGGGAGATGCTGCTCGACAGCAAGCAGGTCAAAACGCAGGCTGCAAAGTCGCCTCATGGCAAATGGTGTCTGACAACTGAATGGGGTACTGGTGCCGGATACAACAAATACTGTCCCTTTGACATAGAAGGCGATGGTTTCCATGCTGACGCCGGCTCGTTTGCCGTGGCCGCAGCCCAGATCATCAACTACTGGGGACAGAAGCCCCTATATCACAACAACTGGGTTGACCCTTACGACCCCTGGGACGGCACCGCCGACCTCTCCGACTACGCATACTATCTGGTCCCCGTAGAGAGCCGCGACTCCACTTTGGCCGACAACCGTCCCTACGCTCACGACTTCTATCATGGCTCCAAGAGATACGAAGATCCCAACTATGGCACCCAGTATGCAAACTTTGCAAGGAAAGACACCATATACGACTTCAACTCTTTCCCCGACAAGAAAGACCAACCCAACGACTACCAGAACCAGAGGATTTACAATGCCGACAAGATGGCCGAATTCATCTACCATGTTGGCGTGTCGATGGAGATGCAGTACGACAAAGTCAATTCTCTTCCACAAGACATTAACATTTCAAGAGCATTAGAGAACAGCCTAGGCACCCATTGGGGATTCGAAACCGGACGCCGAGCCCCACGCGATCAGTACCTACATTCTTTTAACGCGGCCAACAGTTCACTCCACTATAGGGACGCTATGCAGAAAGAGCTCCGACTGGGACGTCCTTTCATGTTCCAGTTCAAAGATACAACCAGCGGATATGTCCACTATTCGGTATGCGACGGCTATCACAAGGACAACACCGGCGCCTACGCACACCTCAACATGTGCAAAGGCGGCGACGGCAACGGATTCTACTACCTCATCATCGACGATTCCACTTACATTATCAATGGTGAGGCTTATGGCAGTTCTCACTACATTGAATTCTCCCCCTACCCTCCCGAATACACCCCCGCGATAGTGCTTACCTATATCTACAGTTTTACGCCAAACCCCTTTTGGTTCCATACCGACAAGGACTATGCCGAGTTCAACGAGGATTATGGTAGCGACGACATCCGGGTTTTCCTGCCAGCCCCCTACCCCGAAAGCGACAACTTCTCAACAAACCTAGACATAATAGAGAACATAAACCAAGCCCAATCCGGAGTGGTTTTTTATGATTCTCCTATAACTTACTCTCATTGGTTCGCCGGCAGGCAGGACGACCCCGTACGTGGATTCAACATCCATCTTACATTACGCAAATCCACAAACCAAGACATGGGCAACGGGAACTCCAGCTGCAACTCTCCTACAGTCTTTGACGACGCCGTCCACCAAACGACCTTCAGTTTCTCCCCTATTCCTTGGGACTCCCTGTCCCCCAACGTCACAAGCGCCTATTGGATCAACCGGACCCTCTACGAGGACACCACCTTCACCATCCCCATCTATTACAGCAAGAGCACGTTCAACACTCCCGACACAATCATCTGCGACAACGGCGAGTTTGATTATGCCGTCTCGTCAGAAGACCTTCACAGCGAAGGATGTCGCATCCAGCAGCATTGGGGCATAGCCTTCGCTCCCGAGCTCTTCTCCGGCTACGACACCATCATCGGATTCCAGTACTACGCCACCGATACCGAGCCCACCTGCGGCATCATCTACGAAACCAACCACGGCTATCTCGACACAACGGCAGCATGGCCCTACCAATGCCGAGGTCAAGCAGAAAACTGCCAAGCAACCGAAGAGGGCTGGAACACCCATCTCTTCTCCACCCCCCTCCTTGTAAGCACCTGGACCTCCAACGGCACCAAACCCTTCTGGATCGAGCTGTCGGCCCGATCCAATGGCATGGGCGCATGGGCAGCCAACAGCACTGGAAGCACAAACAGCAGCTGCCGTTCCTTCCTCTGCCGTCCTTCCGAAAACGAGAACGGCTCCTTATCCGTAGGCTACGCTGGCCAGTGGAACTCCGGCGAATGGACCGAGGTGACCGGCAACATCCAATGGATGATTCGCCCCCTGGTCAAAGGTAGAGGAATCCCCAAGCCCTACAAAGTCAAGACCGACTTCATGGAATGCCCCAATATCAGTTGGTATGCACCTGAGAACTATCGGAAATTCCAGATAGTCATTGGCGAGAAAGGCTATATCCCCGGAAATGCCGACTCCCTAGCAAGCATCTACGTGCCAGCCGATGAATGCAACCACGAGCAGGGAACGAATTATTTTGAGAAGCATCTATGCGATCTCTACTATGGCAGAGAAGAAGGACCCATCCTCCAGGACGGCAAAGACTACGACGCCTACATCCGCATCATAGGAGACTACAATATGGCCGGTCCTTGGTCAGACCCAGGCACCCTTGAAGCGCCTTGCTACAATATCCAGCAGCTCCCCTTCTCCGAAGACTTCAAGAACGGATGTCCTCGTTGCTGGACCGACGAATCGGAGGGATACCTCACCTGGCTTCTCAACAGCGGCCTTTGGATCGAGCATCTCTACAATCCCGATTCCATAGTCGTTGCCAAGGATGGTACCGGTACCGGAAGCGAAGAGACCTTCGCCATGCTTGTCACTCCCGAGATCGACTTCTCCTCCATCACCCCGAGCCAGATAGCCCAGCTCTCGTTCCTCCAACGCCAGACCTGCGCCGTTCAAGCCGACACAGACTATATGGACGTCCTCTACCGAGTATTTGAAGGCTATCCCATATACGAATGGTCAGCATGGACCACCCTCAAGCGCGACACCGTAACAAACACCAATATCGAAGCAGTTGTCATCGACCTCCCCTCGCCTACCAGCACTTGGGCCACCATCCAGTTTGCCTTCAACATCAACGTTAAGAAGTCCGTGATGGCTGTCTTCTCCGACCTTCTCATCCAGGCTGTTCCCCGACCCGCTACGCCGGCTCCCGACAATGCCGCTCCTCCTATGTATCCTAACCCCAGCGCTGGCGTGTTCACCGTTGACTGTCCCGACGTGCAGGAGATAGAAGCGCTAGACGTCATGGGCCGATCTGTAAAGAAAGTTGTCAACACCAACGTGATCGACATCACCAACCGTCCTCCCGGCACCTATATGCTCCGCGTAACCACCGGAGCAGGCGTCTCGGTAGGCAAAGTCAGCAAGAAATAATCGTTCCATAACACCTTCCCCACTATGAAAAGAATAACCCTACTCCTCACCCTCTGCCTCCTCGCTTTCGCCGCAATGGCACAACCCGGAGAGAAACAGAAGAAAAGCCACACAAAGGGAAACCTCCCCACCGTCATCTCCAGCGAGAACGGTGAGAGCTTCTATGTTGAGATAAACGACCGCATGCAGAACATGCGTCCTCAGAGCTACGTCATGGTAAGCGACTTCGGTCCCTACTCCGAGCGCGAGGTCACCATCCTTATGAAACAACCCAAGGGCTTGACTCTTCTTGCCACCATCAGAAAAGGTCAGGAGTATGTACTTTTCCTTGATCAGCACGACAACACCTACCGACTCCTCACAAAAGAGGAGCGCGAGCACTACCGCCACGACCATCAGCACCACGCCTCCACCCCCTCACACAACCCAGTCCATGGTGCCGTTCATCCCGAGCACAACAGCCATGCTCAGCATGTCCATCCCGTTCCTACACCCGAGCCCATCGCCATACTACCCACCACCAACGAAGTGAAAGAGATGGTGGACAGACTGAAACGTTGCTCCTTCGACGACGACCGTCTCAATCTCGCCCGCGGCTTTGCCAAACGCCATATGGAGAGTGGCCAGATCGGACAACTTGCCCGCACCTTCTCCTTCGACGACAACCGACTCGTCTTCCTCAAGATGGCCTATGCCAACTGCATCGATAAGGAGAACTACTTCCGTCTTACCGACCACCTCACCTTCAGCGACAACCGCAACGCCCTCCTGAAATATATCAGTCAGTAACAACTGCACAAAATAACACCTCCCTAACAAAGACTGCCTCACCTCGAGACAGTCTTTGTTCGTTATACTATATAAGGCTACCTCTAAAGATTAGAAAACGAACAACATTAGCGGTTGCCATAACTAATTAATTAGGTAACTATATACCTGTTGGCAGTTATCATTGCGGAGACAATTCATCATCTCTTCATAGCAGACCTCGTCATTGCGGGCTTGACCCGCAATCTATTGCGACGGGTTCGAGACTCGTTGCCGGACAGTCTAGATTGCGGGGCAAGCCCGCAATGACGGAATACGGAAGGTTGGAATGACACCGAATAGCCAACGCTATCATTAACAGCCTGTTGTATCTCTCATTTGTGCCAACATGTATATAATCCCCCACAAAAAAAACAAGAAGGAAACTCTTATTTGCTCAAGAGCATCGAAAACACAAGATATGCAGCAAAAGCCAGCAGGATACACCCTATTATCTTGTTCATGATGTTCAACACTCTCGCCGTGAGGAAACGTTGCAGCATCGACGCCAGCTTGCATTTGAGCACATCAAGCGAGACCGTAGTCAGAAGCACGCCGGCAAAGAAGAGATACAGGTGGTTGGTGGATACGCCGCCTGCTCCCGACGCCATGGCTACGATGGAGACCCAATAGAGCCAGATGATAGGATTGAAGAAGTTGATGGCAAACCCACGGAGATATACCGAATACCACTTGGGCGCATCGCCAGCACGGAACTTCATCACCGAACCGCTATCCTCCGCGTCGTGAGTCTTGTGGAGGAAGAAATAGATGGCAAAGAGGACCAGCACCGAGCCGCCCATGATGACAACATAGAGATTGTGCATCAACGAAACCATATCTACGCCGCTCAACACGGTAAGAAGTAGCGACACGGTAATGATATCGCTCAAATTCACCCCAAAAGCAAACGGTCTCGCCACCTTGAATCCATAATGGACGCTAGTCTGCAGGAGCGAGAAGAAGGCTGGTCCAAAGCTGTAAATCAGCGATATCATTATGCCCATGCCTATGCCAAGGAAGAATTCCATATGCCGTTTTCTCTAATTTATTTGCAATATTATCAAACTGCAAAAATACATATTTATTGTCATATACCAAACAATAAAGCCACTTTTTTTCCTTTTTTAACACATTTACTCCTATTTAACTATAGCCAGCCAAGAAAAAAAAGACGTTGCTATTTGAAATAATAATGCTATCTTTGCACAATCAAAAAAAAGCCCAACACCCCATGGAAGAACAGCACGAAAGCATTAACGACGAGCTTATTGAAGCACTTCATATCAGCAGACCCGTTTACGAGGAAGTCCAGCATATTGTAGGACACATGCCCACCATCGACGAGTTGAGCACGCTTCTTGCCATGTGGGAGGGCAGCGGACGCCAGCAGGGCCTTCTTGCCTGGCTGAAGGGGCAGCACCATGCCGTAGAGACCAACGACTACATCTACGACGGGGACGGAAGTCAGCACAGAGAGATTCGGGAGCCCCGTATCAAAGACTGTCTCGACATCGCCCGCAAGCTTTGGGGAAAGAGAAATGCCACTCCCGAGCCCGACGCTCCGGCAGCAGCCCCAAACGCTCCATCATTCACCCACTCGGGACATTCCCTCTATCTCGTGGGGAATATATCCACCGAGTTCCTCGATTCGGAATACGCACGGCAGTACCTGCACCTCGTTGACGAGCCCATATCCCTCGGCAACGATGACGACGACCGCGACTACCACCTCATGATCCTTTCCGCACTACAGGAAAACGGAACAACTATCGCCACCTGCGAGGTGGAGCAAGGCGGCATCTTCGGATCCTTGCTTCGTTGTTCCCTTCCCCATCGGCTCGGCTTTGACATCCTCAGCTGCAGAGAGATCCGCATCGACGCCTTCCTATTCGGCGAAGAGAAAGGAAGATTCATCGCCTGCATGAAAGAGGAAGATGAAGAATTCTTTTTGCAAAAACTATCCGAGGCAGCCATAAACTGCTGCTTCCTCGGGCACACCACCAAAGGGCGCATCCTTGTTGACGGAATGGACTTCGGCCCGTCTACCGACTACCAGATATGAACGGCCACAGGGCCTCTACAGCCCCTCTCCCACGCCAGCACGCCTACTCTCCGTCCATCACATAACGGCGCTTGTTTCGCGTGCTTTTACCATACTCTATCGCCTCTTGAGGGCAACGGCAGATGCAAGCCATACAATGGGTGCAATTGCCGTTCCAAGTAGGCTTTCCGTCAACGAGGGCCACATTCTTCATCGGGCACACCTCCTCGCACACACCACAGCCCACACAAGAGTCCTTCACAAAGAACTGCTTGTCTTTCACGATGAAGGAGAAGAACAGGCTGTTGGTTATCCCACTAAAGATCTTATCCCTCAAGTTTACCGGACGTTCGGGGAAATGCTCGCCCCGTTCAAGATACTGGCACACCTCCATCACAGCCAGATCGGCACACTCCACAATAGTACGGCTCAGCTCTACCGACGGGGCCGTGAACATCGTGATATAGTTCTCCGGCATCACCACCTCTATGCCACCCATACATTCCACCCCTATCCTCGAGCAGAGCTCGTTCAGGTACTTCTCCGCATTGCCGAAATCGTCGCCACAGGTCATCACAAAATAAACCTTCTGGCCTTTGTGGAAATGCTGCCTCTCCATCCACGAACTCACCACACGGGGCAGACGCCAGCAATAGGTAGGAGTGACGAACACCAACGTGTCGTCGGGAATGGAAACCGGAACATTCTTGCGAAAAACCTCATTCAACGAAAGCGTCTCGGCTCCCATCTTCTTGGAAATCTGCTTTGCGACATACGCGCTATTGCCTGTGCCAGAGTAATGTATGATAAACATATGAT
The DNA here is from genome assembly GCA_024400495.1 of Bacteroidales bacterium. Lineage (GTDB taxonomy): Bacteria > Bacteroidota > Bacteroidia > Bacteroidales > P3 > Colimorpha. Next base: position 34,546 of record JAKSMR010000002.1, read on the forward strand.
GGAATATTTGATTTTGCAAAGATAACCATTTTTCTGAACATGGCAACCAAACCGTCACAAAAAGAGTCTTTATAGAAAGACGGAGACAAGAGAAGTCCCAGGTTGTGAACACGCACGGAAACACGTCAGGCCTCGTAGAGAATGAGCAGTCCCAGCCTGGTGTTCTTAAAGTTAAAGTTATTAAAGATACCCGTTGGCGGAATTAATCTAGGGCATATTTGACATGGCCAAGGGGTCTGCCCAAGAGGTAATCGACATATTGTAAAGTAGCGAAAGATGCTACCTTACTGATCACTCTGGCGAACAGCCCAGCTGGTTGTTTGGTAAAGTTGCGATTCAGCATAAACTGCCCCACAAACTGAGAGAAGTCGGTCTCGATACGCTTTCTGGCCTTTGCAAAAGGGATAAAAGCCGGTTTCCAATCCTTACTTGCTATGCTCGTGAGGATACATGGCCCCGGAAATGTCAAAATAGATTTTGCCATTTCTCTCGGCTTAAGTATCCTTCTGATTCAATCTAGGTGACCTCTAATAATTAGATTGAGATGATTTTTGAATTTATGTCGAGTGGATTTCAAACAAAGGCGAAGAAGCATAGCCGTAGCTATGGTTCAAGACTTTGTGAAGAAAGACGCCGACAGAAAACAAAAAGCACTCAAGTCTAATGGATTCAAAAAAAACTAATTTTTAGAGGTCACCTCTATAAGGAACTTCAAGGCGAATGTTGGCCGATTCGAAAAGATCCAACTGCATAGATGCACCAATATAGCCACGATCACCGAAGATACTGCAGTCGTGATATTCATATTTGACATCCTTCAAGTAATTAAGGTAACCTCTAATAATTAGATTGAGATGATTTTTGATTTTATGTCGAACGGATTTCAAATAAAGGCAAAGAAGCATAGCCGTAGCTATGGTTCAAGACTTTATGAAGAAAGACGCCGACAGAAAACTAAAAGCACTCAAGTCTAATGGATTCAAAAAAAACTAATTTTTAGAGGTTACCTTAATATCATGTACGTTTGCTTTGGTGATGTCAAATGAATGGATGACTCCGCTAAGGCCGCAGACAGCATGCAGTTTGTATCCATAGTAATATGTGTTCTGTGATGCGCAGAAGCCAAAGGAGGGTGCAGTATCGTAGTCGGACTTACCGAGTCTGCATCTTGAGGACCTGGCGATACGACACACCTCGATAGGTTTTGAGTCGATACAGAAGAATGACTCTCCGCCATCGATTTCGTTGGCTATACGTTCACGGATGGCATTACAAACCGAGATGGTCAGTTTGCGCCTTGTGTTGAATTGCCTTCTGCTTATCAGATTAGGAATCATATCCCTATGATGATTCTGCCAAACGAATAAACAGTTCTCGCTGTCAATACTGAGAGATTCGGCTGTTAGCGGCAAGGCGATAACTTCTAGGTCCGAAAACTTGGGCACGACACCTCTTCTGGGCACTTTCCCGAGTTATCTTTCAGATGTTGTTTTCTCGCCTCGGAAGAGCCTGCGAGCAGTCTTTTCTCTCGGCTTGACGAAAACATTCGTTGACGAGATTATTCGAGAAACGCTTGCATATGTCAAGAATTTTTGCGTACTTTACTCGCTACGCTCATGAAGATACTTGGTCTCGGTAATGCCAAAAAAAATTTTGTCATTACGCTCGACTTTTGTATCTTTGTATAAAAGTTGTGCATGATAACAGTTTTTTGTAAAAATTTGATTTTCATTACAAAAATACGAAAAATTATTAACATACACAACTTTTTTTGAAAGAAATTATTAACAAATTAATTCATCCAACAGGTAATAACCACATGTTTTTGTGTGTCATTGTTTGTCTCTGTTAAACGTCGGATGAGTTTCGGGAATCTCGATGTCCAGTTCGATCAATCCGCTCAGTTCACCTCCGGGCTCCTTGAACCAAGGGGTATGATGAACGAAGTAGTGCTTGCCATGATGGATAACCTCATAGCTGTTGCTCGTGCCTGTTTCCATCATCATGCGAATCTTCTCACCTGATTTAGGGCTATGGCAGTTATAGAGGTTTTTGCCAATTACCTCACCATCACGCTGGCGAGCAGCAGCATTCTGATAAAGAACAATTCCCTCTTTATCGCATACTGTTGCTGCGATGTTGGGAACGTTTTCTAGATAGTCAAAGGCAGCGTTTAAGCGAGAACCATTAAGCTCGCTTAAATGGTCGAGCGGTAGCTGGCTCGACGAAGTCAATGTCTGTTTCATAATTGTTTGTTCTGTCCTTAATAATCTCTTCCATATTCTCCTTCGCCCAGTTGATCATGTTCTCTACTAGAGGGAGGAAGGAAAGCGCTCGAGGGGTAAGAGAGTATTCTACACGTGGAGGAACTTCGGGAAACACCTCGCGTGTGACGAAGCCATCCGCTTCAAGCGTGCGGAGTGTCTGAGTGAGCGACTTTTGCGAGATGTCGGGAATCTGTCGTTGCAGTTCCTTGAAACGCACAGGCTCCCTGTGCTGCAGGTGGTACAGCACAAGGAGCGACCATTTGTCACCTACACGAGCAAGGACGTTGCGGATAGGGCAATCAGGAAATAATGCGTCTCTTATCTCTTTGTTCTTCTGATATTTTTGTTGGTTCATTATTTATCCAATGGGATGATGTTCGCATCGTCCATGAAACTGGTGATAGGCTTTGCCTCGTACTGAATGCACATCATCACCATCTCTTTGTCTGAGGTGTTGCGCAATGCACGTACACCAGCAGGAGCCACACGGATGATAGAGCCTTCGCCTACGGCCATCTTCTCGCCATCTACCTCATACTCACCCTTGCCCGAGATGATGACATAGATCTCTTCGTGGGTCTTGTGTGAGTGGAGGAAAGGTGCGTCTTCGCCAGCAGCCAGACGCTGCAACGATGCTTCTGCACCTGTCATACCGAGTTCCTGACCAAGGAAAGTCTTACCCTCTACGTTCTGCCAACCATTGAGGCTCTTGATTGCATAATTCTTCATAATGTTTTCTTTTCTTTGAGTTGATAACTTGTTGAATTGCGAGTGCAAAATTACTGGCATTTTTTGAATTACGCAGTGAGGCACTTTTTCTTGCCTTGGTTACCTAAAGGTTAGTGTTTGCCATGTCAGATGCTTATAAATTCGACTTTAACTTATTTTAACAACACGTTCTTGATAAATCTGGAGGGTACTCCACCCACAATGGTTCTTGGTTCTACATCTTTTGTTACTACCGCACCAGCGGCTACGACCGATCCTTCTCCAATGGTGACTCCTTGCAGTATGGTTGCATTTGCTCCAATCCACACCTTGTCTTTGATGCGGATAGGGGCAAAACTCATGTCTCCACGATGTTCGGGGTCGGGATTATGGTTGATGGTGCAGAGGGTGACGTTGTGGCCCAGCAGGCAGTCGTTGCCGATGAAGATGCCACCCTGGTCCTGGAACTTGCATCCGCTGTTCATAAAGAGGCGTTCGCCGATGTGGGTGTTCTTGCCGCAGTCGGTATTAAAGGGCGGAAACATGCTGAAACTCTCCGGCACCTCGATGCCCCATAGCTCGGCGAAGAGCATCCTCAGTTCCTCGGGGGTGTGGTACCGGTTGTTGATCTCCATGGTGATGCGGATGGCCTCTTGCGCCATCTGGTGCATGAGCAGGTGAGCCTCCGAGCCGTTCCCGACAGGAAGTCCATCTGCCATGTGGCGTCTGAATTGTTCTATCGTCATACTATTTTCTTTCAAACTTTATAGGTGTGCCTCTCTCAAAGGTGTGGAACATCTCCGTGAGTTGGGTGCATTCGCCCTCCCCGTAGCTGTCGAGCACCAGTTCGGGGATGTCGCCACGGATGCTGTAGATTTTTACAAACTCGTGCCCGGCTACCATCAGCTTGCCGTCCAGCAACGACACCGGGTAGAGTGTGCCCTGCGAGCGTATCGAACCCAGGGCCACAATGCGGCTCTCTTTGTCCAAGGCAAAGAGACTGGCCTCGATGGCTTCCAGATCAGTCATTTCGTTCTCGCCGAAGGTCTCTTGCGACACGAGCAGCACCTTGCGGCCGCCCATCTCTGTGTAGGCAAAAGCCGACGATCTGCTGAAATGTTCGCAAAAGGCCTCGAAGGCATCTGTGCTGCCTGCCGCTTGCCGGCCATTGCTGCAAGCGGTTATAGCCAGCAATGCCAGCACGACTTGCAGGATTGTCAATTTCTTCATGGATTTCATTTGTTTTGTTTGATGATGTGGCTATCAAGATCTATTCATGGCATCGAAATCAGCCGATGTTATGAATAATAAACTTAGAAGTGGCGTTTTTATTATGGGAAACCTCTAAAAAAACTGCAGAATGGCGGTTTCTAAATTCTAGTTGCAAGTGCAGCACTATGTAGAAAAATGAGCACCGAAGATGGATAGAGGCCGGGAAGAAATGCGTGTATAGACATGGATGGTCGCATAGAGGTGTTGGTTGTAGAGAAATCACCAAAGAGAAGGCAACCGAGATATTTCCTAAGTACAGTTTCGGCAAAGGATTCTACACTCTCTCATGGATAAAAATAGGAGGAGAGAAAGTGCTAGAATTTAACGAGCTCTCAGAAAACGATATGTGGTAATAGACAGACCCGGCGGCGAAAGCCCCGGGTCCTTCTTTTTAACTGGACTCTGTATTGGATGGGAGTATATCAGGAAACGCAGCACACACATTCTCAACCTCCTTCCAGAAGTTTGAATAATCGATAGTTTGGTCTACAAGGGAGGAAAAATCGAAAGATCTTTCCTCTTTTTCTTTGTTTTGACTTTGTGATTATCAGTAATCAAACAAGTTATAAATGTGGCGTAATTACACTCAAAAGTTTGAATCTACGGAGAAAACTTTTTTCGGTTGCCGCGTAATATTTCCTGAGAAATGTCGTTATTGAATAAGGGTGACCTCTAATAATTAGATTGAGATGGATTGCTGCTTATTTTTGAGTGATTCTGAGAGGAAGCGCGCAGGTGCATAGCGGTGCTATGTGCCAAGCGGTTACGCTTGGAAGCGCCAAAAAGAAGCAGCAAGACGCTCAAGCTAATGTTACTCATTTTTTCTAATTTTTGGAGGTTACCTAAGGCAGACAGGTGGCAGACAAGACCTCTATGAGGGTTGCGGTTTGGCTGCATGAGAACTAGAAGAAACAACTGTAAATAAAGAAATAATATGAGCAAAAAGAATTTTGTGAACGGGTATGTCCTGTTCGAATGCAACGAAGGTACATTCATGGTCGACACCGGATCTCCCAACAGCTTCTCCGAAACGGGGTCCATCACGGTTTGCGGCACCCGCTATCTTGTGCCCACCCGGCTCCAAGGCATAGACAAGAGCTATGTCTCCAACAAGGTAGGCGTGCCCGTGGAAGGGCTCCTGGGCATGGATATCCTGGGCCAATACCCGATAGTGTTCGATTATGCCCACGACCGGTTCGCTGTCGGCGAAAGACTCGTTGACGGGACCCCCATAGAGTCGTTCGACTGCATGGGTCTGGTAGGGATCGTTGCACGAGTCAACGGCCATAAGGTGAACCTGCTCCTGGACTCGGGAGCTGTGACCAACTATATCGCCCGCGAGCTTTCCAAGGGACGTCCTGTCGTGGGCGAGGTGGAGGATTTCAGCCCACTGTTGGACTACGACACCTTCTCGACAAGGCTCTACGAAGTGCCTGTTGAAGTGACGGGCCGACAGCTGGCCATCCAGTTCGGCAACCTGCCCGAGGAACTCGAATATGCCGTGCGGCAGACCGGGGCACAAGGAGCCATCGGCAAGGATCTTCTTGAACAATGTGCTGTTGGGATCGAAAAAGGTGCCATTTCTGTAACATTCCCGAACTAGGTCCGTTGTGTTGGCAAGGCGGCTGCCTCCATGGCCGCCGCCTATAGTTCGCCCTTTTTCACAAATAGATAAACCCGTTGGCGGAATTAATCTAAAGCATATTTGACGAGGCCAAGGGGTCTGCCCAAGAGGTAATTTACATATTGTAAAGTAGTGAAAGATGCTATCTTACTGATAACTCTGGCGAACAACCCAGCTGGCTGTTTGGCAAAGTTGCGATTAAGCATAAACTGCCCCACAAACTGAGAGTAGTCGGTTTCGATACGCTTTCTGGCCTTTGCAAAAGGGATAAAAGTCGGTTTCCAATCCTTCTGATTCAATCTATAAGGAACTTCAAGGCGAATGTTGGCCGATTCGAAAAGATCCAGCTGCATAGATGCGCTAATATAGCCACGATCACCGAAGATACTGCAGTCGTGATATTCATATTTGACATCCTTCAAGTAATTAATATCATGTACGTTTGCTTTGGTGATGTCAAATGAATGGATGACTCCGCTAAGGCCGCAGACAGCATGCAGTTTGTATCCATAGTAATATGTGTTCTGTGATGCGCAGAAGCCAAAGGAGGGTGCAGTATCGTAGTCGGACTTACCGAGTCTGCATCTTGAGGACCTGGCGATACGACACACCTCGATAGGTTTTGAGTCGATACAGAAGAATGACTCTCCGCCATCGATTTCGTTGGCTATACGTTCACGGATGGCATTACAAACCGAGATGGTCAGTTTGCGCCTTGTGTTGAATTGCCTTCTGCTTATCAGATTAGGAATCATATCTCTATGATGATTCAGCCAAACGAATAAACAGTTTTCGCTGTCAATACTGAGAGATTCGGCTGTTAGCGACAAGGCGATAACTTCTAGGTCCGAAAACTTGGGCACGACACCTCTTCTGGGAACATTTCCGAGTTCGTTGACGAGATTATTCGAGAAACGCTTGCATATGTCAAGAATTTTTGCGTACTTTACTCGCTACGCTCATGAAGATACTTGGTCTCGGTAATGCCAAAAAAAATTTTGTCATTACGCTCGACTTTTGTATCTTTGTATAAAAGTTGTGCATGATAACAGTTTTTTGTAAAAATTTGATTTTCATTACAAAAATACGAAAAATTATTAACATACACAACTTTTTTTGAAAGAAATTATTAACAAATTAATTCATCCAACAGGTTATTTAGTAGTAATTGTAATATAAATGCTATGACATTTCTTGAATTAAAAGAACAGCTAGACACGTTGATAGAAGAGCAGTTAGCCCAAGAAGTTATCTTCGTCAAAACAGGAGCAAGTGATGAATACAGCTGGTCCGGTCTCTGTAATCACTCCTACTATGAAAATTCCGACCGTGTGTCGCTCTGTATTTCCTGGGGTGGACTGGTTAGTCATCATGACGGATGGAATTCTGGTGTGATCGAATTGGGCGATCTCGACGAAGAACTCGAGAAAGAGGTCCAGAAAGACGAACCCGAAGAAATCTTGGCTCCAGACATGCCTTATCTGCGGATATCGGAGGAGTGATGTTACCCCTTACGATGTTATGAAACGCCTCACGGGTGAGGAAGTGTGTGGTGCTGATATGGAATCTTTTACGAAGCAATAAAGATGGTCTTTAAACAGGGCATTCTCCTATGAATTGTTTCTTCCTGCCCACACATGATGGAGTTTTTTGTGTCTGCTTCTGAGACAATATACAACTGTGTTTCAAAATGATGTACCATATTGTGGAAAATAGATTTGTGAGTTTGATGTGATTTTCGTACTTTTGCAGCGTTAATTGAATGTAGATGTAGAAAGAACTTCATCCAATAGGTTAGTTAAAAAAAGTACTCTCAGATGAAACATAAATTGACTTTTCTAAAAGGATGCCCGTTCATAGATTATGGCGAGGGGCTGATGTTTATTGACTCGGGGATGTCTATCAGTATTGCCGATAAAGGAGCCATTGGGTTTGACGGGGTAACTGAGCGAGTTCCCCAAGAGTATGGTCCTGTCAACACTTTGGTATTGTCGGACTGGTTTGGACAGCCCGTGGCAGGAGTGATAGGTGGCAACCTGCTGATGAGAAATCCCATCATGATAGACTACCAGGCAGGACTGATTGTCACTCATTACGATGGCCCTGTAGGTACAATGATTGGTAAGACTATGACGGGATATCCTATGGTTGAATTGTCGATTGATGGCAGCCGTTGCCAGTGTTTCATCGACACCGGGGCACAGTATTCTTATATCCAACCAAGCATGATAAAGGGCAAAGAGTTCCGAGAGCGCGTTGTGGATTGCAAGTGGGGAGCCCCAGGAAACAGATTTCAGGCAGACCTTCACTCTACACATTTTACATGCAATGGCGTCGAGTACGAGGTGAGCTGCGGTGCCCTTAGCACCAAAGATGCACCCAATCTCAATCGCATAGGTATAAGTGGCGTGATCGGCAAAGACTTCTTCGACCACCACACCATCGTGATCAAAAACGGTGCAGTATATGCCGGCAAATAGTGAGAAATCAAAAAGGATAAAAAAGGATTTGCGTGTTTGATGTAATTTTCGTAAATTTGCAGCGTTAATTAAGACACAGTATCATTAAATAATATTCTACAAAATGGATTACCAGGTTCACGGATCTTATCCTTTTATTGCAACGGGTGTTCGAGAAGGGAAGAATGAAAAGAAGTATATAACACTTCGTAGGGCTGGTGAAGACAATGTAAGCCAGACTGTCCCTGCTTATGATTTTCAGACGGAATGGGTTGATATATAAATCGCAAAACGAAATGTACATAAATTTGTAACAAATTGTCAAACTATAAAAACGAAATGTACATTTTTCGAGCCACACACAATTAAAAAAAAAAGGCGTTGCAAACTATCCGCAGCGCCTTTTTTATTGCTTTTAAACGTCTTTATGCTGCTTTTACAAGCATCATATCGTCGTAGTTAAGCGCGATACCTTTTACATGAAAACGATGGACCGAGGCTCCTTCAAATGGGTTGCCGTGGAAGTCATTTCGGGCAATCCAATCTGCTAACTCCACGATGGTACTTTTGCTGCTGGTAAAATACACGAATTTCGTATTTTTAAGGCATTTCAGCACATCCAGGTAGTCCGACAGTTTCCAATAGCTGTCGCTCTTGTAGGTCGAACAGTCTGTTGACAAATAGGGAGGGTCAAGAATAAAGACAACGTTCTCCATCTTGCTGAACTGGTCGAACAGGCGGCGGTAGTCCATGGACACCACCTCAACGCCATCGAGGTATCCTTCCACGTCGTAATCGTCTTTTCGGATTCGGTTGTATAGGGTCTGTTTAGAGAATTCCTCGAAGTTGTGGGAGTAGTTCATCGTGAAGTGGAGGTTGCTCGAAATGCTGAACCAGTCCACATAGCCTGTTTTATTCCACTTCTCGACCTCTGCTACGACTTCGGATCGTACAGAACCAGTAATGCGCATTTTATGCGGAACTGAAGCAACTATTGGTCTCAGGGCCTTCAGCATTTCGTTGGTTCGATTAACGTTTGCCAATCGTTCGCTGTAATGGTCGAAGTCATTATAAACGACCCGGCACTCTGGTCTGCTGCGCTTGATGGTGTGGCTTACCAGTCCGCTTCCTCCAAACAGATCAACAAACACGGTTCCTTCTTCTTGTTGCTTGGCCATTTCTTCAAGCTGCTTGATGAAGCGGCGTTTCTGTCCCTGAAAAGGCAAAGGGGCACTCACAAATTTTTTCACTCTCTTAATAATTTAATTAGTTATACGTTAAGTTCAAATTTCACGCCCTCCTCGCCACTGAGCAAGGCGCGTGTTTTTTCTATATTGTTTTCATATATATGTACGTTGCCCAAGAACAGTGTGATGCTGTGCAATGGCAAGTCCACTTGTCGGCTTATAAGGTATAGGTGGTAAATGTCGGAGGGAAGACCCAACGACGCATCGCTGCTTCGCTGGTATGCCGAAAGCATGAGTCGGCCATCCTCGATCTGGAACTGGACCAACGATAGGCACGGAGCCTGATTTGTTTCCACGTTTGTCTCGCCAAGAAAGAGAACATAGTTCTTGCTGTTCCGCTTCTCTCGGTTGATACGATCCACCAGCTTGGGCAGTCGTTCAAAATAGGTCGGGTAACTGTTGACCAGGATTGGCCCACAGTAGTCCCACCAACTGATTCCAGCATCGCGGTAGGCTTCCGTATTCCGTTCGCCTCTGCAGAACAGGTCTAGCTCGCTTTTCAGCTTCTTTCTGGCGATACCGTGGCTCTCAAATATATCGAGCAAATCACCCGCATCCATACGCATCACCTCGTTGGTCAGATAGCGTATATTTCCTTTCTTGTTCCGCTGTTCTTTACCGTTTTCGAGGATATTGTTCAACATCTTATAATATTCATTCATATCTCTTTATATTTTTGTATTTTGTCAATCCAAAAAATCTTCGTAATTTTGCAGTCTCTTACCACGGGTAAATAATATGCCCATTCCGGGTTGGAGGTTTAACCCCCAGCTGCCGGAATGGGCTTTATGTTACTAAAGTGGTAAGAGATTTTATTAACAGGCTGGGGGCTTTTTATACCCACCCCCGAGGCGTTCGATCACTCTCGCAAATATGGGCTAACGTCGAAACCATCCTTCTTCGACCATCCCTCTTTGAGGCATTGCTGGATATGGGTAAACACAGCCGTTTTAAATGCCGTCAACTTGGTGAGCAGGGTGAATTTCTTATACACCGCATTTCCTTCATCGTCTTCCCAGACCTTAAATTCCGCAGGGACAAAAAAAGCAGACAGAAAGTTTCGCTGGTTTTCCTCTGACAGGTAAATTTTCACCCCATCATAGGTCATGCCGGTGAGGATTTTATCCTTCACCTGCCCGTCAGTGTATTCATTATATAGGCTGCGTAGCTCCTTGGAGGTAGGACGGTGGTCAAAGTCGTGCTCCAACCATTCCGCTCCGTCATCGGTCTCAGTGATATCCATACGCACTCGCCAGAGCTCCTTGACAGGATTCAGACACACAATGGGCTCCACGCCCTTGCTTCCTTGCACTCGTTTCATATTAGCTGAAGACATATTTGGTTTTACCTTTTCCGAATGTTTCGGCTCTGATTGTGGTCTCAAACGGGAATCCGTCCGGAACCTCGCGGATTTGCTCGAGGATGTTTCTCATCTCGATACTTGACGTGAAGAACTTCTTAGGTTCTCCGTTCTGCTCGATGGCCACCAGTGTGCGGTCGTCGCCCTGGTCAGTTTTGATACCTGTCTCGAAGTCTTTGACAATGATGGGGAGGTTCACCAGTTCGCGAATGCTGACACTGGGACCGGGGAAGCGTTTCTTCCCGTCTGCAGGCGCATAGCTCACGCCCAAATCTTTGAAACTTTACATTTCGTTACCTGTTAATACGTTAAACAAATTATTGCAATTAGCGTGCTTTGCCATTCCATAGAAGGAGGCTGTCAGCACTTCTTTTCTTTTTCTTGATTTGACTTCCGCCATTTTGCGTGCCATCTTCTGTTTGATGCGCTTCCGTAACTCAACGTGGTCTCCGCTGTAGATTACATATCCAAGGAAGTCTATGCCGTCCGACGATGGGAACACTCGCTCGTTTGGCTTAATCTCCAAACCCACCGTATCCAGCATCTGATGGATGCGGTCACGAACCTGCCACAGATAGCGCTTGTCTCCAGACAACACAACCAGATCGTCACAATATCGGTAGTAGTAGGGTACCGCTTCACAGTCCTTCAGGGGATGGTCTAGAACCATCGACAGCAAAAGATTGGCAAGTCCCTGGGAACTGCGCAGGCCGAGGCTCAACCCCGATGGCATAAGCCGAACGAACTTCTCAAGTAACACAACCAATACAGGGTCCTTGAACACACGGCGCACACAATCCATCACGGTATCCTGGTCGATGCTCTCATAGAACTTTCGGATATCAGCCTTGTAGCAGTAAGCTGTCCCAGCAGGATCCCTCCGCATATCATCACACATATACTTCATCAAGTCGTGCATCCCACGTCCTTTGATGCTGGCCCCGCTTGTACGGATGAATCTCCTGCGCAGCCGGGCATCAACCACGCGCATGACAGCGTTAATACCTATACGTTTTATTTGGGGGAATATCTGGAGATGGCGCACTTTCCCGGCCTCCGTAATCTCCCGATCAGTCCAGGGACCTAGTTCAAAACTTCCATCCCCCAGTTCTTTCTGCAGTTGGGCTATCACCTCATCCCTATGTTCCAGGATATAGCGCCCCTCTGCAGTCCTTTTTCTTTCGGTGCCACTCAGCACCTCATCAATGGCCGAGTAGATGTTACCGTAAGCTAACACCTCCTCCATCACGTTGGCATCCCGCCGCATCGCCTTCCTTTCTCCGGGTCCAGCCTCTTCGGTTCTCCTACCAAGCCCTACCCGATTTTCTTGATGTTTCACCTTTCCAGCCATTCGGCTGCTGTTAGTGAGGCTCATCCCCCTCGGCTCCCCACATAAGGACACGTCCAGTACTGGTGTTGGCCGATATATTAGCAGACATACCTTCTGTCCGCTTAGGTTGTTCAGACGCGAGCCGACGTTCGCATTCGTGTTCGAGGCATCGTTATTCGCATTCGCGTACGATACACCGCCATTCGCATTCGCATTGTTGTTCGAACGATACACCACGCGGCCCACCGGGGAATTCCGCCTGCCCTTATTATAACGGCACTTGTTCATTTTTATTTTTTTTAACTTTTAATTTCACTTTCCAATCTCTTAAAAATCGACCCGCTCACGCGGGGTGGTTTAGGGGGGCTGCCGCCCCCACGCTTTACGCGCTTCGCGCTCCGCCTCACGACACCTCGCTGGCCGCCTTATACGCCGCCACGCTGCCCGCTTTTACGAGGGTTCCGCGGAAGGCCAGACGCGAGCCGACGTACGCATTCGTGTACGAGGCATCGTTATTCGCATGCGCGAACGATACACCGCCAACCGCATACGCACTGTAGCTCGAACGATACACCACGCGGCCCACCGAGCCTGCATAATAGTAATAGTCGCAATAAAACGTCGTCGACGAGTCACCCTGGCTTCCTGCCGGTATCAGGTCCATCCATCTGCCGTGCACCACTGCCTTTATCCAAATACCGCTCGTAGTGCCGCCCTTCACCCTTCTCTCCGTTCCGTCCGGCATCGCTATCACCCACTTGCCGTCCACCTGGCCCACATTCACATTCACCCCGTCCAGCATCTCATACTTGTCGCCGAACAGATTCTGGTACCCAAGCGCGTTCACACTGCCCACGCTCACCAGCTGCGGGGGGTCTGCGTCATTCCAATACCAGGCGCCCGTCGTCGCTCCGCTCGGGTTCACAGTGTCCCTCATGCCCAGGGCTGCCGTCCTGTTCTGCGGCTGCGTATAGCTGCTCTCTCCATAGCCGCACTGCCCCTGGCTGTCCAGCGTACCGTATATCGCATAAAACAAGTTGCCTACATGGTTGTGCCACATCCAGTCCACCTGCTGCATCCCGCGCTGCGCACTGTAGTAGTTAAAGTCCGTCCACGAAATGCTGCCGGCACTCTGGCTGCTTCGCATCACACTCCGTAGTTTCGACCCCACCACCGTGCTCTCCGCCACTCCGCCGGCCATCTCCTCAAACTCACACCATTCCGGCTCCATATCCTCGATCTTCTCACTGTTAGACAACACCACACAGTCAAATTCGGCACTCTTCTGCACCGTAAAATACAAATCCGTCGCACCCTCCGGCACATCCACTATCAGATACATGCCCGGCTCGAATCCGCCGCTCAGGGTCTCCACCAGCACATCCTTCACTATCGCGCCCGATCCGTCCACCAGCAAACTGCCCACAAAGCCGCTTCCCGGCACACTTGGATATCGCACCCTTCTGTACCCAGTCACCGGCACATGCACCACTGCGCAGCTGCTATCGCTGCTGTAAGCCGCCTGAAGGTTAGCCTTGCCCGTCAGCACCTTGTAGTTCTGGCGCACCAGTCCGGCACCCGTCAGGTCATCCCAGCTCAGCACCCTCGCCTCTGGTCTCGCTGGCATTTCGTCCCTGCTGCTGTAGCAGCTGTAATGCTTCTTGTTCAGGAAATCGTTCACACCCTTGAACCAGTAGTGTGGCTCCACCAGCATCACATCCCCCTCGCTTCCGTCCAGCATCGCCTTCGTGCAGTTCTCCGTAGCCTCGGCATCCGCATAATAGTTACTATCTTTGTCATGCAGGGGGTAGTAAGTCATCTCACCATCACCTGTCACCTTCCCCAGCACCCTGTGCCGCTGGCCTGCCAGCTTCACAATGTGGCCGCTCGGCACGTAGGCCGTGCCGAATTTATACCCCGTTCCATTGTCCAGGTTGCTCACCTTCTCCGGGTCGCTCACCTCATCGTCAAACTCTATCATCGTGTACTCCGGGTCCAATATCTCCAACTCCGGATACAACGCCTTCACCTCTTCGCTGATGAACTTCGTCAGTTGGTACCGCCCCGTCAGGGCACAATAGTTCACATAGTTCCCTTGGGCATCTACTCCCTGCAGATTTCTGGCTGCCATTCGCACCAAGTCCTGCCCGTCACCCTCTATTTCCCCAAGCTCCACGCGAAGCCTCTGGAGGCCGCTGCAACGTCCTGCCAGCGTCTCCCATTCCACGCCCGGGCATCCGCTGACGATTAGGGTGGATACTTTCGCATAGCTCTCCACCGTCAACCCTGCCATTGTCAGCAGCGGAAGGCTCTCAAGCCTCAGCGTTGTCAGTGTGCCGGGCATCACCAGCGTCTCGATCGGCGCACCCTTGGCCAGCACCACGCTAGTCACCTCCGTGCCTCCGAACCGGCCAACACTCAGGCGCGTCTGCCCGCGCAGATCAAGCTCTTTGCTTCCGGCTGCCGTACTAGCGCCCTTCTGGTTGGTCAAGTCCATCTCCTCCAGCAGACGGCAATTGTCTATCTCCATAAACCAGCTGCCGCTGGTGCCCGACTGCATACCCATCAGCAGCCGTCGCATCTTCACGCACTTGTTCAGGTTCCATGTGCCGGTCATCTTGCCCGCCATACCGGTAAGGTCAAGCTCCAGTATTCTGCTGGCACCATACACGCGAATGGGGTCGTTAGCCGTCAGTGCCGCCTGCAGGGTCAGCGTGATTCGCTCTCCCGCTGCCGCCTCTATCCCTATCTGGTAGGTGTTGTTATTTGTTCCCCAGCCAAAATAGTAGGGCTCCAGGCTCACTATCTTTATTGTGTTGGCTGCGTCGCCAGCCGCCCTCGCCACGTATGCGTCTATATTGTCGCTCAGATACTGTCCGCACCTATATTTGGCATCCAGCAGCGCAAATCGGTTTTCTATAGTGTAATGGCGATGGGCCTGGCCTGTTCCCTTCAGGGCGTACATAAAGCTATATCGCGTCAGTTCGCCTTGCTTCATAACCCCCTCCAACTGGGGCACAATATAGGCGAAGTGGCCGCTCTTGTTATACGCCCTCTCGCACCAGTTCCCCTGCTGCTCCTGGTCAAACATCGCATGCACCCTGGCGTTCGTCAGGTGGCCGCGCATCGTGTTCGCCACCGTACTCAGCTGGCCGCCCATATTCGCCAGCACCAGACACCACAGCCAGCTGCCATGCCCCTCGAAGGCATACTTATTTCTGTCCACGTCCCATGTCGTGCGGGTCAGCAGGTAGTCGTAGGCCAGGTAGCTGTCGTTACGGTCGCCCAGCATCGTGTCCGCATCCCAGAAGTAAAACCACCACTTGCCGTTCACTGCGCTGCTCACTATCTCGCCAGTCGTCGTGTCCCTCACCACAAAAGTAGCCAGCATCATGTTCTTTGCGCGCTGATCCACGCTCATGAAATAGTCCGTGTACACATACCATGACAACAGGCTGTCCACGTTGAAATACTGCCCCACCTGCTCGGCAAACTGGGCGTTCACCCATGTGCTCAGGCGGTCGTCGCCTCCCTGCTCCTGGAGTCTCGTGGCTATCTCCGCGCCAGCCGGCCTCATCGCCCTGATCCAGGCAAAGAGACGCTTGATGGCAGCCTTCTGATCCGATGTGGCAGCCGGCTTTCCGCTCGATGGGTTGCCGTTCCACGTCGTGTCGTCTTCTGGATAGCGAAACTCCAGCGCATTGTCGAATTCGTTGTCCAGCTGAGTGTCCAGGTCTGCGTCCACCTGGAAGTTGCACAGCTTCTCCGAATTGTTCAGGAACTCCAGACAGCACAGGCATTCCAGTCTGGTACCGTCGCCAAGGTCTATCGGGTCGAATCCATACACCTTGCCGCTGCTCTTCTTCTCGTTGTTGAAATTGTACTGGCCGTAGTATTCGCTCTCCCCGTCAGCGCTCTCACTGCTGAACACATCTATAGGCACACCGTCAAAACCCGTGCGGTACGCCGTATCCTTCTGCTGCGGAGGCGTCAGTATCCCCATTTCCTTAAACACCTCGTTCATCAGCTTCGATGCGCCCGTGTTGTGGGTCATGGAGCTGTCCGAGAAGTCCTTTTTGCACACAAATATATTGATGGGGATAGCCCCAGGTCTCATCCGATAGTAGTTTTTGGTGTTGCCTCTGTCGGCCTCGCACACACCTGTACCGGGCGCAGCCATCTCCTTCTGGGCCTCTGCTCCTACATACAGCTTCGCCCCCGTTCCGGTTCCTTTGTTCAGGGTTATACGGTAATTCTTCCTCGGGTATTTAGTCGAACTCGTACCCTGTATCTGCACAAGCACGTTCCTCGCCACAAAGTCATACTCCGCTCCAAATGGGGAGGAGAAATACACATCGCCATAGAACTTCGCGCTCTTGTCGTTGGTGGCGTTCAGTTCCTCCAGTCCGCCGGTGCGCACTACCCGCAGCACGCCCTTGCCCTTAGCCTTCAGCTTATCCATGGCCACCGCATCGCTCTCCAGGATGTCGTTGTTCTCATACACCTCGTATATCTCTGCCCCGGTCATCCTGTCGATGGCATAGTTGCCGAACTCCTCATCATCGCTCAGCGCACGGGTATAGACGCGGATGATGCGGTATTTCACGTCCGCGCTCCCGCTCTCAATCGTTATTCCCACAGGATCGGTCTGCATAAAGCTGTCGCCGCTGCCATACACGTCTGCCGAGCACCGCACACCGTTCACATATAGCTCCATTAGTCGGTCGCTGCTGCGCCGGCCTATCACAAAAGCCACCTTAATCCATTCGCCGCTGGCGTAGTTGGTGCTCACGCCGGCCGGCTTCTCGATGCTCTCTCCGGTGTCATCGTCCACGATGCTCTTGGTGCTTCCGGTCAGCAAGCTGATGAGCTCCGTCGTGATCCGGAAGCCCTTGTCCCCGCTGTGGCAGCTTATCACGTCCCCCGTTCTGTCGGTCGGGTTCTCTATCATATATTCCATCTCAACCGTCAGGCCGGTGGCTCCAGGGTCGCTGGCAAAGGGCTTGATGTCTATGATGGCCCGTGCGCCGTTTTTCAGCACCAGGCTCTCGCCATCCCAGCCGCTCACATCCCAGTCCACGTTCTCAAAGGATGTCGTAATACCCTCATACGTCCATTGCGCTGGGTTGGCCTCGCCGTTGCTCCTTCCTGAGGCCTTCAGGCGTAGCGCCAGGTTTCCCACCGCCTCGCTCAGGTCTATGGCACTGCCGCTGACCATGATGGTGAGTGGGTATTGCGTTCCGCCGCACACCAGCTCGCGGCTCACAACTCCGCTCTCGTTAAATCGGTTGGTGTAGCTCTGCATAGTACGTCCTACGGCCATCGTGTTCACAGTCGCACCACCCTCTCGCTCCACCACGGTGGCCACACTGCCGGCGGGGTCATAGGCTGCCCACTGGAATCCAAGCTGCTCATACTGGCCTGCCCTCAGCGTTGGGTAGCTGCTGGATGCGTCCTGTATGTCGTAGGCTTTGACGGTTCCGTCGTCGTCGATATACATCAGGCCTATGTATTTATCGCCCCCTCCGGATTTCAGCACGTCTATCCAGATGCTCTCGCTCTTGATGTCGCCCACCTCGGCCACCAGCTGCAGCCAGTGGCGCCCCGGTGTCAGTGTCCGCGCAGCTATCAGGAATTCGTCGTTGGTCGTTCCGCTCTTGGTTATCGTCTTGCTCCTGCTCAGGGCGTGGTTCTCATCACCGTCCACCACAAGGCTCACCACCTTAGTCCCGCTGCCTCGCACCGCCCATGGGATGGTGATTGTATCGCTGTCGAGGTAGCCGCCAGTGGCAAAGCCGCCAGCCAGGTCATAACTTGTGGTAAGCCCGATCTGCACCACGGTCACACTCTTGTATGCCTGTTTCGTCTGCACCTGGGTGTCTCCGGTCTCTTCGTTGGTTATCTGGCACACGGCCTGCACATACACATCCATTGTGCCGGCCTGCAGGGCATCGCTTATGTTCATTGTATAGCTTCCTGCCGACACATCATTCATCGTGCGTTGCATCGTTATTGTCGACCCCTTCTTCACTATGATGGTGATGGCCGCCTTGGTGCCGTCACTCTCCCCGTCACCGTTCAGGTGGTCGTAATGGTATGTCAGCTCCACATATCCGCCCTCCTTCACCTGCTGGCTGCTTACGGTTGCCTGCAGCACTATTCGGCTCAGGTTGGCCGATCCGCCGCCACCCGTGGCTGGGAGCGGCACCGTTATATCCGACCCGTACTGGCGGCCAAGCACCAGGTTGTACATCGGGTTCCCATCTGCGTCCTCTCCCTGCTCCACCTCTGCGCCGGTAATCATTCCCTGCTGCAGCTCTGTCAGTCTTGGGGCCACAGCGCTGTTCGCCACGGCGTTGCTGCTGGTCGCATCCAGCGTCTGGTCCACCTCCACGGTGTCAATCGGTATGTTCACCTTGCCCTGGCTGTCTTTCGCCAGTTCCGCGCCGTTCACCTTCAACCCCGTCACCACCTCCAGATCAACAGACCCGTCCTCCGTGGGCACCACTGGTGTGCCGTTCACGCTCAGCGCCCCGAGGCTCCCACCTCCGCCGTAGTCCTTCCACAATGCCTCATTCAGCCAATCGTCCACGCTTTCGCCCACAAACTGCTTGCACTCCCACCTACCGTCCGATAGCCATGTCACGCAGCGTCCAGGCTGGCGCTTCCTTGCCGGCACCGTGGATATCGCTGCCACCAAGTCGGCTTGCTTGCCCAAGTTCAGCGTGTTGCCGTCGCTGCTCGGCTCCTGGGGCGTCACCTTGCCGTCGGCCCCTACTGTCAGCACCTTTCCAGCTTGGCTCACCCCCTGGTTCTTCTCCACCTTGCCGGCAATGGCCTCATCCATCTCAGCCAGCACCCCGGCGGTGTCCTGGCGGTACTCCGCAATCTCTCTCAAGAAGGCAGTCACCCTCCCCTGCAGGGCTTCCAGGTCCGCCTGGCTCGCCTTGCCTCCGAGAGTGCCCATCACCTCCGACAGCTGCTCCATCGCCCTGCCGAGGCGCTCGTTGGTTGTTCCTATACTTTCCGACAGCAACCTCAGTCTCGCAGCCACCACCTTGTTCTGCACTGGCTGCTCGCTGCCTTCGTCCAGCGTTCCGTCCACCTGCCAGGCCTCTCCGTCGCCCAGGCTTATCTGCTCCAGTCGCTTCAGCGCCTCATCAAGGTCGGCTTTGTGAAAGAATGAGTCCATCAGGTCCTGGAAGTCCTGCGTGGTCGGCTTCATGCCGGTCAAAAATCGGTTGTAGAGATATTCTATGGTTCTTTGCATAGCGCTTTAATTATCGTTTAATAGTTGTTTAACTGATTATAAAATCACCGATACGCCAGCCGCCGATTCCCTCGGTCAGCTCCGTGGCCGGATGGGTCTGCCCTTGGGCATATCGCTTCACCACGCTTCGGTTTCTCACTTCGCACCCTGTGCCGGCTTCGCTGCCCTCTATCAGATCGGTCAGGCTCACACCTAGCTCCACGGCCAGGTTCCAGGCCTCACTCGCCCGCCCACTGCGCTCCAGCGCCACATCTATCAGGGTCTGTCCCTGGCCTGCTTTGCTCATCGTATTGGGGTCTGTATTTGGTCAATGTCTGTCGGGCAGAAGTTCATATTCTCGCTTCCGCACGCCACATGGCTCAAAGTGTTCACTCTGGCTATTACGTTGTTCAGACTGTTGC
Source organism: Bacteroidales bacterium (assembly GCA_024400495.1). Taxonomy (GTDB): domain Bacteria; phylum Bacteroidota; class Bacteroidia; order Bacteroidales; family P3; genus Colimorpha. The sequence continues at coordinate 54,484 of JAKSMR010000002.1, forward strand.
GGAGCCCGGTTATCGTTTCATTGTTTGGCAAGTCTGCCACAGTATGCGCCATCTCGCCGGCCATCTCGGTCTGTGTGGGCCGTGTAGCCATCACCGCATCTATCTGCGTCTTGCTATACACCGCTGCTGCATCAGCCTTTCTGGCCAGCCCGGCCTCCATATCCGCCCGATTGGCCTTTTCTGCAAGGGCCGATTCCAGCGCCGTGGCATCCGCCTTCTGGGCCAGGGCTTCCGCCATGGCCTCCGACGATACCATACCGCCCAGCGCTGTGTTCAGCGTCGTCTGGTCCAGTTTGTCGGCCAGCTGGGTCCTAACCCATCCCTCGGTGGCCATTCCATTCATCGCTGCCGCCAGGGCTGTGCCCGTCACATATTCGGCCAGCACCTCCTGCAGCATCTCGGCCAGTCTGTCCTGGATCATCTGGGCCATTTGGGCCTCTAGTTCCTGCCGCAACCCCTTCATGGCAGCGGCCACGGCCACGCCGCTCACCGGACGTTCCTCACCCTCTGCCACCAGCCCGAGCTCCGACTTGTGCCAGAAGCTGTCCAGCAAGTTCTCGTAGTCCTCGCCGGTTGGATAGTCGCCGTTCTCAAATCGGCTCTTCAGATATTCTTTGCTCTTTATCATATCATGTCCCTTCCTATCATTGCTGTTCCTATTGGTTTTCTGTCGGCCTGTTCGGGGGCTCCGTCACATGCCGGCTTCGCACCGTATGCGGCCATCGCCTCGGCCGTCTCTGGGTCTGCAGCCACGCTCGGCACATCCAGTTCCATGCCGCTCACATCGTCTGTCAGTCCCACACCGCTCCTCATGGCTATGGCCCACGATGCCTCGGCCCTGCCGCCAAGCTCCACGGCCACGTCTATCAGCGTCTGTCCCTGTCCTGGCCTCATACCTCTATCCATGTGTTGATCTCCAGCGTGTCCCCAAGTTCCGACTCCTGCGTTATCAGCAGCTGCCCCTCGCCGTCTATCACGGCAATGCTGGGCGCTCCGTTGTACTTGATCGGTATCAGTGTATCCCCATTGGGGTTGTAGTATCCCTCGGGCAGCTCCGGCACTGTGCTCGCTGTGGTCCTTATCAAATTGTTCGTCGTGGCCAGTTCATTGGCGTTGCCGGCAAACACCACTGCCCCGTTCAGCCGCAGCCCGTATTTCACCTTGCCCCACAGATGCACCTTCCCGCCCACGCGCTGCACCCTAAGGCTTGTGCCGCCCAGGGGAGTGTGCCACCACAAGCCTCCCGTGCACGACGTCCACACGTCATCGTCCTGCGGGGCCTTTCTCAACCACAGCCTCGGCAGGTCGGCATAGGCCGCATAGGTGCCGCTCTCAGGGCGGTTCACCGCCCATGCCAGGTATCGCTCCACACGCACCGCCACCGTCGCGCCGCTGCTGTTCTCTGCCGTCAGGGTTCTTTCCGTCACCACCAGATACACACTCGAGGAACTTCCGCCCCTCACTTCGAATAGTTCGTATGCCGTGCCGCCGTTGCCGTCGGGCACTCCTGCCACGGCATAGCCAGGGGCTCCCGCGCTCTCGCATCCGGCCACGATGCAGCCACCCTTGGGCAGCAGCCCTGCCACCATCTTCTGCGGCAGCAGCCAGTCCCCCTGGGCCTCCGCCAGCCGGTCTATCGTCAAGGGGTAGTTGTTCACGTTCTCTGGGTCAAAATTCTGTCTGTTCATATCTGTGTATAGTATGTTATCGTATAATGGCTCGCCGCCATCTTCCAGCGGTCGAGTATCGATTCTATCTCTCGTTGTATGTAGGGGGCGTTGTATCGTGCCGGAAGGCTCACCGTGAACTCCCGGTTCCACCACACCTGGTCCTCGCTCCACAACGTTAGGGGCGTGCTCCCCAGGGCCAGCCGGGTCGATGGCCCGTCGCTCTGCCTGCGCACATCTAGCAAGTCTCTGTTCGCCACCTCTCCCAGCAGCACCAGGCTCTCGCTTATGCCCAGATGCGTGGCTATGGCTGCACGCAGCTGCCTCACCGTCGGGCCGTACTGTCGCTCCACGCTCTCCCGGGCCTCATATTCCGTAAAGGAGGCATACAGCCGCTTCAGCGGCGCATAGGCAGTCCTCAGCAGAGCCTCCAGCAGCGAGCCCTGGCGCAGCACATGGGGCAGCAGTATGATCCGCAACTTGTCCCAGTCAACATTCATCACGCTCATAGATTCTCCTTTCTGTAGCGCTCATACACCACCGTCACGTCCGCGTCGGCCACCGTCCAGTATCCGCTCTCCGCGCGCTGCTGCTCCCCAAAGTCTGTCCATGGGTTGCCGGCGTACTTCGTCTTCAGCTGCTCGATCTTCACCATCTCCACGCCCTCCACCTCGCGCAGCGCGTCCACCAGCCCATTCCGGCTCATCAGCCCGTCAAAGTCCAGGCTGCTCACATATCCCTTCAGCGCAGCCTCCACGGCCTTGCTGCTGGGCACCAGCTTTATCGGGTCGTACCACACGCGCAGCTTCGCCGCCATACGGTCGCTCTGCTCGTTGATCACCGTGATCTTCAGCCCTGCGTCTTTCTCTTGCGCCAGATAGGCCTCCTCGGCCGCCTGGGCTTCCGCCGTCACCGGCTGGCGGGCTCCTGCCCCGCCCCCGGCTATCTTTATCTTCAGCCGGCTGCCTCGGTCGTCCACCGAGCAGTATTTCACCGGGGCCTCGTCCTCCGTGTCGGGCACAAAGCCCAGCACCAGGTTTCGGTACCACAGCGTCGTGTGGGGCAGCCGCTCCGCCAGCATCGTCTCCACCTCTGCCTTATGGGTGTCCATCAGGTTCTCGAGCACCCATATCCCGAAGGCTACCACATAGAACAGCAGCCCCTCGATACTCACCTTCGAGAACTTGCCCTCAAAGGTATCCGAGCTGCTCAGTCCGTATCTTTCGCGCACAGCGCCCTCTGCCATCCAGGCATCGGTCATTTGTTGCTTGATCTCTGCTATCGTTCGTGCCATTTCTTTATCGTTTTCCGCAGCCTCGTTACCACGATGGCTGCCGTTGTCAATACTATTCCTGCCAGGGTTCCCCAGAGGTAGGGCTTTATCGGGCTGCCGCCTGGGGGCGCTGCCACTGTCTGCTTATCCTCCTTCCGTGCTTCGCATTGCACCGTGCTTTCCAATACACGCGCCTTTTCATTCGTGGTAGTACGCCCCCGCAGGTGCTCCTTGCTTTTCTCCGTGGTGCGGCTGCGCTCTGTGCCGTCCGCATTAAGCACCACCGTGACAGTCTCTATCTCTCGCACGGTATCATGTACCCTCTCGGTCCCCAGTTCCACCATGATATCATGGCTCGCCTCCTTCTCTCTCAATTCGGTCGTCGTCTGCCTGCTGCTTCTGCAGCTCATCATAAACAGGGCACTCCCCAGCATGAGGGCATTCCTGTATCTTTCCAATCGCATTGTTCAGGTTTTTTACTTCTTTCTTCAGTCCCCTGACCTCGCGCCGCAGGGGGTCGGCTATGTTGGTCTTGAATTCATCCACGTACATCTTCGCCAAATCCATGTCCTTCTTCTCATTCTCGGCCTTGATCCCGCGCACCTCCTGGCGGTGCCGCTTCTTGTCAAAGAACCATCCCCCTCCTGCTGCCAGTGTCAGCAATCCCAGCAGCCAGTTCAGCCACTCCGTCATATCCCCACCTCCTTTCTCCACTTCTGCACGTCAAAGCTCGGGCACGCCTTCGCCGCAAACTCGTTGTGCCCATGAACCGTCGCACCCGGAAAGCGCTCCTTCAGGCTCTTTACCAACTTAACCAGTGCGGCTTCCTGCGCAGCGGTCCGGGTGTCCTTCGGTCTCATGTTCTGGTCGCATCCGCCCACATAGCAGATGCCTATGCTGTACGTGTTCTCTCCGGTGGTGTGTGCCCCTACGGCCTCCAGTGGTCGGCCCTCGTGCACGCTCCCGTCCAGGTATATCACATAGTGGTAGCCTATGTCGCTCCACCCTTGTCTCTTGTGCCATCCTCTGATGGTCTCCACCGTCACCGCGCGCCCTTCGGGGGTTGCGCTGCAGTGGATGATGATTTTCTCTATCTTCCTCATTGTCTATATTTGGCTACAATTGTTAGTCTTTCCGTTGTCAGTTCTAATTTCTCTATCATCTGGCCGTCTTGTTCCAACGCCTCACTAATGGCACGTTTCCATTTGTCGATGTCGTGGTCATTCACCAGGTCGTCAATACCCACACCGACGATAGGGTGTTCTTTCCATTCTCCCGGATGAGTTTTAAGCAGTAGGTACTGGTTCTGCTCCGTTACCTCATCCACCGCCATTGAACCTCCGTTGAGTTCAATGTCCACATTCCCGATGTTGTCTTGTATCAGTCTCAATGCTTTCATCAGTGCGTTATCTTATCGTCTTCCAAGTCCGACACCCTGGTTTGTACCAGTTGCTGTGATGCCCATGATGCCACCACGGCTTTCAGGCTCGAGCCACCGTCCTGCGGTACAGGGACCCATGAGGAGAAGGCTTGTTTCAAACTGTTGTTGTCTTTCTCCAATTTATTCAGTTTTTCGGCCAGGTCTTGTATGTTCACAAGACCACCGTTTTTGCCGCCGTTTAGTTCTATGCGATCAGAAGAAAGTGATATTTTCTCCACCTCACCCCACTGCACTACTGACAGGTGCCGCAGTTCCCCACCACTAAGGTCAGCCACTGTCACCATACTTCCTGTTTTGGGGGTGATGATCAGTTTGCCATCCTTGCCGTCGTCGGCTGGTGAAAGAAGCACGTCAGGTACCTCCAACTTTCCAACGAGCACCGTGCAAGTCCCACCCTCTACGCTCTTCACCTCACCGGTAAAGAGTTGGGCTGAGGTTCCATATCTACCCATTATTTTGCGCAATGCCTTTGCTATTTCGCTGTATGTATCCATTACAATTTCTTGCCTATCGTTATTTTTCGTTTCCCGCCGCTTTCCGAGAACTCAACCTCGGTACTCACGCAGTAATAATCGCCATCTCGGTCGGGGTGTTCTTCGTCTTTTAGCCTCACCTTGTATGTCGGCTCACAGTATGGCGTCAGCCATCCGTCAATGCTACCCTCATAGCCGGTGTAAACCATGCGGGTCAATTCCTCTTTGGCACAGGCTTTCAAACTCTCTTTGTCCGTAACTCCGTACACCTTCACGCTTCTTTTGTCACCACCGGTGCGGCCCTCGGTAACGATGATACGCTTGCCGTCCTTGCCAATGCCTTCCACCTCGATAAGGAAACTGCGCTCATCGACACTACGCCATTTCAAGTTGCTTCCTTCCACATTTACCCCAAAGTCATAAACCACACGGTCTCCCACTTCTTTATATTGGGGATGGATATGCAGTGTATCGCCCTTGAAATAGATGTTGGCCTTGGTTTCGTCCTGAACCTTTTTAAGCACGTCGTAGGCGGTTGCACTCTTCACGGTAAAAGTATCGTACTTGAAGGAGTAGTCGCAATTCACCTCGCAACCGCAGACCTCTTTCAGTAACTTCTCACAGTCTATGTTCTTATACACTTTGTCAGGCACATCCTTGCGCATTTTCCACAGTTCATCCTCGCACTCAATGGTGCAGGTTCCGTCGTCGCTCCGAATTGCCTTCACATAACCGGCAAACTCTTCCTTCAGTTTCTGGCCATAGCCAAGTTTCACCATCACCTTGTCGCCCGCCTTCAGGCTGTTTTCCACGTCCAGCACCGCACCAGCATAACGGCCAGGCAATACAATGGTCGCCACGTCGCAAAGGCGCTCCACGCTTTTGCGTATCTTCACCTCTGCCACGGCACCTATCCTATAACCGCCAATCCTTATGTCGTGTTCCATTGCCAGCATATTATTCAGCTATTAAAAGGCTTTCTTTATAGAAGTCGTCGCTTTGGCACGTCAGCGAGTACATCTGGTTTTCCATGCCCGCAGTATGGGGGAACTCGAAACTCTCGATGGCAAGCCTCTTGATACCAAACAGGGTCAACAGAGGGCTGCTCACCTCGACACTCTCACGCCCTTCACAGTAGTTGCGCAGCTTGCGGATGGCGTTTTCGGGAAGTTCCCCGGACTTTCCGCTCTGCAATGTGCCAGCAATGCTCACTTCATAGTCGCCTTGACTCCACAATTCCTTGACGGTACCGCGACGTTCTTTGTCGCCGGTCTTCACCTTCAACACGCTCCGCTTGATGATGGTGTTCCGCCCGCGCACAGACACAACCGGATCCAGCGGAAGCTGCCACCACTCGCCCTCACTCTCCCATTTCAGACTCAATGGGCAATAGCATAACACACCCAGCAAAGCGTCCTTTTTCAGGTCGTCTGGGATATTGACTATTCGCTGCTCTAACATCCCCCAATAGGGAGGTAACGCTGTTCCTAATGTTATTTCCATATCATCCTACGCTTGCTTGCGCCATATTCAATGCTTGCAACATATACTGCGCCACCTGGTCAGCCATTGCCTTTCCGTTCTCAGCCACCCCACCATTAAAAACAATTTTCTCGACCAAGCTTTTCAGGTTGATGGTAATATTCGTGCTACGGGTGCCGCCAGTGGCAACGCTCTTGGTGCTGGCACCAGTGGCCCCAGTCGAACCACTTGTGGTACCACCGCCAGTGCCGCCACCTCCGACCATCGCCATCAACTGCTCGCCAACTCCACCGTTCTTCACTTTGTCGCTGGCTTTGTCGCCTTTCTTCCAGGACATCTCGATTCCTCCCAAACTGTCCTTTGCCGCAACAAGGTCTTGTTTGACTTTATTGGCACCATCGGCAATGGCTTTCTTTCGGGCATCGATGTCTTTATTGATTTTGGCTATGGCTGCCTGGTTCTCGCTACTATCGCCCAGCCCGACGGCTTCTTTGAACTTGTACCACCCAAGCTTAATGTTGTCAAGCCCAATCATTATGCCGTTTACCAAGGTTGCAAAGTAGAGTTTGACAGTGTCCACATAGGCTATAAATGTATTCTTCATAAATCCGACAATGCCTTTCCAAAGTGATCCCCAGCCGGTAATCTTGGTGCAGCATACATAGATGGCAGCTATTAGGGCAACAATACCCACAACTATCCAAGTGATGGGACAAGACAGGAGTGCAAGGTTAAACCCAACCTGTACCTTCGTCCACATCGCGGTCGCTCCGGCACAGATGCTGTCCCACATAGCTTTCAATTTAGCCGCAACTGCGGATGCTTTAAGGACAGCCACAAGTGTCAGCAACGCCGCCCCGAGGGGTATAGTTACTATCCTGAACCGGTCAGCCCATCCGACAACCGCTTTAAACCCGTGCACAAGCCCACCTGCCACACTGCTCAAAACATTGATGCAGCCTGCCGCGAAGTTCACCGCCCAACTGAGTACCGGTTCGAGGGTGTTGAACACTTTGACACCAAGCTCTGCCAAAGAGTCTTTCATCTGGCCGAGTTTTCCGGCAAAAGTCTGGCCTGCTTTCTCCGCACCATTGTAGAACAATCCTCCCTCTTCCGTCGCCCACTGGAACGCTTTAGCCAGGTCGTCGGCTGTAATCTTTCCTTTCGCCATTTCTTCCTTCAGCTTCGCCATGCTTTTCCCGGTATGCTTGCTGATTTCGTTCAGCGGGTTGAACCCCGCATTGATCATCTGCAGCAGGTCTTGACCTTGCAGCTTGCCCGCACTGGTGGCCTGGCTGAATGCCAGCGCAAGGCTCTGCATCTTCTGTTTGTCGCCCATGGCAACGTCACCGATGCGCTTCAACATACCAAAAGCCTGTTCGCCTTCAATGCCGAAGCTCATCATCGTCTTCTGCGCCTCGACCAGTCCCGCTTTGTCATATACCGTGGTCTTCCCATATTGGGCAATCTTATCAAACAGCGCATCCGCACCTGCCATGTCGCCGCCCATCAGCGTCGTGATGTTCTGACGCTGCAGCTGATCTTCCATACCCAGGCTGATACTCTTGCCAAGACCGACCATCGCAGTGCTCAACGGGTTCACCAATGCAGGTATGCCAGCCTTGATGTCCCTGAACCACTTTTTCATCAGACCTCCGTCAAGGTGTTCCAGTTTGCCTATCTCTCGCTCCAGACGCTGTATCTCGTGGTTCGTGGCTCGGATGGCCTCACGGTTGCTTGCCGGTATCCATTCCCGCTGGGCTCGCAAGGCGGCGATGCGCTCGTTCATGCTCCCGATGCTCCGCCCCATATTCTGCATGGTTCGGCTGGCTCCGTTCACCTGTTGCTGCACCCGCGCCCACGTGTCAAGCTGCTGCTCATTGGTTATCCCTATCCGCTTCAGCTTGTCAGATATATTATCTTGCAAATTTAATATGTATGTCAAAATATTTTCGGCCATGCTGCGTTATCTATAAAAATTACATCGGTATGACTCTTGTTTGGCTCTTTATCGCCTTGTCGGCTCTCTGTTTCGTGGTCGTGGCTTTCGGCTCGGCTCTGTTGCATTTCTTTGCCTCCGCTGTCGCCGTTGTGTCCACCCCACTCCGCGAAATTGCCCGGCTATATAAAAGCAACCAGAAAAAGAAGGCTTGCACCTTGGCGGCCTCTATGGCCTTTGTCCTTATTGTACTACCCCTCATTCTCTGGCTGCTTTCAGTTATTATCCCATGAGCTTTGCCGTCCATTCCGCGTTGGCCTTTTCCTCCTCTTTCCTTACCCACTCCAACTCTCGCTGGCGCATCGCCCATTCTTCGTCGGTCAGGCTGTCGGGGTCGGCTATGTGAAAGTAGTACCGCAGTTGGGCATTAACTTGCCTGATACGGTCCCCGGCACCGACCCCGGCAGCCGTTATAATTCCTCCAGTTCGGCCTCCTTGGTCTGGATAATGTTGGCCAGCTGGGAGCCTACACTGATGAACAGTTCGTCATCCTTGCGGATTTCCTCGTCGCCACCAAGCCAGCAGTCTCGGAGGATAACTTCGTTGAACTTCAGCGGGTCGTCCTTACCAGCCACGCTGGCATAGCCCAACGTCTTGCGCGATGGAGTCTTCAAGTAGCAGATTTTACCATCACAGCTAAGTTTGAACACCTTTCCGTGTTTCTGTTTCAATTCTTGAATTTGCTCTTTCGTTAATTCCATTTTAATCAATGTTTAAGGGTTAGTTAAATAGACTTGGTTAGGCGTTCCACTCGATGTCGGTGCAGATGAACGGCAAATCGACCTCCATCTTTTTGTCGCCTTGGTTGACACCTTTCTTCTGCTCAGTGAACTGCACGTTGTACAACTTGTCAGTGCGCATAATTTCGCCCTTGGTAGGGTCGCCGTAACTCACCGACAGGTTGATTTCCAGATCGAGGATGCTGTGGCTCGGACTCAGGTCCTCCAAGCCCTCCAGTTCGCTTTGGCGCACCTTCATCGTGCCTTCGCAGCTCTTGTTGCCCTTCTGGGTTCCCGTGGGCTTATTGCCTTTGCCGTACAAATGCTCCTTTTCCTGTTTCTCGGTGTACTCAATGCCGAGTAGGCCCAAAATGTCGCGACCGGCACCAATCACGGTGACGTCTGCCCACTCGTATTCTCTTCCGTTGATTAAGTAGCTCATCGTTTCTCGGTTTTAAGTTTAACTCTGGGTTGCGGTGAAGCCAATGTTGGCTTCTATGAACTTGGCATAACCGTAAGGCTTCACGGCAATGCCAACCTTGACCTTGCTTGTGCTGATCACGTTCTGTTCGCGGTCCACCTCACATTTCACGCCTTTGTCTTTGCTGTCGGTAGGGTCAGTACTCAACTCGCCGTTGGAGGTCATCTGGTTGGCAATCGCTGCCACCACGTCAGCCTCCCACGCCTTGGCCACGGCGGCCACGATGGTTCCGTCATCATTGCAAGCCACCTCGTCTTTCAAGTAGTTCAGCAACGTGTCGTAGGCTATGCGACAGGCTTTGTCAACCACACGGCGACGTGCTAGCGAATGGTAGTCGTCGCTTACTAAGGTAGCCAGATGGTCGTCACAGACGAAATAGCCGCTGCGTCCCACATGGGTCGTCAGGGTGATATAGCCTTTGTCGTTCACCGAGTCAATGTCAGCATCGGTAATGTCCACCGTGCCGTCGATTGTGGCCGACTGGATTTTCAGAGCTCCGTCCTTCACGCGTCCGATATGGCGCTGCACGGGAATCTTGGCGATACGCCCGGCAATGACAGCAGCCAAACTACCGACTGCAGTGTCACCGACCATCACTTGGCCAATAACCACGCCCACACGGTTGTCTGTGCCTTCCGTCAAGGCGGGAAGAGCTGTTGCTGCGGCATTGGTGTAGCCCTTTCCCTCAATAAGTATCAGAACCGGGGCGTAGAGGGTATCTATCGACCATTCTCCGAGTGCCTGTCCCTTGGCGATAGCGGTGGGCACGTCGCTACCCAAAGCGGCGTTTTCTGGAACCGTGGCGGTGGTGGAGGTAAGTGCCAGGACAGTGCGGACACGGCCTTTGCTGACACGCATCAACTTCTTGGCGTTGTCGTTGTTCGGGTCGAGCATTGCGCTGGGGGTTGTGGCGGAGGCCACGACCATCACCCACAACTCGGCACCTTTGCCGGCTTCGGCATAGAACAATTCCACACATTGGTAGAGGAATTTGTTCGCGTCATTGGCGGCACCGGTTACCCCCAGCGCAGCCAGATCGTCAATATCACGTAGCACATAGGGCGTACCGAGAAGCATCTTGCCTGTGACTGCGGCACCGTTCACCACCATGCCCACCACTCCGTCGGCACTGGCGGCCACGTTGCCCAAGGCACCGTTGGCGAATCGTATTGTTACATTAGGTTTTGACATAAGTCTTGATTTTTAATACAGGGGCACATCACCAGTTTCCACTCACTCTGCGCCCCTGGTTGTTTGGTTATTGTTTCTTAGGCAACGAGGTCGCTAATTAGGGCACCCATTGCCTCATTTTTCAGAGGCAGACAGATGAAATAGTGACGCAGGTTGTAGAGCCAACGCTGGTAGGTCGGCTCAGGTTCGCCGATGTAGGCCTTGGTTTCACCAGTGGCCTTCATCATGCGCGGGGCATAGTAGGCCACACTGGCCATCTGCATCTCGCTGGTGGCGGTGGTACCCCAGGCGACTTTGGATTTGGTTGAAACAGTGTACAACGGGCAATCCACATACTCGTAAATCTCGAAGCCGTACTGGTTGGAGATGGCTCCGGTGGTGTGGTTGTTGTAACGCTGAGCGAAAGTGGTGTCCTGGGCGAGCAGATCGGCCACATGATCTGGGTTCAGCACAAGAATACGTCCCTGCAGAGGAATCTTCTGTTTGTCAAATGCGGTCTTCAGGGAGATGATGTCCTGAACGCTCAGACGCTTTCTGCCGTCCACCGTTTCGCCAGTGGTTTTCAGCACGGGATGTTTGGCAGCGTGGGCGGATGGGGCAAGGGCATGGAGAGCCTTCGCTACTTTCTGTTCGTCCACAACAAGACGGTGGCGTTCGATGACGGTGGCCATCTTGTCGTAGCTCAAACCGCGCGCCTCGTCGTCGGTAATCGGTGTCGCTTTTGTCTGGTACTTATCCAGGACAATAGCTTTGTCTGCATCCGTGAGATTCTCAATGTCGATGGGGTAAGTATTGTTGTTAATAAGCACCTCAGGATCGCCTCCCAAATCAACAAAGTGGATGGTGTTGTTGTTTGCAACCTGGCTGTCGAAGCTGCGGATGCGATTTAGCCAGCCAACACTTTCCAGCGAGTTACGGAATGCCTTGATGGTCTCGCCCGTCCACAATTCCTGATACAAGCCAGCACGCAGCACACCTTCCGGCATAATCAGTGGCGACACTAACGCCACACCATTCAGTGCCACGCATCCTACCCAAGGATCCATTCCCACGCACTCAGCAACAAACCCGCCAGCCATGCAGTTCATTACCATTCCGCCCAGCATCAGGGCTATGCTCAATAAATACTTCATATCTTTATAGTTTTTTTGTTAGTAATTCTTTTGAGGTTCCACACCATACTCGGCTATGTACAACTTGCGGTACTCTTCCGGCTGCTCCTTACGGAATTTCTCCATCTTCGACACCGGCACGTCGCGCAGCGTCTTGTAGCCTTCTCCACCGGCAGGGGCTGTTTGGTGAATCACGTCGGTCGGTCGCATGGGACCGCTCATCAGGTTCAGGGTCTCGATCAGGCTCTCCAGGCCAACCTTCTTACCCAAATCGACAAAGTGTTGCTTTTTGTCGGCGGAAACTTTGCCGGCACTCACGGCCTGATCAACGGCCAGTTCAATGTTCTTCACACCGGCGGCCTCTTTTTCGGCTTTAAGGGTTCTGTTCTGATCCTGCAAACCAACAATGGCGTTCATGATCTGTTCCAGGGTCGCATTCTCGGGCAGACCCAACTTCAATGCAATTTCTTTCATTGGCATACTAATATTAAGGGGTTCAACTGTTATTTCTTTCGGGTTGCTCACCAAGGACAGCAATTTAGACAGTTCGCTGTCTTGCTTCATGTTCACCAGATGGTCGTCGCTATAAAGGGCCAGTGCGTCGTCGTTGGCTCCAATATCCACAATCGAAACCTCGCGCAGCTTGCTCCTGGTTACGGTGGCATAGCGTTGCCCTTCCACAATATGTTCAGGGGCATTGCTCTCTTCCTGCACCACCAGCCCTGCACTCACCATCTTCAATATGCCCTGCTCCCATTTGTCGGCCACCTTACGGGCAAACTCATCGTTCATATCGAATACCGGCGTACCAATCAGCTGATCGCCCTCCACACGGAGGTTCTCCATACGCCCCAGCGGTAGTACCTCGTCGGTAGTACCACGGAACGGGCGCGTGTGCATCCACAGCAGCACGGGGTTCTTTTCGTACTGGCTGAGGTCTATGCCTTCCGTCAGCACTCGGAATCCGTAGCTGTTCAGTCGGCTTGTATTTATCACTGCTTCTTTTACCATGTCGCTTGAATTTTTTTGCAAAAGTACTGCCATTATTCCATACTCCCTTCAAAAAGTCTTACCCTTCGTACACTTGTACATATCCATCATCCCCCAACCCATCCATTCTTCCAACCATGTGTACTTTTGCAAAAAATTGTAACTTTATGGACACTACTGAAAAGAAAAAAGCAACCCAGAAATCCACCCGCAAAGGCCAACTAAACACTGAACGAGAATTGGCCAAACTATACTTCGTCGGCGGTTGGTCCCAGAAAAACATCGCCGAAAAAATCGGCGTCTCTGCACAGACTGTCAACCGTTGGGCCAAAGATGACAACTGGGACAGCCTCCGAGCCGCAAAAACAATCTCCCGAAAGGAACTAGTCCTCAAAATGCTTCAAAAAATCGACCAACGTCTTGAAGAAGGGGACTGGACACCAGACGAAATGGTCAAAGCGGCTTCTGCCATCGAAAAACTCGACAAATCGACCAATGCAGTCACCGTCATTGAGGTAATGACTGCTTTCAACAAGTGGATTCGCAACAGAGCTCAATACGACCCAGAACTCACCCAAGCTACAATTGACACGATAACAAAATATCAGGACACCTACATTTCTGAAATCCTCAGCTCTGCTAAAATTGACTACTAACCATGGGCGACGCAATAAAATCCGATGCATATAAACAATGGTTGCAGATTCGCGACTCTATACTTTGTTCCACCTCCATCAACCCAAACGAAACCAAGGCAGAACAACGCAAACGCATCGATCGTGCACGTAAGGATTACAACTTCTTCGTGCAATACTATTTCCCCCACTACTGCATAGACCAAGCCACCGGCACCCCTGTCCCTTGCGCACCTTTCCATATTAAGGCAGCTAATGACATTCGCGCCAATCGCACTCTCAAGGCTGTTTTCAAATGGGCCCGTGGTCATGCAAAATCCACCCACATGGACATCTTTATTCCTATGTGGCTCAAGTGCCAGTCCGACAATTCTTCCGCCAGACAGATCAACACCATGGTTCTTGTCGGAAAAAGCCTCGATGATGCCCAGCTCCTCCTGGCCGACATTCAGGCTGAACTCCAGTTCAACAAACGTTATATCCACGACTTCGGGCAACAGGCTACTAGTTCCAAATGGGCTTCCGACCATTTTGTGACTCGCGATGGTGTTTCCTTCCACGCCCTAGGCCGCGGTCAATCCCCACGCGGACTACGCGAGCGTCAGAACCGACCAGACTATATCGTCATCGACGACCTCGACGACGACGAACTATGCGAAAACGACAGTCGCGTTCGAAAAACAACCGATTGGGTAAAGGAAGCCCTTTTCGGCTGCTTCGGTGCTGCCGGTGGTCGTTTTATTATGGTCGGCAACCTCATAAGCAAAACCTCCGTTTTGGCCAACATCTGCAAAATCAAGTCTGTCAAGGTTTCTCAGGTCAACATTCTAAAACCCGACGGTTCCCCTTCCTGGCCTCAATATTGGTCTCCAGACCGCATCAATGAGGTCCGCGAATTCCAAGGCTACCGCTCTTTCCAAAAAGAGTACATGAACAACCCCATCAAAGAAGGTGCCGTCTTCAAACAAGAATGGATCCGATGGAAGAAACCTCTACCATGGAGAGACTATTCCGACATCGTCCTCTATATCGACCCTTCGTTCAAGCCTACAACCAAAAACGACTATAAAGCAGCAAAACTATGGGGGAAAACCCGCAACGGTGAACTTCACCAACTTCGCTGCTTTTGCAGACAATGTTCCGTGGGGGAACTCGTCAGATGGCTCTATGACCTATACGAAGAAATGCTTGACCTTGATATAGCCGTACTCTATTTGATGGAAGCTAACTTTATGCAAGATACCCTTCTCGACGAATTCGACGAAGAAGGACAACTTCGGGGCCACATTCTTCCTCTCACCCCAGACAAACGACAAAAACCTGACAAATACCAACGTATCGAATCCATATCCCCTCTTTGGGAACGTGGCAAAGTTTTTTACAACTCTGACTATAAAGAAGACCCAGACTTTGAGGCTGGCTTGGCTCAAACCGTAGCTTTCGAAAAGGGCACCAATGCCCACGACGACTCACCCGATGCCGACGAAGGTGCCATCTATAAACTCCAAAAGAGTTCCCGCGTATCCAAATTCAAACCCCGTATCGGCAAATCAAGAAACTCCAAATATCAATGGTAATATGAACTTTTTATCCATCGACGACTTCAAAACCGTCTGCGACCATCAAACTCTTACAGTCATTGACCAAAACGACTCTTCCAACCTCGACCGTGCCGAATCCTACGCCATCGAGGAAGTGGCTTCCTACCTACGCACCCGTTACGACGTCTCCGCTACATTTTCCAAGTCTGGGGACCAGCGCAATGGCTACCTTGTTATGATAGTGGCAGACGTGGCATTGTATCACCTCGTGTCCTGGCTTCCCAAGCGCATCGGCTTCGACACCCGCGAGACCCGCTACAACCAGGCCATCACCTGGCTGAAGGACGTACAGTCTGGCAAGGCCACACCCGATTTGCCGACACCTACCGACCCCGACACAGGGAAGGAAACCTCCCAGCCCGTCCGCTATGGGGGCTGGGGCAAGTCCGAATATCAATATTAAACCCAATTAAACAGCATTTATATGGCTTTGAAAGATATTTTTTCCCGCTTCACCGGGCAGCAGACAATAAACCTCAAACAACCCACGGCACAACAGCGTAAAATGGTCATAGACCTCTTTCAGCAAACCGAGCGTCTCACCCAAAAAGATGTGGCCAACTGGCGTCTGGCGTGGCAACGTGCCATCGATGTGGAGAATCCCAAGCGCCTAATGCTTTACAATGTCTATACCGATGTAGAGATTGATCCGCACCTAACAGGCTGCATTGCCCAACGCAAAGGCTTCGCCACCAAACGATCCTTCCGGCTCGTCGATAAGTCGGGTACCGAGAACACGGACATCACCGCCCTCTTTGAGCAGGAATGGTTCGAGGATTTCTGTTCTATGGTACTCGACAGCCGCTTCTATGGCCACTCGCTTATGCAGTTTGGCTCCCCTGTCATCGTTAACGGCAAAATGCGATTCTCCTATATTGAACAGGTTCCACGCCGCCACGTTGTGCCCGAATACGGCTCCATCATCCGCGACCAAAACGACGATGCCCGAAACGGTCTCTCTTATCGTGAGGGCAAACTTGCCGATTGGGTCATTGAGGCTGGCAAATCCCGAGACCTCGGCCTGTTCCTGAAATGCTCCACGAACGCCCTCTCAAAAAAGAATATGCTTGCCTTCTGGGACGGCTTCGGCGAAATCTTCGGTATGCCTATCCGAATAGCCAAAACCACCTCGCAAAATCAGAAGGACATCGACCGCGTCGAGGATATGCTTCGCTCTATGGGTGCCGCCTTCTGGGGCGTATTCCAGGAGGGAACCGAGATTGACATCAAGGAAAGCTCACGCGGTGACGCCTACAATGTCTATGACCGACGCATAGACCGCGCCAACTCCGAGATGTCGAAATGCATCCTCAACCAGACTATGACCATCGACAGCGGTTCTTCGCTCTCACAGTCGGAAGTCCATCTCGATGTGCTGGAGAACGTGATCAGCAACGACGAGAAGTTCTTAAGGAATATTGTCAACAACCGGCTCATTCCCTTCATGGCCCGCCACGGCTTTCCTGTCGAGGGCTACTACTTCGTGTGGGATGACACCCCAACTTATACTCCTGAGCAAATCCGACAGACGGAGCAGATGCTGATAAACGGTGGCTACGAGATAGACCCACAGTATTTCGTTGACAAATATTCAATTCCAATCACCGGAAAATCCGAACCCAACACAGACCGTTTTTTCGCGTAGGGGCGGTTCGACCGCCCGCACCTAACTATAGAGGCTTCCATAAGGCTCTCGCCGACCTGTATGGTGCGCCTCAGTTGCTCACTCTCATGAGCAAGCATGTTCCCGATTTCTCCGATGACATCTGGAACCGCCTGGTTCAGCATATTTATGTCGCCCGTGGGTTTGCCCCAGAAATGATAGCAGACGCGGATATTTATGCCGCTGTTAAGGAAACGTGCCGTATATTATCAGAGGGAGTTGACAGTGCTATCAAACGCGAGGTACCACAGGAACTAATAGACCATTTGCACGACAGCACATTTCTCTTTTCAGGCTTCAAGACCTACCACGAGGCACGGGAGATTTCAGCCCGGTTGCTCGACACCGAGACCGGTTCCTTCAAAACTTTCGACAAATTCTATGAGGAGGTGCGTTCGATCCATGAACGTTACAACCAAAACTACCTCCGGGCAGAGTACAATTTCGCAGTCCAGTCCACCCAAATGGCCGTCCGTTGGCACAAGTTCGAGCAGGACGGTGATCGCTATCAACTCCAGTACCGCACCGCCAACGATGGCCTTGTGCGTCCAGAACACCAGGCTCTCCACAACACCACCCTCCCCATCGGGGACCCGTTCTGGAACGACTATACCCCACCGCTCGGCTGGAACTGCCGCTGCACTGTGGTCCAGGTTCGCCAAGGCAAATACCCCGAAAGTGACAGTGCCTCTGCTATCCGTGCTGGTGAGGAGGCAACAGCCCAACCCAAGCAACAAATCTTCCGGTTCAATCCAGGCAAGACATTGTCCGTTTTCCCTCCCAAACACCCCTACTATAAAGTCCCTGAAGATGCTGCCTCAATGATCACAGCCGATACGGAGAAGAAATACATCGATAGAATGATGAGAAAAATGCCGCCCAACCTTACGGATGAAGAGAAACAAGCCCTCGCCAAACACAATATTGAACTCGAAAAGCAGCTTGGCATTCCCAAAGGAGAAAGAATGACCATTGACGAAGCTGACAAACAATCAGCCAATCCTAATTATGGGAAAAGGCACTTTGACGATAACGGTCAAACTTGTTCCCCCGCCTACATGTTACGCTTGCAAGGATTCAATGTAACTGCGAAGGCTTGTCTTCCAGGATCGAAGTCTGACTATTTGAGCAAAGGTCGCAGTTGGGAAGTCTGGAAAAATATTGATGGCACCCCTGCAAAACATACAAGTGTGAACGACTGGATGATCTCTAAAGGGTACAAACAAATGAGTCCAAAACGCTATAGAGAATTCTACGAGGAGAGTTGTGCGGAAGTAGGAGTGTATCAGACCTCAATAAAATGGAAAGGTCGTGGCGGACATGCCACCATACTCCAACGACTTGAAGATGGTTCACTCTTATACATTGAGCCACAGATTGACAATAGCAGCAACCGTTCGATTGACTACCTTTGCAACAATGGGAAAACTTCTGGGCTTACCGACAACAGAGGTGTAATGAGAATAGACAACAAGTTATTCAACACCGACTTCATCGACATCTTCAACAAATGAATTGCATATTTCCAAACCCTCAAAACCGCCGATTACATCTACTGTATTATCGCTATTTAGGAGATACACGACAGGAAAACCGATTTCGATACCATCATTCTCAAAGTCGTATGTATAGGCATTCTTACCTTGGTATTCGCCAAGGTATTCAATGTGCCCGGTATAGTCTTTACACCAGCTGGCCATTGCGCTTTGTATGGGTTTAGGTATGCTCATATACAACTGCAAAAGTACAACTTTTTTTTCAATTGACAAAATATTTTTCATAATGTCCGCAGTAAAAAGCCTTTGGCAACGTCTGCTCCACGATATCCAAGTGGAACTTACCGAGGAATTCGACCGCAATTTTGAGCGCAAGGCATTCTTCGATCGACCTTGGCGTCCACGACGCAGCAAGCGATCCGGACGGGGCTCCCTGTTGCAGGCAACAGGCAAGTTACGCCGCTCGATACTACCCGAAGAGAACCCATCCAGCGGAACAATCACATGGACATCCTCCGAACCCTATGCCGACATCCAGAACAACGGAGGTACCATCACCGTGACCATAGCTTTGAAGGCTCACGCCTGGAAGGAATACTACAAACTTGCTCCGCACATCCAGTACACCAAGAGCGGCGAACTCTCCCACCGCAAACAAAACCTCGCTATTGCTGCCGAGGCCGAAATGTGGAAGGCCATCGCCCTAATGAGGCCCGGTTCCAAAATTGAAATACCACAACGCCAGTTCATCGGCAACCATTACCAAGTAAGAGAATCCATCGCCAAGGTATTCTCTGACAATGCAGACGATCTCGCCAACACCGTTTCCAGAATCCTTAAAAAGAACATAAAATGAGAAAAATAATTTATCAGACCATCAGCAATGCCCTCCTCAACCTCCTCGACGAGAGCCAACAGCCGGTCATCAATCATGTCAGCCTTTGGAACAACCAGCTGCTTTATGCAGAGGAGGAACAGCCTTTCAACACACCAGCTGTGTTCATCGAGTTTCGCGACATCGCCTGGAACATCCTGCCCCATGGCCGCCGCGAAGCCGTGGTCACTGTCAACCTCCATGTGGTTACTGACTCCCGACTATGTCAATGGGCCGATGCCGTAGATGTGTTCGACCTGATCGACAGAATCAACGCCACCATACATGGCCTCACCTACTCCGACGAAGACGGCAAAGCTATGGATGCCCTTACCTGCATAGCCTCCTCCACCGATAGCAGCTTTGACGAACTCCAGGACAACATCGAGACCTACTCAACTCATGTCACAGACACATCCGCTTTCCGGAGACACAACACCCCAACCAATCCTCCATCCATCAAAATAATGGTATCGCCAGCACAATCGGAAACCTAACCAACACAATCCATAACAAAAGAGGGACGGCCACAAAAGCCGTCCCTCTTTTCAATTGTCAAATTTTTATTCATTTTCGCATTTCCCCGAAACCACTTCTCGTGTCAGTTTCCACAATCACCCTCCTCAAACAGTTTCAGCTGCCCCAGATTCGTCACCTTCCCGTGCGCCTTTTCCTCAGCCTCCAGCATCCCTTCCAGGTTCGGAGTCCCCACAATCACCATATACCGCTGGTAGCTCAGGTGGAACTTCGGGTATATATACTTACGCCACACACCCTTGTACGTCGTCACGTCTGGGTCGTAGTGCCGGTTCGTTTCCTCCACTATTGCGAGGTATCTCCGCAGTAGATTTACCCTATTGTATGCCATATTCTTCTTGTTTTTCCGTTAGTCTTTGATATGATATGTTCCTCCCAGGTTCGCCTTCATCAGCGCCACATACCCCATGCACTGCCTCTCCATCTCTCCTATCAGCCTCAGCCCCACGCTCATCTCATACGGCCCCATCTCCCGCACCAGATCGTTCAGCGTCTCCCACAGTGCCAGGCTCTCAGCCTCCCCAAGCGTCAGGCTGTTCCCCTTACCCTTCAGCGTCGCAGCCTTCCCCGCCATCTTCAGCAGCAGTCCCCTCAGCGCATCCCTGTATTGCACCTCCACCAGCGTAACGCCCACAAGGGCATTGCAACAGTTTTGCACTATTGTTGCAACGCCCTTGTATTCCTCCCGGCTCAGTTTCAGTCTTATTTTCATTCCTCCTTCTTTTCTATATACATGTCGTTCAATGTCCGCCCCACCCTTACCCTGCCCTCAGCCTCCAAGGCCCCTATCGCCTCATCCAGGTCCTCCTTCAGCGCCATCTGCAGCTCCAGCCCCAGCGCATAGCTCGGCTCTCGCCCCTGGCTCCCCTTCCTGCCCGATATCCGTCCCACCGCCTCCAGCACCCAGCCCTTCAGCATCTCTTCCCCTCTCATCGCGCCATCCTCCATATTACCATCACCACCATCAGCTGCAGCACCTGTCCAAGCACCCCGCCTATCACACCCGCCCACACATCCTTCCAGTCCCACGCGCTCCAGTCCCACTCCCTCAGCGGTCGCTTCGCGTTATCCCCGCTGTGGTGGCAGTCCTTAAACTCCATACCGCCTATACAGCCCAAACCCATCAGCAGAGTCCCCACCGCCGACACCGCCAGCACCCCTACCAGGTGCTTCATTCTGTTGCTCTCCTTCATCCACTCCATCATATCTCGTCGGCTATATAGTTACTCTTACTGTCGCTCACCAGGCCATACATCACCTTGTCGCGCTCCTTCTTAGTCTTATACTTGCCATACAGGCACCACACCCCGTCGCGCTCGCTCACCTTGATCGCCGGCACCATGCGAGTGTCCTCCTTCCCGTTGGCCACCTCCGTGGCGCGCAGCATCTTGTAGCCTGCTGCAAATAGCTTTCTTCTCGATGGCTTTGCCATATTTACGTTACTGCTCATTCTTTCTTTCCTTTCTTTTTGGTTAATTACTGAATTCATTCTCCCAGCGTCGCTGGTCTATGTATGTCTGCGGATACGGCATGTCCGTCCTGTGGCTCTCCGAGTGCCTCCGTTGGCGCCCTATCCCCTGCAGGGCCAGCATCCTGTCCTCTGCCGTCAGCGCGTTCCACTTCTTCTCCACCGTACCCTTGTTCCCCACCTTGTAGCCGTACTGGTTCCAGAACCGCGCAAAGCTCAGGTCCGTATCCGTCCTATTCTTCACCACGCACCGCTCATCCTGCAGAGCCTTCATCTCCGGCGGTATCCCAGCCTCCATGTAGTGCACCACCCCAGGCAGTCGCTTCAGCACAGGGTTCACAAATCCCCATGCGCTTCTCTCATTGAACGTCACACCCCTCAGCTGCGCTATCCAGCCATACTCCTCGCTGCGCCACGGCAGCTCATATTCCGCCACCGCCACACAGCCCGGCCAGCCTGGGTGCTCCACACTATATCTCGGCTTGTTCTTATGATCTTCCATCATTATCGTCCTTTCTTTTTCTAAAAAGCCTCGGCCCCGGCTCCGCGCCTACCCTTGGGCCTCGGCTTCCCAAACTAAAACAAATTTATCGCTCTCCGCGAGCACGCGGTTATACTTCTGCCATACTCAGCCCCACGTCCGTCCACTCCTGCTTCGTCGTGCCGTCCTCCGCCGTCTGCATAGTCTTCACCTGGCAGCGGATATACGCCTTGCCAGGTGTCGGGCGGTACGCCTCGCGGATAATCGACATGCCCTCCTTGAACGTGTCGCTTCCGCTCTCGTCCGCCATCTTGCTCAGCTGGAGCACTCGGCTCGCCTTCAGATTCCCCTTCTGGTCGCGCGCCAGCAGTCGCATCACTGCATCCACCAGTCTGCCGCTTGCCTCATCCTTGGCAAGGCTCTGCAGATACTCGCGCACCTTCTTGATCCCGTCCTCCACCTGCATCAGGTAGTTGTCGTTCATGTTGTAGCCGATGCGCAGTCGCTGCAGGCCGTCGCTGCTCGTGAACGTGAACGAGAACTGTTCGTCCCCCTCCGGGTTCACATCCTCATTGATCTCGCGGCGCAGCTTCATAATCGTGTCAAAATCGGCAAAAATCTTGCCTTTCACAGCCTTCAGCGTATCGCTGCACGCCATAAGCTCCTTCACCGCACTGCTCATCTCTTCGTCAACCATTTCCTGCAGCTGCTTCCGCTGCTCTCTTTTGGCCTCCTGATGGGCCTTCTTTGCCTGCTCCTTCTGGAACGCCTCAAACTGTGCCTTCTCCTCCGGAGTCATTTCTACCATTGTTCTTTCCATGTCTTTAAATTTTTGAGTTAAAACTTATATAAATTATCCATTTTCTCATCACCTTCGCCACCCAGTGCTCTATTCTCGCACCTCGGCTCTCCTTCCAGTTCGGCAGCATCGCCACAAAACTGCAGCCCTTCAGCGCCCACAGGCACCGCACCATGCAGCGCCACCACGGCCACCCCTCGGGACACAGCTCCACAGGGTTCACCACATCCTCTGCCCTAAAACCGTAGCCCAGCACCCGCAGCACCCCGGCCCTGAACAGCACCTTGTAATCCCTCTCGCCGCTAATCTTTCCGGCAATGTAGATCTTCTCATTTTTCACAATCATTTTTCTTTTAAATTTTCAATTTATATTTTCAACTTTCAATAACTCGTTGGAAGAATTAAATTCGACTAAACAAAATACCCTCGCTGCGAAACGCAACAAACGTATTTAGTCGAAATTAATTCTTCCTGAGTTTTGGTTCTTCTTCGCCATCCCCGTTGACGGACCTAGAAATGTTAAAATTGAATAATTAGGGGCTGCCTCAATTCACTTTTTGGCAGCTTTACGCAACTATATTATAAACCGTATGGAAAAGATGCATCGCCATACATAAATAGTAAAAGAAATGAAAAAATTCAACAGTGTGATGGGATTTTTATTCGTTTTGTCCTTGGTGGCTTTCGCTAGCTGCAAAAAAAACGAAACAGTGACAAAGAAGGCATCTGCCCTAGATCAACCTTCAGTTAGTGCAACTGTCGATTATGAGAAGCCTTATACCGATGTGCTTGTGGTGCCTAAAAATTATTATTCTGTTGGTGTACTAGGTGGAGTTTATACCTCTCAAGGCCTACTCTATTCCAAAATTCTCACTCAGGTCACATTGACCAAACTTTCAGAACGTAATGTGGCAACATTCTCCATGGAGGAGTCTGAATCGGAGTATAGGGTGACAGTGGTACGAATCAAATCGCCCGTGGTTGATACAAAGGTCCCAAAAGACATTTGTACGGATGACCCTGACAAACTGTCTAAATGGGTACTTGAGGCCACACTTGAAGGCCACACGGTCAAAGTATGTTTTGACAAAGATAGTGGAATGTGGTATGGGTACATCGTCGAAGAATAATAATAATTGATGATTTCCGTTAACAATACAAGCTAGGAGGCTATCTGCCTCCGGGCTTGTATTCTTGGAAGTATAATGAAAGCAACTTTTTTGGAGATATACAGCGTTTTGGTTTTTAGGGCAACGAGTATTGTCAAGAATGAAGATGACGCCTACGACATTGTGCAGGATCTATTTCTGGCTATCGACAACCAGAAAGATAAGTTAAACAATATTTCAAACAAACGTGGCTATCTGTACGGAATGGTAACAAAGAAGTCCTTAATGTTTTTGCGCGAGAGGCAAAGACATTCCGAAATAGAAAAAGCAATAGCCCCCGGTGTCACACACGAAGATTCGAATCTTTTGTTTGATATAGACAGCCTCCTATCAGATTTAACCGATCTGCAAAGACAGATAGTCATGTTGCACGACATTGAGGGATTTTCTTGCTTTGAGATAGCTATAAAGATTGCCCGCACACCTATTGCTGTAAAGAAACAACTTGCACTTGCACATCAAAAACTAAAAAGAACCTATAAAAATGAATGTTGATCAAATAGATGAGCTGCTGGCATCGTTTTATGATGGGACGATAGACCAGCACAACCTAGAAAAACTTTTCAACACCTTTTTAGTCGAGCCTGCCGTGAGAGATCTTAGGCCGAATGATGCGGCTATACTGATCCCGCTTGCCCTGGCCAGAAAAGATCACCAATCGGAGCAGACAAGAAAAATGAAATACCATTTTCGTTCCAAGTGGGTGGCTGCGGCCATTATTCTCGTTGCCGCAAGCGCCAGCCTAATGGCCATATTGGAATTCAAGCAACCTACGCAAATCTATATCAGCACAACCGATTGCGACTACGAGTGCGCCGAGCAATGGTTGGCTAGAACAATACAGACTGCTCTATGAAAAAGTTTTTAATAATATTGATTTTGTCCATGCCCTTTTCCGTTTCGGCTCAGTCCGAATTCTATCAGAAGTGCTCCCATCGGAAAGATGTGGCAAAAGTGGCCTATTTCAAAAAACAGAAGGTTGACGATGAACGAGTTGACATTACCCTGGTACAAGCCAAAGATATCGCATCTTTTAGAAAGATTCTTGATGAATATGGGCTATTATTCTCAAAAGTTCCCCAAATGGAGGGGCTGACGATTTGTATTAGGAACAATGATGACCCAATGCTTCAGCAGCCAAAAGTAGGCGGAACGGTTTCATTAAAAAACGCATGTCTTATCGGGGCTTCCCAGAGCGAGCTCACCATCTATGTTTTCCACGATCTGAGAAACGAAGACAGGCTGCTTGCCATCATTCAATACATCCTAAAGGAGAAGAATCGCAGCAAGAATATATGACAACCCATTGGCTAAATTAAGTAATGATTACAAAGAAAAAGAGGAAAAATCTTGCGATTTTTCCTCCCTTGTAGCGGGGGCTGGATTCGAACCAACGACCTTTGGGTTATGAGCCCAACGAGCTACCTCTGCTCCACCCCGCATTACCTTATTCCCTTGCGGAAATCGAGTGCAAAAATACTAACTTTTTCTAATATAGCCAAAAATATTTTGTAGTGTATTTGTAATCCATTGAGAAATAGTGTAATATTTTTGGGGAGTTGGCCGTGGTAACGATGGTTATTGCATTGATTCTTTTCTTGTTTTTTGGGATTTTCCTCTTGAAACCAGTACTGCTTTTTTGTTCTTAACTCTAGTTGCCTCGATATCTGGTTCTCAAATGAGTTTGGTTCCTTGGATCATATCGTTCAGCAATGGATAGGAGATAGTGGAGTTGGCTGATAGTTGGAAGTTGAGGTTCTGGTAGCCGATGTTGTAGCGGTCGACAACGCCGTAGCAGATTACTGTCCCATCGAAGACGACGGCCACAGTGGTAGGGGTCTGACGCTGAGTGAACCGGAAGATTGCGGTCTGCCATGCGGTTTCGGCATCGGAGCAAAGTTGTAGAAACAGAAGGTATGGTTGCTGCAATCTGCACATCAGGTCACCGTAATGGATTATCGAGGACTGGCCTGGATGACTTTCCACAATGGGTGCCGTATGCACGAGGAACAGCAGGCACTGGTTGGCGGTGTCGGGCAGCGACCAGCAGGGGGCGAGTCCTTTTTGCGGGGGGCAGCATTTTGCCAATAGGGCGTTGGCCTTTGCGGTGTCGGCAACACAGACAGCTACCAACGCAGGGGAATCGGGCAACAGTGTGCTCGCTATACCGGACTGCTGCAGTCGCGAGCGCACCTCGGCGGCGAGGTCGGGACGATAGTTGGAACACACTTCCACGAGGGCGATATCGGCATTCAGCACGTCGCCATCCTTGGCTTCTACTATGTAATGCGAGAAAGGGTCGGGGCCGCCCCAGGGCCATTTGTTGATGCGAGCCATCACCAGGTAGGTCATGATGGGGGCGATCAGTACGAGAAGGACGCTGAGGATGATGGGACAATGCCGGCGCTTGCGCAGGCGCACAGCACCGACAACGGCATAGGCCACAATCAGCACTCCGGCGATGAGCATCAGAAGCGTACCGCCTGGCCATTCCATGAGTTTGAACACTGCAGTAACAGCCATGGAGAGCAGCACTAGGATGCCTAAGAACAGGAATCCTATGTTCTTGCCAACGGACTTGTCGACTTCGATGTTCGCGCTTCGCAGCAACTCGTTGCATTGGCGATAGACGGGCATGTAAAGCAGGATGAATCCTACGAGAGAGAGGACAAGCAGGGAGATAATGACGATTTTGACTGTGCCCAAAAGGTGGTTGGGGACGTCAAGGGTAGCGCCCACAAGGAAGATGATGTAGAAGAGCGAGCAGATGAGTACTATATAATATAGCAAAAAGCGCCGCTTGGCGGCATAATGGCGCTGCGCCCATTCCACAAGGCCAATCTCGTTGCTGCTAAGGGAGAGGTCTGCTGTAATCCAAAGCTCGGCCAGCATGCCTACAAGCAGGAGCAAAGCCGAGAGGACGGCAAAGGAGGCATAACCGCCGACCAAGAGCACGCTGCCGGAAAACAGCACCATAGCTAGCGGATAAAAGATGAGCACGTTGCGACGATGGCGCTGGAAATGGCCACGGCAGTTGTTGACTACATACTGAACCTTGTTGTTGTTGATAATCTGATGGCCTTCAAGACTTTGGCTGAAGGATTTGTACTGTTGCTTGAGTTCGTCCAACTCATGCATCGGGTTGTCTGAATGATTCTCCATGATGATTAGTGTGATTTTTTCGACAATTCAATTAACTTCTCTTTGGCACGCATCAGTCGTGATCCCACATTGGTGGGTGTGATACCCATGATGGCTCCGATATCGGCATAACTCATGTCGTCGAGCCAGAGCAAGACCAGCGCCTTGTCCATCGGGTCGAGTCGTGCAATGATGTCGTGCAGCTGGTGCGCTTGAAGGGACTTGGATTCGTCGTCGAGGGCTTCGATGTCGAAGGTGAGCGGCACGGTATCCACTCGGCGCTTCTTGGACTTGTGTAGGTTGATGGCGGTGTTGAGGGCCACACGATACACCCAGGTGCGTTCCTTGCTGCGACCCGCAAAGTTCTCAAAACCCGTCCATAGGCGGATGAGGGTCTCTTGAAAGAGTTCCTCAACCTCGTAGGGCTGGTTGGAGAACATATAGCAGACGGAGTAGATCGTCCTTTTGTGGGTGTTCACCATTCGATTGAATTGTTCTTCTTTGCTGTTCATAGCTCATTTCTTTTCCGCGGTTTATCTCATTAGACAACAAACTTGTCGGAAAATCACGGACGAAGTAAAAAATCAAATAAATTTGGCTGGAATTGCAGTCAAGCCAGCACGAGACCATTCTTTGCTCACTCTTGTAGCAAAGAGACGGCTTGCTGAATAAAAAACAAAGAGCCTTAAGAAGTGTCTCTCAAGGCTCTTTGTAGGAAATCTATTGTAGATTATTTTTGTGCTTTGTAGTTGGCGACGCCTTCTTCGAGGAATTTCACGAAGTTCTCTACGTTTTTCTGATACTTGAAGTTCTCCTGGGTGAGCACGTTCTCGTCGGCATCAATGATGACATAGTAGGGCTGGGCGTTGTTGTTGAAGCGGGTCGACTCGAAGTTGAGGTTCTTGCGACCGAGGGTCTTCAGCACGCGGCCGTTGGCGTCGGTAACCCATTCGTCTTCGGGAAGCTCGATGCTGTTCATGTCGGCATAGAGAGCCACCATGACATACTCCTCGTTGAGGATCTTCTGCGCGTTGGGGTCGGCCCATACCACCTGCTCCATCTCGCGGCAGTTGTTGCAGTTGCGTCCGGTGAAGTCGATGAAGATGGGCTTGCCTTCTTTCTTGGCCCAAGCCTTAGCCTCGTCGAGGTCGTAGAAGCCTTCGAAGCCGGTAGGCATATGGAGCTGGTCGGCATACTTGCGGTCGGCGGGGAGCTTGCCCATCTGTATGGTGCTTCCGGAGGTGCCGGCATGCTGGATGATGGAACGCTCGATGTTGAAATCCTGGGTGTCCATAGGAGGCAGGAATCCGGAGATGGCGTTGAGAGGAGCGCCGAAGAGGCCGGGGATCATATAAACGACAAAAGCGAGATCGAAGATGGCGAGGAAGAGACGTACAACGCCGAGTTCCTTGACCTCTTCGTCGCCTTTGAAGCGGAGCTTGCCGAGGAGGTAGAAGCCCATGAGGGCGAAGATAACGATCCAGAGTGCCAGATAAACCTCGCGGTCAAGGATGCGCCAGCCACAGTAGAGGTCGGCCATCTGGAGGAATTTGAGACCGAAAGCGAGTTCAAGGAAGGCGAAGACAACCTTGACTGTGTTGAGCCAGCCGCCGGATTTGAGGTTCTTCAGCACGGAGGGGAACATGGCCAGAAGGGTGAACGGCATGGCGAAACCGATGCCGAAGCCCAACATGGTGAGGAGGGATACCCAACGGTTGACGGTACTGGTAGCGAGGCCTACGAGAGCGGCGCCGATGATGGGGCCGGTGCAGGAGAAGGAGACGAGGACGGTAGTAAGGGCGATGAAGAAGGGGCCCATCCAGCCGCCTTTGTCGGCTTTCTCGTCGGAGGCGTTGATCCATTTCTCGGGCATCTTGATCTCGAACAGACCGAAGAAGGAGAGTGCGAAGATGATGAAGATGACGAAGAAGAAGAGGTTGGGAATCCAATGGGTGCCGATGAAATTGAGCGCCGTGGGGCCGAAGCAGAGGGTGAGGATGGCACCCAGGACGGCGAACATGAAGACGATGGAGAATCCGAAGAACCAAGCCTGGCGCTGGTTCTTGCGCTTGTTGTCGCTACCGTGCATGAAGAAGTTCACGGTCATGGGGATCATGGGGAACACGCAGGGGGTGAACATGGTGAGGATACCGCCCAGAAGAGCGAGGAAGAACACTTTGAGCATGCTCTGGTCGTTCTCGTCCTTGGCAGGTTCTTCGGCAGCCTTCACAACGGCCTCTTCGACGACTGCGACGGAGGTGTCCTCTTCGGTCTGCTCTTCGGTCTGCTCTTCAGCCACAGCCTCGCCGGCATTTTCGGCCATTGCCTCTGCAGCTTTCACCTTGATAGTGAAAGGATGGTCGTCGGGAGCGATGCAGCTACCGTCGTTGCAGAGCTGGTAGTAGAGGGAACCTTTGGCCTCGAAAGCCTTGTCGGAAGTGCGTTTGATCTTCTGACGGAAGGTAGCCTTGTCGGAGAAGAAACGGACCGTGCATTTGAAGGCAGGCTCGTATTCGTCGTGGCTCTTGGGCTCGATGAGGTTGCCCACGCGGGTGTAGTCTTTGCTTTCCTCAAGGGTGAACTCCATTGGGATAGCACCATTGGGGTCGGAATGCTGGGAATAGAGGTGCCAGCCGGCATCGAGTTTTACCGTAAAAAGGAGTTCAACTTCGTTGTTGCCGAGATCTTTCGAGCTGAAAGACCAATGTGCGGGGTCTTGCAGCTGAGCGAACGATGCCATTGCCATGCAGGCTAACAGCATGAAAGAGAGTAATTTCTTCATATAATAATATTTATTTGTTCGTGCGTATAGAAATGCAAAATTACAAAAAATTCATAAATTATAAAAAAATATTCTTTATAGCCACTTAAACGGACACCCGAAAAAGCCGCCCCAGACAACCACGAGTGCCCTATCAAAGAAGGGGCAGAAAGGTAGCAAACGGCATCCTGCCCCCTAAAAAGTCCCTTTAATGTCCCTATAAAGTCCCTTTAACCCCTAGGATGCAGCGAGGATGCTACGGGGATGCAGGGGCGATAGCACAGGGGAAAACGCCTGACAAGGACTGCTAAAAAATATTAAAAATGGAACAAAAGGGTTCCTTTCGCGATTATTTTCGTATCTTTGCATCGCTAATGGAGAAGCCGAAAACCATCATAGAGTAGGCACAAACCACAGATTAACAGTACAATAAAAATGAAGAAAGTATTTTTGGCACTTGCCGTTATCGCCGCTTGCGCATCCTTCGCCAGCTGCAAGAAGACCTGCGAATGCACCGTTACCGTATTAGGCGTTTCCACTTCCTACGAAGTGAACCTCGATGACGTTAAGAAGGACGACAGCAGCATCAAACGTTGCAAAGACCTCAACAACAGCGGCGTTACCGTAAACGGTACCAACCTCGCCAACGCAACCTGCAAATAAACAACATCTTTGCAAACAAGCCAAAAGAGGCATCCCAACACGGGGTGTCTCTTTTTCTTTTGGGTGCGTCTATAACGGTTTGACGCATAACAGATTGCTGTTTGTAACAAAAACTTAACAAAAACTTAACAGCAATTTCACAAGCAAGTGCAGGATATTGTCTATCTTTGTACTGTCGAAACAAGCTGCCTTTTTCTTTGTATCTTTCTAAGAAAAAACACCTTAGCTTGTTCCCCAAAGAAATAATCCGCTAATAAAAAACACAATTACATATGACTTTTTGGGAGATTGTATGGGTTATCGTCAACTTCGCAGGTGCGTTGGGCGTTTTCCTCTTTGGTATGAAACTCATGAGTGAGGGTCTTCAGAAATTTGCCGGCAGCAAGATGCGCCACATCCTGGCCCGCATCACAGGAAAGCCCCTCAGCGGCATCCTCACAGGAACAGCCGTCACGGCAGCCATCCAGTCCTCCAGCGCCACTACCGTGATGGTAGTGAGCTTCGTCAACGCCGGCATCCTCTCTCTGGCCGGCGCCATCGCCGTGATTATGGGCGCCAACATCGGCACCACCCTCACGGCATGGATCATCTACCTCTTCGGTCTGGGCGAAGGTAGCGGATTCTTCAGCCTTCCCATGACCTGCGGAGCGATGGCCCTGGTGTTCATGTTCATCATGAAAGGCGACAAGATGAAATCCATCGGCGAGTTTGTCATGGGCCTTGCCCTCCTGCTGGTAGGCATGGAGTATCTCAAACAGGCCATGCCCGACCTCCAGCAGTACCCGGCCTTCCTGGAGTTCCTCGGCCGCCTGAGCGATTTCGGTTTCTGGTCGATCCTTATCTTTATCGGCATCGGCGCCATCCTCACCTGTCTGGTCCAAGCCTCAGCAGCCATGATGGCTATCACGCTTGTGATGTGCTACAACGGATGGATAGGCTTCGATGTCGCCGTGGCGCTCGTTATGGGACAGAACATCGGCACCACCATTACCGCCAACCTGGCAGCCATGGTCTCCAACGCCATGGGTAAGCGTGCCGCTCGTGCCCATCTGGTGTTCAACGTGGTAGGCGTACTCATCACCCTTGCCGTCTTCTACCCCGTCATGGGACTTATCGCCAAAGCGACCACAGCCATCTGCGCCAACCCCTATCTCTGCGGTACCGACGCCGGATACAACCCCGACGCCATCCCCTTGGCCATCTGCTTCTTCCACACCTTCTTCAACGTAGGCAACACCTTCATCCTGGCCTGGTTCATTCCTCAGATAGTGAAGATCGTCAACTGGATGGTGAAACCCGAGAAAGAGGAGAGCGAGGACGAGTTCCGTCTCACCTACATCGGCAGCGGATTCACCAATACTGCCGAGCTCGACCTGCAGGCTGCGAAGAACGAAATCGAGAACTTCTCCAAGCGCGTCATCCGCATGTATCAGTTCCTTCCCGGCCTGCGTACAGCTAAAGACGACGAGGAGTTCAACTCTATCATGGACCGCATAGAGAAATACGAATCCATTACCGACCGAATGGAGATCGAGATCGCTCAGTTCCTCACCAAGGTGGGCCAGGGCGAGCTCTCTGAGAAAGGTGCCCATCGCGTGAGCTCCATGATGCGTATTGTCGACAACCTCGAGAGCGTGGGCGACGCCATCTATCAGATCGCTATGCAACGCAAGAGCAAACGCGAGCAGGCTGTCCACTTCGACCAAGGCATGAACGACAATATCGCCCATATGCGCGACCTCGTCCAGCACGCGCTCGATGTGATGGACAGCAACCTCCATTGCAGCTACGACAAGATCGACATCGATGCCGCTTGCGATGCCGAGGATGCCATCAACCAGTATCGTGACGTGCTGCGCAACCGCCATCTCGACGCTCTTCGCCTGGGCGTCTACGACTACTCTATCGGCAGCGCCTACAGCACCATCTTCGCCCTCTATGAGAAGCTGGGCGACTATATCATCAACGTGAGCGAAGCTATCGACAACAGCCGCAAGATTGCCGGAGATCCTGCAGCAGAAGATATCGACTAAACGGCCGTAAGGCAGGATTGCCGGGCGCTACGTTGCGCTCAGACAACGAAAAAAAGAAAAAAAAGTTTTCTCTTCTGCACAATAAAGCATCAAAAGCTGCGTTATTAGAGAAAACATGCGACAATAGCTCAGTTGGCAGAGCGGCGGCTTCCCAAGCCGCAGGTCGCGGGTTCGAGCCCCGTTTGTCGCTCCAGAAAAGAAGAAAAGCAGACCCTTCGCGGCCTGCTTTCTTTTATCTCTACGGGATTGGGGGAGGCTTACATCTCCAGCTTGTCGAAGGGAGACGCGATCTGCTCGTATGGTGACGCGTGATCGACCTCGTTAAGCCAACGGTTGTAGAAGTAGTAGTACTCCTTGGTGCCGTTCTTCTCGTGGGCATAGCGGGCCAGCAGATATTCGATGTAATAGAGGGCACATTCCTCGCCCAGGCTATAGGCGTTGTTGTAGACGTCGCCCGGGGTCACATGCTCGATGTGGGCCTTGAGTGTTGCCTGGTTGGTCTGACGCGAGAGCTTGTCTACTACGCCCCTGAAGGTCTCGGCGATCTCCTTGTTCTTGAAATAGGTGTTGCTATCGCCGCCAAAGAGGAACCAGGCGTTGGTGGAGAAATGCTGGAGGTTGTAGCTGTAGGAGAAATAGTTGCCGTTGCGGGTGGTAAAATGGGATATCTTCTTCTCCACATACTCCTCGGCCTCGAGCTGCGGGATGCTGATAGTGAAGATCTCGGGAGAGGGAGCGGGCAGCTTCGACTCGTCTGAGACCAGAACGATAGGGATGCAGGTGCGGCTGAGGGTGTAGAGGAACGACTGGTTGAAATAGTAGAGGTAGAGCGAGTCGTCGATCTTGTTGAGCACTTTGGTGAGGGAGAGGATGACAGAATCCTGCTGGCCCTCGCTCATGGCGGCAAAGTCCTTCACCTCGCCAAGCGACGAGTTGGTATGGATCACCTCCGTAGGAAGGCAGACATAGATTTTCTCTGTGGCGCTCTTGCGGTTGTGCTGGTGCTTGCTGAGCAGCTGCTGAGCATATCCATATTCGCCTCGGCAGGAGCTGAGGAGTATGGACGACACCAGGAGGGAAAGGATTATGAATGATGTGCGTTTCATGTCTGAAAAAAGAATTATCTTCCTAATAAAACGTAGCGCCCGACAAAATATTGCGTGGCCGACACAAAAAAGGAGGTCCATCGGCACGAAATCGCGCGCGCAAAATATTTTATTTGTTATATAATATTAATTTCGTAATTTTGCAATTTAAACCGACACTCAATTATCGGCACAAGACATTGAAAATAAATAAAATATTAATACACTAACACACAATGGCTAACGAAAAAACCAAAAAAGAACTCGTTTCCTGGATGCTCGTCATCCTGGGAAGTTTCCTCTTTGCTGTAGGAGACATTATGTTTGCAAACCCCTATCACCTGGCTCCTGGTGGCACCTGGGGTCTCTCTAACGTGCTTCACGCTATCGCTCCCTGGAAGATCTCCTTCTATGTGATCTGCATGGACATCCCTTTGCTGATCTTCGGCACCTGGATTCTCGGTCCTAAGTTCGGCATCAAGACCGTTGCCGCCACCATCTTCAACATCCTCTTCGCCTTCCTTATCGAGATGACCTGGGGCTACTATCCCATCATCCACCAGGGCATCTTCGACACCATGCCCGCAGGCCTGGAGAACCTCGTGGTCGTTAACGAATACAGCACCTCTCTCGAAGCTTTCGGCTTCACCATCTCCGAAGGTGTGGACAAAGTGTTCTACTTCATCCCCGACTATCTGCTCAACACCATCGTTACCGGTCTGGTCTATGGTATCGCCATCGGTCTCATCTTCCGCGCCGGCGCCACCTCTGGCGGTAGCGACATCGTCTCCATGGTACTCCACAAATACACCAAGATCAGCCTCGGCACACTCGTCATCATCGTCGACGGCATCATCACCTTCAGCACCCTCTTCATCGGCATGTTCAAGGAAGGCGGCTACGGCTCCATCCACGAGTTCACGGCTAGTCTCCGTCTGCCCATCAACAGCTTCATCGTTGTATTCATCGAAGGTGTCCTTATCGACCTCGTAGTTGACGGCTTCAAGAAACCCAAGACGCTCATCATCCGCACCAGCAAAGCTGCCGAGGTTGCCTCCTTCGTGAAGGAGAACCTCCAGAAGAAGAGCGAGCTTATCGTCAACGGCGACATGGTTGTTGTCACCCTCAAGCATGCCGACGCCACCAAGCTCAACATCGAGCTCAGCAAGCTCGATCCCGAGTGCTTCATTACCGTTATGGAGAGCAAAGAGACCTATGGCCTCGGCTACAAGAGTCTCCCTGTAGAATAAACAGAAAAGAAGAAGGGAAGTCGGAAACCGAGGGCGCCAAAGCCGCAACCAGCATCAAGCCGCGAACCTTCTGTTTCCGCCTTCCTATCCTTTCTATAAGAAAAAAAACATAAGTCCTCATGAAAATCCTTCAACTCTGCTCCAAGCCCCCCTACCCTTCTGTCGACGGAGGCACTATGGCGATGCACAGCATCACCCAAGGGCTGTTGGACCAAGGTTGCGAGGTGTGGGTTCTTTCTGTCGAGACCGACAAACATCCCGTGAAAGAACTGCCCGAGGACTACAAAGAGAGAACCCATTTCCAGTCGGTATATATCGACCTCTCTGTCCGCCCCATCAACGCCGGAGTGGCCTTGCTCTGCGGCGAATCCTACAACGTGCAGAGGTTCGAAAGCAAGGCCTTTGCTGCCAAGCTGGCGTCGCTGCTCAAGAGAGAACGGTTCGATGTGGTTCATATCGAAAGCCTGTTCCTCGCCCCCTATGTGCCCCTCATCAGGAAACATAGCAACGCCAAGGTGGTGCTCCGCGCCCACAATGTAGAGCATCAGATATGGAATCGGCAGGCCCGGCAGATGCCTCTCGGCATGAAACGTTGGTACTTCAAGAAACTCGCTCTCGCCCTGCGTATGTACGAGTTGGAGCACATCAACGATTTCGACTCCGTAATCTGCATCACCCAGGCCGATGCCGACTACTTCAAAGCCAACGGATGCAAGAGACGTCCGGTAGTGCTTCCCTTCGGCATCGCAAGCAACAAACAACCCACAGCTGCAGCAGTAGAGCCGGCTTCGCTCTACCATCTCGGTTCGATGGATTGGCTGCCCAACATCGAAAGCCTGGACTGGTTCCTCGACAAAGTGTGGCCGCTTCTGCACAAGGAGCTCCCTCAAGTGAAGCTCTATCTCGCAGGCCGCAAGATGCCCGACCTGCTGCTCAACCTCAAGGAGGAAGGCATCATCGTGGTGGGCGAAGTGGAGGATGCCCAGTCGTTCATCGCCACCAAGCAGATCAATATCGTCCCCCTCCGTTCCGGGAGCGGCATCAGAGTGAAGATTATCGAGGCTATGGCAGCAGGCAAAGCCGTCGTTTCCACCACTATCGGAGCCCAAGGCATCGACTTCAAGGAGGGCACAAATATCCTTATCGCCGACACTCCCGAGGCCTTTGTGGAGAAAATCCGCTATTGCGTGGAGAATCCCGAAGCCGCGCAGGGAATCGGGCATAACGCCCAGGCTCTGGCCCAAGACCGATACGACAGCAAGAAACTCGCACAGAAGCTAGTGGACTACTACAACAGACTCTGCGAGAAGGATGAGACAGAAGCGTAGGCGAGAATTGTTAATCCCTATTAAAAGCAAAATAAAAACAGACATAACACGTTATATCAAATATGAAAAAGCTAACTATTATCCTGATGATGGCCTTTGTGCTCTTCTGCGGAATGGCAAAGGCTCAGATCCATCTCCCCGAGAGCCATGTAGCTTTCAACCTTCCTTCCAACCAATGGCGCTATCTGAAAACCATCGAGGTGGACAACAACACCAAGGTCTTCCTCTATGTCTTCAGCGGCCGCGTGATTCTTGACAACCAGGGCGATACCGTGCTGCCCAACCTTCGCATCTTTGTAAAGAAAAACTACAAACCCTCCATCTACGAACTCATCACAGAACGCTTCATGCAGCAGCCTTTCCAAAGCATCGACGAATACTACGACGGACTGCCCGCCCCCGGACTAGGCTATGTCGGCGCCCATACCAGCCCCCAAGATGGGAAAGATTATGCCTTCCGCATGATTTATTTCAAAGACAAAGACGACAAAGCCTACGAGTTCCGCGCCACCACCACCATGGACACCTATAGCCAGCTGGAAGAGGAATTCAAGGCCATCATGGAGTCTGTAACTATTGACAAATAAAACGATGAAACGCTTTCTAGCCATACTCACCCTTTTGCTCTGCTTTGGCAACGCTTTCGCCCAGCTTGTCAGCGGCGTAGCCACCGACTACAAGTCGCTCTATGCCCGCATCTATGCCGAATACGCAAAGGACACCCTCAATGTGGCCAGCCTGGTGAATATGGCGACATACTATAGCGACCGCCATTGTCCCGACTGGAACCTGCCTACGGCGATGAAATACATCCAGGAGGCCGAGAACATCTATGTCTATATGGTGCAGGACAACGGCTCCTACCGCAAGGTCTCCAAGCTGATGAAGAAGAAGATTACCGTAGCTGGAGTCCGTCAGCAGAAAGCGCAGATCATCTCCGACGCAATGGACTATGTGCGAAGCAGCGACCCCATCTCCTACGAAGAGATGGACCAGCTCGCCGCCGCCTTCCCAACCAACCGTGTCATCCTCCAGAGCATCGAGACCCGCCGCATGGAGCTCGCCCTCTCGGAGGCCCGAGCACAAAGGAAGCTGGAGCCCTACTACTCCATCATCCAAAAATACAACGGTACCGAAACAGCCCAGACAGCCCAACGCGAACTGCTCCTTCTGGCCGATTCGATGTGCCGGATGGCCGACAACGAGGCCGAGATCGACAGAATCACCCGTCCCTATAAGGAGGTTCCGGGGATGAGCCGACTGGTGAGCCGCCGCAAAGCATCGGCAGCCTACCCTACCGTTGTGGCACAGAACACGGTACGCGCCTACAAGGAGTTCCTCTCCCAGTACCCCGACTGCGACGAATACGAAGCCGTGCTTGACAAAATCGACAGCCTCGTGGCGAACTCCTACAAGCATCTCGTCACACCCCAGCAGTATGCCGATTTTGTGAAGAACAACCGAGAGAACCCTCTGGCAGAAGACGCTCTCGCCACTTTGAGGAATATGATTCTCAAGCAGCACGACGCGATGGCTGCAAGAGTCTATCTGAAAGAGTTCCCTCTCGACGAAGCCTACAACAATATCTTCACCACCTTCTACTCTTGGCACACCCTCGAGGGCAACGCCTCACCCGTGGAACAGTTCAAGAAGAAGTACCCCAACTATCCCTATTCTACGGTAATGAACAGCGACATTACCGCCGGACGCATCTTCGACAAGATCAACTTCATCGCCCCCTATGCTGAGTCCCGCTATAACGCCTATGTCGACTATGCCCGCCAGCTAACCGACAAGCGTCTGGCTCTCGTCGCCCTACAACGTACGTTGCAGCTCCAGATCGTCGGCAAGGAATGGCCCAAGGCCCTCGCCCGCGTGAGAGCATTCGACAAGCTCACCCTTGAGGCTGTAGTACCCGAGGTTCAAGAGATCGACAACATTCTTGCCGCTCCTGTCGACAACAAGCGTATGGCTACCGTACAGCTCCAGCCCGCTTTCGACGCCACGACCTCCGTGCTTCATCCTAGCGGCCAGATGCTCTACTACACCCATCGTACCGCTAACGGAACATCCATCTATTGGGCCAAGCGCGACGGTATCCATTGGAAAGCCCAAGGTGCTGTGCGTTTTGCCAACATGGAGAACCTAGGAACCACCATCTATTCCTTCTACGAGAACGGATACAAGATGATTCTCGGCTATGGCGGCGACATCTGGGTTGCCCAGCTCTATGACACAGTCTGGCGCGTGACCGACAACCTGCCTTATCCCGTAAATACCGACTATTTCGACGGAGACGCCTTCATGCTTCCCGACGGCTCGGGCATCATCCTCTCGTCCGACCGCCCCAACGGCTATAACCTCCAGCCTTCGGGCACCTATTTCCATGGAGACACAGCCTTGGCTACCGACCTCTATTTTGTTCCCGTCAGCGCCCGTGGATGGGGAAATCCCGTCAATCTCGGACCTATGGTCAACAGCGCCTATTGCGAGCGCTACCCCGTAATGGGCAAGGATATGAAGACACTCTATTTCTGTACCGACGCACGCGGTTTGGGCTTTGGCGACATCTATGTCACCAAGCGTAGCGACCTCAACAGCTGGA
This sequence comes from Bacteroidales bacterium, assembly GCA_024400495.1. Taxonomy (GTDB): domain Bacteria; phylum Bacteroidota; class Bacteroidia; order Bacteroidales; family P3; genus Colimorpha. The sequence goes on from JAKSMR010000002.1 coordinate 92,901, forward strand.
CCTCATGGAGCACTCCTGTCAATCTTGGGAAAGAGATCAATACCGGCTTTAACGAGACCGGCCTTTCGCTCTCCAGCGACGGCAAGACCCTCTATTTCTGCACCAACGGCATCAAAGACCGCTATGGCTGCTTCAGTACCGAGCTGGCTCCCCGAAAGGTAGTAGCCGGCTATGTTGACGTGCAGATCACCTCGCCCGGCCAGGAGAACACCCTAAAGGTCTATGACGTCAAGGCACAACAGATTCTCACCGAACAGGTTATCGCCCCCGAAGACCCCGTATCCATCCGCCTCCAAAGTGGCCGGACCTATGTCGCCACTCTGCAGTCGAAACGAGACCTCTTCGCACCCTCTGTCGTCTTTCAGCCATCGGCCAAACCGGTCACCATCGAATCGTGGTCTGCCGACGATCTGGAGGGTATTGCCATGCCTCTGCCTCTCGTCCGTTTCGAGCCCGAGAGCGCCTTGCTGACCACCCTTGGCGTGAAGGAGATTCTCAACCTCGCCACCTTCCTGGCCGCCAATCCCCAATGCATAGTGGAGATCAGCATCCATGTGGCTGGCAACGACGACACGCAATGTTTCATGCTCTCCCGCAACCGCGGTCTGGAGATCAAGAACTACCTCATCGACAACGGAGTAGACTCCAAGCAGGTCATCATCTCCGGCTATGGCAACAGCCAGATCAACGACAACCCCAAGATGGCACAAGTCTCCGTCTCGTTCAGGATGTAGATTTTGCCAAGCAGACATAGCCTAGCCATATAGTAGCGCCTATCTAGCCATACAGTAGCACCTATATAGCCATACAGTATCGCCTATCTAGCCTCTAGAATTGTAGAGGTTACCTACCGCCTGATGCGGCCCTAGTGCGACGCAAGTGCGACCTTGGTGCGCCCCTAGCGCGAGAAAAAACAGACACAAGAGACTCTTTATAAGCCGATTTTTATATTACGCGCGTTTTTATTTTGTCAATTCGTTTTTTCTTTGTATCTTTGCATCGCCTAATTATGGGCATTAATTTCGTTAATAAATTGTTTCTCTATGAAAAGCAAAATAAAAAATCTCATTCATACAAACCAAAATGGTTATGAATGGAACTTCTATTCTATCGGAGGTGTGACCCGCGTCAGCATCACTACCGGAGAAGACATCGCCCACCTCGGCGAGCTGGACCAGAAGCTCTGGACCGTATTGAGTTGTCCTACCACAGGCCTGGAGTTCGACACCAAGACCCTCAGCCTCATGGATACCGACGGAGATGGCAAGATCCGCGTAAACGAAGTGGTGAGCGCCGCCCAATGGCTCTGCAACATCCTTCGCGACCCCCAGATCCTGATTGACGGAGGCGACGGCCTTACCATGAACGACTTTGCCGATACCGACGACGGCAAACGACTGATGAATGTCTCCCGCCAGATCCTCGAATCGCTCGGCGTTGAAAGCGACACCATCAACATCTCCCACACCAGCGACAGCCTGGCAATCTTCGCCAAGACCCGTTTCAACGGCGACGGCATCATCACTCCCGCTTCCACCGACGACGCGGCCCTGAAAGACATCATCACCAAAGTGATGGAACGCATGGGCGAAGTTGACGACCGTTCGGGCGAGAAAGGCATCAATCAGGAAAAGCTCGAAGCCTTCTATAAAGCCTGTGCCGACTATGCAGCTTGGGTTCATGCCGCTACCGACGAGAACAAGCCCTTCGGCGACGATACCGACGCGGCTCTCGCAGCATGCGACGCCATCAAGGCCAAAGTGGCCGATTACTTCATGCGTTGCAAGCTCATCGCCTTCAACGAAGACACCGCCGCCGCCCTCGACGTCCAGGTCGCCAAAATCGAAGCCATCAGCGGCAGCGACCTCTCGACCTGCGCCGACGAGATAGCCTCCTATCCCCTCGCCCGCCCCACCAAGGACTGCACCTTGGCAATGAACGGCCAGATCAACCCCGTATGGAAAAGCGCTTGGGACGCCCTCAAGGCCCAGGTGCTCGACAAGGCGTTCGAAGGCAAGGAATCTTTCACCGAACAGGAATGGAACGAGGTTGTCGCCAAGTTCAACGCCTATGAGGCATGGAAAGGTGCCAAGGCTGGTGCCGAAGTAGAAGAGCTCGGAATCGAGACCATCGACAAGATTCTTGCCGACAATCGCCAGGCCGACCTCCAAGCTCTCATCGACCAGGACAACGCCGTTGCCGACGAAGTCAACGCTATCGGCGAGGTTGAGAAGCTACTCTATCTCAAGCGCGACTTCTACCTGCTGCTCCGCAACTACGTCACCTTCTCCGACTTCTACAGCCGCCGTCCTGGCAGCGAAGCCGTCTTCCAATGTGGCCGACTCTTTATCGACCAGCGCTGCCTCGACCTCTGTATCCGCGTCGAAGACATGGTGAAGCATACCGAGATGGCCGGTCTCAGCGGCATGTACCTCATCTACTGCACCTGCACCAGCAAAGTGCTCAAGAAGACCATGAACATCGTTGCCGTTCTTACCGACGGCGATGTAGACAATATGCGCGTCGGAAAGAACGCCATCTTCTACGACCGCAACGGTCAGGACTGGGATGCTGTCGTCACCAAGATCGTCGACAACCCCATCTCCATTCGTCAGGCATTCTTCAGCCCCTATAAGAAACTCAGCCGCTTCATCACCGACAAGATCAATAAGTCCGCAGCCGAGAAAGAGGCCAAGTCGATGCAGAGCCTTACGGCTAAGACCGACGGCGCCATCGCCAACACCCAGGCCAATATGGCTGCCGCCCAGCAGAACCCCGAAGGAAACAAGGCACCTGCCGCAGCTCCTGTGAAGAGTTTCGACATCGCCAAGTTTGCCGGTATCTTTGCCGCCATCGGTATGGCATTAGGCATGATCGGATCTGCCGTTATGCAGATCATCGATCCTTGGTACAATGTGCTCATCCTTCTTGCTGTGCTGGCAATCGGCACCTCCGGTCCTTCCGTATTCATCGCCTGGACCAAGCTGCGCAAACGCAACTTAGGTCCTATCCTCAATGCCAACGGCTGGGCCATCAACAGCAAGGTTATCGTGAACATCATCTTCGGTCAGACCCTCACCAGCCTGGCTAAATATCCCAAGCTCGACCTCAAGGAGAACGACGACCCCTTCATGTACAAGACTCCCATGTGGAAGAAAGTGCTGCGTCGCGTCATCACCCTGCTCGTTATCGTTGTCATCATTTGGTCTATCATGTTCGGTCTTCACCTCGGACCTTATGCCAAGTATTACAACATCAATGTTACCTCTACCGAGGCCGCTTGTTCCGTTAAGGGAGCCGGGGAACATCTGAAGGACAATAAGAACCATACCCTCAAGGCCGTCTACAACTCGATGGAATACGAGTTCAAGGGATGGAGCGATTTGACCAACAAGACTCTCGACGGTCAGCGCGACTCTGTCGTTACCGAGCGTCGACTCTTCCTCACTCAGGACACCAACATTACGGCATACTTCGTAAAAATCAAGCAAGACGAACCTGCAGAGGATGCCGCTCCTGCTCCCGAAGCTCCTGCCGCAGAATAAGTTCTGGCAAGACAAATCCTAATCTAGAATCTAAAGACAAAACAATATCATGTATCGTACAAACACTTGTGGCGAATTAAATCTCAGCAATAAGGGTCAGAAAGTGACCCTCGCAGGTTGGGTGCAACGCAGCCGCGACCTCGGCGGAATGACCTTCGTCGACCTCCGCGACCGCTACGGCATCACCCAGCTGGCTTTTAACATGGAAACCAACGCGCCCCTCTGTGAGCAGGCTCGCAAGCTCGGTCGCGAATTCGTTATCCAGGTAACCGGAACCGTCATCGAGCGTTCCAGCAAAAACACCAAGATTCCTACCGGCGAGATTGAGATCGAAGTCTCCGAGCTCAATATCCTCAACGCCGCCAAGACTCCTCCCTTCACCATTGAGGACAACAGCGACGGCGGCGACGACCTCCGCATGAAATATCGTTATCTCGATATCCGCCGCAACCCCGTCCGCAAGAATCTTGAACTCCGCAGCCGCATGGCTATGCTCGTGCGCAACTACCTCAGCAACCAGAACTTCCTCGAGGTTGAGACCCCCTTCCTCATCAAGTCTACTCCCGAAGGAGCACGCGACTTCGTCGTTCCTTCCCGCATGAACCCCGGCGAGTTCTACGCCCTTCCCCAGAGCCCCCAGCAGTACAAGCAGCTCCTCATGGTTGCCGGTATCGACCGCTATTTCCAGATCGTCCGTTGCTTCCGCGACGAAGACCTGCGTGCCGACCGCCAGCCCGAGTTCACCCAGATTGACTGCGAGATGTCCTTCGTTGAACAGGAGGATGTCCTTGATATGTTCGAAGGCATGACCAAGCACCTATTCAAAGAGGTTCTCGGCCTTGAATTCGACAAATTCCCCCGCATGACCTGGCACGATGCTATGCGCCTTTATGGCTCCGACAAGCCCGATATCCGTTTCGGTATGCAGTTTGTCGAGCTCAACGACGTTGTCAAAGGCCACGGATTCGGACTTTTCGATGGTGCTGAACTCGTAGTTGGTATCAACGCCGAAGGTTGTGCCGAATATACCCGCAAACAGATCGACGCTCTTACCGATTTCGTTAAGCGTCCTCAGGTAGGCGCTGGTGGTATGGTCTATATCAAATACAACGCCGACGGCACCTTCAAGAGCTCCGTCGACAAGTTCTATGATGCCGACGCTCTCAAGGCTATCGCCGACAAGTTCGGCGCTAAGCCCGGCGACCTGATGCTTATCCTCTGTGGTCCCGCTATGAAGACTCGCGGACAGCTCAACGCCCTGCGTCTTGAGATGGGCGACCAGCTCGGTCTCCGAAACCCCGACGTCTTCGCTCCCCTTTGGGTAATCGACTTCCCCCTCCTCGAATGGGACGACGAGACCCAGCGTTTCTACGCCATGCACCATCCTTTCACCGCTCCCAAGCCCGAGGACGAGGCTCTGATCGACGACCCCAGCCGCTGGGGCGACATCCGCGCCAACGCTTACGACATCGTGCTTAACGGCACCGAACTCGGTGGCGGCTCTATCCGTATCCACGACCGCAACATCCAGAACAAGATGTTCCACATGCTCGGCTTTACCGACGAGCAGGCTGCAGCTCAGTTCGGATTCCTCATGGACGCCTTCACCTATGGCGCTCCTCCTCATGCCGGTCTGGCTTACGGTTTCGACCGTCTATGCTCTCTCTTCGGCAAGGCCGACAATATCCGCGACTTCATCGCCTTCCCCAAGAACAATGCAGGCCGCGACGTCATGAGCGGCAGCCCCAGCCCCATCGCTCAGGCTCAGCTCGACGAACTGATGATTGACCTCCGTCAGATTGAGAAATAATATCTCAAACATACATCAGGAAAGAAGTAGGTGGACTCCACCTGCTTCTTCCTTTTCAAGAACAATTCTCCAGAATCATAAACCTCACCCTTTCAATAACCCTAATAACTGTGGCAGATAATTATCTTGAGAAACGCTACGAAGAGGTCTTCGGAAAAGGACCTACCAAGGTGAAACGCGTAGGACATACCGTTGAGGAGCTCTTGCTCAAGAACCGTAGCACCCGTGGCTACAACAAGGACTTCGTAGTCTCACAATCGTGGCTAGAGCAGATCGTTGCCGTAAACACCCGTATTCCTTCGGCCCGCAACCAGCAGGCCTTGCGTTTCAGACTCGTCACCAAAGGTCCAGAAGCAGACATCGTGCTGGCTAATATCAAGCTGGGTGGGGCTCTCCCCGAATTGAATCTCCCGTTCCCAGGAACCGAGCCCGAAGCTTTTGTCATCGTCTGTTCCGCAGTAGAGGAGAGCAAGATGGTTGACATCGACCTCGGGATCTCGCTCCAGAGCATGCTCCTCAAGGCCGTCGAGATGGGCTTGAACGGGCTCATCATCTGTGCCTTCAACAAAGTTCAGATCAAGCAGCAGCTCAACCTTCCCTATGAGCCTCTGGCTGTGCTGGCTATCGGCAAGGGTGCCGAACAGTTTGAGCTTACCCCCATTTCCGCATCAGACAGCCATGCCTACTACCGCAAAGAGACAGAGAAAGGAACCGTACATTTCGTCCCCAAGGTGCAGCTAAAAGATCTGATTATCGGATAGCGAACGGCTCTACCGGCCGACAAATATCACCTAAAGGAGACTGCCCGACCAGGCTGTCTCCTTTTTTGATCATCCTATGAAACAAGCCGCCAGCATAGCTTTTGAGGGCGAACACTCATGCTATGCGCTTAAAAGTCTAAAATGGGGAAGCGAGAAACTTCAACCTTCTATCTTCTATAGATCCAAAGGCTGCATCGCGCCTATTACCGGCTGGATAAAAAAGAGCGAAGAGTCTTTACTCAAGTGTTTGATAACAAAATCCGGCTCGTTCCACGGATGTACCGATTCGGCATATTTACCGTAGTGGACCATAGTTATCTTCTTCACACCAAGATCGGCAATCAGCTGTTCGAACTGATACGGGAGGGTGTGGATATATGCCCAGCGCGGGTTGTATTGCCCGTTTTCAAGGACGGCATAGTCGATGCGAGGGAACTTCTCCCCTATTTGCTTGAAATGCGTACCATAACCGCCGTCTCCACCCAGGAATACAGTCTTGCCGGATCTCTCAACCATGAACGAGGCCCAAAGGGTAGGGTTTCGCTTGAGAGTGCGCCCAGAGAAATGTCGTTGGGGAAGACAATGGATAGAGGTCTCGCCGCAAGTGAACGTCTGCCACCAGTCCAGCTCTACGATCTGATCTTTGCCATAATGCCAACGTTCCAGATGAGCACCAACGCCTAATGGGCAGATGACCGTCCCCACCTTCTCACGAATGGTCTTACAGGTGGTGAAATCAAGGTGGTCGTAATGGTCGTGGGTGATTATGAGGAAATCCACCTCGGGTATATCTGCGGCGCTATAGGGCTCCGTTCCCGACACAGGCTTGTTTATAAAACGGACGGGAGAAGCGCTTCCAAACACAGGATCGACGAGAATTCGGACTCCCTCGACCTGAATCAGATAAGAGCTATGGCCGAACCACACCAAGAAGCTTCCCTCCTTGGGCAGATTCTTCAGATTCACTTTGGCCGTATCTATCGCCTCCGTGGGTTTGCGTGAGGGCTGGATTGTGTCGCCACCGATGCAGCCGATGAAACTACGGTAGGTGCTATCTATGCGTGCCTGCTCCTCTTTGGAGGCGAAATTAGGGGTTGTGTCAAGGTTGTGGAAAGCACCGTCCTTGTAGTTTGGCGACTGCTGCATCCGCGCCAGCCTCTCTCCCTTGGGCTTGGCACCGAAACGAGGGAGGCTCATGCAGGCCGATACCAACAGAACGACAACTATTGCAAAAAGGAAGAGGCAGATCAGGAATTTCATCGTCTTCATATTATAATGAATATTAATATATGACTTCAAAGAAACAAAGCCACATATATATAACGCACGAGAAAGGATTTTATTGCACCACAACAAAGACACTTGATAAAGGTTCACGCCTCAAAAACCAGCGATTGCACCAAGACTTCGACCTCGGGGACCGACATCGCAGATAATTTTGTGATTTATTGTAGGATAGAGCCATACAAAAAATATCTTTTCTTTTTGCTATATCAAAAAAAAGGTGTATCTTTGCACGTCATAAGTAGGTGTAGAGTGTCCGTGCCATTATAGCATAACATTCTGCAAATGCTTAAGTTACGGGTATGTAGCGCGCAGCAGGCCCACGTCCAAAAACAGCCCTTACTGCGTCCACACACCAAAAGTTATAAACCAATATAGGAGAAAAAAGCTATAGCAACACCAATTCAAAAAGGCCCCATGAGAGGCCGTGGCCGTGGTCCTGTTAAGAAGGAACCAGAACATCGTATCAACGATCGCATCATCGCACCTATGGTTCGCGTAGTAGGTGAAGGTATGGAACCCACCATCATGAACACCCGCGACGCTATCAAGATGGCCTACGACGAGGGTCTCGACCTTGTTGAGATCTCTCCCAACGCCAATCCTCCCGTCTGCAAGATCATCGAGTACCAGAAGTACCTCTACGAGCAGAAGAAGAAACAGAAGGAGATCAAAGCCAACTCGGCAAAGGTTGTGGTAAAAGAGATCCGCCTCAGCCCCCAGACCGACGAGCACGACTTCAACTTCAAGCTCAACCACGCTATCCGTTTCCTCCAGGACGGCAACAAGGTGAAGGTCGACGTATTCTTCAAAGGCCGCGCCATCGTGTACAAAGAGCAGGGCGAAACCCAGCTGCTCAAGTTCGCCGAGGCGTTGCTCGAATACGGCAAACCCGAGCTTATGCCCCGTCTCGAAGGCAAGCGTATGCTGATGATCATCGCTCCCAAGAAACAATAAGGAAGAGGCAGTCCGAAGACGGAGGCCCGATCCTAAGCCCCGCCAGCCAATGTCCAGCCCCCATATTGTCGCATTATCCTATAGCCACAAAAAAAAGAAAGTCTATCTGCAAACATATAGTCTAACTTATTAAAACAGTAAAGTAAATGCCTACAATGAAGACCAAAGCTAGTGCTAAGAAGCGTTTCGCTTTCACCGGCACTGGTAAAATCAAAAGAAAGCATGCTTACCATAGCCACATCCTGACTAAGAAGGAAACATGCCAGAAACGTAATCTCGACCACACCGCTCTGGTGAGCCGCGATGACGAAAAACGCGTTAAGAGAATGCTCTTAGCCTAAAAGTAAAATTCTCGGCTTTGTGTTCCCGCGGCAGATTCGTCTGCACGGCATCCAGGGCCGGAAAGAATCGGAGTTATTAACCATTGTTTCAAGCACCAAAGATTGGGCAAGCCGCCCAGCGCTTAAACGAAAAAAAATTAAACAAACATGCCAAGATCAGTAAATGCTGTTGCTTCTAGAGCACGCAGAAAGAAAATCCTCAATCGCACCAAAGGTTATTGGGGCAGAGGTAAAAACGTATGGACCGTCGCTAAGAATAAGTGGGAAAAAGGTCAGACCTACGCTTACCGTGACAGAAAGAACAAGAAACGCGAGTTCCGCGCATTGTGGATCAACCGTATCAACGCCGGTTGCCGCATGAACGGTATCTCCTACTCTGTTTTCATGGGTGAATTACACAAAAACAACATCGAGCTCAACCGTAAAGTTCTTGCCGACCTGGCTATGAACCACCCCGAGGCTTTCACCGCTGTTGTTAAGATGGTAAAATAAAAAACAAGTAGCCTCTTCCGCGAGTCCACCGCGAGGTGTGTCGCTCAATGCGGAACGCTAAGTAGTTAACATTAAAACCTATATTTGTCATGGGAAAAATTGAATTAATCCAGTTCGTAGAGAACCAGATCGAGCGCAAAGAATTCCCCGAGTTCAGCGCTGGCGATACCATCACCGTTCATTATAAAATCCGTGAAGGAAACAAAGAACGTATCCAGAACTTCCAGGGCGTTGTTATCCAGCGTCGTGGTAGCGGAGCTACTGAAACCTTTACTGTACGCAAGATTACCAACGGCGTAGGCGTGGAGAGAATCTTCCCCATTTCCAGCCCCTTCATCGAGCAGATCGACATCAACAAGCGTGGTGCCGTTCGTCGTGCTCGTATCTTCTACCTGCGTAATCTCACTGGTAAGAAAGCTCGTATCAAAGAAAGAAGAATGCGCTAACATTCCCCTTTCGGGAGCAGATAGACCCAAAGCACAGGCCATCCTCGCGGATAGCCTGTGTTTTTTTTGTGGGACAGCTCCAGCAGAGAAACCGACGGTTATAGTATCCTCGTTCTAGCGTCGCACCAATCTCGTATCAAGTTCGCATCAATGTCGCATCAATGTCGCATTAATGTCGCATTAATGTCGCCAAACATAGAGCCTCCTCGCTTAGTAGGGGCACAAAGTCTATTACTTGGTAAGGCGAACTGCCTATTCTCTAGGCGTGAGAAACACAATACAGCTTGCCCCCAAAGAGCCTAGTAAAGATGCAAGGATTTTTAATTCTCTCAACTATAGTCTGTTAAGAGTCCGGAAAACAAGCCCCCGGTTACAAGATACAGTTACAGTTAAAAAAAAGATATCACTCACACCCTATATTTATTATACATTTATCATATATTTGATTAATTATCAATTAATTAAACCAACCAGAGGTGCTATATATACCCTTCAAATTTGAACTGTAACAACTGTAACTGTAACCAAACCCATTTGCCCGATTTTCTAAGAAGCACAGTTTCAATAAAGTACAAACTTACAAAACCAGAATCGGATTCTATTCCTGTATCCAAGATGGTTACAGAATGCCTGAAAACGCCCCTTTTCGGGCCCCAAATGACGAGTATCTGCCCATTTTCACCCATGCTTTTCCCTTGGGGGAGGTGCATTTCAAGCGAAATAAAGTTTCTGTGTTCCGACCCAAACTGGAGGGATTTAATGCCAACAAGCATATATTCTCCAATATTTTTGGCTATTTCACTTACTTTTCGTATCTTTGCAGATTGTAATGTCGCGCGTTTGTGTGCGCGTACTAGTCATAAATTAATAATATATAAAGGATTAAAAACATGTTAGTCAAAGTACAGAACCACGGAGAAATCCAAGTGGAAGCAGGTGTGAGCTTCATCGACGCCATCAAAGCCCTCGACGCAAACCTGTTGAACAATGCAGTTGCTGCAAAAGATGTAAACGGTCAGATTTTTGACCTCCGAACTAACGTGGAGAACGATACCGAGATTTCTCTCGTCGAAATAGGTAGCGAAGACGCTCTCCACGTCCTTCGCCACACTACTGCCCATATCATGGCCGAGGCAGTACAGAACCTCTTCCCCGAAGCCAAAGTCACCATCGGTCCCGCTACCGACAACGGCTTCTTCTATGATTTTGATTTCCGCCCCTTCACCCGCGAGGATCTCGATGCTATCGAGAAGGAGATGAAGTCCATCATCAAGAAATGCCCCCGCATCGAGCGCCGTGTCGTCACTCGCGACGAGGCTCACAAATTCTTCGAAGAAAGAGGCGAGACCTACAAGCTCGAGCTTATCGACGCTATCGCCGCCGACAAGACCATCACCCTCTACAGCCAGAACAACTTTACCGACCTCTGTACCGGTCCCCATATCTTGAGCACCAAACTCATCAAGGGTTTCAAGCTCCTCAGCTCTTCCACCGCCTATTGGCGCGCCAACAAGGACAACGCCACCCTGAGCCGCATCCACGGCACCGCCTTCTTCAGCAAGGAAGATCTGGACAAATATATGGAGTACCTCGAAGATATCAAGAACCGCGACCACAACAAGATCGGCCGTGAGATGGGTCTCTTCACCACCGTCGACGTCATCGGCCAGGGTCTTCCTCTGCTGATGCCCAAAGGCGCCAAGATCATCCAGACCCTCCAACGTTGGATCGAGGATACCGAAGATAACGAGTGGGGCTACACCCGTACCAAAACCCCTCTCTTTGCCAAGAGCGACCTCTATAAGATCTCCGGACATTGGGATCACTACAAGGATGGTATGTTCGTCCTCGGCAACGAGGAGAAGGACCCCGAGGTGTTCGCCCTCCGTCCTATGACCTGCCCCTTCCAGTACTACGTCTATAAGGCAACACAAAAGAGCTACCGCGACCTGCCCTGCCGCTATAGCGAGACTTCCACCCTTTTCCGCAACGAGGACAGCGGCGAGATGCACGGCCTCACCCGCGTACGCCAGTTCACCATCAGCGAAGGCCACCTCATCGTACGTCCCGACCAAATGGTTGAGGAGTTCAAGAAATGTATCGCCCTGGCCCAATATTGCCTGCGCACCCTCGGCCTCGAAGGCGACGTGACCTACCATCTCTCCAAATGGGACCCCAACAACCGAGCCAAATATATCGGCGAACCCGAAGTCTGGGAGCAGACCGAAGAGAGCATCCGCCACATCCTTACCGAACTCAACATCCCCTTTACCGAGGATGTGGGAGAGGCCGCATTCTATGGTCCTAAGGTCGACATCAACGCCCGCAATGTCTACGGCAAGGAAGACACCATGATTACCGTTCAATGGGATGCTCTGCTGGCTTACCAGTACGATATGTACTACATCGACCAGAATGGTGAAAAGGTACGTCCATACATCATCCATCGCACCTCCATGGGCTGCTACGAGCGCACCCTTGCTTGGCTCACCGAGAAATATGCAGGCAAGTTCCCCACCTGGCTCAGCCCCGAACAGGTCCGCGTGCTCTCCATCAGCGAGAAGTACAACGACTATGCTCATGAGGTTCTCGCCGAGCTGCGCAAGAACGGAATCCTTGCCACCTGCGACGACCGCAGCGAGAAGATCGGCAAGAAGATTGCCGAATGCCGCAACGACCGCGTGCCTTATATGCTCGTCGTCGGACAGAAGGAAGAAGAGGACAAGACCGTTGCCGTACGCAGCCGCTTTGATGGCGACGCTGGAGTGAAACCCATCGCAACCTTCATAGCCGAAATCTGCGAGGAAATCCGCACCAAGGCCATCCGTCCCGAATACAAAGAGCCCGCTAAATAATCAATTCTAGTATCTCCACAATAAAGGCTCTGCCTGAACCAGGCAGAGCCTTTTCTTTAACCCTTTCCCCATCCCATGAAAATTCGCCGCAGCACTATCGAAGACATCCCCTCCATCATGGAGATATACGATATCGCCCGACAGAGCATGCGTGCTGGAGGCAATGCCGTGCAATGGGTGAACGGCTACCCTTCCCAAGCGCTGGTAGAGGAGGATATTGCAAAAGGCAACCATTACGTTGGGGAGGAAGATGGTGCCATCATCGTCGCTTTTGCCCTAGTGTATGGCGACGATTCTACCTATGCTGTCATTGAAGGTGCTTGGCAGAATGACGAGCCTTATGCCACCATCCATCGCATAGGCTCCAATGGGAGACGCAAAGGAGTCCTGCACGAGACACTAGAGTGGTGTTTCTCCCGAATCAACAATATCCGCATCGACACCCATAAGCAGAACGCCCCCATGCTCCATCTGATGGAGAAGGAAGGGTTCGTCCGTTGTGGGGTGATCTATGTCGCCGACGGAACACCCAGAGAGGCTTTCCAGAAGAAAATCCAGCAGGCGTAATTCTGTTCTTTTTTTGCTGAGCCTACCGGCCAAGCACAGCCTACAGCTTGAAGGTGTACTTCAAGCCGAATGAGAGCATGCCGTATTTTTCGATCATATTACTGTTCATGCAATTGATGAACGTATGTGTCGAAGGATAGTTGCCATCGGGGGTGACGAAACCTTGTTCGCTCACAGGACTGCATTGGGTCAACGCCCAGTCAAAATAGACACTTATACGTGCTTTCGCGTTGCGTTTGAGTTCCTGGTCAAACTGATAGCCGATTTCGCCCGAAAGCATCAGCCATACAGGCATCTTGTATCGATCGCCTTTGTAGCGTTCGTTCACTTCCGGTAGTGTGCCACAATAGACTCCGTCGTTAACGTTGTCGATGGTGATTCCATACTCGGGGAATACGGTATAGAAGTCTACCGGCTCTGAGGAATAGCTACCGCGGCGGAAGACCGGGAGACCCAATTTGACGCCAAAGGATGCGTGGACGGATTCGTTCTGCCACACAGCCATGATAGGAATGTCAGCCTGCAAGAAATTATAATGCTCGGTAACCATGGGCACGGAATAATGATATTCGGCCAAGTAACCGGACATAGAGCCGCTATGCATAGTCACCTGCTCGACGAAGTCGTACTCCTTCCCCCGAAAGGAGGCGTAGCCATAGGAGACGTTCAATCCGGTGCGCAGGCTCCAAGTCTTGTTGAGGGCATAGTAGTAGGAGAACTCAACCGAAGGCTGTACTCCCAATCGGTACCTGCCGCCTTCTCCTTGGCTGAGGAGTCCTTGGTTGAAGCCCATGGCGATACCCATTTCAAAAGGATGCTGACGATATTTGGGCGTATAGGGAGTCTGGATACGTTCCACCTGTGCCGATGCGATACTGCCAAGGAGGACAAAGAGGAGAAGAGGAAGAATATTTCGTTTCATCGTAGTGGGCATTTTAGAGGACAACAATCTTATAGGTGAATTTATCGGTGGAGGTCTGAATCATCACCATATAGGTTCCAGAGGACAGGTCGGCGACAACGCGGCTCTTTCCGTCGGTGATGTCGAACGATTTCATCAGAGCCCCTTTCATGTCATAGATGCGGCAGAGGGTTCCTTTCTTCCATTCTCCTGCAGCATCAATGTGGAGGATATTGCCGCTGTGCAGCATAGTCGGCCACACTTCGAAACCGTCCTTAGCCACGTCGTCGATACCGACATTGGTATTGATGACATTGGACTTGTACCAATCGTGGAAAGTGTTGTCGGTAGGAACCATCACATAATATCTTCCGTTGAGGCTCTCTCTCGGGTTGAGGATGGTGTTAGAGTAGTAGTCGAGGTTGTCAAAGTCGTGAACGATAGCATCGTTGTGGTACCAACGATAGGAGATATAGTCGGCGCGAGGAGTGCCTTGTCCTCCAGGGAAGTGATCCACTACGATGTGCTGCTGGTCAACCTTGATAATTCTAAGGGGAAGATCGTTGATAGTCAAGTAGAGGACAACAAGACTGTCGCAACCCTTTGTGTTGACAAAACGGCTGGTGAGGGTATCGCTCTCGGTATATACGACACCATCTGTCCAAGTATAGAGACCATTGGTAGTGTGTGTGGTGACGATGCTGTCGCTATGGTTCACGACGAGATGGAGTCTGATAGTGCTGTCGCAACCATGACGGTCGGGAACGACATAAGTGTAGTCTCCCGAAGTAGTGAATACCTGGCCATCCATGCTGGTATATTTGTCGCATACCGTAGCGCTCTGGTTGGTGGTGGAGCCATGGTAGATGGTGATGTCGAGGTAGATCACGCTATCGCATCCTTCCCTGTTGGTGAATACCAGCGAGTCAGTATGGTTGCTCTGCGTGTAGGTTGCTCCGTTCCACGTATAGCTGTCACAAGATTCTGCCTGGTAGGTCCATCTGTATCCGTTGCGCAAGGTGAGCAGCACGACGGCAGTACTATCGCAGCCTTGGCTGTTGGTGAGGCGGAAATTATAGGTGCCGTCTTGGACGATGGTGGTGCCATCGGGAGCGTTGTACTTATCACAAGGAGAGATGACAGTAGTACCTGTTGTGCTGTGTTTCAGAGTGAGGTTGAGGGTTACCACAGAATCGCAGCCATAGCGATTTGCCAGGGTATGGGTAGCAGTATTGGTGCTGCTGGTGAAGGTATTCCCATACCAGACGTATCTGTCGCAAGCGCTAACGTTCTGGACTCCGCTACTGCTGTAGTTGAGGGTCAGATCAAGTGTCACCACGCTATCGCAGCCATGATAGCTGGTAAAGGTCTGCGTAGCGGTATGGTTATCGGTATAATGGGTGATGCCGTCCCACGTATAGCTGTCGCAGGCGTTGACGGTATGGGTTCCGTACACTCGGGGATAGATCGTGAGGTTGAGGGTTACAACAGAGTCGCAGCCATAGCGGTTTGCCAGCGTATGTGTGGCAGTATTGGTGCTGGAGGTATAGGTGCGTCCATACCAAGTGTATCGCTCGCAGCTCTGCAATGTCTGTATGGACGAAGAGCTGGGGTTGACGACAAGATGAAGGGTAATGGTAGAGTCGCAACCTTTGCGGTTCGGGATGACGTGAGTCGGGGTTGTTGTTGAGGAGGTGTAGAGGGTCCCGTACCAGGTGTAGCTATCGCAAGCGGTATCAGTTTGGACGCCTGTAGTGTTGTAGTTGACGGTAAGTTTCAACGTCATCACACTATCGCAACCTGCTGCATTCGTGATCGTCTTTGTCGGCGTAGAGGTCGAGGAGGTATAGGTGGCGCCATTCCAAACGAAGCTCTCGCAAGCGGTAGCGACTATGTCGCTTGCTGTGCTCACGTTGACGGTAAGATGTAATGTGAGGGTGCTGTCGCAGCCTTTGACGTTGAGAGAGACGTGCTCATAGTCACCCGAAGAGGTATGAGGAACACCACGCCAGGTGAAGTTGTCGCAGACGGTAGCCGAAGTGTCGCCTGTGGAGCTATAGTTGACCGTCAGGTTTAGCGTAACGACACTATCGCAGCCATTGTAGTTGCGCTCGGTAAAGGTCGGCGTGCTGGTGCTGGAGGTATAGGTCGTTCCGTGCCATGTGTAACTGTCGCAGGCGGTAATGGTGTCTATGCCGGCATTGTTGTAGTTGACGGTAAGATGGAGTGTCACCACGCTATCGCATCCATCTGCGTTGGTCTCGGTAAATGTTGGCGTGCTGGTGCTGGAAGTATATACCATCCCGTGCCACGCGTAGCTGTCGCAGGCGGTAATGGAGTCTATGCCGGCATTGTTGTAGTTGACGGTAAGATGGAGTGTCACCACGCTATCGCATCCATCTGCGTTGGTCTCGGTAAATGTTGGCGTGCTGGTGCTGGAAGTATATACCATCCCGTGCCACGCGTAGCTGTCGCAAGCGGTATCGGTCTCTATGCCCGTACTGCTGTAGTTGACGGTAAGATGCAGCGTTACCACACTATCGCAACCCTCGGTGTTGGTCTCGGTGAAGGTAGGAGTGCTGGTGCTGGAGGTATAGGTTGTTCCGTGCCACGTGTAGCTGTCGCAAGCGGTATCGGTCTCTATGCCCGTATTGCTGTAGTTGACGGTAAGATGCAGAGTTACCACACTATCGCAACCCTCGGTGTTGGTCTCGGTGAAGGTAGGCGTGCTGGTGCTGGAAGTATAGGACGTTCCGTGCCACGTATAACTGTCGCATGCAGTATCGTGCTCTATGCCGGTGTTGCTGTAGTTGATGGTCAGCTGGAGTGTGACAATACTGTCGCACCCATCAGCGTTGGTTTCGGTAAAGGTAGGTGTGCTGGTGCTGGAGGTATAGGTTGTTCCATGCCAAGTGTAACTATCGCATTCGGCAAGTCTCTCTATGCCGGTATTGCTGTGTTTGATAGTAAGATGGAGTGTAACCACACTATCGCAACCGCTTATGTTGGTTTCGGTAAAGGTCGGCGTGGATGTGCTTACCGAGAAAGGAACCCCATGCCAGGTATAGCTGTCGCAGGCGGTAATGGTGTCTATGCCTGTGCTGCTGTAGAGGATCGTCAGGTTCAGGGTTACCACGCTATCGCAGCCGTCTTGATTGGGATAGACGTGTGTTGCCGTGCTGTTGCTGGCGGTATAGGTGTCACCCTCCCAAGTGTAGCTGTCGCAGGCCGTGTCAGGATGTGTACCTGCGAAGGCGATTGCGGAGAAATGGGCGGTAAGGGTGGTGTCGGCGCTTACCGTAATGGTGCGAGGGTTGTCGGTATTGCCGTCGCTCCAATGGTCGAACTGGTAACAGGTGCTGGGAGAGGCTGTTAATGTGGCCGTGGAGCCGACGTTATAGGTGCCGCTTCCCGAAACCGTACCATCGCCCACTACCGAAGTTGAGACGTCATAGGTGCGGATAAACAGAGCCGTTATTGTGGTGTCTCCCGAAACGAGAAAGGTGCGAGGGTTGTCCGTATTGTCATCGCTCCATCTCAGGAAGGCATATCCTGTGGCAGGAGTGGCATTAAGCGAGAGGAGGCTTCCTCCCAGCACGTTGCTGTTTCCTCCCGAGGCAGAGCCCTGCAGAGCGTCTGCAGAGCCGACGGCAACGTTATAGTAGCATTGTTCGATAATATCAGCAAACTGCCCAAAGATGGGATTGGCTCTATAGGCGGCCGTAGCGCCACAAGGAACTGCAATAGCCTTATCGTAGCTGTCGTAGAAGACATCGGTTCCCACGCGGGGAGGCGTGGGAGAGTTGAAGATCAAATCAATAAGATCAAGGCAACCTTCAAAGGCCGAACTTTCAATAGTGTTGACCGAGGCGGGAAGATTGAGATAAAGTAGACTTGTACAAGACCTAAATGCAGCCGTGTATATCGACGTAACCGAACTAGGAATAATGATGTTGTTCAGATTCTTTGAGGACGAGAAAGCGTATCGCTCTATCGTTTGGACTGTTGATGGGATAGTAAACGTTGTAACTGCTTTTTTTGTAGGATAGCGCAACAATATCGTCTTCGTCTTATTATACAGAACACCATCTTGGGAACTGTAGTTGGGATTGGTTGACGCAACATTGATAGCCTCAAAAGGTGCATCAAAGCAACTGCTCCCTATAGATGTTACCGAAGCCGGAATCGAAATTGTAGCCAGTTTTTCTGTATTCCAGAAACATTGTGTACCCAAAGAAACTACCGAAGACGGTATTGTCAATAGCGTCAAATTTTTACTGCCCGCAAAGGCCTGATTTCCAAATGCTGTTGTCGTTGAAGGGATGGTATATGTTGAACCAGCTTTGGCATCCGGGTATTTCACAAGAGTCTGCTTGTTCTTGGAGAAGACCACACCATCCACAGAACAATAATCTGCGTTGGAGGAATTAACGTTAATTGCCGTGAGTTTCTCGCAGAAATAAATCGGGTTGAGCTTTGTCACTCCCGAAGGAACCGTGATCGTGACAAGATTCTTGTTTCCTCGGAAGGCCTCCGGCCCTACCGTTCGAACAGTAGCTGGGACCGTGAAAGAGGCCCCTGCCTTTGCACAAGGATATTTCACCAACGTTGTTTTGTCCTTATTGTAAAGGATGCCGTCCGATGAGGAATAATTGGGATTTGAGGCATTGACATTTATTGCCGTAAGGCTGGGACAGTCGCAAAAGGTTCGGTAATTGATCGATGTTACAGAGGCTGGGATAGTGATTGTTGATATATCCGATAGGTGGAAAGCCAGATTGCCCAAAGAGGTTACTGTATTGGGAATAGTTATAGAAGTGAGGTTTCCGAACGACATAAAAGCAGCATTACCGATAGAAGTGAGCCCCGAAGGAAGCACCACAGACGTCACATAATCTTTCTGCCTGTACCAAGGTGCCCTTTCGTATTCCGAATAGTTTGTCATCGCTCCCGATCCGGTAATAGTCAGAACACCTGTTGTCGTATCTAACGACCAGGTGAGGCTAGCACCACAGCTGCCTGAAAATTGGGCGCGTGAGGGCACCACAAAGGCTGCTATTAAAGAAAATAATACTATTATGCGTTTCATCACCTTCATAATATCACAATTTAACAAAATGTATTTCAGCTTCTTTCATCCATACAAGGAACACAAAAAGCCGTTGCAAAGGTAACGATTTTTTCTCACATGGCGACAATTTATTTCAAACCTTGTCCGAATGAGGATATCGGGACGTTGTTTTGGACGTGAAGAGAAGGTGTTTCCGGCTTGCATCCTCGGTGCATCCTCGGTGCATCCTCGAAGTTAAAGGGACTTTATAGGGACTTTAAAGGGACTTTAAAGGGACTTTTATGGGGGTAAAGTCCCTTTAACCCCCTCGCTAGTACCTCGCAAGTAGGGCGCTAGTGCGAGGATGCTGCGGGAATGGAAGAGGCTCATCCTGGCAGAAGCCGAGGAAAAAACGGAGAGGTTGCTTCCGTCTCGACTTTTTTTCGTATCTTTGCATTTTCAAAATCCGCTATCGCCATGAAGAAATCCGCTCGCATCATACTTACACTCACCATCCTGCTTATGTGTGGATGCTCTATGACCCGCCAGTCCGAAAAGAACCCCCGACGCGATGCCGCCACTACACAGGCGCTCGAGAGCTGGCGCGCCGACCACTTCGGGCTCTTCGTCCACTTTGGCGTCTACTCTCATCTCGAAGGCGTCTGGAAGGGAGAGCGCGTGCCCTTCTATGGCGAGCAGATTATGAACCACGCCCGCATCACCATTCCTGAATACGAGGCTGTTGCACGCCAGTTCAACCCCGTGGATTTCAACGCCGACACTATCGTGGCTCTGGCCAAAGAGGCTGGCATGAAATATATCGTCATCACGACCAAACACCATGACGGATTCTGTCTCTTCGACACCAAGACCACCAACTACGACATAGTGGACTTCACGCCCTATAAGAAGGACGTGGTGGCGATGCTTGCCGACGCCTGTCGCCGGCAGGGGATGAAGCTGGGCTTCTACTACTCGTTGCCCGACTGGCACTACCCTCTGGGGCTTCCTCGCCTTGAACCCGACTCCAGCACCAAATGCTGGGAGCACGTCAACCAGGTCTATTCGCCTCTCGAGAGCCTCACTCCCGAGCTGGAGGACTACACCATAGCCCAGATTACCGAGCTTCTCACCAACTATGGCGAGATTACGACCATGTGGTTTGACATGGGCCTGATCTCGCCCGCTTTCAGCCAACGGCTGCGCTCTACGGTAAAAGCGCTCCAGCCCGGCTGCCTCATCAACGGACGCATCATGAACAACATGGGCGACTATATGACGCTTCCCGACAACGGAGATGTGGCCTCCTATGGCGATATGTTCTGGGACAATCCCGCCTCGCTCTACGGCACCTGGGGCTATAAGAACTGGATCAGCCGTCCGCCTCTGGAGAAGCAGATCGGCACCCAGCTCGCCCGCCTGATGAGCACGGTAAGCCACGGAGGCGTGTTTCTGCTGAATATCGGCCCCGACAAGCAGGGCCGCGTGATCGACTACGAGAAGGATGTGCTGCGTGGCATAGGTGCATTCCTGCGCGCCAACCCCGACACTCTCGACAGACTGGCAGCCCGCTCGGCACAAAGCCCCGAGAGGAGGCCCATAGCAGCAGCGAAGAGCAGCTTCAGCCTCACCCCGGCCAACGGATTGTGGCACGCGGCTCTCGACGGAACAGGATATATGAGCGTGGAGCCCGAGTCGTGGATCGACTGGCAGCTGCTCTGTAGCGAAGAAGGCGACTACGAGGTGTTTGTGATCTACAACCCCGAGCACAACGACAAGCACTACACTCTCAGCTGCGGGAAACAATCGTTGGAGCAGGTGCTTCCTGGCGTGGACCGCATGGTCCAGACCACCTATATGGGCACTCTGAGGCTGACCAAAGGAACTCACATGCTCTCGCTACGACAGACCCAGCCCAACTACATCCTCGAGCCCCTCGGGCTGGAGCTGAAGCAGATCATCCTACGACGGAAATAGGTGCACTCCTCTCCCCTATCCTCAACTGCCCCGACCTCTTCCTTCGGACTCAGGACCTGTTCCCATTTTGAGGAATTGGACGACGACACGAAGGACTCTGCCTTTCTTCCATCTTAGCCTCCATCACATAGGAAGCCACCCTAATATCCTAGATATTAGCCAACAGAAACATTTTTGTTAACAAAAATTAAAAAAATCTTATCCTATGTGAAAATTTTTTAGTATTTTTGCATTTTGTAATAGGGTACGATAACAAAGAATGTAAGCCTTTATTATCTACGCGGCCCGTAAAACAAACCACTTATGAACATAGAAATCAATCGCACCTTCGACCTCCTCGACCATCTTGTGACCAACTATCCCAAGGATGATATTCTTGCCGGAAAAGTGAACGGCGAGTGGGTAAGATACAGCAGCCACGACTACTATAAATTCGCTCATTTCCTGGCCTACGGATTCCTTTCGATGGGTCTGAAACGAGGCGACCATGTGGTGACAATCTCCAACAACTGCCCCGAGTGGAACTTTGTGGACATGGCTTTGTCTATGACCGGAATCATCCATTGCCCCGTTTATCCGACGTTGGCAACCGACAACTACCTCCACATCTTCAACCATAGCGAAGCCAAGCTGATCCTGGTGAGCAACAACATCCTCCTCAAACGCATCCAACCCGCCCTGCAGCAGATGGAGAACGCCCCCGAGGTTTATACCATGAATGCTATCGAGGGCGAAAAACGCATCCTCGAGATCCTCAAGCTCGGCATCGCCAACCGCGAGAATCTGATCCAGGATCTGGAAGAGCTGAAACGCGACATCAAACCTACCGACTGCGCTTCGCTCATCTACACCTCGGGCACAACCGGACTGCCCAAAGGAGTTATGCTGAGCCATCGCAACATCTGTTCCAACTTCTTAGCGCACAGCAAAGTACAACCCCTCGACAGCCGCCACAAGGTGCTCTCGTTCCTTCCCCTGAACCACGTCTACGAGCGTTCGATGAACTACCATTGGCAGTATCTGGGCATCAGCATCTACTATGCCGAGAACATGGGTACTATTGCACGCGATCTGGCCGACGTGCAGGTCGACGGCTTCTGCGCCGTCCCCCGCGTAATAGAGACCTTCTTCGACAAGTTCTATTCGGCCGGCAAGGACATGAAGGGTTTCACAAAAACGATATACGACCTGGCCTTCAAACATGGCTATCATTTCGACTACTCACGCCAGAAATTCAATTTCTGGTGGCAGCTGAACCAGATCTTCTTCGACAAGATGGTCTATTCCAAATGGCGCGAGAAGATTGGCGGCAAACGCCTCATCATCATCACGGGCGGCAGCAAGATCCAGCCCCGCATGATTCGTCTGTTCGGCGCCGCCGGACTGGGCATCTTCGAGGGCTATGGCCTCTCCGAGACCTCGCCTGTGATTGCCGTTAACGACCCCAAGAGAAAACGTTGCAAGATTGGTACCGTAGGTCCTATCCTCGAGGGCGTCGAGGTGAAGTTTGCCGACGACGGAGAGATCCTCACCCGCGGACCTCATGTGATGATGGGCTACTACAAAGACCCCGAGACCACCAAAGAGGTTATCGACGAAGACGGCTGGTTCCATACCGGCGACGTAGGTATCCTCGAGAACGGCAAATACCTCAAGATTACCGACCGCAAGAAGGACATCTTCAAGCTCTCGGCCGGCAAATATGTGGCTCCTCAGGTTATCGAGAACAAACTTAGCGAGTCGGAGTATGTGGACCAATGTATCGTCATCGGCGAAAACGAGAAGACGGTATCTGCCATCATCTCGCCCAACTTCAACACCCTCCACTACTGGGCTTTGAAACATCATCTGCACTATCGCGACAACGCAGCCCTTATCGCTCTGCCCGAAACTCAGAAGAAGATAAAGAGCATCATCGACGAGTACAACAAGGCCTTCGCTCCTCACGAGCAGATCAAGCAGTTCCGCCTGGTTACCGAAGAGTGGACCACCAACAACGGTCTTCTCTCTCCCACCCTCAAGGTGCGCCGCAACGTGCTTATGGTGAAATACAAGGATCTTATCGCCGAGATCTACAACCACGAAGAAAGTTCCAAGGGCGGTCTCTTCTCTGCCTTCCGAAGCATCGAGTTCCCCACCATCAAGTTCCCCAAACTGGGCGAATAGCAATATCGGGCCGGGAGCAACAATCCCGGCCTTTCCTAAAACTCGTCTCACATACAGAAAAGAGGCTACTATACACAACAATCCCCAACCTTTTGGCTGGGGATTGTTCTTTTCTGAGAGGTTATAGAATCTCTTATTCTATATCTTTTCCAACTTAGGCTATTATGAGTTGTACTCGAAGGTGCCGTTTTCGGTAGAGACGGTAACCTTGGGACCTTGGTTGGCCTCGCAACGGCCGATGATCTGGGCATCTACGTTGAAGGACTTGGAGATTTCGATGATTCCCTTTGCGGTCTCTTCGTCGGTATAGATCTCCATACGATGGCCCATATTGAAAACCTTATACATCTCTTTCCATTCCGTGCCGCTCTGCTCGTGGATCATGCGGAAAAGAGGAGGAACGGGGAAGAGGTTGTCCTTCACCACGTGGAGGTTGTCGATGAAATGCAGAACCTTTGTCTGCGCGCCGCCCGAGCAATGGATCATGCCGTCGATCTTAGGACGATAGGCATCGAGGACCTTGCGGATAATGGGAGCATAGGTGCGGGTGGGGGAAAGCACCATATGGCCGACATCGACGCCAGGAACCTCTGTGGGGTCGGTAAGACGCTTGCCGCCACAATAAACCACCTCCTTGGGCAGGTTGTGGTCGTAGCTCATGGGGTAGTTCTCGGCATAGTATTTGGAGAAGACATCGTGACGGGCAGATGTGAGGCCATTGCTTCCCATGCCTCCGTTGTAGGCCGTTTCGTAGCTTGCCTGACCGAAGGAGGCGAGGCCTACGATAACGTTGCCGGGCTTGATGTTGCCGTTGTCGATAACGTCGCTACGCTTCATGCGGGCGGTTACGGTACTGTCGACGATGATGGTGCGTACGAGATCTCCCACGTCGGCAGTTTCGCCTCCGGTAAGATGGATTCCGATGCCCATGTCGCGCATCTGCTGGAGGAACTCCTCGGTACCGTTGATGACGGCGCTGATGACTTCGCCAGGAACGAGATTCTTGTTGCGGCCGATGGTGGAGCTGAGAAGGATGTTATCGACTGCGCCGACACAAAGGAGGTCGTCGAGATTCATCACGATAGCGTCGATAGCGATGCCTTTCCATACCGAAATATCACCTGTTTCTTTCCAATAGGTGTAGGCCAGAGACGACTTGGTGCCGGCGCCGTCGGCGTGCATAATGTTGCAATAGTCGTTGTCGCCGCCAAGAATATCGGGGATAATCTTGCAGAATGCTTTTGGATAGAGACCCTTGTCGATGTTTTTGATAGCGTTGTGCACATCTTCTTTGGATGCAGAAACGCCGCGGAGGTTATATTTTAGTGTGTCCATGTAGTTAGTTTTCAATGGTTACCAACATCATAGGGTATTGTTTGACGCCCTATATTTGAACTGCAAAAATACAAAAAAAAGATGGATTCTAAAATATTATCTTGCGGAAACGAAAAAAAATCCTTATCTTTGCAAAATAATAACCAATCGCACACAATGACAAACCGACTCATTCTCAAGCTTTCTGCAATACTCATAGCACTCTGCTCACCTATAATTCTACAAGCACAGGAGAGCACTCCCGTTGGAGCGAAGAACGACATCAAAGTGACCCTTCTCTCGCTCGGAAGCGGCTCGTCGCGCTTCACCTACGAACGCGCCATCGACCCAAAGCATAGCGCCGAGATCACCATCGGTATCGTGGGCATGGGCTGGGACTGGATCAACCACTCCGACCCCAAGGGCTACATCGTCAAGCTGGCCCCCAAGTGGAACATCCACCCCGTCGGCAGATCCAACTCCCCTCTCTCGGGCTTCTACCTCAAGCCTGAGCTGATCTACGCCAACTACGCCTATTCCTACGGCTATAAAGAGCGCTACGCCGAGGAGGTCTATGTGCGCGAAACTACCAGCCAGCTCGCCCTCCTGGCAGAAGGAGGATTCCAGATTGTTGCCGACTGGTTTGTGTTCGACATCTATGTAGGCGTCGGCCCTTCTTTCGGAACAGGAAACCGCAACAACTACTACCACGGATTTATGAACTTCCCCGCCGACGGACACGTGGCTTTCACCTCGGGATTCCGCATCGGCGTGGCATTCTAGCACCTACTGGATATGAAACGACTATTCCTCCTCTTCTTCCTACTCCTCTCGTTCGGCGTTTCGGCCCAGCGTATCCAGGATGGGTCCTACCGCACGATTGGTTACATCGAATCCAACGGAACCATAAAGGACGGCTCCTACCGCGTTGTCGGACACATCGAATCCAACGGAACCGTAAAGGATGGCTCCTATCGCGTCATCGGCCACATCGAATCCAACGGAACCATAAAGATAAAGGACGGCTCCTATCGCGTCATCGGCCACATCGAGTCAAACGGAACCGTAAAGGACGAGTCCTACCGGCCCATCGGACACTACAGCAACGTGCCCAAGGAATGGGTCGCATGGTTCTTCTTTTTCCAATAGTCCGGTCCTATACCTTCAGGACCTAGCGTCACACCAACGTCGCTCTAGCATCGCATCAACGTCGCTTTAGCATCGCGAAATCGCGAGAGTGGCCCCTTAAAAGCGCCTCCCATTCTCCTCCAAAAGGCAAAACAGATCTATATCGGCGTCCGAGAGAGAGAGGCGAAATCGAATTTTGATCAAAATTGGAGGAACCCTGCCTGTATTCCATTTTTTTCTTCTAGAAAAAACAATAAAAAGGACAATGCTGCGTTATCAAAGAGTAACAATAAACCCCAAACGTCATGAGCAACATCTCGCTTAAAGACCTCCCCCTCATCCAAGAGGCCGATCTGAAGAACAAAGTAGTACTGGTACGCGTTGACCACAACGTAGTGAAAGGTGGAGTAATCCACGACCCCTACCGTATCGACGCCACCTTCGGCACCCTTTTCTATATCCTCTCCAAAGGCGGAAAGATCATCCTCATGACCCATTGCGGACGTCCTCGCAACAAAGCCGACCAGAGCATCAACCAAAGCCCCGCCACCTCGGTAAGACCCATAGTAGAATATCTGCAGAACAAGCTCCACCTTACCATCGAGGTACCCGATTTCTACACCCACGGCAACGAAGGATACCTCTCCATCGAGAGCAACATCAACCACTCCATCCGCCGTCTGAGAGAGCACGAGATCGATATGATCTACCTCCCCAACACCCGATGGTTTACCGGCGAGGAAGCCAAAGACTCCAACGCCGACCGCTTCGCCAACCAGCTTGCCGGCCTTGCCGACATCTACGTTAACGACGCTTTCGGATCGTGGCAACCCCACGCCTCCACCTACGGCATCACCAAATACCTGCCCTCCTATGCCGGATTCCTCATGCAGAAGGAGATCGACAACCTCGACCGTATCTTCAACGCCAAGCAGCCCCTCGTGTCCGTTGTGGCAGGAAGCAAGTTCGACACCAAGATCCACTCCCTCTACGCCCTCCTCCAGAAGAGCGACCACCTCATCCTCGGCGGCGTAATCTACAACGCCTACCTCTGCGCCAAATACGGCATCTCCATCAAAGGCGTAGGCGAAGACGACGTAGCTCTAGCTTCTCAGTTTGTAAAGTTCGCCGAGCAATATCCCAACAAGATCATCGAACTCCCCTATATCAAAGAGAGCGACGTCTTCGGCGAACGCATCGAAGGCAAGTTCCGAACCCACGACATCCGCGAACTCAAAGCCGGAACCAAGCTCAACTACGTGCTCGACGTCGACCCCAAGAGTTACGATGAACCCGAGATCCTTGATGTCTTCCTCTCGGCCAAGACCATCTTTGTGAACGCCGTCATGGGCCTCGTTCCCCATTTCAACGCCGGAACCATCGCCCTCGATACCGTCATCGACCGCAACCCCTATGCCGTCAAGCTCTACGGCGGCGGCGACACCATGCAGGAGCTCAAACGACTCCTCCCCGGCCTCTACATTATGGCTCTCGACAGCAAAGACTACTACATCTTTACCGGCGGCGGCGCCGTACTCAAAGCCATCGAAAACAACAGTCCCGCAGGTCTTGCCCCCGTGCGCGCCCTCATCGAGCAGAAAGCAGAGCAGGAGAAATGGAAGCAACGCCTTAGCGGAAACCGAAACAGCACAGAGTACTAACCCTCCTGCCCAAGCAACACAAAGGCAGACCCCAAAGGTCTGCCTTTTCTTATCTTACACCCTAGTGCCAATTTATTGATCTTTCGAAGGACAGACAAGAAAGGAGGCTCTGCAACGAACCTCCTTCTTTATAAAGTTTAAGAAACTTTGGTCTTAAGAAACAATGCTCTTGGCATTACTGACGACGATGATCATCGCGGTTGCTGCGGCGTTCGCCATCGTGACGGGGACCACGGTCGCCACCTTCGCGGCGAGGGCCACGGGGACCACGATCGCCACCTTCGTGACGAGGACCACGAGGACGGGGAGCTTCCTCTACATAACCCTCGGGTTTAGGAAGCATAGCGCGACGGCTCAGCTTGAGCTTGCCGCTCTTCTCGTCGATAGCGATGATCTTAACCTGGATCATATCGCCAACGTTAACTTTACCTTCAAGGGTCTCGGTACGAGCCCAGTCGTATTCGCTGATGTGCATGAGGCCTTCTTTGCCGGGGAGGAACTCAAGGAATGCGCCAAACTCAACGATGCTTACCACTTTAGCATCATAAACCTGGCCAACTTCGGGAACGGTAGCGATGTCTTTGATCCACTTGATAGCAGCATCGATGCTCTCCTTGTCGGGAGAAGCGACATCGATACGTCCGAGATCGCCATCCTCTTCGATAGTGATAGTGGAACCGGTCTCGCGCTGGATTTTCTGAATAACTTCGCCACCCTTGCCGATAACAGCGCCGATGAACTCTTTGGGGATGGTGAACTGAACGATGCGGGGAACGAAAGGCTTGTAATCCTCGCGAGGAGCGGTAATAACCTCTTCGTATTTGCCAAGGATGTGGAGACGACCCTGACGAGCCTGTTCAAGAGCCTTAGCGAGGACGTCGTAGCTTAGACCGTCGACCTTGATATCCATCTGGCAGGCGGTAATACCGTCGGTAGTACCGGTAACTTTGAAGTCCATATCGCCGAGGTGGTCTTCGTCGCCGAGGATGTCGGAGAGGACAGCCCATTTGTCGCCTTTGGAGATAAGACCCATAGCGATACCGGCGACAGGCTTGCGGATCTTGACGCCAGCGTCCATAAGTGCGAGGCAGCCTGCGCATACGGTAGCCATAGAGGAGGAGCCGTTGCTCTCGAGGATGTCGCTCACGAGACGGATGGTGTAGGGACACTCTTCTTCGGTGGGGAGGACCTCCTTGATAGCACGCCATGCCAGGTGGCCGTGACCGACTTCGCGACGGCTGAGGCCGCGGTTACCCTTCACTTCGCCAGTAGCGAAGGCGGGGAAGTTGTAGTGGAGGAGGAAACGACGGGTGCCTTCGATAACGGCGCCATCGATCACCTGCTCGTCGAGCTTGGTGCCGAGGGTGCAGGTAGAGAGAGACTGGGTCTCACCACGGGTGAAGATAGCCGAGCCGTGGGCAGAGGGGAGGTAGTCGGTCTCGATCCAGATAGGACGGATCTCGTCGAGCTGACGGCCGTCGAGACGGGTGCGCTCGTTGAGGACCATATCACGCATAGCCTCTTTCTCGGTATCGTGATAGTAGCGGTCGATCATGAACTGGATATCGTCGGTGAGGGTTTCCTCGGTATAGTTAGCCTCGATGAACTCTTTCTTGATAGCCTCGAAGCCTTCTTCGCGCATATGCTTGTTAGCGATGCCCTGCTTAGCGAAGTCGTAGCACTTCTGGTAGCAGGTGTCGTTGATCTTCTGACGCAGTTCTTCGTCGTTGATCTCGTGGCAGTATTCGCGTTTCTCGGTCTTGCCTGCCTCAATGGTAAGTTCTGCTATTGCGCGGCACTGGAGCTTGATAGCGTCGTGAGCAGCCTTGAGGGCGTTGAGCATAACCTCTTCGCTGACTTCCTTCATCTCGCCTTCCACCATCATAATGTTCTCTTCGGTAGCGGCAACGATGAGGTCGAGGTCGGCCTTTTCAACCTCGGGGAGAGGAGTATTGATGACATATTCGCCGTTGAGGTAGCTTACGCGAACCTCGGATACGGGGCCGTTGAAGGGGATGTCGCTTACAGCAAGGGCGCTGGCGGCAGCGAGAGCGGCGAGCTGGTCGGGCATAGTGTTCTTGTCACCGGAGATAAGGGTGATCTGAACCTGCACTTCAGCATGGAAATTGTCGGGGAAGAGGGGACGGAGGGCACGGTCTACGAGACGAGCGATGAGGATCTCGTGCTCGGAGGGCTTAGCCTCGCGTTTGAAGAAACCGCCGGGGAAACGGCCCATAGCAGCATATTTCTCCTGGTAGTCGACGGTGAGGGGCATGAAGTCAACGTTCTCGCCAGCTTCCTTCTTAGCGCATACGGTAGCGAGGAGCATGGTGTCGTTCATACGAACAACGGCAGAGCCGTCGGCCTGTTTGGCAAGTTTGCCAGTTTCGATGGTTACGATAGAGCCATTGCCCATATCGATTTTCTTGGTGATGATGTTCATTGTGTTTTACTTTTTTCTTTGTTTCGTCCTACAAAACCTTAGGGAACCGTTCCTTAAGGTGTTTTGGTTTTGGCCGTTCTCTTTGTCTGATGGTTGATAATTGAGGATTCGCGCCTTATCGTTCCTGCGGCTTCTTTGCCCCTCGTGCGCGAGGAACTATATATACGGAACCTTTTTTAGAAACTACCAATTAAGAAAAAAAAGACCCCCAGAGAACTCCGGAGGTCTCAACCATAACCAAATAAATATGAAAAACTATTTTCTGAGATTGAGTTTTTTGATGATAGCACGATATCTTTCGATGTCGGTATCCTTCATGTAGTCCAGCATACGACGACGTTTACCTACGAGACCAACGAGGGCGCGTTCGGTAACCTGGTCTTTCTTGTTCTTTTTCATAAGTTCGGTGAGGTGCTGGATTCTGTAGGTGAAGAGAGCCACCTGAGCCTCAGCGGAACCGGTATCCTGTGCGTTTTTGCCGTACTGTGCAGCAATTTCTGCTTTCTTTTCTTTAGTTAAGTACATTCTATTGTATATTTTTTTGTTCTTGGATTTTGTTTCGTTTTCGGAATTCAAACTCAATTATCGTCCTCTCGAAAACGGGTGCAAAGATACAACCATTTTTTCAATCAGCCAAACTTTTTTTCCTCTTTTCCCCCATTTTTCATCAAAAACGTGATATATAGTGCACTTTACGAGTGTTAAAAATCCTTAAACACTATTCAAAACCCATTCCTTTTTCCGTTTTTCCTCGCTCAAAATCCCAAAATCGGGTCTTTTTTTTCTTTCACCCTCGGCCTAATACACCATCAGTTTCTTTGTCACCAGCCCTCTGTCGGTATGGATACGGAGGAGATAGGTGGCGTGGGTGAGGCTTAGCACATCCATCACCACCTGGCTGCCGGAGACGGAGGCGGAGCCCAGGCAACGGCCGAAGAGGTCGTAGATTTCGATGAGTTTCATCTGTGAGGACGAGAGGACATGCACTCTTCCGTGCGCCGGATTGGGGTGGATGAGCACTTCCGCCGGGGCGGATCCTACGACGGGGATCTCCACCAGCTGGCCGCCTACGAGGCAAACGCTTTCCCCTGCGTCCGGACACAGCCTTTTTGGGGGGAAGCGACACCTTTGGAGAATCCTGAGACCTGCCGCCGTCAACAACCGGCCGGGGAGGCCCCTTTGCACGAAGAGAGCATACCGGACCTAACGGCCTGGTGCTTCAATCCCCCGCCGCCCGAAAGCCACACATCCTAATCGTCACCCGACTCTACCATCTTTATGGTGGTGAGGCCGCCTTTATTTCCTACAATAAAGCAGCAAGGCTCTTCGTCGTTATGGATGTAATTGCTCAACACCAATGGCTGGCCTATGATAAAACTCTGGGCTTCGAAACTGTCGTCCACGGCCACTTTGCTATGCATCGACGACTTCACCTGATAGCGGCCTTTTCCTTTATGGAGCAATACCAAACGGCGGTTGGGATTCCACGTTATCTCCACTAGCGTCCCCTGGGGGATATCCGACGAGACGCAAGCCTGTGTCACCACCCTATGCGACGAACGTACAGCCTCGCTATCGCAATAGTCGCTCACAAACGTTTCGTAATCGGGATAGCCCACAAACTGGGCCAGGATGTCGAGGGTGCTCTCGCGAACGCTCTTATAGCCCTCTATATAGCCCCAGATGCGCTTGAGTGTCGACACCCCCAGATGCTTGTTGATACGGCCCTGGATGGCTCCTGCCATATAGATAAAATCGTTCGACGTGACGGCCTTGCAGTTCGACGACTCCTCCACTAGGGCTCGCAATAAGGCTATGTTCTGATCAGGGTCTTTCATACGTGGTATTTTTTTTAGGTAACCTCTAAAAATTAGTTTTTTTAATCCATTAGACTTAAGCGCTTTTTGTTTTCTGTCGGCAGGTTTGTTCTCCGGCCGTTGGCCTATCGAAGAGCCACCGGCTCTTCTTCATCTTCATAAAGTCTTTTGCTTTGCAAGACGTTTCCTCGGCTCGGCAAAGAAAAACAAGTTTTCTCTGCTCTCGCTCTCTTGAAACGTCGAACCATAGCTACGGCTATGCTTCTTCGCCTTTATTTGAAATCCACTCGACATAAATTCAAAAATCATCTCAATCTAATTATTAGAGGTTACCTTTAGAATCTTCCTACAACTGTCGGGTTGTTTGATTTTGCAAAATTACTATTATTTCCGAAAACCGAGCCAGTCCTTTTTTTGGTCCTTTATTCTTGGGGCATTCTCCAAGAATTAGTTTTTATAAATCCCGCAGAGGGTTCTATAGGTGACCTCTAATAATTAGATTGAGATGGATTGCTGCTTATTTTTGAGTGATTCTGAGAGGAAGCGCGCAGGTGCATAGCGGTGCTATGTGCCAAGCGGTTGCGCTTGGAAGCGCCAAAAAGAAGCAGCAAGACGCTCATGCTAATGTCACTCATTTTTCTAATTTTTAGAGGTTACCTATAATGGTTTAACCACGAACCGGGAGAAGACCGAATCCCTCTTGTAACGTTCTACCGATTCTGACGGCACCATCAGCACACAACGCTCCGTATTGGTGCCTTCAAAAGTGGAAGGCGTGATCCGAGGAGGCGTCGCCGACCTTATCACCAGAGTATCCAGATTGTTGAGATTCGCCAACGCGGCAGCACCTATATGCTGTATTTGGGAGCCGAACTCTATATACCTGCTGAGCGCTGTACGGAACACATATCCTTCGACATAGACCACCGAGTCGGGCAACACGATCCGCGGGACGACAGAGGCCCAAAACGCACTTGTCCTGATCCTCTTGAGACCAGATGGGAACCTGTAGCTCTTCACGCCAACGATGCCCGCCAGCGAGGATGGCGGCAATTCCTCCATGTTTTCCGGAAGCACGACCTCCTGTATATAGCTCTGGTCGAAAATGCCCTCATCGATATCCTCCACCGTGGTATCCATCACCAGCCGCTGCAGGTTTGCACAAGACAAGAAAAGACTCATGGTCTCCTGGTTGCCGCGCATCAGATGACGCGAACGCAGTACCACATGCGTGAGAGCCGTCCCCGAGAAAGCAGCCTTGCAGACAACCTCGAGACTCTCGGGCAGGACCAATGTGTCTGTAAGGTTCGAGCACTCGAAGAATGCCGACGTCCCGATCCTCCGGAGGCCCTCGGGAAGAGTGAGCCGAGTGATACCCAGCGCCATCTCGAACGCCACCGAATCAATCTCCGTTACCGCATAAGTGCGCAAGCCATGCCTGATTGTTGAGGGAATCACCAGATGGCCCTTCACGTCTGAGCCTCCAATGATATGAGCCTTGCCATCTACCACAGAACATCGCAGGCAGTTCCCCTCCGGAGTCTCTACCTCGAAGGGGCGGATATCCACGTGGCGATAAGCATGCACGCCCCACATCGCGGCCAGGAGCAGCAAAACAAAAGCCGCCACCAAGGCAACAGCACGCCACGGTTTCCCGAACCGCTTGGCAACCTCGCCGGCGTTCGCATAACGCCGTTCCCGATTGGGTCGGCAGCATTTGCGCACAATACGGCCATACCCCCTGGGGAATAT
The DNA here is from genome assembly GCA_024400495.1 of Bacteroidales bacterium. GTDB lineage: Bacteria > Bacteroidota > Bacteroidia > Bacteroidales > P3 > Colimorpha. The sequence continues at coordinate 126,168 of JAKSMR010000002.1, forward strand.
CTCGCGCAGCAGCAAACCGAAGCTATAGATATCCGTGCGACAATCCAACGGCGCCATCCGCAGCTGCTCGGGCGAAGCATAACGGCGCGAGAAGGCCGGCTCCTTCAATATGGCATAATAGTCCGAGTCGGAAAGGCCGAAGTCGATAATCCTCACATTATCGCCATTCTTGGTCACCAACACATTCGACGGCTTCAGGTCGCGATGCACAATCTGTTGCTTATGGCAATAAGCCAACGCGTCGAGCATCTGCCTCACCACCCTGCGACGGCTAGCCTTCGAGGGCTTTTCTGCGAGATAGGCATCCAATGTTCGCCCATCGACATAAGCCATCACCAGGCAAAGACCATACGGCTCTACCACCTCAAGGGAATAGACACGTATGACATGCGGATGATCCAACGCCAACGACAGGTCAAACTCCTTGCGCAGAAGCTGCTGATAGTAGGGATCGTCCTTATAAGGTGCCGTCAACGCCTTCAATGCAAAATACTTCCCATAGCGTTGCGCACGAACCAGCCTGTTGCAGCCCGACGAATATATCTCCTCAAAACCGCTGAAAGCGTCACTCTGCGGGGAAGCGAAAGTGGTGTGTTGGGCCAAGCGGCCCGAGGTCTCCTCTGTATCCATTTCTTCTATATTGTTCATTTTTTTCTTTCCCTTAGTCTTTTAGACTTACAACCGGCACGACCCTTGTTCATTATTTCGGTTGCAAAGATACAACTATTTTTTTTGACTGACAACTATTTTTTATTTCATTCGGCAATCGGGCCTGATTTCACTCCGTAATCCAGCCCCACTACCGAACGCCATCCTCTCCCCTAGCGTCTCCGCAACCCCGCAACAATATCGGATCAAATCCCACCCATTCCCCACTCAAATCCGACTCAATTCCCACAAAAGCCGGAATTGAGTCGGAATTGAGTCGGAATTAAGTGGGAATTGAGTCGGATTTGATAGCCGTTTGCTACCCGCCTGATACGAGGCTGGCCAGACACTCCCCCTTCGGAGGCGACAACCAAGGGGGACTCTACGCCCCCACCCCACGGAGTCCAGCTGTCGTCTGCGGCTCCCATACCCCAAAAGCCGCCAATGCCCCCCCCGACCTGCTTCTTGAAGTTTTTTTTCTCAATCACCAAAATATTTGCGACTTTGCAAAGTCGTTTCCGACAGAATGGGAACGGCCAAGAAAGACGCATTTGTGCCTTATTCCGTAGATGAGAATCTGGACAATTCTCTATTGAATAAACAGGAATGAAGGAGGAATGTAACTCTCCATTGCATTGTATATGTGCATTTTGCATCCACATATAGTTTGGTGGAGCAATTCGCTGACCTTTATTTTGTTTATTCAGGGAGTCCAGACCCTTCATCTAGAAATATCGGTTCGGATGGACGGCTCCACTTTCTTGTTATATCCTGTCAAAAACGACTTTCCCGAGCCCAAGTCACAAAAAAAAGAACCAAAAAAGGACTAAACGCGAACCAGATTTATTGGTAATTTTGCAAAACGATTTACAACATCGACCAAAGTCGCTAACACGCTCAAAACATATAGACATACGGAGCTTATTACGGCACACACAATCAAACACATGCAACAAAATATAGCATAAATATAAAAAGAAAAACACTATGGGACTTCTCAACAACATCAAAGACACATTCAACAAGGCCGAGTTCACCGTGGCCCCACAGAAGAAACTCAAGACCATCTCCGCCGACTTCCTCAAGGCATTCAACCTGCAGCTGGCCTTCTACAAGGGCGTGCAGCTGGCCGACCCCGAGCTCACCCTCAACCAGTTGAACCAGAAGACCACCAAAGAGGTGAACACCAAGGCCGACGGCCTCAAGATCAAAGGCAGCACCAAGGTGGGCGATGCCGAGAAGCTGTTCGACTCCAACTTCGGTGTGACGGTCCAGATCAAGACCAAAGACGGCAAAGAGTGCGTGCCCAACAACATCACCATCGGCCAAGCCGCCCGTGGCGAGTACTAATCAACAAAAACATATAATTATGGCAGTAAAGAAGACCGCCGACGGCACCGTCGACAAGCGTACCAAGGAAGGCAAGGCCATTTGCGAACGCATGGCCAAGGCTCGCCGTGCAGCAGCCAAGGCTCGTAAACTCAAGAGTAAATAACGCTTAAAAAAAACCCCTATCATTCATGGCAACAACAGCAAAAAAGAAAGCCGACGGCACCGTGGACAAGCGCACCAAGGAAGGCAAGGAGATTTGCGCCCGCATGGCCAAGGCCCGCAAGGAAAAGAACAGTTTGAAAAACCGCATCAAAAGACTCTTTAGCTAATGAAGACAAGTATTGACACCATAGCAGCGTTCATCGCTGCAGCCATTTGGGCCGACGGCGTTTACGACGAGGCCGAGAAGATTGCCGTTGAGGAGATTGCCGACGCACTCGAACTCGACGCAGATGCATTCAATGCAGCCATCGAGGAGAACATCCGCAAGGTGGATGCCATGAAGGACGACGAGGTTAACGAGTTTCTCCGCGTGGCTTCCGACGGCGTTGACGACATGGAGATTGGCATGCTCTACCAGGCTGCCATGCAGATCATCATCACCGACAACAAACTCTCCTTCTCCGAGGTGGACAACCTGCTGTTCATCGCCGAGGTGCTTGGCATCGAGGACTCTATGGCAGTGCTGATGCTGGCCGACATGGTGAAGACCGAGCCCGAGCTCGAAATCGCATTCGACGAATAATCCTAAAAAGAAAAAATCATGAGTAAGGAATACTACCGCAAGAAGATCATCGACCTCCGTGCCGACATCACTCGCGAGCGCGAAGCCAAGAAGCGCGACAATGAGAACTATGCTCGCTATATCAGGAACGCCTCCTCGGCCAGCAACAAGGCCTACTACCGCAAGGCCAAGATCGACAAGGCAGCCAGCCATGACCGCCGCATCGAGTACCTACAGCGCCAGGTAGAGAGCGCAAAAGTATCACTCAAGAGAGAAAAGAATTAATTCATCCATATTATTAACATAAACAATTATTACATTTATGGCAGATCTTAAGATTGACGGCCGCATGAAGGTCAAGACTCTGAAAGAGAACTTCAAGAAAGAATTTGGTGCAACCCTCCGCGTCTACAAGAGCGTTACCTGCAAGGGCGCAATGGCAGACGACAATGCAACCCTCGCTTCGCTCCGCAGCGAAGACGCCAAGGGTGGCGACGTTACCGTAGGTGCCAACAAACGCGTAGGCAACTTCGAGAAAGAGTTCGCTGCAGCTTTCGGCATCGGCGTACAGGTAGCCAACGCAAAAGACACCGAGCTCGCCGACAACGACGGCACCATCGCAGCTGCCGGCAAATAAACCGTAAAGAGATTATTTTCTAGGCATGGGGCGGTGAGAACTGCCCCATGTCGCAAAAGCAAAACGAAAACAGTACTGCGTTATGGACGCCTATTCGCTATCAAAATTGAAATACTCCTTACCGGTGCTCCATGCAACGCTGGCTTGCAAGTGAAAAATAAAACAATATTTGAATATGGCAACATTACATTTAAGCAACTCAACAACCGTTGAAGAACTGAGAAAAGAATTCAACGAGAACTTTGGTTCCCAAGTTAAATTGTATAAGGGCAGAAGTGTAGCAGATGAAAGTGATCCGTTATCGGAACTAGGACTCACTACTGAAGGGACTTTCGAATGTCGCAGCAGTCTGACGGTAGCTTCATTCATCGAACGTATGATGGATGAGTTTGGACTCAAGGTAAAGGTGTATACCTGCGACGAATGGGTAGCCTGCCTCGATGGTCTCACGCTTGAGTCAACGGGGAAAGTGAAGAAGAATGCCTCCAAGGCCGACATGGAAGACATGATTGCCTACCAGAGAAGTGCTGCCGGTGAGGGTAGTCAAGAATCTGATGGCGCTGCACAACAAGAACAAGAAAAGCAACAGCGAGAGGCTGACAAAGCAAGGGCCGAAGCCGAATTAGAGAAGAGAAAGGCTGAGGAGGCAAGGCTGAAAGCCGAGGCCGAGGCAGAAGCCGCAAAGAAAGCCAAAGCCGAGCAGGAGAAGCTGAAGGCAGAGGCGGCAGCCATGGCCGCCGCAAAAGAGGCTGCCGAGAAAGCAAAAGCAGAACTGGCAAAGCAGAGAGCCGAAGCAGAAGCCGCTAAAGCAGAACTGGCAAAATTGCAAGCCGAGGCTGCGAAGGCAAAAGCCGAAGCCGAGACGGCAAAAAAAGCAGCTGCAGCATCCGCTCAGCCGGCACCCAAACCCAAATGCGAAGGAGCCCTGAGTGGATTGTTTTCCGTGGCGAAGGAGAAACAAGTCCGATTCTCGATGGGAAGCTTGCAATTCCATCCAAAGAAGTATGAGTTCCGCTTTGCCGAACATCAATACGACAGAATCGAAAAGAAAGATATTTTCCCTGTACACAAGTTTTACGACGGATGGATAGACTGCTTCGGATTTGGAACTTCAGGCTATCTGGGTTGCGAACCCACTGAGAATAGCACAAAAAGTAACGATTATCCTAATATTCCCCAAGAAAACCATGATTGGGGTGTTTACAACCCTATCATTAACGGTGGCAACAAAGCGGGACTATGGAGAAGCTTGAAAGAAGATGAGGCTAAATATCTGTTAGAACGTCGTCCTAATGCAGATAAGCTAAAAGCGAAGGCAACTGTTAATAACGTCAAGGGGGTTGTTCTGCTTCCAGATGATTTCTACGAGCATAGGGCACGTGTGCCTTTCGATGCCACTGCAAACTACGCTGATAACACCTACGACATTGAAACTTGGACAAAGATGGAAGAATCTGGAGCAATATTTCTTCCCAATGGACACTTCCGGTTCGATGACGCAAGGAAAGAATGGGTGTGGACCCCCATGTTACGTATCTGGATTTGGAATAACTACTGTATATATGACGGGGTTGTTTATAGTTCCACGAGTCCGTATTTGAAATCTTGTGTCCGTCTAGTTCAAGATGTAGAATAGCATGGCAGCAGATAAGTCAACAGAGGTACGAAGTCTGATCCAATTGATGATGGAGGTCATCGCACTATGCGAATTGGATGATGAAGAAATTGTAGTGGGTGACGCTGGTTATAACAACCAGCGTGCACTCATTTCATCTTTATTCTCCCAACCACTCAACAAGGGTCAGCTGATTTTACGGCTGACGGTGATAGACTCTCTTTATTCGACCAACGCTGCCTACAGCTATTTCTCGTTCGAAGAAATGGCCGACAGGATTCTAACAATAGGTTCTGGCACTCAGGAAGCCATTCGGAACTATTTTTATAGTATAGCCAAGGGTGGCAAAGACACAGAAGGTTTGTTCAGCGAGCCGTACGGCTGCCAAAAGAACTTGGCAGAAGGAAGCAAGCAGATGTCGCTTTTGAGCAAGTATGCCTACTATGAATTGCTTCAAGACCCCACACGATATCCTATCGGATTCCCTATCTATGATCGTTTGGCAAAAGAAGCCTATCCCCTGGTTCGCAAAATGTTGGGAGAGAAGGATTACTATAGCATGCCACAGCTGGAGACTCCTACCATTGAGCAGTATGTGATGTGTCTATCGCAACTTCGCGAGGCATTATTCAAGGATGAGAAACTATTCCAGCCAAATGGATGTAAACATGGGTATCAACAATTTGATATTCTAGATGCTTATCTATGGCGTATGGGAAAGTTTAGTGATGGCAACCTTTCGTTGCTGCTTGGGTGTGAAGACTATGCGAAGTTTATAGGGAATTTAGGTTTGGATGCTCCGTTTGGCGATGATGGTAAAACGCGAAAAGAAGATGAGAACTACAAGCAACGAGTAAAAGCAGAATTCGAAAGATATTATCCTGCAAAGGAAGGAAAAAAGTCGGAATTTGATTTCAATAAACTCATTCTTGCGCATCTCTTGACAGACTCGAATCTGTTTGCTAATCTTGGTTCAGAGGCATATTTGAATGCTCTATTAGCACATTGGAAGGTATTTGAAAAATACCGCAATTTACCACCAAAACGTGGAATACCATTACAACTTCTATGAGCTCCAAGACACTATCCAAATCGAAATATACCTCCTTCTGTCAGTGCGCCAAGCAGCTCTGGCTCAACGCCTATCATCCCAATCTCGCCACCGTTGACGAGATGACGCAGGCCCGCTTCGAGGCCGGCACTCAGGTGGGCATCTTGGCTAAAGGTTTTCTTGGACCCTACGAGGAGGCCACCATCACCACCCCCGACGGCCGACCAGACTATGCCGCCATGCTCAACCGCACCCAGGCTCTGATCAAGGCCGGCGCGGAGAATATTGCCGAGGCGGCCTTCTCGTGGGAGGGCAACTACTGCGCTGTGGATATCCTGCACCGCACCGCCGACGGCTATGCGATCTACGAGGTGAAGAGCAGCACCGCCTCTGTTGATGACGAGGGCTCGCCCGCCGAACTCGAACCCTATGTGCAGGACATCGCCTACCAGCGATATGTGCTCACCCAATGCGGCATCCGAGTCAGTGGCACCTTTCTCTTGCGCCTCAACAAGGACTATGTACGTGGCATGGAATTGGACATCCAGCAGCTCTTCTGTGTGACGGACATGCGCCAACTGGTTGAAGAACATCTGCCCCTCGTTGCGGCCAACATTGCTGAGGCAAAGCGCACCTTGGCCAAGGATCAGGAACCCGACATCCTTCTGGGCCGCCACTGCAAGAACCCCTACGAATGTGCATTCATGGACTACTGCATGCGCAATGTGCCGCAGCCCTCGGTGTTCGACCTCTACCGAATCCGTTTTGCCAGTGCTGCCGAGAACTACTATCAAGGCATAGACACCTTTGCAAAGACCCGCAATATCAAGCTCACCGACATCCAGCAGATGCAGGTGGAGTGCACCCTGAATGGGAAGGACCGTGTGGACAAGGCTGCCGTGCGTGACTTCCTCTCCACACTGCACTATCCGCTCTATTTCCTCGACTTCGAGACCCAGCAGATGGTGGTTCCCGAATATGAGGGATCGCGTCCCTATCAGCAGATACCCTTCCAGTACTCGCTCCACTACATCGAGCACGAGGGGGGCGAACTCAATCACAAGGAGTTCCTTGGCATCAGTGGCAAGGACCCTCGCCGCGCTTTGGCCGAGCAGCTGGTGAAGGATATCCCCCTGGGAGCCTGCACCACGGCCTACAACAAGGCCTTTGAGTGCACCCGCCTCAAGGAACTGGCTGCCGACTTCCCCGATTTGGCCGATCACCTGCTCGACATCAAGGAGCATATCATCGACTTCCTAGTGCCGTTCCAGAAGGGTTTTTATTACCGGCCCGCCATGGGAGGCTCGTTTAGCATCAAGAGTGTGCTTCCGGCCCTGTTCCCCGACGACCCCTCGCTGGACTACCACAACTTGGAGGGCGATGTGCACAACGGCTCCGAGGCCATGAATATCTACCCCAAGATCCAATACATGACCCCCGCCGACCAGGCCCGCACCCGCAAAGCTCTGTTGGAATACTGTAAACTTGACACCTACGCTATGGTCAAGGTGTTCTGGAAACTGGTGGAGGTGAGCAGATAGAAAAAGACGAATTATGGCCCTAATCAAGAAACTCACAGCAATCAAGGAGGCTACGGATACCCTTTCGGCAACCGTGGAGAGCGTGCGGCAGAAGAAGGATGATGCCGACGAAAAGCCATTGTCGATAGGCGTGGTGGGCAACATGCTGAAGGCTTTGGACTACGATGCCATGATCATGGGCATCGACGTGGCGCAAAAGAAGATGGGCCTCCATGCCGACCCGCTGATAGCGTTGCTGTCGCAGCTGAAAGGAGTCACCTCTATGGAACAGCTGCAGGGCGTGCTGAAAGGAGTCAAACTGACGAGGTGCTCACGATGGCGGAGCAACTGGCCAAGGTGGTGCCCGGCATGCCCGTGGTGGTGAAAGTGCTCAAGTGGACCGGCCGGGCAACCAGGCCTGCCGCCAAAGCAAATTTGGTTGGCAGCAAGGTCCAATAGATGAAACCGCTCCGCACAGGCTTGCTCCGATGCGGTGCGCTAATGGAACGAATCGTTCCGAGAGTCATTTGAATTATTGAACTGGAACTGATGCAAAAATACAACTTTTTAGCATTTCTAGTTGCTTTTTTTTGTGGTTGCGTGCTGCTCCGGTTCAAGAATTAATAGACTTTATATTAGAAGGGGACAAGTGTTTCTAAAGGAAAACGAATCAATAATATAAACTATAAGAGTATATGGCACTATTTGACAAATTAAAAGATCAAGTCTCGAATGTGGATTTGAAAATCGTAAAAGACAAGGTCGTTAATGCAAAAGACACTGTCGTGAGTACGATAGCACCTAAGGATAAAGAGGTTTCGGAAAAAGACCAGGGGGCCATGATGAATGTTCTAGATTGGGCTTTTGACAAGGTTACTGGAAATGTTCCGGGTTTTGGTAGTGCAGATGAGATGGCTGCCAAGTACCTAAAAAAGGCTGATAATAATGTTACCAAGGCGGCAGATATGCTGGTGAGATGGCAAACGGCAAGTGCGGCGACTGCTGGATTTGTTACCAGTCTGGGTGGCTTGCCGTCGATGGTGGTAACTCTTCCGGCCAATATAGCAGGAGTGATAGCTATCCAACTCCGTATGATTGGCGGCATAGCCGCCCTGGGAGGTGTGGATTTCAAAGATGAAGACACCAAGACGGGCATGTATTTATGCTTGTTAGGCGCTGAGGCTGGGAATGTACTATCTAAAACGGCAAGCCAGTTTGCAGTAAAGTTTACTACGGCAGCATTGAAGAAACTTCCTGGAGAGATATTGATAAAGATCAATCAGGCTGTTGGCTTCCGATTGTTTACGAAATTCGGCACAACCGGGTTGGTGAATCTTGGTAAGGCAATACCTCTGTTGGGTGGTGCTGTTGGCGGAGCAGTGGATGCATTCTCTACGTTCGGGATATCGCAAGCAGCAAAAACATTATTCTTGAAGCAGGCAATAGATTCTGAAAAAAATGAGGTGATTGAGATGGCAAGAATTAGATTGTTGATAAATATGGCTTTATTAGATGGCAACTACGGGGCTGACGAGGCAGCTCTTATTAGACATATTGCAGATTCCTCTAGTTTGTCGAATCCTACATTAGAAAAGATGTATAGTGAAATTGAGTGCCCGCAAAGCACGAAAGTTGATTTGTCCCTATTTAAAAGTGATGATGTATTGTCTCTGTCGTTGCTCTCGGGATTGGCTTCATTGGCGAAGGTGGATGGATCGGTCAGCCCTGTAGAAAAGGTATATCTGATGAAGATAGGTTCTGAATTGGGTCTTGATTCACTTGTACTTCAACAGATGTTAGACTAGTATTTGAATATTAATCGTACAATTGGGAGAATAATCGTTGTGTTTGTTATCTCTCAAAGAATCAAAATATAAATCTATGGCAGAAGTAAAGGAAAGCGCCAACCATGGCGAATGGACTATTGAAATCCTTGACACCGATCAGGTGGTGGTAAAGAAAAATGGCGAGATGTGCGAGAAGGCTATGCCTGAACTGCGCGCTATCGCAGAAGCTTTCAACTATGAGTATGACCCTGAGTGGAACACCCAGTTCTTTGGTCGTTCGATGATAGATATCATCAACATGAAGGAGGCTATGGCTCTGAAGATTGACGGCCGCATGAAGGTGAGCCAGCTCAAGCGCAATTTCAAGTGCATCTACAACGCTACGCTGCGCGTCTACGACGGTCGCAAGACTGCCGACGACAATGCCACCCTCAGCGAACTTCGCGCCGAAGGCTGCACTGGCGGCGACATGACGTGCAAGCCTGAAGATACTGTGGAGTACTTCGAGTTCTTCCTCAAGAACCTCTACGGCATCCATGTGGAGGTGGCCACCATCGACGATTGGGTGCTGGTGCTCGACGGCATGCCCCTGGGCCGCATCAAGGAGATCGGCAAGAACGCCACCAAAAAGAAAATGGAAGAGATGCTGAAATAACCTGGTGAGGGTGTGCCAGCGCACAATAGAATGAACGCTTTTGCGTTAATCATTGTCGGCAACCTTTGACCGGGTTGCCGATAACTAAGAAACAACACTATATCGATGAAGAAATTATTACTCATTTCCCTGATGACCCTGTTGTCGACTGCAGCCTTGGCTCAGACCGGCGAGCCTGTGATCTCGGCCGACCGTCCGGGCATGTCCACCGGCACCGATGTGATGCCCCAAGGCAAGATCCAGTGGGAGACAGGCGTGGGTTATGAGTCGGAGGGCGGCGCCGCCACCAACACCCTCAACAACACATTGCTCCGCTACGGACTCGTTGATTGGGCAGAGATCCGAGTGGGTATGGATTTGCTGCATGAAGGCTCTACGACAGGCTTGTCGGCACTGAATGTGGGTACTAAGATAAGCCTTGTGGAGAATCGGGGATGGATCCCCGCCATCTCGCTGCTGGCCAACCTACAGTGCCCCCGCATCGGCTCGTCGGCCTTCACTCCCAGCCACCTGGCCCCACAGCTCTATGTGCTGTTCCAAAACCAGGTGACCTCGTGGTTCAACGTGGGCTATAATGTGGGCGCCGAATGGGACGGCACGCTGGCTGAGCCCTCGACCTTCGCCGCCGTGTGCCTAGGGTTCTCCATCACCGAAAGCCTTGGCTGCTTTGTGGAGAGCTACAACTACTTCCATTCGCTGGGCAACACCTATGCCATGGACCTTGGCCTGAACTGGGTGGTGACCCGCAACCTGCAGCTCGACCTGGCCGCCAACCTCAACCTGCAGAACACGGGCAACTACCTCATGATCAGTGGCGGCGTGGCTTGGCTCATCAACTAACAACATTAGAAAATGAAAGACTCCACAAAACGATTCAAAGAGGAACTCAACTGCGTCTTTGACGACAACCTCCACACCAAGCAGTGGCACAACGTGGTGGACTGGCTCATCATCAGCCTCATCATGCTGAGCACCATCGAGATCTTTCTCAGCACCTTCGACGTGGTCTCTGACCGCTACGGCCGACTGCTGAACTGGATAGACCTCTTCACCCAAGTGTTCTTCACCATCGAGGTGACACTCCGCATCTGGAATGCCGACATGCTCGACCCCAAGTACAAAGGGTTTAAAGGCCGTCTGCGCTATTGCTGCAGTTTTTATGGCCTCATCGACATCCTGGCCACCTATCCCTTCTATCTGAGCTATTTTGTCCGTGTGCCCTTCACGTTGCTCAAGACCCTCCGTGTGGTGCGACTGCTCCGCGTGTTCCGCTACATGCACTCGTTCCAGCTGCTTTCCAAAGCCATCAACAGCAAGAAGAGCGAGCTGCTGGTGTCGCTTAACTTTCTGGTGGTGGTGACGGTGATGATGAGCTTCGTGCTCTTCTTTGTGGAGCACGAGGTGCAGCCCGAGGTGTATGAAAACGGCTGGAGTTCGGTGGTGTGGGCCTTTGCCCAGTACATCGGCGACCCCGGGGGATTTGCCGACATGCCTCCCATGACCCTCTGCGGCAAGATCATAGCCTGCCTGGTGGGCATCATGGGTATCGCTATCGTGGCAGTGCCTGCCGGTCTGGTGGGCTCGGCATTCACCGACGTGATGGACGAAGAAAAGCACGAGGAGGAGGTGCGCGAGAATATCGAGCGCATCGAGCATGCCTTCCGTTGGGAAAAAGACCAGCAGCATACGGGGCTCTCGTGGGTGCCAGCCTATAAGCCCATCGACACCATCATGACCAAACAGTTCATTCCGAGCGATGCTGTGGTGGAGGCCGTGGCCAACTCCGACGACTTGCATCTCTACAACCTAGCCAAGGCTGTCAATGCTGCCGACAGTCCAATGGACAGGGTTGTGGTAGTCAACACCTACAGGAATCGTCCTTATGGCTGCTGCATCGACCGCGGCTCCAAGGTGACCATCGTGAGCACCTCGGGCCACGACGAGCCTATCACAACTTGGGTAGCTTACCATGTGGCAAAGCTTGGCGGCTTCAATTTCGTGTCGAAGGACGTGGAACTGTCGCCAGACGACCCCGTGAGCTACTATAACATCTCCGACCCTGAGGCCGAGGAGAATCTCAAACTCTACCTGGCCGACATCAATGCGTTGTCGGCTCGCGAGGGCGCATGGGTGGTGCCCATGTGTTTCTGCATTGGTCCCAAGAGCCGCCTGCATCAGATCCATCTTGTGTATAGCCCCGAAAAGGGCGACGAAGGCTACAGCCACCCGAAGAAGACCATTCAGGACGTCGACAAGTTTGATGGGTTTGTGAAGGACTTCACTGCCACAATCGAAGAGCAGTTTGGCCACAAGACCGACTGCAACAAGTACTACCGCATCGTTCCCAACAATATCGCATACCATCTCTCATGCCCCAATGTGTTTGCATTGAGAATCGAGAGCCGGGTGGTCTATTTCGCCGCCAACCGGTTTGGTGTGATCAAGGCCATCGCCGATTTGCTGAACAAGCACTTCGAGCCCGATGTCGTGAAATCCCTGCCACAAGACATGGCGAATCCGCCAAAGAAACGTTTTGGCATGAGAGACTATATTGGGTGAAGCACACATGTGTTCTTACTTCGACAACTAACAACATTAGGTAACCTCTAAAAATTAGAAAAATGAGTAACATTAGCTTGAGCGTCTTGCT
>JAKSMR010000020.1 GCA_024400495.1 Bacteroidales bacterium
CGTCGTCCCACGGGGCGCGTTCCACGACCTCGGACTCCACGTCCACCGCGTCGTCGTACCCTTCCACGTCGTCCACGTCGGATTCCGTCCGTCCGTCGGCCGTCCTCCCGTACGCCTCGAGATCCGCCTCGTCCTGCTCCTTCTGCAGCCTCTCCTGCTCCAGCGCGAACTCCATCGGCTTCGGCAGGTCGGATGCGCTCCGCACCTTCTTCGGGCTCTCCCCTCCCGTTCCGACCGTCCCTATGATCGTGTCGCCGTCCGCGTCTATTCCGACCCCGATCTGCCGTCCGTTCTCGGCGATCTCCCTCTCGGCCCTCTCCACCTCGTCCTCCGGGATCTCGCCGATCACGATGCGGCTCTCGTCCTCTCCGACCTCGGTCGTGTCCTGTTCGCCCCAGCCTCTCGACTTGCCCTTGTGGTCGAGCCAGTACATGATCATCGCCGGGTTTCCGCTGTCGATGAGCCTCTTCGCCTGGAACTCCACGTGGTCTAGCATCGACTCCTCGCGGTCCTCCCACACGCTCTGGAGCAGCTTGGACTCCTTGATGTGCTTCGACAGGATGCCCCTCGAGCAGTGCACCTTCGCCGCGATCAGGTAGACCGGCAGATGCGCCAGAAGCCCGTTCATGATCAGCGCGTCCTCCTCCTCCGTGAACTCGCTCGTGTGCCGGAACGTGGCGAACGGCTGTCCGAGGGCGTTGAGTGGCGTCGCGGCGGGATGCTTCGGAGACGCCGCCCCACGCTCCTCCCTGTCCTCCCTGACAGCCTCGATGTTCGCCGTCTGCCCCTCGCCGACATCCCCGATCTGCTCGTGGGTGAGATAGTCGCTCGCCTTCTTCCCGTTCGCGTCCACCTGCACCTCCTCGCTGATCCGTACGGAATCCACGCCGAACATCCTCGTCCGGACGCCGGCCGGCTGCGAAACCTTCGCGTCGTTGTCCGCGTCGCTCATTCATCGCCCCCTTCCTCGCCGTCTTCGTCTTCATCCGCGTCGTACACGTCGGACGACCCGTTTTCGACGGCCGCCCGCTCCTTCAAGGCTCCGAGGAACGCGGCTTCGACAGCCGGATCCGCCCCGGAACCGTCGGACGAGACGGCTTCCGCCTTCTTCTTCGCCTCGTCCATGCGTCCGAGATCCGATTCCGTCTCGACACCCTCCTTCTCGGCCGCGTCGCACGCCTCCAGCATGGCCTCGCTCCGCTCCTTCTCGCCCTCCAGCCAGTCCCAGTAGACCGACAGCCTGTCGGCTATCGGCTTCGGGACGTCTCCGCGCTTCTCCGCCTTTTCGAGCCACTTCAGGCATGCGTTCTGTTCGGCGAGGTCGGCTTCGGTCTGCTTCCTTACGTCCGAAACGGTCGCCTTCGCCGGCTCCTGGTCGTTCTCCAGGGCGAGCTCGGCGAGGTTCTGGTCGCGTCTCATCTTCGGGAAGTGGAGACCGCTCCGCTCGATCTCGATGCCAAGCCCGTCCTTCGCGAATCGGATGCCGTCGGCGAACATCTCGTACGACACCGCGTCGGACAGCCCCGCCTTCTCGATGAACTCCATCTTCTGCGAATGGGTCTCGAACACCAGGCACAGGTAGAATCCCGTCTCCATCATTTCGGGAAGGTCCTTCCGCACCCTCTCGCGCTTCGCGATCCACTCCTCCAGTTCGGGGTCTCTCTCGCCGTGGGGGCTCGTCTCGACCTCTTCCTCGACGCTCCTGGAATCGTCCGATCCGTCGTTCCCGCCGTCGTCCATTCCTCCCCCTCCTCCGTTCTCGGCGAACGCGAGCTGGTTTTCAAGGGGAAGGTTCGCAAGATCGATTCCGGCGGCGGCGAGGATTGTCTCCGAATAGTGGCGCATCAGCATGTCGTAGTCGTTCTCGCCGGACATCCCCTCGGGCGAGTTGTCGATCACCACGAAGTCCTCGGCCTCTTCCGGCGTCCACCACGACCCGTCGTCCTTCTTCGCCAGAGTCACCCATTTCGACGGGATGGATTCGTACCCCTGGTCGAGAAGCGCCTTGATGCGCTGGTTTCCTCCGATGGCGATCAGCTTCCCCTCCTGCTTCTCGAAGAGGGACGGCTTCCCGTCGGGCTTCTTCGGAAGCTCCGCAGGGACCCTCCAGAGGACGACCCCTCGCGCGGACAGCATGTAGGGGCGGTTGCGGATCGAGTCGTCAAGCCTCATGCGGGCCGCGTCCGACATCACGTTTGGATTGTTCTTCAAGAGCGAGATCTTCCCGTACTCGCATTTCATCTGCCTGCTTCCGGCCATTGCGAATGTCCTTTCGGTTGATGGTTGTCCGTTCCGTTCAAAGTGGTTGCCGACCCGTCACACGGCGGTTTGCGCACGCGCACGCGCGGAATGTCGATGGCACGCGCATATACGATCCGACACCTCCAGACCCTTTTTCCGTCCCCTTCCGCCCATTCGTCCGACCCCTTCCGCGAGACCTTAAGTCCGTCCGTCGGCAGATGCAGTTTTCCATACGGGATTTCTGCGTTTCCGAGTCTGGAAAGAGGCGTTTTCGAGCATAGTTTTAACGGTTTGTCAAGGGGGTCTGAAAATTTTTTTGAAGATTTTTCAGAGGGGTGCGGAAATGCCACGAAGCCCAATAGATAAAGGGGCGGGACGCATTTTGGGAGAGTGGGTGGAAGATGTGGGTGAGAGACTTTTTTTGAAAAAAACTTGACAGAGAGAATCCGGGACGGTACATTGAGTCTCGCGCGTGGGCGGTACATAGTGTCTTCTGTTGGTCCGCGACTTCCATGGTTCATTCGGTCTTTCTGTTGAAAGCACCTCATTGAACGCATGTCAGCGGTTGGGGAGCGCGACAGACTCAGGGCGTGGTCCGACGCGGAGGTCGTCCACGGGCTTCGTCTGCGGAGGGGGTTCGGGGGGTTGGAGGGCGTCATGGGGAGGTGTGCCCTGGGTCGGGGGCGGAGGTGGGGTCCGTCGGTTGAGGTGTCTGTGGGAGGAGGTCGAAGAGGGAGGGCTGCGGAGGCGTGGTCGGGCGTGGGTGGTTTTTGCGGACGGAGGCGGACTTGGCCCGGATACCATCGAGGGCGGCGGAGGAGGAGCGGACGGAGGAGGCTCGTCCGAGGCGTCGGGAGTCGTATGCGGGCGGGGCGGAGCGTCGGGTCTGCCGTTGGGTCGGAGGGGGCTGGACGGAGGGGTCGAAGGAGGCGGGGTCGCACGGGGCCGAGGAGGAGGCGAGGACGGCGAGGACTGGGATTCGGCGGCAGATGGAGCGGAATCGGGCGTGGGCGGCCTGACGGGTGATGGGGATCGGCTGGAGGGTGGTTGGGTCGTATGGGAGGCGTGGGAGCCACGACATGGAGGCGAAGGAGGCGAGGGATCCGCCGGAGAGCATGTGGGAGAGGAGGCAGAGGTCGAGGACGGAGAGGGAGCGGAAGTTGGCGAACTGGCGTTTGAGGGCGTCTTCGACGGAGGCGGGGAGGCCGGTGGTTCTGGAGGTTTCGTCTTCGGAGGAGGCGTCGGAGGGGGGCGGGCGGTCGAAGGAGTCGTCGAAACGTCCGTAGGCGGGGGCGGCGGCGTCCGGGGAGCGCTGGGAGAGGATGAATTCGGAGGCTGACGAGCCGGTTCGTCTGCCGGAGGGGGATTCGATGGTGGAGTCGATGGAGACGAAGGTCTGTCCGTGGTGGGAGAGGTTGTCGTCGTCGGAGGTTGCGGAGCATTTGAGGCAGACGGCTGAGAGGGCGTCGGCGATGGGCTGGACGAGATGCGCGAACGGGTGCGGGGAGGAGGATCCGTCGCGGGAGCGTCGTTTCGAGGAGAAGGCCTTGAGGGAGTCGGAGGCGACGAAGGCGTCGATGACCGGCTTGAGTGGGCATCTGTAGCATTCCATTTTTGGCTCTTTCTTCGTTGTTGTGGTTGGAGAGGGAGGAGGGATTTACTGTTTAGGTTCTTCGTGCGGATCGTACCGTTTGACGTCCCAGACGCCGCCCTTTTTCAGGGTCGCCCATACGAAGTTCCAGAACGGGAAGGCGGCGGCGGCGGACTTGAAGCCGAAGATCGCGCGGGACTGCGAGCCGAACCGGAACGCGCCCTTGACCTCGTGGAACGTGACGACGCCGTCGTCGATGGTCATCCAGTCGGGGGTGTAGTTTCCGCCCGGCATCCGGAGGGTGATCGGCTCGTATCTGCCCTTTCCGCCGAGGATCTCCCTGTTGTACCTCGCCTCGGTCTTGTTCGGGACGCCGCGGTGGTCTTCGAACGGGGGTTTTTCGACGGACTTCGGGGAATGGGAGGTCATTTCACCGTCCGGAAGCGGACACTGGACGGCAGACGTGGCGGAATCGGCTGGTTTTCCGCCGTCTGGCGCGTCGGAGCGTTTTTTGCGCGTGGTTGAACGGGTTTTGGCGTCCGAACGCGGGAACGGGCGTTTTTTCGCGTCTGTGGGAGGGGCGGAGTCGGAGGGCGGCGTCGTTTTCGGGGGTTGCGGAGGGTCGGAGGGGGCCGATGACGCGCCGAAGAGCTGTTTTTCGGCCTGTCTGCGGAGGGAGGGAGGGAGTGATTCGAGGGTGAAGCGCATGGAGGGTGGGAAGTTTGAGGTGAAAGGCAAGGACGGAGACGGAGACGGGGGGGCGGAGAGGTCTACTCTTCGGGCTGTTCGTCGGAGAAGCGGATCGAGGGGAGCGTACGGCGGTCCGGGGAGTTGGACGGGGAGTCGTTCGAGCCGAACGAGTACGGGGCGAAGAAGCTGCCGTCGGAGAGGCGTCGGCGTTCGATTGAGACGGCGAGGCGTCGCTGGAACGCCGACCATCGGACGGAGTGGGGGTAGCGGTCGGACGCGGGGAGGGACATCGCGAACTCGACGTCGGCGGTCTGGGAGGCGCGTTCGGCGTCCGAGGACGGCTCGGGGTTCGCGGTTCGGTCCGTGGGGGACGTGGTCTGCGTCGGAGACGGGTCGGAGACTGGTTCGGCGGGGGCGGAGGGCTGCGGTTCGGACGGGATCTTGTAGGGTCGGAGGAACGCGATGTCGCGTGCTCGGTCGAGGCAGTTGCGCCGGTTCAGTTCTGCGGAACAGGCCGGCGAACAGGTCTTGGAGCGCGGAGACGTGGGCGTGTAGGTCCGTCCGCAGATTTCGCAGACGCGCGGTCCGAGGACCTGTACGCGTCTCGTGTCCCTCTTTTCCGCCATGCGGAGTCAGTCCCCTTCTTCCGACCCGTCCTTTTCGGACGGAGGAGGTACCGGCTTTCTGACGGACTGGCGGACGGCTTCGATTTCGGCGAGGTCTTCCGGTGTGAGGACGATGTCGGCGACGCGCATCGAGTAGTCGGACTTGACGAGTTCGGCGACGCCGGGGAAGCCGAGCTTGAGCGCATATCTGCGGAGGCGGACGAGAAACTCCCCGTCGTACCATGCGGAGAAGCAGGCGCGTCCGTTCTGGTATCTGCCTGCGGAGGGTCCGCGCGAGCCCTTCTTCTGGGGCGTCTTGCGTCCGTTCTGGTCTGCCGTCTTTTCAGACGCGTCTTCGGCGGGATGCGCTGGAGCGTTTTCCGCCGAACTGGAGTTTTCGTCCTTCATCTGAAGTCCCCTTTTCGCGTATTTTGCGTATTTAGTCTATTTGGTATGCCCGTTTTTACAGAAAACGGACATATATGGCGACATTATACCGTACCGTGCTTGGACGGCGCAAGAGACCATTCAGTAGTTAGACCGGCTGACGTTTCAGCGGGTCGTTGGAGGAGTATTGTTTTACAGTGTTTGTTGAACCATATTGGATTTCTTTCCTGCGATGATTCTCTCGTACGCTTGCTCGATTATTGCGCGGCATGTTTGAAAATCTAATCTACGGCGTCGAACGCCATTCTTCATATTCCCCTTAAACGGACTCAGCATAACATCATGAGAACGCTCACGAACATCATTTAAGATAGCATTGCATGTATCAACAAATGCTTGCCGTTTATTATGAGGGACATCTACTGAAACTAGCGTCAATAGTCTTGAAGAAACTTTAATTCCTTTCTCCCAGTTATAGTCGATGTTTTCCTTGAAATCAAATCGCAGCATATCACTTGGATTAGTGGAATCTACACACCGAACTCCGAGCCATCCATCAAGATCATTAAATTTCATGCGTACAGAATTTTCTGGAACAAGTCTGCAATCCTCGACATCCTGTAACGTGCATGTATATTCCGATCCTTTGAATATCCGAATCTTGCTAAACGGTTTGCGACACGAATCAAAGCAAACTACAACAACAGGAGTCTCGGTGTCGGTAAACGGATTCTCTTCTAATATGGTAATGGAGTTTAGAAGATTCTTCTTCTTGAATGGCGAATTTATAAAAGTCTCAGGAATGATGGCGACAACATTCTTTTGCGCTTCAAGCATCCTTTCAAGCGCAATGAGATAGACATCGTCGTATTCCGTCAAATCAAAGTATTTCTTTAACCCGTCCGCAAGACGCTTTCGTGACGCGGAGTATTTTGAAATGTACGGTGGATTCGTAATAATAATTGCGCCGGATTTGTGAGGAATCTTAATCAGGGAATCATTAACCGGCCACCCTTGTGAAGGATCTATGTCCAATCCTGTAGTGTCCATGATGCTCGAAACCGCATTTGTGACTGAAGCGAAGAGGCTGCCTCTTCCCGAAAACGGATCGTAAGCAATATGACATTTAGAATTCCGTATGAAATCTGCAACCTGCGGTTGAAGCCAGCAAGAACCTTTGGTGAAGAATTGTCCTAAAGTTTTCTTTTTCCTTGCCTCGCCATCCAGTACGGCACGTCCATCGCCGTCTATATCGGCAATTACATTCGGCATAACCGCTAATGCCGCCGCGCCCGAAACAAACTCACGCCGAAAAATCGTGTGTCCCATTCTTCTCCTTATACTCCGCTCAACGAGTTAAAATCTAGAACAAAATTATCACCATTAAGATAGTGGCGTATGTTTCAGAGGCCCATTCATCCTTTTCAATGGCAAGTATTGGTTTTAAGCCCGAAAGCTCGAATCCAAGACTCATGCCTCCGCGGCCGGCAAACAAGTCGACAATATTCTTCCCGCCGTTGCGTTCGTCAATTTCGTGCTCAACAGTCATTACGTTTCCGTTTTGTTCAGTCTGTCAATTTCGTCATGCCAGACGCAATGCCTGGTATGTATGCAAAGAATTATACCGTACCGTGCTTGGACGGCAAAGGCTGATTTTGACTTTGGTTCTAAAGTCCGGAACGCGAGCCGAATGGAGACCCGAATGCTGCTTAAACCAGAGGTCTACTTCTCGACAGAGGCATTTGGCAGGTTCGTCACGAAGGAGAAGTCCGTGGCGTTCGTCGGGCATGTGACGAAGACGCCGTTGAAGCGGAGCGCCTTGCTCTCCTCTCCGAGGTAGATGCCGAGCGCGGAGGTCCGGTTCGTCGTGGTGGCGACGCCTTCGAACGCGGTGAAGCAGAACGCGTCGCGCGACTGGAAGGCGGTTGCGGACGGGCCTTCGGAGATGGAGAGGACGGGAATGTCGTATCCGCCGACCTGGACGGAGGTCATTCCGATGTTCTTCCTCTGCTCGAAGCGGAAGGTCGAGCCGGTCGAACCGCATCCGGAGGCGAGGAAGACGAGGCATGCGGAGAGGGACGCGAGAGAGCGAATGGCGTTCATGGGTGCATTCTCCTTTTTTTGTGCCGGGACGCTAGACCTGTGGAGGCTGCTGCGGAACGGGCTGTCCCATGATCTGCGGAGACGGAGGCTGCGGCTGGGACTGGAGGTTCTGCCTCAGTTCGGAGAAGTGCTTGCGGGCGGCCTCGTTGGAGTCGTTCTCGACGAGGTAGTCGAGGTCTTCGGCGGAGAGGGAGGACTCGATGTACTCGCGGAGATTGCGGTAGTCGTCGATCTGGAAGTCCGGGTCGTCCTTGTGCTGGGAGAAGAAGAACGAGAGCGCGAGGCGCTTCTTCGCGCCGTATGGCGCGTTGTTGTACTTCTCCGCCCAGAACGGGTTCTCGATGAAAGTCCGGATCGAATCCATGACCTGCTCCTTCTGAAATGCCATGCTGTCTCCTTTCGGCTTGCTGGAATATGCCGAGCCGTCAAATGCAGAACTTTCGTTCTGCGAACGTGACATGGTCAGAAGAACGGACTGTCACGGAGATTCTTTCTCCTTGGCCTGTTCATCGCCCGCGTCATATTCGGACAGAAGGTCTAGAGCCGACGAGAGTACGGAGAACATCGCGGACACGAGAACGACGATGGCGACGACGGACAGCATTACGGCGAATTCAGTCATCGGACATCACCATGTTTTGTTGCGCGGAGGCGGTCGTAGAATTGCTTTGCGTCTTCGTTTGTCATGGCGTTCGTTGATACTTAGAGCGTGCAGACGAGCTTGCAATACCTGCACAGGCCGAGTCGCATGCAGGCGCGGCAGGAGATGCGGTTGACGATGGAGGCGAGGAGTTTCATGGGATTTCGATTTGTTGTTCAAGACAGAAGCGTGCTCTTGTCTGGACCAATAATGAATGGGTCGGTTCCTCCAGTACCGTATAGGTTCCCTGTTAAAATGTCGCACAGATAGCCTAATCCATCAATCTTGTTTCGAACAGGAATAAGATTCAGTTTTTCTCCATTCGCTTTTTCAACTGACAATTCAAACAACTTTATTTTCGAAGCGTTGTAATAGCTCGAACCCAAAGATCCAGAGCAGAAGATGTGGAGATTTTTGTCCACTAACACGCTTCCTGTGTTGTCGCCAATGGTCTGCCCATTGATCTTCAGAAACTTCCTTGTCTGGTTATCGTACAACCCAATGTCGATTTTGACTCTGTTGATTCCTGTGTACACACTGGAATCAATTCTTTCAATTCGTCGGCAGTACAGGAATACAAAATTATTGTAATTACCGAGAACGAAGGCGTTGTTGACGTTAATAGATCCGACACTGCCGACAAAATCCTGCTCCGGACTTTGAGACACGAATTCAAGATCGATATGCAAGTTGAAATCAGTATCGAGAATAAACCCCGTCTTGATAAACTGCTTGCCAGTTGATTCAATGTAATCCACAGGTACGCAGTATGATGGGATGATTCCTTTTCTTTTCCAAAACATCGCACACTTCAGCCCGATCATCTCGCCACCGCCTCTCCGAGGATTTCATCGACTTCCTCGTCGGTGAGATTCATCGCCTTCTGCGCCTCGCCGAGATAGTCGCCGAAGTCTGGGAACGCCTCGCTCAATTCGTTCGCGTCCTCCCACATCCTGCGGAGTCCGCTCTCGTCGAGAAGCGTGTCGAACGCCGCCTCGAGTCCGCGCTTGCGGAGTGCGATTCGGAGGTAGAGCTTGCTGAACACGCGCGGAGGCTTTGCCTCCTCGGGAATGTCGACGAACTCGTACCGCTGGCGCACGACCTTGACGATGGATTTGTACTCGTCGTCCGGGTCGAGCGGTTCGCCAGTTTCCTCGTTGACGGCGGGAATATGCTCTTCCTGCACCGTGACGAGGTCTCCGATCTTGTACCCGTCAATGACGACCGGCTTGGCGTACTTGCCTTCGGGCGCGGTCGGCATGGTCTTGTCCAGCTCCCAGTAGTTGGCGGCATGATACTGCCAAATCTTCGGGGCTTGAAGCGACGCGCCAAGAGTGTCGGGCGCGTAGACGATGCGGTTGTCGTTGTCGACAGTTGTTGACGATCTGGCTCTCGCACCAATGGAGAAGTATATTGAAGATTTATTCGACGCACTTCCAGAAAACGGAACAAAATCCATTTCGTCGACAGAAAGACCGGCGTTGCCGTTTACGACATAACTTCTCTTGTTTCCATCAGCATAACTTGAACTGACAGTTGCTCGTCTTCCGCTGCCCCACACAGTTGACGCAAGGTAACTGCTTCCATACGGGCCAAGCGTGTAGTAAGTTGAGTTTGTGTAAGAACCAAACAAAATTCCTGTACGATTGTACTTGGCGATCATCTCCACTTCGATGTCTGGAGAAATCAAACCTAGCATGATCGCCGACGCTCCATCGAACTTGATCCACGGCGTTTTCACCATAGGAATGTGCTTCTCCACCTTGAAAGGAATGTTGAACGCAAAGCTCATAGCCCGAACCTCCTCGCGTCGATGGCGTAGTTGGCGGAGATCTGCGTATCAGTCAACGCGCCCTTGTAGTAGCGGACACAGTAGAATTCTCCGCCGTCTACAAGTCCTGCATTAGTATTTCTCCACGCTCCGTTCATTGTCAGACCGACAAATTGGGGATACTGGTCGCCGACAAGCCCTCCAACATCCTGCCTATTGCTACCAAGCGTTCCATTGATAAATGTCTTCGTTGGCCCTCCAAGAGACACGGACATTGCGAAGTGCCAATTATTTCCAATGATGTCCTGTCGCGTATTGAATGCGATTCCTGCGGTCACGCCTGCGCCATTGTAAAGGTTTGAAGCATGATGCCTAAAAAGAGTTGAACTCCAGACTGTCAATCCGCACTCATTGCCTATGTAGCAGTAATTCCCAGTGCCATTAGGCTTGAATACGCACTCAATCGTATACCCACCAGCCGAGACTAGCTCGTCAAACTCACCTTCCTTCCGAGCGATTCCGACGGAATACCTGCTGCTTACGATGAACGACTTGTCTCCTACAGACCATCCACTTGCAAGTGTTGCGTCTCGTCCGTTGCCAGACACGTCAACAATCGTAGTCGATGTTGCGTCGTGGACTCCGCCTCCCGCGTTCCACTCGCCGTCCCACATGGCTATGAGACCATTGGTGACGTAAGGATTCGTCCATACGTTTACTTTCGCGCCTAGAAGGAAGCTCCTCATGCGACCACCTCCAGCTCGTCGCGCATCACGCGCCACCCTTCGCCCGGCATCTCGGTGAAGTAGTAAGCCGTGATTCCGCCAGCCTGCGCGTTCATCTTTGGATTGTCTCCGCCCTTGGACTTGTAGACGGTGATGCCAGTTGGGAAGGTAATCGTCACCTCGGACGCGCTGGTCGTGTTGTTGACATAGAGGCAGAGGTCTCGCACAGTACCTTCGACCGCGTCTGGAAGCTCTACCGTCAGCGAACCGCCAGCCACGGTCACGGTCTGAACGGACTTGTCGAGCTTGACCATCGTCGAGCCAGTCAACGCATCGTAGCTCTTGTCCACTCGGATCTGGTCGACCCACTCTGCACCCTCGCTTTCGCGCGTCTGGATCGCCGCAGTCGTGTCGTTGACGAGGAAGCGGTTGTCTAAGGATACGGATTCCGAAATTGCGGAGAACTTCTCGTCTACCTTGCTCTTCGAGTATACATCCAGTTCCATGTATTAGCTCCTCTCAACGATTGTCCACGCGTCGTCGACATATTTGATGTCTTTGTCAATGCAGTGGATTACACATGTTTTCGGTATGATTCCAAGTCCTACAGTTCTAGTGATTACAGTATTGGAGTATAAGTTGGTAGTAGTAAATTCCTCTAAAGACGTACAACCACCAAGCTGAGTATTATTATTGGCGAAATCCCTCATTGTGATCTTTTTAATGGATGAACACCCATAGAATTGGTTAGGGGACGAATTTAGCATAGGTGCGTAAACCCCCGTCACGTTAGTGCATCTCGTGAACATGTTGTTTGGAGCATTCACCGCAGGAGTGGCCGAATCATATCCAAGAGCTTTTGCAAAATCAATAACGACTGGCTTGTTCAGCAGAAATGCAGAGAACTCTTCTTCTATGTCTCCACCTCTCGGTAGCGCCTCGATTGCCGCCGCCATCTCGCCGGGCTTCATCGTCTCCGTCGTGCCGCCCTTCGCGCGGATCGCGTCGGCGATGTCCTGGAGAGTCTGGTTTTTAACTGTAGCAAGCGTGTCCATATAGATCCTCAATACTGCGTTGATTCGCCGTCGATGTAATGCCCTGACAGGCGGAACACCCCGTCTCCAACCTCCGTGATGCCATAGGACGCGGCCTCCACGATCTTTTCAGCCGTGTCCAAAGGGTTGTCGGCCGTGGCGTCGAACGAGACTTTTCCGGCAAGCTGTCCCGCAGTTGCCGCCCCTATGCTCTGCGGAGTGATAGCGTCTGCCCCGCCTTCCGCATGGGACGACGCGTGGCTCTTCGGCGGATCGTTCTTCCCGGCGAACGTATCGGAAAGGAGCGTCGCAATGTCTTCTTTATCCGGAATCTGATCCGTCGTCGCGATTTTCTTTCGCGTCGCGTCCACGCTTCCGGACGTGCCGTACGTGAACTGGACGTGGATAAGTCCGTCCCCTTCCGCGCCACCATCGTGTTCGGCGACTTTCGCCGATCCGTCGTAGAGCGTGTAGATCCACGTGTAGGAACCGGGAGTTTCGGTCTCCTTTCGTTCGACCGACACGGACGGAGACTCGAGGTCGTCGCCCTGGAACGACCATTCGGTGAAGAGGTCGGACTTGTCACGCTTGTCCGGTACGGCGGCGATGTTCGCAAGCTGTTCATCAGAGAGAAGCGGCTGCTTCAGGTCGATGGAGTCGATCTTGTCTTTCGTCGCGCCAGATTCGAGAACAGCCCACTGCTCCGGCGTGAGCGCCGTCTCGTTGATTGTGTACTGGTAGCGGAAGTATCCGTTGTCCGTCCATTCTCCGACGAACATGTAACGCGTCGTCTTGTCGCCATGCTCCTCGTCGGACTGTACGACGCAGTAGTCGTTCTTCGTCGGCGTCCGGCCAACGGTTCCATACCAGAACTGCGGATTCGCGGCTGAGTGGTTGGCTTTCGCCCATGCAAGAGAGCCCTTCGTCGGGTTGGCTCCGCTTCCGTGCGTGAGGAACGGGACGTAATGGCCGTCGTCGTCCTTCCAGGTCAGATAGCATGCCGAGAACTGGTTGATCTTGTCGTCGACCTCTTCGGTCGAATACGCGCCGACGTCTGCGGCCGTCAGAGGGTCTGCGCCACCTTTCTTGTGCCTCGCGGCGTGAGACAGAGGCGCGTAGGGGCCTCCCGAGAGCACGTCTTTGTCGTCCTGCGAAAGCTCCGGCTGAAGGGACGTGCGGGCTCCAAGCGTGACGACGCCGTCGTACGTCATCGCGATGCGGCGGTGGAAGATCGAGCCGGAGTATTCGCCGAGAAGGTCGAACGTGACCATGTCCGCGCCGACCGAGGACGTCTTGTAGGAGACCGTGCGGCTGCCGTCGTCGTCCTGGTAGACGTAGTCTACGACGAGGAGGCCGGAAGTCGCGAGAGCCGACACCTCGGCGAACGTCTTCGCGGATCCGTCCGCGCCGACGAGACGGGCCGTTCCTCCCTGGATTTCGTATTTGAGTCGGAAGAATCGTTCCGGAGGTTCGGCGCTGATCTTCGCGCTGAACGAGCCGAGATATTCCACGGGCTGATCTTTGATTCCTTCGCTGGAGGACGTCCACAGCTTGTACGATCCGTCATCGTCCTTGACTATGCGAACGATTTTTGTTCCGTCCGACAAAGGTTCGTAATCTTCTCCATATGCGTCGACGCCAGTTGAATCGGTAGGAATAGCAAGCGTGTGACAAAAGCTCAGAACGACTTTGAACCTATGCCACTTCGTGATCGTCACGTTTGAACCGGCGGTCAGCGCATTCTGCTTGTCTGCGGGCCTGAATCCTCCATCGGAAATTCCGCCGTTCGCGTCTATGACGGGCACGTTGCCTTCGACCGGGTTCTGGATCTTGTCGACCTTGCCGTCGAGCGCAGAAGTTCTTGCGACGCTCGAATCGACCGACACCCTTCCACGGACGGACATCTGTTCTATGTCTCCGAAATATCCTGATCCATACAGCTCCCACCAGGATCCATCGTCCGGATCGACGTAGTCGTCCGATTGTCCCGGAGCGAGAATGACGAATTCAGTTCCGTTCCATCCAACCCTGTAGCGGCTGGACTTCTCAGTTCCGTCTTCGTCCGAATAAAGCGGATATGCGACGCCTTGAATTTTTTCGATGTCGAACGCATAGAACTGAAGAGACGTGCTGCCACGGTTGAACAGGTAGACAGTTTTCTCGTCATACGATATTCCGTCGCCGGCGACGATTGCGTCCTGCTTCTTTTCGAGATCGTCCGTCCTTGCGATGGTCGAGTCGGCTGAAATCTCGCCATCGTCCGAGACTTCGATTCCGTCTCCGCCGGAATACGTCGTTATCGAGACGAGGTCGGACGCGTCTTTCGGGACGACAGTTCCGTCCGTGCCGGAGAAGACGGGGATCATTCCGTCAGTCGGAGTTTCGGCGCGTACAAGTTTCTTCGACGTAGTCGACTGGTCGGAGACTGATATCGAGACGTCTCTGCCGAGTCCGTAGTCTTCGTCGATAAATACGTACGAGCCGGTAAAATTCGCGTCCGAGACCGAGTTTACGAACGAATCCCGTTCATTCTCGCCTTCGATGTAAGTGAAGCCCTCGTAGACAGACCATACGCCTCTTCCTGCCGTCTGCATGTGGCAGAGATACATCTGGATTCCGAACGGAGAGACGAACTCGGGCGAAGACAGGCATTTGTCGAAAGCGTAGCCCTCATTCACGTATATCGACGTATCGTCGATCTGCGAAAGCACGATTGACTTCTGGACGCCTCCGATTGACGTCACGGTATACGACGGGCCTGGAATCTCGACCGTCTTCGAGATCGTGCCGTCGGCGGAAATCGAATTCCCGTCATCGTCCAATATCTTCGACTGAACGCCTCCAGAAAGAGCCGCGAGCTTCTCGTGCTCTTCCTGCGTCATGAGCGACGAGCCTTCAACCTTGTCGACCTTCTCTTCTATCGAAGACTCTATTGTCGGCAGAACCCGGCTCTTCCATTCTGTAAAAACGGGATCGTTCTCTTCCTTGCCCTCGAGAGCCGTCAGGCGTTCCGAAAGGCTGCCGATCTCTTCAGGAGATATGCTAATGCCGAGATCGCCCGACGTCAGATCGCCCACGACCTTGACGCCGTTGATCGTCGGCAGGTTTCCGAGTCTTGAATAGTCGATGACGTTGTCGATCTGGATCGTGAACTCGCAGCCCTCCGCACGGCGGCAGTGCGGAACGACCTCGACCATGACCTTGCGGACGGCCGCGTGGCGGCCCTGCTGGTCGTAGAGATGGAACGTGCCGATGCCACGTCCGATGCAGAACTGGTCGGTCTCTTCGGAGGTATACGAAAAGCGGACCTGCCGGCTTTCGATCTCTTCCGCCGTGAACGCGCGTTCGACGTCCGTGAAGACGAACTTGCCGGTGAAACCGGTCAGGTCGAGTTCGGTGTCGATATTGATGACGAATTCGCCGAGATCGGCAAAGTCGGTGTCGTCGCCTTTGTAGAGTATGAGCATGGCAGAAATTCCCTGAAGATGTTTCCGCCTATTGCCGACGCGTCAAGGGGATTACGTAGATGGCGACGTTCCCTTCAGCGCGGCGAGAAGCTGGTTGAAGCACGAGACGACGTCCGACGTCGACGTGGCAGAAGGTATCGAAGCGAATGACGCGTCGCCTGTACGCAAGACGCGCTTGCGGGTGGCATAGATCAATGACGTCGAGACTTCGTCTTGGAACTCAATGCTGACAATATCGTCAGAACCTTCGTAAATCGTGTCAATCGTACGCTCTTCGCCGTCATCGTAGTCAAGCAATGTAAACCTGTACCGCATAGCAGGAGGATATTCTTCCTCCGATGTTCTTTCTACCTTCACATGAAATCCACGCTCAGACCCGACATCGCCAAAATCCCACTCCGTGAACTCGTCGGCCTTTTCCCGAAGTTGATCCACGGTGGCGACCTCCTTGCCGCCAATCTTGATCGATGGAGGCATTTCGACATGGCCAACGTCCTCAACGTAGTCTGTGGTAGCTCCAGAGATGACGACAGAACTTTCCGAAGCACTGGCAGGGTCGTGCGCCACTCCGTTTACGCGAAGCACGGCTCCGTATGTCACGGTCCCATCTTTGTCCCCGATATTCAAGACCGGAATACCCGAGTCTCCGTTCGACTCGTCTTTGACAGTAAGTCCATAACCATCTGTGACGATCACGATCTTCCCGCCCTCCAGATTGTTCAGCAGATCCTTCTGCGCGTCCGTCAGCTTGTCCGCGTCACCCGTATAGAGAACTCGCTTACGTGTGGCTGTTATTCTCTTCGTCGCATCAATCGTGGTGAAGTCTACCACTGTCAGACTGTCTGACGAATCGGTTAGTCCAGCAATGAAGGTATCGCCGCTGTAGAGCTTGTAGTCGAACGCGGCTCCTTCGTAGACGCTTTCGATTACAACGTTCAAATCATCATATCCAGCAATTTCTCCGCTGAACTCCCACTCCGTGAACTCGTCAGCCTTCGACGAGATGCTGTCGATTGCCGCTATCTGATCCGGCGTGAGACTGGACGAAGATCCACCTCCATTCAAGACGTCTTTCTGGTCTTGCGTCAGAATGTTGTCGAGAACCTGCGACTTCTCGTCCAGCGTCAGATCCTGCTGGTCCGCGAGAACGACCTTGTTGTTGAGCCCGAGATCCCCGATTCTTCCGGTTGCCTGCGTGTTAGCCATGTTGAAAATCCTCTTTTTTAGATTAGGTCTAACAGACCGACGAATGCCGATTCGTCAAACCGTGCCGCCGAGGGCCTCGATGACGCTCTTTAGGCCCGCGTGGACGTTGTCCAGATTTTTCTTCGACACTCCGACGCCGACGGACCACCCCGCGTCCTGCACGGTCTGCGCGAATCCGTTGAAATCCGACACGGAGAACGACTGGTCTTTCATTCCGTTGAAGTCCGGGCTTGGCGTGCCAGTCGCCGGGGCTTCCGATTCGTCCGTGCCGCCCATCGTCTCGGCGACCTTCTTCGCCGACGCAAAGGAGTTGTCGAACGTCGAGATAGGAAGTCTCTGGCCCTGCAGCGGAAGCGTCGACGACGGGTCGACGATGGCGACCTGGGTCTGAGAGATGTCGAACGTGTCCTCGAGGACTCCGCTGTCCGTCTCGACGACGAGGTCGAGCTTTGCGACGCGGTAGACTCCGTCGACCATCGTGACGACGCATTTCGAAATCGCAGTCACGAAGTCGAACGACGAGACGAGGCGCTTGACGCGGGACTCGAACGCGCGGACTCCGTTCGGCTTCGTGATGTCGAAGATCGTGTCGAAATAGTCGATGCCAACTCCAGGATCGAGTATGCACTCGCCGAGGAGCGTGTGGATCGCCGTGTGGATCCGGACGAGGTAGGCGTCCTTCCCATATGCGATCTTGAAGCGGCCGTTTTCGACGGCGAGGTCGCCGTCTGCAAGCGCGAATGTCGTTGATGACGATGCCATTGTGTTTCCGATTCCTTTTTATAATATTGGAGAACTGTCAAAATTGTATCCGTTGAATTCTGGAACCTCGCACGAAATCACGCCGTCGGCTGGGTTGTTGACATACTCCCAGCCCGTATATTGAAAGGGAGGGGACGAATGCCATCCACTGGCATAATAAGCATACTCAAAGGTTTTCCACTCTTTGACATACACCTTGTCTATTGGATAATCCACTTCTACAGATCTTGGGATCTCGAAATCTGATGCGAGCGTGATCGACATTGTTTTGGTCGTTTTTTCAAGACCAAATACAGGCATTTGAACTAAGGCATAGCCACCTCCGTTATTGCTGTTGATCACAAATCCTTCTGAAGGAATCCCTCCAGGCAAATCAACAACGTTGCTGAATCCGGCGCTTAAGAAAACATCTGTGTCGTCCGCATATCCGATTGGCACGTATTTTTTTGTGTCAAGCCGTGCCCCTCGTCTATCTTTAATCTTCTCCTTCACAATGTTCTGAATGGTCTCAATGTCCACGACATAATACAGGGGTCTTGTCATCTTCTGCCCCGTTTCGCGATCCCAGTAAGTCTCGGAGTCTGCTTCGAAACGCCATGGCCCTCCATTTTCGTTGAATGATATGCTATGAGGAAGAATTGGAAGATCTAAAATTCCAGCTTCATCCTCTCTGTGCAATTCAAGAGAATAAACTGGATTGGAGACGAATGGGTCGATGAACGCCTGGAACTGGAAGTCCATGTGGCAGTTGCCGGCATAGAAGAAGTTGAAGCATTTGCCACGACGGACGGAGATCCTGTCTGTCAGCTGAAGACCGTTCTTCGCAATCGGTATGATCTGGACGTCGGGAGCCGGCGTGACTGGATTGCAGGCTCCCGGAGTGTCTAGTGCAACAGGATCGTCCGTGACGGCCAAGTAGAGTTCGTCGTGGAATTTAGGAAGCAGCTTGACTACTCCGTTTTTGAAAGTTGCCTGCTCTTCTTCCATCAGACTGAGACCAGGTCGCAAGAGTCTATACCACGGATCTCCTTTTTCTGCATGCAGATATGGACTCATCCCTTCACCCGAAAAATTCCATACAGAACAGTTGACGTATGCAAGTGTTGGAGCTGGAATCCACTCAACGCC
This sequence comes from Bacteroidales bacterium, assembly GCA_024400495.1. GTDB lineage: Bacteria > Bacteroidota > Bacteroidia > Bacteroidales > P3 > Colimorpha. Next base: position 18,351 of record JAKSMR010000020.1, read on the forward strand.
GCTAACAGAGCTGGTTTCTTTTGCAAATTCTGGAGATTCGCCCAAGACTTCTGCTGAATCAAAGTCTATATCTTCATATCTAACTGGCTCATCACCCCAAGATCCACCATAATTAAGTATGTTGTTCTCCTCAAAATGTTCATACCGAACGGTATCATCGGTCCCTTGCCATGAAACAGCATGTTTTACATAATATCTGTGGTATTCCCATGAATGCTTTCTTATTACAGATTCTACTTGATAAGGTACTAGATAATACATGTAGTCACCAGACATCTTACTTCTGCACCTTATCAAAAGATCTGTCTCGCGATGACTTGGATAAGTGGTGAGTCCTGTTTCTTCGTCGTAAATTTCGTCTTCCCAAACTACTTTCTGCGAGTACACTCCAGGCAGTCGACCGCTTCTCAAATAGATCGAAAAACTTACGACCAAAGGGTAGGTTCTTGGGTCTGGCCGGTCAAGAGGACTTTGTATGCCATTATTCCACTTTTCATAAGCTTTAAGATACTCTGTACTACCTCCAAACTCGTATAAAGGAGGGTATTTTGTTGTATCCAAGACCGACTTCCTTATCGAGTCTTTGAAAAACGAGTTGCCCCAATCAAAGTCTTCGATGTTTTTGTCCCATTCGACGGTATCACCGGTTTTTTCCAGGTCGTTCGTAATCCGAATTTTCCTGACATACCACAAGGTTGGACTCGAGACAGCGTTGCCAAGGTCTAGTTTCGGGGTCCAGGAAGTGGCCGACTCGTTGGCAGGCCTCAATCTTTCATCTTCCACAAGTGTGAGCCAGTATCCGTATCTGTCATCAGACTTGCTTGGAACGAATGCTAATTCAGTGTCAGGCAGATTTGAACCAGCCTTAACCTGCGTCCCGTCTGTATAAACACTAAATCCCGCCTGGACGACATCCCCATTCACGACATAAGGGACGCCATCTTCGGCCATTTTTGCAGTTCCAAGCCTTGTGTATCTTAGAACGTTGTAAAAATTCTGGTACTGGAATCTGAATGTCGCATCATATGGGAGCTTCCATCCGATTTTTTTCTGCTTCAACGGATAAATTCTGTTGCCGTCATTATTTATTCCTCTTTTTTGAATATATTCCGTCCCGTATAAGGATGCAAGGGAACTACCTGTCGTCCCCGTCTTTGAGAATGATGTCCAGTACAGAATCGGAATATCGTACTTTGAACCATTGTCCAGACTCGTGATTCTGTATAGCTTCTTTTCTCCTAGTTCGGATACATCTTTCTGGAAGTCAGGCTTTGAACCATCATGCCAATACGCGGGTTTAATTTCAGAAACCGTTTGCGCGACTATGCCAGGACTGGCGAGTTCGTTGGAATAAGGGATCTTCATCGTTGAGAGGATTCGATTTCTGCCTTCATCGTCAGTATAGTGCATCCACTCGTTTTTCGACATGTCAACCGGCTCGAGAGTCTGGTCTGGAGCCTGTCCGGCGAAGTAGTATGCCACGTCTGAATCCGTCAGCGTACCATCCAGACGATGGTTCTCATGGTCGTTGAAAGCTCTTGATATTGCGTCGTCTATGGATATGTAATCGACTTGCGGACGTTGTGCTGTTCCCTGGGCATTACTCGTTCCAAGAATGTTTTCTGTAAGGAGTCCACAGATTCCCTGCTTAGGTGTCATGAAGAACTGAGCACCAAATCTCCTCGGTCCGTTGTCGCCACCATTGGACGCCGGAGGGTCCGCGACAACACTGTTGTTTGAAGAGTCTACAACGACAACCACTCCCTCGTCGTACTCGGATTCACCTTTTTGACGCCGCACAGACATTACAAAATCGACGGATCCGTCCAAGTTCTTCCGTGAATGGACGCATCCGTCCGCATATCCGTTGTAGACAAATCCTGTCTTTTCATCTGAATATTCCGTTCCGGCTGGAGAGATTCTGTCAGCCGTGTTAAGTCCGCCGCACTTCATGAAGAACTGCTTTCTAGAAACGAATGCGATGTAGCGATCCCAGTCCTCGATGGACGGAAGCTCCTTGTAGTCCGATCCGTTCGAATCATAGTATTTCGACCATCCGTACTGCCAGTACATCGGAATGCCCCTGTCAATGTCAGCAGCCTGATCTTTCGGAGTAATCCCGAGAAGATCCACGTCAGACCTTCCAAATGCCCATCCAAGTCCTGTCATGCTTCATGTCCTTTCTAGATGACCGTTCCTCTGAAAATGACCGAGATGTCAATCGTCTCGAATTCAAACGCTTCTTCGGCTATGTATTTTGTGTAGACGGTGATTCGCTGCCCTTTTGAAACCGGAAACTGAAAGCACCTTTCCACGCCTTTTGAATAGAGAAGTACCTTGTACCCTGCACCTTCGTCAATCGATTCAGGAGAATCAGAAGGTGAAAACGTCTCGTCATCTCCACCTGGAGAAACTTTGGCCCAAACTTCGACATTTTCAGACGCATGGGTTCCAGAGCTCAATTCACTTCCGTCATATGCTCTGATCGAGATCTTTGGAGAACACCATCCATTTCCTGGCGAGATCCGGCTATCGCCTGGTCCTTCTGTCATGAAGAATCCTTGCTGTACTAGAACGCTCGTCGATTCTGACGGCAGTACAGAGTCGAGACCCCATAGTGTTTTCTCTGCGACTGCCGCGGCTTTCAAATCTGTTACCGTCGAGACAGAAGGCGTTGCTCCTTCTCCAGTCTTCCTATCTGATACGAAAACCCTGTATGGCCAGAACGACTTTCCTTTCGAAGTCCCCTCAATGCCTCTCTGCTGCCACCAGAAAAGGACGTTGTCACATTCGGACGCAAATGACTTTCCAGTTTCTATAGATCCAGGATAGTATCCAAGATCGAGCATTGTCAGCCATGTCGTGCAGTTCGCGAAGAATGCGTTGACATGGTCCGTCGTGAGCGTAGTTCCATTGTCTCCTTCCGCGAATACGTTTGTCCACTTCACATCATCCTGTGTGAAGTCCTGCACTTCAGAACTTCCATCATTGGTGAACCGATATGGTTCGCATCCCGTCCAAAGCCTTTTTGGAAGACTTGTCATTGCCAACTCCACAATAATTTATTTTCTGACCGGATAAAGTTTAATGTCGACCGAGAAGTCGGAGACAGAGAACCCGTTCCTTGCCGACTCTACAATGTAGATGGTCTGCCCGGCTCTAATCGGAAGTGTCAGAGTTCGTGGCGACATGTCCGTGTTGAAAACAGGATAGTACGACACCTCCCCTCCTCCCGGTCTAACTCCATCAGAGCCTTCGTTTTTCTTGTCCGGAGAAAACTCTACATTAGGAGTGGTTGGAGTGTAAGTACCATTGAAAATGGCGTTGTACGGAAATCCATAAGTGTCACGGAAAGTCGATCCTGGATTTCCTTGGTTTTCAAGATAATCTCCGTCAAGCGAATCATGCGGGGATCCAATGTAGGCCGCTTTCAACGGAATCGTGTCTTCTCCTATATCTGACACGGCCACGTACAGCTGATGCCCAATGCAGGGAATCGTCCCAATGAACCTCCCCCCGAAATTTAGATAGTTATAATAAGGGGTGGCAGACGAAATGTGACTGGCATCATACCATGGAAGATGGTGGCCGACATTATTATATTTCCCCAAACATGCTACTTTGTGCTCATCTCCATCTTTTCTTGCACATCCAGGAAGTCTTGTTCTGTTGTCATATATCCAGTCGATTGTCGCATTGCAGACTAGTGTCGAATCCGATCTCGCAACGTACGTTCCGGTAATTCTGGAAGTTGACTGTCCTTTTCTTTTGATATTTCTTGATTTTATGACACCAAAAGGGCTGACAACATCATTCCCTTTTTCAATCGGGAATCCAGCAGAAACATCTCTGCTCGACGTGGCAATCCAATATTCCCCAACAAACGAACTGTCCTTGTTGAAGTCGTATGTGTTGTCAGATATGGCAGAGCGGAGAAGAATCATGGCTCCGTCATCTCTCTTGTACCACAGGCAGGCATCTTTCGGATATCCGCCAATGGCCTTTGAAAACTCCGGGTCGAACGTGACGAGCTTTCCATTTACGATATCCACGTCGAACTCGGACAGGCTGCAGGCGATTCCGCGCAGCGTCTTCAAGAAGTCCTCGCGATTTGGAATATCATCAATTCCGCAGTTCTGCGCCGTCAGAATGCGTCCGAAACCGTACTTCCAGGACGAGAACACGCCACAGGGGATTTCAACCGGCGGCACGTTTTTCATATTGTTCGCACATGTCGCCGGAACATACTTGAGATTCGACGGAACGAACGAATCTGCGGTTGACGTGTTATTCAGCATTCCGAGCATCCCTTCTTGTAAAAACCGTGCCGTTCGCAACGATATCTCTTGTCGCTGTCGTCGTATCTGAAACCCTGGAATTGATCTTGTAGAACGACTTCTCGTCGTCCGTGCAAAGTCGCATGTGCTGGTAGACACTGGATCCGTCGGGATTTTTATAAGGCTTCCCGAACTGGAAGCACTTCATTCCGTGCTTGTCGTTTTCTGAGGTCTGATCCCAGTCGCTGTAGACGCTCAGAGGAATGGGCATTCCTTTTTTGGAAAGATATTTTATTGGCGTTTGTTCTCCTTCCCATCCCAAACTGTATCCAAGGAGTTCTGGTGCTGTTCGGATCAGGGCTCCATCCGGATCTGCAACGATAATGTCCAGAGGGCCTTTGCCATTATTCCTGTCGACGATGTCGGTTCTCCCGAAGGTTCTCAACGTCTGGTAGAACTCGTCGAGGTTTCCGACGCCGATGAAGCGCGAGTAGTAGAACGCACGGAGGAACTCGGCCTCGCGGTCGACGACTTGGAAGATTCGACCATCCTTCCAGTCGAACCCCTTCGACGCGATGAGCGTCTGCGCGATCCACATTCCAATCGAGTTGACGTTCGACAGAAGCTCCATGATGCCGCCGATGATGTCGTCGAACACCATTCCGCACGTCGCATATCCGGTCGCAGACAGTTCGCGAATCCACCGGACGATGTTTGGCGAATGCTCGTACTGCCACAGGATCATCTGCGACAGCGTGTGGAAGTTGCTGGAAGGAGACGTCGTCATGCGCTAGGCCTCCTCGCGGGAGAACGTGAAATCTTTCAGCTCCGGTTCAAGGAAGTTGAAGATCGGAATCGGGACAGAGCCTTCGGAAACCCATACGGGGTCCCCATCTGCGTCACTCTCAACTGAAATCGCGACGTCCGAGATGTCGACGCCCGCCATCCCGTTTCTGAGGTAGACTCCGATTTTCGATGGGGAGACTTTGACTCCAACGCCCGCAGCCGCGAAATACGATTTCAGGAGCTTACTTATTTCAGCCTGTGCGGTACTCGCGTCTCCGATGTAGTTCAGCATCGTGCAGTGTCCCTTGACGTAGATCTTCATCGTCTTCGCCTCGTGCCAGTATCCGATATAACCTGGTTCGTTCGGCTTCGTTTCGTCTAGATAGAACGTGTGCTGACCATCTCCTGGAACTGGCGCGTAGGACACTCCGAAAGGCACGGACGCTCGAATCGCCCGCGCGATTGCGTCCTCGTTGCTAAAACCCTCGATGCAGATCGCGACGCTGTTCGGCGGGTAGACTATTCCGTCCTGGTAGATGTACGCCGTACGGCAGTTGACGCCTATCGCCACGCTCTTCACGGCTCCGTCGGCCTCCATGATCGCGTTTTTCACGCTCTCCGCATATCCGCGCGAACGCGCAGTGGCCGACAGAAGCCGGTTGCGGTACTGCATGTCCGTCTCGGTCGACATTCCGACGGAGAGGAGCTTCGGATCGAAAGGTGGCGACATGTTGACAGACAGCAATGGATTGTCGTGAACGGAGAATCCTGAGACCGCGTAGTCGATCTCCCCGGCCTCGGACGACCTGAACTTGACGGACATCGGATTGTCCGCAGAAAGAAAAGCGACCTTCTCGTCGTTGAAGTAGACGTTTCCTTCTCCATCCGACACGGCTATCTGACCGACATCGTACATTGGACTTGAATCGGAAGACGTCTGAATTCCTAGACGGACGTAGGTGTACGTGTTCGTGTGGCGCGGAAGACCGAGCAGCGTTCCGATTGCGTCAAGCCACCGTCCCTGCGCGACGTTGATGTTGAATCCGTTGGCCGACTGCGCGACAATGCCGCACTGCTCCGCAAGCATTTTCGCGAGCGAGTCGACAAGCACGCCCGCCGGCGTGCTGCTGTCCGTGACGAAGTTCGCGCCAAATGCGTTTCTGAACATCTGGACGACGCGTTCGCGGACTTCCATCGTATCCGGAATCACGACACCGACAGAGGGGTCGTATGTGAAGAATGCTCCGTTATCAGCCATGTGTGAAAACCTCTTTCCACACTATGCCAATGCGTCACACTGTACAACGCGAAACAGGCTCTGTCACTCGATCTTCAGACCGTTGTTGTCTGCCGTTACCGTCTTCGACTCCTCCGTGTCGATAAACGCGAGAACCTTCGCCTTGCAAATCTTCAGAGACGATCCCGAAGCTTCCGTGATGACGTAGCACTCCTGTATCTTCGCCTCTTCGTCCTTCTCCAGAGCGTCCGTCGAGATTCGGACGGACTTCGTTTCGCCGTTTTCAAGGTGCTTCAAAGTCAGCGTCGCGTCGCTTCCGCCGCCGTCGTCTCCCGCTTCAAGACTCGCTTCGGTTGTCTCCCCGTCGAGATTCCAGCTCGAATGGACGGACGCGTCGTAGCCGTCGATGTTTATTCCGTCTTCTTTCCCCTCTCCCGAACTTTCTGGAATCGAAGACGAAGCCGAATCGGGGACTTTGATGATCTTGAGCCCGTGTTCCGTACCTTCGACTTCGAGGTGCCGGTTGTTGATGAACGTATCCGGAATGAACAAGCCGAACTGGTAGCGATGGACGCCGCGCGTCAGAGCCTTTCTCGGGCCAAGGTTGTCCGACCATTTGCTGGCGTTGTTCCCAATCGTGGCCAGCAGCGTGTCTCGCGCACCGCCGATGATCCACCCCGTCATTCCGGGCTTCGGCTTGATCGGCATGTATACGGAATCCGATCCGAGACTCGGCGACCAGAATTTGCAAGCGACCTCTCCGCGTTTCTCGTTCTTGTACTTGCCGTCCTCCTCGTAGGTGAGCATGACGAGAGGCTGGCACTTGACGAGCCCGAACTCCTCCGATTCGACCTCGACGATGGTCGCCGGCATGCACGACTCGAGGTTGATGATGTAGCTCTGGATCATGTCCTTGATCGCATGCGCGACTTCGGACTTCCCCAGCACGTCGTTCTGGACTTTCCTGCTCATGTCGTCATAACTCCGAACGTATCATCAGTTCTTTGGATTTTGGATTTTCATACCTGAAATCATCGAATACCAGTCCCTTCCGAGATAGTCGCCCTTGTACGTCGCCTGGAGCACCCTGTACTTGCCTGTTGCGCCGGGGTAGATCTCGCTTCTGAAGTCGACCGACTTCCCGACGATGTTGTCAAGACGGCGCATCCACGTGGTGATGTTCGCCTTGTTCGGCTGCTCGAAATCGACGCGGAGCAGTCCGCCGTCCTTGTCGATCTTCATTCCGGACGATTTCGTGATGTCGACGATCCTGTCGGACGCGCGGACGATTCCGTCCCGGTCGAACGAGAGGTCCCATTGGGCGAGTGACTGGAGCTTTCTGACCTTGCTCTTGAAGTTCCCCGAAAATTCCTGCGCACCGACTTTGTCCGAAAGATTGACGTGCGAGAGGTTCTGGAACTTCCATCCCTGCGACTCGAAGTCGATCTCCGAAATGCAGTTCTGAAGGGAGGCCTTGTTGTCGACCGTGAATTTCGACTCTACGAGATTGCCCGGCTTGATCTCCATGCCGCTGAACGTGACCGTCCGCTGCGGAGGACCGCTCACGCCGGCCTGCGTGACGTAGCCGTCGAAGATCAGAAACGAATCCTTCTCGTAGCCGGCCGAGAGCTCGACGTGTATCTTCTTCTGGACGATGGCGTCGTAGAACTGGTTCGTGCATTCGGCGAAGGCGTCGACGTTCGTCCGCTTCAGACCCGTGACGCTGGCGTTGATCTCGGCGAAGTCCGCCTGGTTCTTGTAGACGACCGTGAACTTCATGTCGATGTTCTTCGTGTCGACGCTGATTCCGCCGCCGTTGATCTTCAGGTGCATGCTGCGCGACCAGTATGTGCTGTTCGACATTACACGGCCTCCGACGGTTCGAGATAGGCGAACACGTAGTTCTCCTGGTTCTGGTAGCAGGGGTATTCCTGGTCGCCGGACGACACGGGCGTGCAGACGAACGCGCCGTAGTCGCGCCTGATGTCGAACGTCGCAAAGGCCACGTTCGGAATCACGGGCTGCGAGGCGACGATGAGCCTGTCCTCCTCGTCCGGCATTTCGAGAAACATGGACACGTACCAGACGCCGCGAAACGAATGGACGCGGAAGACGAGGCCGTCCCCGTTTTCGTTCACGACGTTGAACGTGATGTTCGCGGAACCGTTCATGTTCAGGATCTTCATGATGCCGTCATCCCCTTTCCGTATTAGAATCGTCGCCGGTCAGACCGACCGAATCGTCCATCAGCTCCTGGAACTGGATCGTGACCTCGACGTACTCGAAGTTCTCCTTGTCCGAATGGACACGCATGCTGATTGGCATCATGTCGTTGAACACGCCGTCCTTCGTCGTGACCGACATCTTCGAGCCTTCGTACGACTTGCCCTCGATCTTCGAGTCTATGGACGCGAGAGACGCCGTGTCGTTCAAGTGGACGTACCCCGTCACGCGGCACGACTGCGGGACGATGCACTTGTTGTCGATGGTGTCCGACCCCGATTCGAGCTGCGAGGGAATGGTCTTGATCTGGACGTTGTTCTCGGCGTCCATGATCTTGAACCAGTCGTAGACGCCGCCGTTGTTCGGACCGATGAATGCTGTTCCTGCTGCCATGGTGTTTTACCCCGCTGCGACGGCGGCTTCGACGCGCTCCGCCGTCATGTTTGCGATTTCGGTTGCAAGATTGGACGAGTCGTCCCTCGCCCGCCGCTCGATGTTCGCCATGTCGGCGGACGTGACGCCGGTATAGGTGTTCTGCTGCTTCACCTCAACGGTCACGCCGCCCATGTCGGTCGAGTTGTTGTTGACGACGGAGGAGGCGTTATTGACGTCGGTGACGGACGGCGTGGCGGAAGACGCCGCGTCGAAAGAGGCGACGCCTTCGGAGGCCTCGGCAAAACTATTCGCCAATTCTCCGGAAAACACGTTCCTCGGATCAACGCCGCTCTTTATGAATATTCCAGCTATTCTCTTCCGTTCTTCCTCGTTTTCCTTTTTTATCTGTTCTGCCTTTTCATCGTCGATTTCCATCTCTTTGTATTCGGTATCTGAAGAAGAAGTTGTTCCATTATCTTCATTCGGAACATTGTTTTCGACAGATTCGTTCTTCCGTCTCTCTGGCGTCTTAGTTTCACCTTTTGAAAAATAGCCGAAAATCTTCTGGTTGTCCTTCTCTACGGCAGCAGAAGACCAGTCGTAATACGTCGCCATTTTCCCTATCTTTTTTTCATCTGAAAGGAATGGATTGACAGCTTCCGCAGTAAGATTATAAAGTCCGACTCCTAAATCGTTCACCAGACCGAAAGGAGACACCACAACTTGCTTTGCAATGTCTAATGCCTTCGTCCATCCCCCTCCGCCCTTTTCGCCTTTCCCAGAAATCCACTCTTCCGCTGCATTTTCATACGAAACTCCTCTTTTTTCAGCTAGGTCCCTTATCTCCTTGTCGTCCTCCTGACTTATGTTTTCCAACTCCCATTGAGTGACCTTGTTCTTAAATTGCTGATACCATCCGCCTGTAAGCATCCCCCAGAATCCGTTGTCCTTTGAAATCTTCTCGTTTTTCTTTTGTGTGAAATTTTCGATGGCCCTGTTCGCTCTTGCCTGGCGATCCTGGAATCCGGTATTGGCAAAATTTTCGTCAGCCGCTTTAACCTTTGCGGCGTCTGCCATGTCCGAATCTCTGTTTTCATAATATCTCATCAGAGCCGCGTCGCCGCCAAACATCGTCTTGTTGAAAAGCGCTTGCTGTTCAGGAGTCGCGCTTTTAGACAACATCGTTTGACGCGTCTTCCATTTTTTGTACTCTTCGAGGCTGTCACCAGTAAACGCTTCTACGAAAGAAAGCCCCTGCTGATGGAACTTTTCTGAAACGCTCTCTCCCGTGTTTTTGAATCTGGAAAACTCCTGTGCGGACTGTTCTTCATCTTTCAATGCGGTGTCTTGTTTGACACCATACATACCAGCCATGTAGACATCTCTGGCAACCGTCTTCTTGTCAATGCCAAGTACGTTTGCAGCGTCCGAAACAGACATCCCGTTTTCCAGAGCAGACGCACGCTCTTGCTGGTGCTTTTGGAATGATCCAGCCGCCATCATGCCAAGACCGGCTATTCTTCCAAATACACCGAACGCCTGCGAAATCGTGCTGACCATGTCTCCCGTGATACCGGTCTTCTTCATCAGTGCGAGAACTTGGCGGTTGTCGAGCGAAATCCCGGTCAGGAGCTTGACGATGCTTTTGATTTCCGGAATTCCGTGGACGCCCTTGTCCTTCGCCTTGTCGTTGAGCGCGGCCTGCTGCTCCGCGATCTCGCTCCTCGTGCGGCCCTTTCTCTGCTGTTCGTCGACCCATCGGTTCGCCTCTTCGTCGTGTCCGTTGACGATGTTGAACCTCTGGACGTCTCCGATTCCCGTGCCGAACGACGCCATCTGCGCCCGGTTGAGCATGTCGGCGTAGTTCCTGAGTAGCTCCGCCGTGTCGGGGAGTTCCGCCGGGGCCGGCATCGCATACGCGTTCAGAAAGGACGGATCGGTGAACCTGGCCGTCGCGGACGGATCGTTCTTCCACGCGCCTCCCATCATCGAACGCGCGTTCGCAGACTCCGAGAACGCCGCCGCAGCGCCGGCCGCGTCTCCGCCGGCAGACAGCCTGTTGGCGCGGGCTTCGAGCGTCTGCGCATATCTCTCCAGCGCGATCTCGACGCGCTTCTCCATCGCGATGCCGCGCTTCTGCTGCTCCTCGGCGTCGCCGATGAGGGCCTCTGAGATAGTTCTGACTTCGTCTGCCATAATCCTTCTACCTCCGCATCATCAGTCTTCGCATCTCGGCCTTCGTCTCGGCGCGTTTCCGGCGCAGAAAAGCATTGTAGGCCGGCACGAAGTCGGCCTCCAGAATGTCATATCCGTCTTCAAGGCTGTAGATAGTCCGCAATTCATGGAGCGTGGCCCGCCCATTGTGGATCAGCTCGCCAATGAACGGGTCTATGTTCTTGTAGGGGAGTCCCCAGTCGACGTTGAAGATGGAAGTCCCTTCCCCGTCATCAGATCGAGCCATAGGAAGAGGCTTCCGTCGAAGAAAAAACTGAAGTTCCTCTTGCACATGACGAGCAGGAGCTGGATCAGCGTCCCCTCGTTCGAGACGAACTTGTTCCTGTTCTCCTCGCTCTCCAGCGTCTCCCACGTCTCGTCGTCCGAGTAGGCCGCCGTGAACGACAGGATCTTCCAGGCCGTCTCCGGCGGCGTCCGCACGAACGAGAGCGTCGAAAACGACGACCCGAACGCATTTGCGATCTCAACCCAGATCTCGTGCGCCGGGTCGCATGGAATGAGCGAAGTCGCGAACTTCCGTCCGTCGATGACCACGACCTCGCTCTTGATGAAATCCTTCTTTTCCATTGAACGTGTCCTTTTAATGGCAAAGAAGACGATTCGTCAGGCCATGTCCTCGAAGACGAACATGGCGGGCTGCGCCGTCGTGCGTCCGTCGGACGAGGAAGAGCCGGCGACCGGTCCCTTCACGAGGCGTCCGTTTTTGAACGTCACGTCGGAACTCGTCGATCCGCTCTTCAGATGGATCTTGAGATGTCCGACATTGGCAGCCGAACCCGGCGAAGACGCGCTGGAGCCTTTGCCCTTGACGCGCGAATTCTTCACAAGCGTGACAAGCTTGTTGAACTCCGGCGTTCCGCTGAGAATGTTGACCGAGACGACGAACGCATTCGGCTTCGACCAGACGAGAAGCTCGTTGTTGATCGTGATGCCGTACCCCGTCACCTCGATCTGTTCGACCGTCCACGGATCTCCCTGGTCGGAGAAACGCGAGATCGTTCCGATCTTGTCGATTTCGATGGTCGTTCCGGCCGTGCTGATGTCTACCATTTTGAAATCCTCCTTGTCGTGCTTACTTCAGATTGTGGGAACCGACGACCTTCTTGACGCCGGTCGAGTCGGCGTAGATCAGAAGATAGTGGGCCGTGTAGCCTCCAGCGGATTCGCTGATCCACGTGTTGATCCAGAAGCCGTCCGTAGAGACGGCGTCCGCCGCGTCGTTCGCCTGTGCCAGCGAATTGATTTCCGTGATCTGCTCGTCCGTGAACTCCTTTCCGGCGACGATGACGCCGGAATCGCGTCCCGTCATGCAGGCGAGCTTCACGGCGGAGAGAATCTGTATCGCGCCGTTGCCGGCCGTCAGAACCTGCGACGTCAACGTCTCGAACACGTTCGACGTGACCTGGTCGCGAAGCCAGATGTCGCCGAAGTAGGACGAGAGGTCCTGTCCTTTGCTCGTGACGCCCATCAGAAGCATGTTGATCGGCGTGCCGAACTTCTTGACCTGGCCGATGAAGTTGATATGGGCATTCTTCAGATTGTCATAGTCTCCGTCGGTCGTGACGAGAGCCGTTCCGCCCTGCTTGAAGCAGTATTGCGAAATCTGAACCGAATAGTTCGTCGAGCAGAAGATCGCCGGAATGATCGCAACGTCCTCGACCGTCTTGCTGGCGAACTTGATGTCGGCGGTGGAATTGACAAGATCTGTTAGATCACTTACATTGGCAGAATTGACCTTCCGTCCGTCATAGACGCATCCGCCCTCTTCGTCGACAAGTCCGTCCATACCGGAATAAAAGCTAGAGTCGCCCGTGAACGCGATCTTGTAGTTCAGATCCTTGGCTGCCGAGGCGGCTGCCGAAGCATCTGAGGCGACGACGACTGAAAGAGCCGCGTTTCCGCCGGCAATGGAGAAGTATTTCGCCGCCGTCTTCTGGGCGTCCAGCGAAATGAACGAATATTTCGTCGTGCTTTCACCCTCGGAATCCGTTTTCAAATCAAGTCCGACATACGCTTCCACAAGCTCGCCATACGAATAGAACGTTCCTGACGGCTTGACTTCGACCTCTTCCCCATCCTTGTCATAGTACGTCACGCCGGACTGCGTCGGCTTCCCATACGTGTAAGTCGTATCATCTTCCGTATAGTTTCCGGTCCCCTTCTCGGCGCATGCCAGAAGCGCGGTGTAGGTGCCGACAAGACCGCCCGCGTTCGCACGCGTCGAGGAGATGTCGACGAAGTTCTTCATTTTAATGGCCATTTGGTCTTTCTCCTTTTTAGAAGTGGTAGATTCCCTCGTTCAGTCCGGCGACCGCTTCCTCGTCGAACGAAAATTCCTTCGGCACCTGGACGTTGACGCTCAAAACCGTCTTCTTCTGGCTGACGTCGGAATCGTCCTTGTACTCGCTCGTCTCGCCGTCCGGGACGCGCAGAACGCCGAATTTCGCCTTTTCGCGGAGTCTGAGCGCTCCCGGCCCGTTGAACCAGGTCTGCAGCATCGATCCGACGTCCTCGCTGACAATCGTCTCCCCTGAAATCCGCGTCTCGCCGGTCGTCTTGTCGACCGGACGCTTGGCGACGATTGTGAACGTCCATGTCTGTTCCTCGAGCCAGTCGTCGACGCGGTACGCGCCTCCGTCGGGCTTGCGCTTGAACTCGAATCCCTGGAATCCGACGCGGCGGGACTTCGTGTTCTGGATCAGAACGACCTTGTCGCCGCTCGTCATCCGGCTCTGGGCAAACTCCATGCAGTTCCATCCTTCCAGATGGAACGCGGCGAAGGCCTCGAGGACGCTTGCGCGGAGAATCCTCAGAACCTCGTACAGATTTTTCATGGAGTCGCTCAAAACAAAATGCCTTTCGTCCTATTGCCGTTCCGTCAATCGGCTACGCGACGACGGGACGCTCGTGCCGTTTCTCCTGGACGGCGGTCACTGACACCCATCCGTTGTACTGGTTCCATTCGTTGACGGCCGTCACGTTCCAGATGTAGCCGTTCCACAGGATCTGGTCGGGCTGCTTCTGCACGCCGGCCGTGAAGAGCGGGATCGATCCCCAGACGTTGATGTACGTTTTCGAGAAGTCGAGACCGAGGTCTTCGTATTTTGATCTCTGAACCGGCTGCACCATCCCGCGGCAGACCGACCATTCCGAATACGACGGCGCGTCCTGTCCGAACTCGTCGACCTCCGACCCCGTGAAATGCCTGTGCATGAAGTTTACTGATGGCAGAAGCGAAAGAGCCGTTTCGAGAAGATTTCCGAGGTTCATATTTTTTTCTCCAGAAAACACTAGACTCCGGGCTGTGGTTGTGATAAATTGTCTTCGCTTCTTGTGAAGAAGTCATTCTCAGTCAGGAAGCTATTTTGGCCGTACCTGTTTTTGCCTCCACGGGCAATTAGAGCCCGTCTGATCGCAGGGTACTGGCCAATTTTTTTCATATTTGCATACAGCGTATTCTTGTCTATGACTTCCCAGTTGCTGATTTGAGAAGTCGGTTTTCCGTACATTGAAGTCACTTTATTGATTAAAATGTGACCCATTTGTCTTGAACACCAGACGGGGACAACGCAGTCTGATCCAGTTGCAGAGTCCGTTATTTCAACGAGACAAACAACAGAATTGTATGGGTGAGTTGAACTTCTAAACACGGCGATAGGGTCATATATCGCGTCAACGAGTTTCTTTGCCTCATCTGCTGACACACTGTGCTTTCCGTCTATGGACTTCAAAATGTTCGATACAGACATATAGACAGGAAGGTCTTCTGAAAAACCTAATTCATTCTCTATGACTTTCATCAAAACTGGAGGCGTGTGAGACGAAACCTTCTTCGCTGTTCTGATATCTGCGGTTCCTTCGACAACGGAATCAATCGCTCTATGCCATTCCTCCCGATCGGCATCGTTTGCCTTAAAGCAAGATCCACTGCAAAATCCAGAGTCGACAGGTGCTGAAGGTACTTTTAATTTGTACGGACATTCCCTTTTTGTAGCATGGCATATATGCTTGCCCGCATCATTCAGGTTGACGTCAAATGCTACAGAACGGATCTTTTTCAGATAGTCATAGTATCCCATAATACAATCACTCCCTGATGCAGTCGCGAATGTCGTCTCCGTATCCGTAGATCGCCACGGGGACGCGGGATTCCAGAAACGCGAGGAGCTTCTGCCCATATGGCGTCTGCCCCAGCCACCAGTCCCATGCGCCCTTGAAATACTGCGGCACCTGGAGCGAGACAGAAACTCCCCCGACGGACGCCGACTGGAGCAGACCCGAACCGCCAACCGCGCCGGACTGCGACGACATTCCCATGCCCGGCTGCATATTGGACGGATCGGACGCGTTCTGCTCCTTCTTCGTCATGATGATCAGATGTCCGATCATCAGATAGTAGGCGTACATCCTCTCCTCGCCCTGCAGATGTGCGCATTCCTCGCGCGAGATCCACATTCTCGCCTGCTTGGCGGCCGCCGTCAGGAATTTCGCCGAGTAGGTCGAGCGGTTGTCGAACTCCGGGAACCACGAGCAGAAGACGTCCACGTCGAACATCTCGTCGTATCCGCTGTTTCCGACATATGACAGGTCTTCCATCGTCTCCTCCAAAAAGTCTGATGATGTTTTTCAATTCAAAAAACGGGACCACGGCTCATCATGCCGCAGGCCCCGTTCGTTCCGGGCTTTGGCCCGACATTTTCTCGGCGTCCGCCGAATCTTTAGGCGACGAATCCGACGCCGCGCACGCCCTTGAAGCGGTCGTGCAGGCCTGCCGTCGCCGTCGTCTCGGAGTACGTCGCATGCGTCGCGTCGTCGATCTGCGCGGCTCCGTCCCTCTTCACGAGATCGCTCACGTCGAGACGCTCGTGGTCCATCACCTTCATGAAGCCCCGTTCGACATGGCGCTTGAACGCCTCGTTTCGCTGGAGAAACTCCAGTTCCTGGTCGGTGACTTCCGTGACCATTCCGGCCGGCGTCGCCAGAGAGTAGCGGTCCTTGACGTTCGCGCCGCCCTTGATCGTCACGCATTTGCGGTAGCTTGCGGACATCGAACGTGGAGATCCCGGATCGTACATTGGGTACGTCATATCCTGGGAGCAGGTCGAATGAATGTAGTGGTGTGCCATTTTTTATTTTTCCTCTGTTCGCGGTACTCGCTTTGGCTGCGAGTTTTATTTGTGTATTGGGTTGTGTTGAGTCGTCCTCCCCTCGCAACGAGGGAAGGACGTTTGGTCATGCCACGCGGAGGAAGTCTCCGCACGGCAGACGGTTCGGCTTAGATGCCGAAGTAGCGGACGATGCCGAGAGGCTGTTCGACGAAGCAGCCGGCGGTCGCGTTCGAGTAGAGCTCGTACACGCCCGTGGCGCGAGGCTCCATTCCGACGAGGCGGACGGCAGCCGGGACGATCTGCTCGGCGACGGGGTTCTTGCCAAGCTCTTCAAGCTTGATGTAGAACACGTTGTCGCCGCCGACGGCGTTGTCGAATTCCGGAATCGGGACGATTTCGGCCTTCGGCCACGTGTCCTTGATGTAGTCGCGGACGGAGCGGTTTCCGTGTTCGTTGACCGAGTTCAGATACGTGTCGCAGCCGAGGGCCACGCCGATCTTGAACGCCGCCTTGGACGGAATGAAGTTGCCGCCGCACTTCTTCTGCAGCGCACCGACGGCCGTGTTGAGGTCGCGGACGATGCCGTAGAAGCCCTTTTCGGACCAGGAGCCCGTGGGGGATCCGCCGTCCGGCGTGAACGTAGCCACCTGGATGAACGGATCCAGGTTAGGATCGTTCAGAATGCCGTAGGTCTTGTTGTTGCCGAGGTTGTAACCGTAGAACGCAACCGCGTTCGTGTCGAGGTTGAACGCCTGGCCGATGGCCGCGCGGTCGCTCTCGTACGCGGAGAGCTTCATGCCCATCGCGGCCAGACGCATCTCTTCGAGCTTGCCCGTCAAGATACCCTGCGCGAAGCGGACGATGTCGCGCTCCTCTTCGTTGATGTTGTAGCCAGCCAGCGGAGGCGCGGCGCGGTCGCCGTAGGGGGCCGTGTTGCCCGTCAGTTCGCGGACCGTGAGGACCACGCTCTTCTGGAACCACTCGCCCTGGGTCGTGCGGCCGAGGAACTCGTCGGCGGTCGTGGCCTGCGTCACGACGGTGATGAACTTGTTCATCCAGTGCTGGAGGAACTGGACGGGGACCGGGGCTGATCCGGCCGTCACCGTCGGCATCGCGTCCATCACGTAGCGGATCGTGTCAGAAGCCTCGTCCATGGAGATGCCCTGGAGCTTCAGGGCGTCCATCGTGCGGAGGTTGTCAGGGGCCTGGTCAAGGGCGAAACCCTCGGCCTTCATGTGCGGCATGCGAAACTTGGTCTGAGAAGCTTCCATGATTTTCTACCTTTCTTCTTTAAGTTGAGTGTTGAAATTAGGCCTTCGCGCCATCGATCTCGACCACGAAAATCGGGTCGCCCGTTGAAGCGGTTCCGTCTCCGACGATGACACGGCAGTTGGCCTTTGCCGCGATACCGGTCGTCGGCTTGTTGTATTCAGCGTTCGACACGACGACGTGTCCGAACGAGCAGATGCTGACCGACGTGCCTGCCGGGAGGTTGAGCGTCGGCTTGAGAGGGTCGCCAGCCACGCCGAGGTTCGCGTATTCGCGCGAATTGACGATGATTCCGGCCACGCCGTTCGTGGCTTCGACATACGATCCGACATCCGCAGCGGCCGCCAGGACGCCCGTCAGAATGCGGGCCGGCGTCGCATCGTAGATGTTGCCGGGAACGCCGAGAGCCAGCGTACCGCGCATCGAGCCAACGGCGCCAGTGTTGAGTTCTTCGCCTCCGAAGGTCTTGTCCTGACCATCGGCACCGACATACGTTCCGGAATAGGCCGTCGCAACGAACGGCTTATCCTTCAAAATTTCCTTCTGAACTGCCATTTGTAGTTCTCCTTGTGAATTGGTTGTTTAGTTGTAGAAAGCACGGAGAGCGTTTTCTGCGCTCATCGTGGGACGCGCGGCCGGAACGGCCTCGTCGGCGGTCGGGACCTTGACGGTCTGTGGCTGCCGGTTCGTCGAATGGTTCGCCAGATGTCCGCGAATGACTCCGAGAACCACGTCGTCCGCCGAGTCAACGGCGAACTTGAGTTCGGGGATCTGGTTCACGGCAAAACGGGCGACTTCGACTTCGGACATTTCCGCCGAATCGAACGCGCACTTGACGAGCGGACGCACGGCGGCCGCCAGCTTCTGCGCACGGGCGTAGTCGGCGCGGATCTTCGCCGTCAGAGCGTCGAGCTCGTCCTTGGCGAGGGCTTCGATGCCCTTCTTGACAAGCGTCGCTCCGCAGTCGGTGACCTTGCTCACGGGAACGGGGATCGATGGGGTCGTGGCCGTGGCGACCGCGCCGTCATCGCAGCATCCGTCCGTCTTGTCCTCGCAGCAGGGCTTTCCGCCCTTGCCCTCGGAGCAGCAGGGTTCGCCGCCGTCGGTGGCAACGGGCTTGCCGCAGTCGTCGCACTTTCCGTCTCCGACCTTGTCCTCGCATTCGCCGTCTTCCTTGGCTTCGCAGGCTTCGTCCTTCGTGGACGGCTTGCACTTGCCCCCCTTGCACTTGCAGTCCTCGCCCTCGGCGGGCGGAACGGCGGCTGGGGCCGCTTCGGGAGCGGGTTCGGTCGGCGCGGCCGGAGGAACGGCTTCGGGAGCGGGCTCCGTCGCCGGAGTCTCCTCTTCCTTCGGTTCCTTGTCGGCGTCCGGCGGAGGCGGAGGTGGAACGTCGTCGCCGTCCTTCACCTTCGAGTCTTCCGCAGGAGCGGCCTTCGGCTCGACCTTCTTCCCCTTCACGGAGGCGAGGGCGGCCTTGCGGTCTTCCGGCGGAAGGTCGAGGAAGTCCAGCGCGTCCTGGCATCCCTGTTCGTCGTCGCCACGGAGGCAGGCGTCGAGCTTGGAACGCAGTTTCGCTTCCTTCTTCTCGTCTTCTTCCATATTTTGGAGTTCCTTTGGTAATGAGTCCATCGTGATGAGTGCGCCATCGCACACACAGACGCTGGACCCACAACGTCCGTGCTCTACAAGGGCAAGATGGTTGCCCCGTAAATTCGTCTGGACGAACTCGTACGTCTGGCCGTTGTAGACGCCCGCCTTCGGGACGTACTGGCAGCGGTAGCCAAGCGAGAGTTCGCGTTTGCCGGAGGCGATCTTCTTGATCATCTTCTCCGTGAAAATCGTCGCGTCGGCGATCAGGTAGTCGGGCATGTCGAGAGACGGACGCACGTTGTAGATAGATCCGTCCGCAGGGCGGTCGTCCACCTTCGTGAAGTCCTTGCCGAGCATCTCGTGGTTGTCGATCAGAGGTTTTCCATTGAACGACGCGATTGCGTCTGGCGCGAAAAGCTCCTCCGGCGAACGGAACACGTAGTAGATGCGGTTCGGCTCGAGATTCATCTCGCCGTCATAGTCGATCTGCTTGCCCAGATACGGGAAGACGCCGACACGGGAGATGGGCATCGCGTCGATGACCTTGAATCCGTTGACGTCAATATGTGATCGTGCCATGATAGACCTGTAAAAAATTAGGGTGAAAATCCTCGTGACAATGCCGTCCGGTCAATCGATTTTGATTTTGGGACGGCATTGCGAGGTGAGTTTCAGAGGTGGCTTACGAAGCCGAGAATCCGCTCAGTTCGACGAGGCAGATGCCGTCGTCGGCGATGAAGCAGACCGTTCCAACTTCTGCGTCAGAGGCGTATGGAACCGGAGTCGTATCGATTTCAACGAACGATTCTGCATCGAAAGGCGCGGCCTCAACCTCCTCCGTGCAGACGTACAATGCGTCCTCGTTCTTGAAGACATCTCCAGGCTCATAGGACTTTTCCTCGCTGAAGGTTTCAACCGTGGACGGATCGTAGGCCTTCCAGTTGGCTGCCGTGAACGCAGTCTCAACCTCTTCCGTCACGCGGACATAGAGCTTCGCGCCGACGCCGTTCGCCGGGTCGAATCCTTCCAGCACGGCGTAGTTCATCTTTCCGTCGAGAGCCGTCACGTCCTTGTTCGCCATGACGACGTGTCCGAACGTGCAGAACGAGGCCGCGTCTCCGGAGCTCAGAACGAGCGTAGGCTTGAGTGGGTCGCCTCCAATGCCGGCCATTGCGTACTCGCGCGGATTGACGACGACGCCCTTGCCTTCGACGTACTCGCCCGCGGCCACCGGACCGGCTTCGACGATTCCCGTCGCGACGCGATGTGGCGTGTCGTCGAGCAGATTGCCGGGGACGCCGGTCGCAAGACCGCCCTGTCCGCCCGTGACGGACTTGTCGCTTTTTACGCCGGCCGTTTCAGTTGGCACCACGTCGTTCGGATTGAACGAACCTCTTTTAATGACAGAATGCTGTACAGACATCTTGATTCTCCTTGATTGTGTGATTCACAAAATGGTCAGTTCTTTTCGGACGACGGCGGAAGGATCACGACCTTCGCGCTCTTGTCGTCCGTCTTCGTCACGCAGTCGTTGTCCTCGAGTTCTGCGTGCATGGCGGAAAGTCCGCTTTCGAGAGCCTTGCGGACGATCCGCTCGTCCTCCTTGTCGCGGTCGAGGGAGTTCGCGTATCCCCACATGTCGCTCATCGCGGCGGCGAGCTTCTCGAACACGAGCGGACTGATCGGCTTCTTCGCGTCGACTTTGACCGTCTTCGCCTCTCCGTTCTCGATGGCCGTGACGAGCTGAGGTTCGGATTCGGCGGCCTTCTGCGACGGGTCGACTGCGTCTGCGTCTGCAAACCGGAGGAACGGGCAGTTCTTCGCCGTGCAGTGTTTCAGATGTTCGGAAATCGTCTCGTTCTTCGGGTGTTCCTTGCGAAGCTTCCCGAACTTGTTCTTCCATGCGTCGGCCGGTGTTTTCGCCGTTTCCCGAGACTCTCTTCTAAAGTCGAAATATCCCATTGTCGTTCTCCTTGGAAAATTCAGACGGCTCCGTCGCTCTGGAGCGCGAGGGTCTTGATGTCGAACCGGTCTCCGTGCCACGGAATCGCCGGATTCAGAAAGCCTGCTGTCGGAATCGACGGGATCGACTCCCGTACGCTCTTCAGCCCCTTGTCTCCGATGGCCCCGTAGATGACGGCGAAGATCGCGACGAAGAATCCAAACGTCAGGATCAGGACCATCTTCCAGACGAGTTTGATGTACTTGTCCGTACCGGCCGTGAACGTTGCGATGACGTCCTTGGTCTGCTCGTACTGCATCTTCCCGTTTTCGACCACGGCTCTCAGGTAGCCGTTCGTTTCGGCCTGTCCCTGTTCGAGCGAGTTGATGCGGTCGTAGATTTCCTTGAAATTTTCATCATGGGTTGCCATTTGATGGTTTCCTTTTTTGAGGCAGTCGGAGACTTGCCCGTTAATTGCCGTGGCGTCAATTGAGACCGTTGGAAGTTGCCTCGACGATCTTCCTCCTGTCGTCGGCAGAGATGTACCCGGTTTTCATCCGCTTGAGAGAGCCTCCGCTCTTGTCGGAGACAAGCGCATCACCATACCCCGCAAGAGCCTCGGCTCCTTCTCTTCCAAGCGTGATTCTCGAGTCGGTAGCGGAGTTCGCCTTGAGAGCGATTCGTGTTCCCAGCTGACTCTTGAGCCCGGACGGCCAGCTGTTCGCGTCTGGTCTCTGTCCGGCTATTATCAGATGGATTCCGGCTTTCCTCGCCTTCTTGGAAATCTGCTCAAGCTGTTCCATCGTGTTCTTGTCAAGGTTTCCGAAAAGCGTGTCGGCTTCGTCGATCACGACCGGAATGTACGGAAGCGTCTTTCCTCCGGTCGATTTCATGTGATCGTTGTAGTCTGAAATCTTGTCGAATCCAGCATCGACAATCTTCTGTTTCTGTGAGTCGGCGAGTTTTGACAGCGCATCGACGAATTTCGGAACGTCTTCGACATTTGTGACTGGAGGCAGAAGGAGATTGTTCGCGTCCTTCCATTGCGTGCCAAAGTTCCCGTACGGATCGACGATGCAAGGAGCTATTTCAGACTTAGACTTGCCAAGCGTCCATGCCGTCATCAAGGAGTCCAGAAGAACGGACTTGCCGGAGTTCGTTCCTCCAGATATCAAGACATGTGGATCGGTTGACTTGGACAAGTCAAAGCCAAACACATTTCCGTCGGTGTCCTCTCCAAATACGCACGGAAGTCTGCCCTTCATTATTTTCTTTCCTGCATCCGACTGCAGGAGATTCTCGACAGGGACGGTTCCTTTCGACAAAATGTCTTCTATTGGCTTTGTGACCTCGATGCACACTCTTGGTTGTTTGCCGGCTGTTGCAGGAACGGCGTCGACTCTAATTGCTCCACCCAAAAACGCCCCCAGGAGGGTTTTCATTTTCGCCGTGTTAAGAGCGTCAAGGTTTTTCCCTTTTTGATCTAGTGGGAGGTAGTATTTGTTCGTCGTTGCGCTCGACGTCGATTCCAATATGTTCGAATCGACTCCATTTGCGGAGAGAAGCTGCTCCAGGTCATCTCTTATTTTTTTGTTCTGTGTCTCGTCGTTGTAGTTTGTCGGCTTGATTCCGCCCAGAATGCTGTCAGGGACTTTCTTTGTATCTTCAGAAGCGGAATCGATTGCCGTCTTCATTGTCCCGTACATTTCATTGTCGAACCGTTCGACTCCGTTCTGCGAAGACCCCTCGACCGGCCCTCTCTTGTACATGTCGAGAATCGAACGCCTCTCTCCTTCCGTCGAAGCTCTTCCGTAGGCGGCCCGAAGCGCGTTGACACGATTCCGCTCCGCAGAGTCTGCGCCGTCTGGAATCGGCATCATGGAAGCCGCGTCAAGGGGCTTTTGAGTCTCGGCGGAAGAAGTTCCCGTCTTCTTCGAAAACATTTCCTTGAAGCCGTCGAAGAACGCTTTCGCATATGGGTGTTTAGACGCGAATTCGTCTTCGGCAAGAGCCTTTCCGGACGCCGCCAGCAGCTTGATGTTGAGATCGTGCCACGAGCCGAACGCCTTTCGGCGCGTCTCTTCGTCATCCGCGTTTGCATAGACGTTTGCAAGCCTGTTCTGTTCGGCGACGATTCGTGCGACTTCGGGGTGTTCCGCAAGAGACAGTACGCCTCCGCCCGTAAAGCGGAGATAGCCGTCGCCGCCTCTCTGGGGGAACTGCACGATTGAAGCGGAGTCAGGAGCTTCCTCGTTCGGAGCGGGTTCTTCAGCACCTCCGTTTTGCGCATTTTCAACTTCCTCGGTCTCCGGCGAGTCTGGCACAGAAGTCTCCGCCGGCTGTGTCTCGGGCTCTTGCGCGGGCACTTCCTGCTTTGTCTGCGCCGCGGCAGCCTTCCGCTGGTTGTAGGCCTCGATCAGCGAATCGGGATCCGCGATACCGTCGTCAAGACGCTTCTTCGCGTCCTTCATCTTCTGCAACGCTTCCTGGTGCGCGTCGTAGAGTTCCTCGTTCTTCGGATCTGCGGCGAGCGCGGCATGTGCGTTCCGCTCGGCCTCTTTCGACGCGTTGTATTCGGCCTCCCTCGCATCGAGTTCCTTGCCGATCCTCGGATTCTCGTACTCCTCCTGCCCCTTCAGCGCCTCGGACATCTGGTTGATGCTCTCGACGTTCTTTCCAAGTACGTGGCGGAGGAACGGGCAGTTCGACTTCGGATTCGCCTTGCAGTGCTTCCAGTGGTCTTCGGCAGATTCGAGACTGCCGTCCTCGTTGCGGCATCTGTCGACGGCGTTGATCCGGTCGGCAACCTCTCCTTCGAGGTTTTTCCGTATGTCGTCTTTTGTAGACGGATTTCCTGCTCCTGCAATTTCCTGGGCACGAATCCCGTCTTCAATTTCCTTGTACATCGCGTTCAGCTTCGCCGTTCGGTCCCGCTGGAGCGCATGCCCCTGGTCGGCATTTGCGATTCCGTGCATCGACTCGTTGGACATTCCGCCAAGTTTGTCGCCAACGGAAAACTCACCGTTCGGACCAAGCGACTCAAACGCCTTGTGACATTTCATCAGCGAGTCGATCTCATTGTCCGAAAAACCATACGGCGGACTCTGGAGAAACGTCTTCAGATCGTCTCCTTCGAGGTCGGCGTTGAGGTAGTAGTCACGTTTCTGATCGTCTGTCAGCGTCTTGTCAAGGGACGCAAGCTTCTTGTCGAGCGATTCGATGTCGTCCGCCATTCCTGGGAACCGCTGTTTTAGAACGCTCCAGGCGGTCGAAGCGTCCGATTCCGCGCTTTCGGCCATCTGATCCATGATCTGCGCCTTGACTTCCGGGAAATACTTCCCAAGACTGCCGGACGGATCTTTTTCAAGAGCCGACTTGAGATCGTCCCACGATGGGCGTTTGCCGGCGTTCTTGTTCCACAGGTCTTTGACGATTGCGTTGATTTTCTGCTCGTCGGCCTCGGTCGTGTCAGATTGAGCTGCCCCCACTTCCGCCTGCCCAGTCACAGGCTGGTCGACGGATTCCGGCTGCTTCGTTTGCTGGTCTGGCTGTGAAACTGGAGTTTCTCCGGCCGGTTCGCGAGGAGGAACTGACTCCAGAGCGGACGTTTCAACCGGGTGTTCAAGTTCAGACCTATCGATTTCGGCCTGCGTAACCTCTTTCATCGTCCCAACGTCTACACCGGCAGAGCCAGACGCATCAAGTCCTTCTTCACCATAGTCGATGTCTGCGCTTTCCAGCATGGCCTTCGACATTCCGGACACTTTTGGATCTTTGTGTCCCATAAGCTCTTTCAGCTTTGAAATTGCCTTCCCGACGACGCCCTGCTTCTTCTCGGACTCGGCCATCTGCGCGATTGTCGACGCGGCGGCCCCTTCCATCGTTCCAAGCTGCTGCATGGCGTATTCGACCCGTGCCTTCTCGAGTTCGGGAGAACCCACCGCCATACCCTTCGTCTTCTCCTTGAACTCCTGGTAGGCCTCCGTGTCGAATCCCTCGCCATCCCATCGGCTCTCTTCGTCCGGAGATGACGGATCTGAGGCTTCGCCCTCGTTCGGCCAGATCTCGCGGGCCTTCTTCTTGTCATATCGGTCGTGGTTCGCCTTCGCTTCCGCAGAACCCTTTTCATACCCCTGGGCTTCGTTCAAAATCGACGAAACGTTCAAACCCATCTGCTTCGCGGTCTTTGCGACCTTGTCGGCGTACTTGCAGTTCTTGACCTCGCCACCCTTGTGATAGCGTTCGATGTGGTCTCGCAGAGATCCCGTAAGCTGCTGGGCCGCCGTCATGGGCTTCTTCTGCGTCTGAACGCCTCCGAGAGCCCCTTTTATCGCATTCCCAATGTTTCCAAGAATTCCGTCCTCGGCGATTGCGGACGGTCTTCCGTCTTTGATTTCATCTAGACGGAGTTCATCCAGAGCCGACGCGAAAACGCCGCCGCATCCGCAGCAACCATCCTCGGCATGCGAAGGACGCGCTCCGGCTTCGGCCTGCTTGCGCTCCATTCTCCGTCCGGCCTCTAGAGCCGTCTCCTTCGCCTCCGATTCGACCGGCGAGTTTACGATTCTCGTTCCGTCCTTGGGCTCCGCTCCCTGGGTGCGCCACCATTCGTCGATTCCGTCCACGGCTTCGTCAACAGCTTTGTCGGAGCACACGGCAGATTCTTCGGCCTTCGTCCTGTCCGTAGCCGGAACAAGTTTCTCTTCGCCCTTGCGAACGGTGACGTTGGGCGCTAAATCGTTTTGTGCGGACTCCTGGAGAGCCGCGCGAATGATGGCGAGTGCGGAAAGTGCCATAGTGTATGCTCCTTTCCGCATTGCCAAGCCGTCAAACGGCTATGGGACAACGGGAATTCAGAGCGTGCAGGAAAATCCGCACCATCTGCACAGACCGAGCTTCATGCACGTGTCGCATGAAACGTAGCCGACAAGAATGGACAAAAGTTTTTTCATGTCAAGTACCCACGGCTGAAGCACGTGGGCTTGCAAGTTTGGTTTCCCTCACTCACGATTGGCACCTCGACAATGCCTGCCGACAAAGTTCAATCTCCCGTCAAGCGGTAGACCGAACGGAGTTGGGTGGTGGCGGTTGCAGATGTTGATCGCGGCATTCCAGTCCGCATCGAACACCTTGCCGTCCGCCGTGTAGAACCTACAGCCCTTGCGCACACAGCCTTCCTTGGACTGCGTTCGGCAATCCTCCTGGCTGGTGTACTGGGGCGGAACTGTTTCCACTCGCTTCCCGACGAGCGGTGCCTTGTAGGTTAGAATCCTTCGCAACTCGAAGAACGGAACTTGCGACAGCGCATTGTTGTGCCGTGTGCGCATGTGTCCGTCTTCCGTCTTAGAAGTGTTATGCTTGATTTTCGACAGGTCTTCCATCACGATGACAGACCCGGCGTGCTTCAAAATCTCATTGGCAATACGATGGCAGAAGTCCTTGCACATGTTCGACTCGCGGCGGCGAATCTCCTTCAGTTTCCGTCTTGCGGAGTGAGACTTGTTCTTGTGCCGCCGCAACTGCGACTTGTTGTGACGAATCCTTCTCCGTCTCGCCAGATAGTTCTTGTCAGTAATCGCCGTGCCATCAGAAAGCGTCGCGATGCGCTTCATTCCAAGGTCAATGCCGATGTGCGATTCTGCAAGCGGTGTTGTCTCAATCGCCAGAAACGGAATGCAGGCATAGAAATCTCCATTCCGCTCGTCGTATTGAAGAACGGGATCGCACATGCGGTACTTGGACGCCATCTCGTTGAACTTCGGGTAGAGGACGAACCTCACCTCCGTCCGCTTGTTCCGATCGCCGGTTGAAATGCGGAACGACTCCCGTGTCATTCCAGAATACAGACGCTTGTCAAGTCCAATGGACGGATTCTTCATCTCAAGCGGCTTCTCAAGCTCAACCTTGTTCTCTCTGACGGTCTTGTAATTAGCAAGAACCTGCTTATAGATTTTGATGCACATCTGTGCTGGCAAAGAAGGAAATCTGTTGCGCTCTTCTCTGTAGAGACGATTGTGGAACGGCATCATACCAAGTGCAATCTTCTCCTCGAACACAATCTTCGCCGCAAAATTGTAGCAGTCGCGAACAAGACACATTGTCTCAATCCAAAAGGATTTCGCCTCTTTGGATTCAAAAACAAGTTTTGTCTTGTAGGTCAGCATGTCTTTTTTATCCCTCGTTGCTTTGTATTATGTGAAAAAGAGGACGAACGCCGTGACGACGATCTGCATCAGATGAAGCGTCTGGTCGTGGAAGAGGTTGATGACATGCCGGTTCGCCTTGAGATCGTCGACGTACGCATGGAAAAGCGTGTTGGCCGCGACTGACGCCGCCAGGTACGGCGAGTTCAGGAACGGCAGGCAAATGAAGATCGACCAGTACAGAGAATGGCAGAACAGCGCGACAAGATAGTCTTTCGTGTAGATCGACTTCTCGAAATCGGGGACGTTCTTCTTCCACCACGACCTCTGCTTCCCGTCGGCGAGCCACCCTTGGAGCGTGTAGTCTGAAACAAGGTGCGCGAGAAGCATGATGACGAGAGTCTGCTGGAATGTCATTTAGACTCCTTACTCTTGTTGGATCGGGAGCAAGCAAGATACAGATCCGCAGGGAAGAACACGGTGTCGAGTGCGGCCTCAACGACCAGATCGGCGGCCGGCACGACGGCAAACGGAAGCGTAAACACGTTCTCGATGCAGAATTCATACGATCCTGTCGGCGAGAAGAACGACTGCGGGCATGCGCACATCGCGGTGAACTCCGCCTGCTCTTTCGTAGGGAAATAAACCTTCTTGATCGGGTCGCTGGAAAGCGGTGTACGGAGGACGATGTTCGCGCATCCGGACAGAATCGTGCACAGTATCGGGAAAAAGATGTCCAAGACCATTTTTGATCCGCTCTTTTTCACTTTCCCGTCAACGGACATTTCGGCGCGGAAGCAGCTCTCTTCTGCCCTTTGGTATTTTTCGAATGCTTCCTTCTTCGAGGTCCCGTCGTATTCACAGAACCATCCTCCCGGTCCATATGACGAGACGTGGTAGTGGTGTCTGGATTTCGTTTTCACTCTTCATCTCCTTCGGAGGGATTGTCGAAGAACGGGGAATTCGGAGCCAGCTTGACGGTCCCAACTTCCGAGATCTCTGACTTGACCCTCTCGCTCTGCGGCTTCTTTTCGTCGTCCTTCACATGTCGTGAAGAAAAGACGAAATGCGGCTTTCCCGTCAGGTGCATGAGCTTTCTCGCTATGCTCAACGCCGCCTTGAACGAATCAAATTCTAGGGCCGTGCGGACGATCTTGTTGCCGCAGCGGCCCACGTAGCACAGGTTTCCGTCATTCGACTTTACCTGGTATCTCCAGAACACGCGTCCCATCAGAACGGCAGATCTTCTCCGCCACCGGAGTCAGGCATTTCTTCCGGGAGCTCGACGCGTCCGAGCGGACTCTTAGCATTCGAACCCGAAGACGACGATCCACCCTCGATGTTGAAGATGTCAAGGTCCGTAAAATAGCGGACGACGCCGTCCTTGTCCCATGCGCGTCCGCTGAGGGCGAACTTGACGGAGACGTGGTCTCCCTCTTTCAGGCCGTCTGCGAGTTCGCACTTGTCCTTCTTGAGATTGAACTGCACGAGGTTCGGATATTTGGAGTCGCCGTCGTCTTCAAGGACGAGCGTGCGCTTCTGGAAACCCTTGCTTCCGAATGTCTGCGTCTGCCCGACTGACTTGACCGTCCCAGAAAATGTGTATGTCATTGTACCACCGAGAATTAGGATCGCCACGCATCGACCTCGTTTTGGAATAGCCGACAGGGCCGATTGGTCATGGACGATGCGTGGCGATCCGATTTAGTTACTTGCGCTTGCCGGTTTTGGCGACAGCCTTCTTGGCGACGATCTTCTTCGCCGCCGGCTTGACGGCCTTCTTGGCGACGACCTTCTTCGCCGGAGCCTTCTTGACGGGCTTCGCCGCGACCGTCTTCTTCGCGGTCTTCGTTTCCTTCTTTGCGGGCGCGGTCTTCTTGGCGACCGGCTTCTTCACTTTGATTGCCATGTCTTTTGTCCTTATTTGGTTCGCTGTTTCGCACAAAAAAACACCCGTTGATTCGTGCAATGCGATTATACCGTGTTTCAGAGTCCGTGAATTGTTTTTGAATTAAAAAAGCCGCAGGATTTCTCCGGCGGCTCTCGTTTCTTCGGATCGTTCGATCCGTCACTTGACGCGGCCGGCAAGGAACTTGCCGACAAGACCGTCTCTCTTGTGGATGCGCCGCGCGATCTCCTTCACGGACAGTCCGTTCTTTCTCAGAAGAAGAATCTCCTTGCGCTCCTTGTCGGTCAGCTTCGGCTTTGCGGCCTTCGCCGGCGTCTTCTTTGCGACGCTCTTCTTGCACTCGTTGACGACGCGCTTCGGAATTTCAATCCGGTCCTCTGTAGGGACCATGGCAAGCTCGTCTTCTTCAGGACAAACGATGTAAGTCCGAATCTCGATACGGCCATCGGAAATGGCTTCCAGCAGATCCGTCAGTACGTCGTCCAGAATGTCGTAGACCTCGAACACCGAATCTTCTGCGGTTCTGAGGTCGTCGCACATTCCGCATCCCTCGCAGCATTCAGAACAGAAGTCCTCGAACGCCTTGGTTTCGTTCTTGTTATTTCCTTTGATTTTCTTGTTGTTCTTGTTTTTCATTTTTCGTCCTTTCTTCCGCCTTCAACGTAGTTCTGGTTGACGGCGGCCTTCTTGCAGTTTCGTTCCGAAAATGGAGTGACCTTTCGTCCCGTGATCCCGCAGACGCACCCTTCCGTCGAAAGAAGGGCGCAGTCGATGCAGCGTACTTTCTTCTGGCTCATTTCAGCGTCACGCGGCCTTGATTTCAACTGAATCGTCCGTCAGCCACTCGGCATAGGCGATCTTCCAGGCGTCCGTCACGGTCTTGATCTCGTCCTGCGTGATCTGCTTGTCGGACAGCGCGTCGATGATAGCGCTGAAAGCGTCGAGAGTCTTGGCGAAAGCGGACTCCCACTTGCGCGGACACCAGTTCCGGTGGTCGACGAGGAACGAGTTGATGGAACGAGCCGTGGACAGCGCGGAGTCGATCTTCTCCTGCGTGGCCGAGTCGAGGGACGCCACAAAATTGTTCGCGACATCGAGAATGTAGGAATAGACGGAATCGAACACCGAACTGAATGGGTTCAGGAATCCAACAACCGCCTTCCATGCGATGGTGATTTTGCTGATTTTCATTGTTGTCCTTTCTAGTTTTGCATCGGAATTTCAATTCCGTTCCAGAAATGCCATTCCGTCAAACTGTCATGCCGTCGAGACAGTTCGACAGAACCGATCCGTACATGAACGTGCGGTCGACCTCGTCCCACGTCACCTTACCGAATCCGTAGTGTCCCCATCCGGCGGCCCACGAGTTCTGGATCCACACGCCTTCCTGGTCGTATCCGCACAGCACGACGGCGTGTCCTCCGATCATCGGACGGTTTCTCTCACCTCTGATGACGCAGTCGTTTTTGTTGCATCCGTACCACTCGTCCGTGACGTTGAATCCTCCAAGGACGGCTCCGAACTTGTGGACGGTGTATTTGATGGCGCATCGGTTCGCGCTGATCGTCCGCACCCGGCAGACGCTCCTGCTGAACAGACCCTTGTTCAGAAGAGCCTCAAGGACTGCCGTCAGCGTCGTGCCGTCGCCCTTCGGATCTCCGTCGATGCTCTTGGCGTACGAATAGATCCATGTAGGATCGATCTGCGTGATGGTATCCGTCTTGCGCCACAGGACGTTCTCAGCCCAGTTGGCGGCGGCATACGCCGCGCACCAGGGTTTCGCTCCCTGGTCTTCCGTCGGCGTACAGTAATCGCGGCAGTCTACGACCTTCGGAGCGATGAAGCGCGAAGACGCCGAGAGCATTTCAGACGTTGCGAACGATTCCGGCATGCGGCAGAATCCGACCGGGTGCGAAGACGCGAACGATGCGATTTCTTCTGACATTGCAAATCCTCCAGCAATTTACTTCACGATGACGCCGGCTCCGTTCGGGGCCTGGTCCTGAACCCACCACGGAACGTATCCGGACTTTCCGTCTGGCGTCGTGTTGTTGACGTTCGGATTCACGATTGGGTCGTTGCAGTTCAAACATTTGCACCCCGTCATCGAAAGCGAAATGACGATGATTGCAAACACGAGCGCGGCCGTGCAGAGGGTTCCGACAAACCTCTGAAATGGAGACAGTTCGATTCCCATGGTAAAACTCCTTCTCTTTCACAATGCCGTTCCGTCAATCTGGACAAAACAAAAGCGCCAGCGAAACCTCAAAATGCTCCGCTGGCGCAAGATAAAGCCAATTGATGTTTTGCCCGACTACTGGCGGCGTGGCATCACAACTTCCGTAAACGGAACCCCACATGTGAGCACTACAGGCTTGAACGACCCATTCGTGCTGATCGTGATTTCATCGTCGTCGATGACGCGAAGAGGTTCGGAAATGTTCTTTGGCGTGAAGAGAATGTCGAAAGATTCTCCTTCGTATTTGACCGGCACTGAGTCGCGGGCTTCCGAAGAACTCGAGCTCGACGCACAGGAAAGGACGAGTTCGTTCGGAGCGAAGTTGACCTTGATCGCCGACGCGTCATCACCAGAAAACACGGACACGCGGTCGATTGCGCGAATGAACGACTCGCGGTCGACTTTGACGGAACTATATGATCCGTCGTTGATGTCCGGAACGACCTGTCTGACGTTCGGGTAAGTGGAATCGATGAGTTTGGAGAAGATCTTCGTCCCGTCTTCAAAGGAGAACGCGATCTGCGACTTGTATCCTTCGACCTTGACAGAACCTTCTCCGCTGATCGCGCCAAGAACGATCTGCGCCGTCTCTCGAGGGAGGACGAAGTCGCGTTCGTTCGGCTTCTCGAGGCCTTCCATCGAGATCTCGTATAGAGACATGCGATACCCGTCGGCCGAAATCATCATGGCCTTTTCGTCCTTGAACGAGAACAGAACGCCGGCAAGAGCTCCGCGTCCCTTGTCGAGGCTTACCGCGTGAATCGTCTTCCTCAGCATGTCTCGCACGTGCTTCTTTTCGACG
Source organism: Bacteroidales bacterium (assembly GCA_024400495.1). GTDB lineage: Bacteria > Bacteroidota > Bacteroidia > Bacteroidales > P3 > Colimorpha. Next base: position 50,486 of record JAKSMR010000020.1, read on the forward strand.
ACGATGCTCGTCTCCGGAACTTCTGAAGTCATCTTCGGGAAGTCTTTCGCTGGAAGGCCGGCGAAGCGGAACACGGCCGTGCCACATGTCACGACTGACTTCTCGTCCTCGTTCGTGTCGATTGTGACCGTGCTTCCGTCGAACTTCTGGACGGCCGAAAGAAGGAGCTTGGCCGGAATCGTAGTCGATCCGGGTTTC
>JAKSMR010000021.1 GCA_024400495.1 Bacteroidales bacterium
CCATGAAGGACGAGCCCTACACGTACACGGTTAAGGGATACAACGGAAATCCGATCGAGAAGACCGTCGCCGCGGCGAGCATGATGGACATCAACAAGGCGATCATGCGGTGCCTCGTCAAGAACCTCGCAATGTTCGGCCTCGGCCTGTACATCTACGCGGGCGAAGATCTTCCCGAGGCGACCGACGGCGATGCCGAGCCCGAGAAGAAGGCGGAGCCCAGCTCGGACAAGGCCGCGGCGAAGCTCAACGTCAGTCCCCAGCGTCCGATCCGCACGACCACGAACGTCGACGAGACCGCGGCTCCTAAGGCTCCTGCACGCGGTAGGTCCCAGCTCTTCAAGCAGGCGTGGGCGTCTTACCTCAAGCTGTCCAGCGTCCAGACGCTCGACGTCGACGGGCAGAAGAAGTTCTTCGTCGCCCTGCTCAAGAAGACCGTGAACCAGACCGACCCGCATGTCGTCACCGCGGAGGAGTGGGGCCGCGTCATCGCCCACATCGACCAGATCGGGAAGGGGGTGGCCTGATGCGAGACTACATCCGCAACGAGGTGAACAACTCGCCGACGGCGAGGAACCGCTACGTCATCCAGTTCAGGATCCCCCGCTCCGCCAGCATGAGGACTGCGCAGTATCAGGGTCTCCTCAAGCACTACAAGGCGACAGCAGGCGGCGAGCCCATCACGCTCGGCTGGCTGTACCAGAACGTCATGCTCCCCGCTCTGGCGGAATTCATGCGCCCGTACGTTCAGCAGGCCAACGCTGACAGGAAGGGGGATGCCGAATGAAGCAGTCCGAGCTGAAGCGCCGCGTCGGTTACGTCCAGCCCGAGTACGCCGAGACCTGCGGCACCTGCCGCAACTGCGTCCGCCGCGGAACGCACCTTCGCTGTAGCAGGTGGGAGTTCGCAGTCGTCGCCGACGGCATCTGCCGCGACGGTTACGAGCGTCACGACCCGCCGCTCAACGCGATCGACACCCCGCTGTTCTTCCCTCTGGCGAAGATCTACGACAACCCTGTCAACATCTGTGGGGGTGCTCGATGATTAAGCCAGCAACGCTATGGGGGCTCATGAAGTCCTGCGACGACTCCAAGTGGCTCGGCGACATCTGCCGAGCCCTCGGGGGGCAGGACGTCGAGCTCGACTTCGGCCAGCGCCAGATGGTCAACTCGATCCGTCAGGACTCCGACTGGCTCGACGAGGCGATGGAGATCCAGCGTGAGAAGTGGCGTATGAAGAAGAGGGGACAAAGGGGGACATTTGAGACATGTCCCCCGTCCAAGGGGACAGGGGAAATGTCTTCTGTCCCCGATTGTCCTCCACCTTCCTTCCTTCCTTCCATCCTTCCTTCCATCCAACTCTCTAAAGAGAGTGAGAGAGAGGGGGCCCCGCTCGCGCGTCAAGATGTTCCAGATCTCAAGACGGTCGTGGCGACGGCAACATCCTCCATGGGTGTCTCGAAGGAATACGCCGAGTGGTGGTATGACGAAATGCAGGCCCGTGACTGGACCAAGGTCAACGGCGGACAGATCTCCAACACCAACTGGAGGCCCGTCCTGATGAGCTGGTGGAACCGTGCCAAGGACTCGGGAGAGGCCCAGCGCGTCCAGAACGAGCGGAAACAGGCTCAGGCGCTCTCGCCGAAGAACCTGAATGATTCCGACTGGATTCTCTGCGGAGAGCGCTGTGCCCTGTTTAAGGCGGGTCGCTGTGCGGGCGGGTGCATCATGCCTCCCCAGCTTCGGCCAGTCCCATGCCCTCCTGAGGAGTGTCATTCGTTCCGTCCCAAGCCAAAGGAGGCCAGCTGATGCCATTCTTCCGCCACCGTTTCGGGCTCAAGCGTGTCAAGATCTGCCGTCACTGCGGCCAACCGTTCGAGACGGAGACGCCAGCACAGCGGACCTGCAAGCGTCCTGAGTGCGTGCGGTGGGCGAAGGAGCTCAAGCATGAGCAGAACCGAAAGAGTCAACAGCGCTGGCTCGCAAAGAAGCGCCAGCAGAAAGGCAACAATAAATGAGCAGAGACATGAGAGGCACGATGTTCGACGTCGACCCTCAGGGTCCAGACGATCCGATCAAGCTCGGATGTCTCCAGATCGAAGGCGTCAAGGTCTACATGGAGATCTACCACGAGCAGGAGGGGCAGAAGCGCCGATACAATCCGATCCGCCTGTCCTACCCCAACGACAACACCCATCACCTAATCCCTGTCAAAGTCAAACCCACCAACGAGGAATACTAACATGAACACTGAGCGAAACAACAGCAACGGACCCTACGCCTACACTGGCGAGATCGTCGACGTCGGCGAGGTCCAGTCCTTCGGGACCAAGGGATTCACCAAGCGTGAGGTCATCCTCTGCCCCGACCAGACCGCGACCTACCCGTCCTACCTCCAGATCGTGCTGAAGAAGGACGCCACGTCCCTCATCATGCCGCAGGACAAGGGCAAGACAGTCACCGTCAAGTTCTTCGTCGAGACCCGCAAGTGGACCTCCAAGACCACGGGCAAGTCTGGCTTCTCCACCGAGGCGTCCGCCTTCAAGGTCCTCTGGCCCAACGGCGGAAGCTCAGCTCCCAGCGCCGCCTCCGACGCTCCCGACTGCTCCGCTGTCGAGGACGAGGACCTGCCGTTCTAACCACCGACGCCCGAGTCGGGGCGTCCCCTCGGCTCGGGTAATTAATCAATAAGGAATTATCTAATGCTCACCGCAAACGAATATCAGGCCAAGGCCCACCAGTTCGCCAAGTATGGCGGCAACGTCTCCTACCCCTTCTGCGGGCTCGCCGAAGAGGCGGGAGAGGCCCTCGGCAAGTTCGCCAAGTTCATCCGCAAGCACGAGGGCATGGACCCTGTCACTGCCGCTGGATGGGAGACAATGCAGGACGACGTCGCGGAGTTCAAGATCGACCTGAAAAAGGAGCTCGGGGACGTCCTGTGGATGGTCGCCGAGATCGCCACGACCTTCGATCTCGAGCTGGAGCAGATCATGGCAGGCAACCTGCTCAAGCTGGATGACCGCGCACGCCGCAACGTGATCATCGGCGAAGGCGATAACCGCTGACGACTGGACAGGAGGATTATCCATATGAGTGCTTATTTATACAAAGGGTACAAGATTTCAAACCTTGGTTATCATCAACCCGACCATTGTGTGTGGTGGGAAGCGGTAGATAAGAATGGGTGCGCGTGTTTCCACGGGAACACACTTCGCGAGGTTGAAATGCTAATCAACGATAGCGAATGGGAAGATAAGCTGAAAGTTAAGGACGCTGAGATCGAGAAGCTCCGTGCCGAGAACAAGAAGCTCATTGTTGTATTAGAAGCGGCACTAAAGAGCGAAGGCATCCAAGACTGCCTTAAACGCGGATGCGAGAACTGCGGCTTTGGCGTAGGTTCGTGCGACTGTCGCCCGTTCGTCGATGTGATCAAGAAAATGGCAGAGAAGGAGGTGAAGAATGACGCCAAGTGAACTGGCGCGGATGCGCAATCCGCTCTCGATCGCCAATATGAGGCGAATTAGAAAAACCCTCCGTTCCATCGACTACAACCTGACCGTGAGGTGTCGCAACATGGTTGAATTCAAAGATTGGCAACGCGAGATCAGCGACGATCTGTGTGCGTGTCTGGCCATCCTCAACGAGTGGGACAGGCGCAGGAAGGAGGTAAAGTGATGACAAAGGAAATGGTGAATCATCCGTCCCACTATCAGGGAAACGGCATCGAGGTCATCGATGTCATCGAGGCTTTCGGCCTCGGGTTCTGTCTAGGAAATGTAGTCAAGTATATACTAAGAGCTGGGAAGAAGGATGCGCGACTCCAAGAACTGCGCAAGGCGATGTGGTACTTGGATCGCGAGATTAATAACACGATGAAGGAGGAGGTCAAGGATGGCGAGTAAGGTCTATTCGGCGCAGGATATGCGCGACGCGGCGAACTCGCGCGAGGCGTGGGGCTACAAGGACGCGTTAAACAATATGCTCCGTCAGGCGGCGGAGGCGTTGGAGCGCGAGAAGAAGTACGAGTACTCTGTTTTATATTGCGTCGACGAGAGCGAGTTTAATGACGTGAGGCATTTCGACACTCTCGACGACGCCAAGGACAACGTTGATGACTGCGGGTATGACGAGTTGAAATTCGTCCGCCGCGAGGTCGGCGAGTGGGAGGAGGTGAAGTGATGAATGATTATGAGAAGATCGCATCCGAGATCGGGAAGGTCAAGAGCGCGGTATGCGGAATATCGCTGGATGGACTCGACGAGGGGACGAGGGATATCGTCAACAGACTGCTTGGCGAGGCGGTGTTGCACATCAACAACGCGGAGGGGTATCTCGAGTGGAAGGCCGAGAAGGAAAGCGAGGTGAAGTGATGGCGACTGAAACAGTAACGAAGTGCACCTGCGACTGGTGCGGAAGAGTCCTGTCGACGGAGCATTTGCCAAATCAAGGTCAGATTTGCGGAGTCGCCGTCACGATCCCTGTCAAGGTCAAGCGCTTCTTAGGGTTGTTCGGAACGATAACGCGAACAGATGAAATTTGCCAAGAGTGTTTTGACGAATTCAAAGCAAAGCGCTGGACGGAGGTGCGAGATGAAAGTGACAGCTGAGGCCTTGACGTCGTGGTCTCTAGTAGCTGAGGCCGCACGAACGACAGTATGGAAAGGATCGTTGCCTGATGGCAAGGAACCCAGCGACGAATTCCGAAGCGCGATCATCAGGTCCGAGCACTCGCCTCTCAGGGCCATCGTGTTCAAGATTCGCATGGAAGGTATCCCGACGTGCGTTAGCGTGCACCTAGTTAGGCATCACGTCGGCGTCGAGCATTACGTCAGCACAAACCGTCCAGACCGTAACGGTGGCAATACGAACGTCGACCGCAACACGCCCGTGAACCACCTGATGATCATCAACGCTCAGGAGCTCCTGTTCATGGCGCGTCGTCGCCTGTGCGGCATGGCGTCGCCAGAGACGCGGACGGTCATGCGATACATTACGGACGCTGTTGCAAAGGTTGATCCTATCGTCGCGTCACACATGCTACCCATGTGTGCCTATCGCCACATGTGCCCTGAGCAAAACGGGTGCGGTCTCTGGGACAGAATCAACTCGGAGGACCCCAAGTGATGTGGACGCAGAAGCGATACAGGGAATACCTCGCCAAGCGCCTCGGCCATCCCGTGAAGACCTCGCGGGCTGGCCGTAGCTGGAGCGAGCCAGAGAAGCGCTACTTCCTCGGGGTGCTTCACGGTGTGGGCGAATACGAGTCCTGCCGTCTGCGGGTGTTCCCAGACTCTGTCGAGGAGCATCACTACACGCCAGACTTCACGACGGTGAACCACGGACGCATCGTGCATCACGAGGTCAAGGGTGCCTACCGTCTCCAGTCGCAGGACGCCGCGAGGCTCAGGTTCATCGGCGCGAGCTGGTGCAACAGCATGGACACGTTCGTCTGGGCGAAGGAACGGCGCAACAGGCGCTGGGACGTCGAGGTCTTCAGGGGTGGCGTCAGGCTCATCAAGCAGGCTGGCGTCACTGGGTTCGAGATCAACAGGGAGGGACAATTCACATGGCACGGGAAATGACATTCGAGATCGCCGCCGAGCAGTTCGCAGAGCTCGTCCTAAACGGCATGTCGCAGTCGGACGCGTACAAGAAGACGCATCCAGACTGCCACCAGAGCGGGAACCCACTGCACGTCAAGGCGTGCACGTTCGCGCACCTGCCTCGGGTGGTGGCGGCGATGGACCGCAAGCGGGAGGAGATGCGCGAGCGCCACCTCCGATTCCGCGACAGTCTGGTGAACCATCTGTGCGACGAGATCGAGCAGTGCTGGCAGGACAACCGCACGCTGGCTCCTGTCATGAAGCAGGTCGACACAGCGACACGCGTGCTCGGCATGGACAAGCAGGTCGTCGACGTGACGGCGAAGGTCGGTCCGATCGACTCGGACAGCGCAGTCGACAAGCTGAACTTTCTGGCGTCGAAGGCCAAGGCACCCAAGGGGAAGGGTAAGAAATGACGATATGAAGATCGACAGGGAGCTCATCTGGTCGCTGACGCTCGACCAGCTCGGGGACTTCTACTCGGAGGTCCTGAAGGAGAACGACACCCAGATGATCAGGTCGCTGATCCTCGCGGACAGATACTTCCTGCTCACGATGGTGCTGGACGTCAAGGTGGCGTGGCACCCGTGGGTGCTGGCACGCTGTCGGGAGGTCGAGCGGGATCCAGACGAGCACCTCGACCTGTGGTCTCGAGGTCACTTCAAGTCGACGATCATCACATACGCTGGCGTCTCTCAGTACGTGCTCCAGAATCCCGAGAACGCCGTCTGCCTCATGAGCTACAAGGCTGGTGCGGCGGAGGCGTTCGCGACGCAGATCAGGCAGGCGTTCGAGACCAACGACATCCTGAACGCCTGTTTCCCAGACATCCTGTGGGGCGACAGGATCAAGGACGCTCCGAGCTGGTCCAACAGCGACTTCACGATCAAGCGCAGGACTGGGCGGAAGGAGGCGAGCGTCTCGACCTCTGGGCTCGTGACTGGCATGAGGACGGGCGGGCACTACGACCTGCTGGTGTACGACGACACGGTGACGCCCGAGAGCGTGACGACGCCAGACCAGATCGAGAGGACCACGAACGCATGGTCCATGTCCCTGAACCTCGGCACGATCGACGGCACGCGGCACTGGTACATCGGAACGAGATACGACATGTACGACACCTACGACTACATGCTGAAGCTCGGAACGATCAAGGAGCGCCGCCACATCTGCATTGACGAGGACGGCAGGTCCGTCCTGCTACCGCAGGAGGAGCTCGACCGCAAGCGTGCAGAGATGACTGTGCGCGACTGGAATTCACAGATGCTACAGACACCAATTGGGGAAGGACAACTGCTCATGAAGGAGGAATGGTTCCATACGTACGACCGTTATCCAGACATCCCGATGAACATCTACGTGTTCGCGGATACGGCACAGCGACAGTCGAAGAAGAGCGACTACACGGTCATGTGGGTGGTCGGCTACGGGAGCGACAAGCGCAAGTACGTCCTCGACGGGATCTACGACAAAATCAACCAGTCCCAGCGCTGGGCCCGACTGTCTGGTCTGGTCGAGAAGTGGACTCCCGCCTGTGTGTTCTACGAGGAGAACGCCGCACCTGACGACTGCGAATACTTCAGGCGGCAGATGTCGACTTTCGGCCACTTCGACCTGAAGGGGTTTCGCCAGAAGTCCACGAGCGGTGCGAAGGAGCTCAGGATCGAGACGCTCCAGCCAGAGTTCGAGCAGGGGCTGTGGTGGTTCCCCCAGAAGATCATGTACAGGATGTCGGACGGGAAGATGATCGACGTCGTCGACTTCTTCAAGCGCAACGAGTTCCTCAGCTTCCCTCAGGTCGTGCACGACGACGGACTCGACTGCCTCGCGAACACGTCGGCAGGTAATGAGGACATCACGCCGTTCGTCCGCTATCCGACGATCAAGCGCCGTCCCCAGCTGGGTGCCGTCGACTCGGAGCGGATGGCACCAAGATCCGACGACGTGTACAGCAGGTGAATTTTTTTTAAATTCCCACTTGACACGGGTCGTGAGAGACGAATAGCTTTTGGGTCAAACGCGGATCATGTGCCGCGGGGAAGGAAGATGTCATGGGCGGAAGTAAAGGTGGCGGGGTCAAGGCCGAGAGCGTTGTGACGCCCGCGGTCGCGAAGAACATCGAGGCGGACACCGAGCAGGCGCAGGCGAACCAGACCGAGGCTCGCAGTCGTCTCCGCGGCATTCGTTCGACGTACAACCGATTCCAGTCCGACGCTGGTGCGACGAACAACAAGCTCGGCTAATCGAGGTTAGGGCATGGACTACAGATTCATCCGAAAGCACTGCGCCAAGGTCGCGAAGCAACTCTTCGACGACTTCGACAAGCGCAAGAGCACGTGGGCGGACGTCGCCAAGGAGTTCTATCCCCTTGGCGTCGCTGGCCTCACGAAGAACGTCGAGCATCTGGCCGACGAGTGCTACATGGATGACAAGGCCAAGCTCCACACCACGATGCCGATCGACTGCCTGCGCAAGGGCGCGGCGGGATTCCACGGGAACCTGACGTCGCCTCTGCGCCGTTGGTTCCGCTTCCGCCTGCCAGCGTTCATGACGCCTGACGGCAAGACGACGCACGAACAGCGCAACGCGCTCGACAGGCTCACCAAGGCGACCGAATGGGTCATGAGCCGATCGGCGATCTACGCGTCGCTGTACAAGCTCTACGAACAGCTCCTGTGCTTCGGCTTCTCGGCGATGATCATCAACGCAGATCCCGAGCGCATCATCCGTTGCCAGACCCTGAGGATCGGCACCTACGCTCTCGGCATCGGTCCCGACGGCATGGTCTGCCGTCTGGTCCGCCGCTTCAGCTGGACGGCAGAGCAGATCATAGCAGAGTTCGGCGACGACGGCGTCGACGACGAGATCAAGAAGGCCGCGGCGGACGGGAACATCGAGCGCCGCTGGACGGTCTACAACATCATCGAGCCCAACGCCGTCGGGCCCAAGCGCAAGTACGACAAGGTCTCCGAGGCGCTCGGGCTGGGCGACGAGATGATCTACCGCTCCGTCTACTGGCTCGAGAAGGCGACTGACGCGACGCCCAACTCTGGCGTCCTCAAGGTCGCAGGGTTCACGATCGAGCCGATCGTCGCACCCAGATTCGATTACGAGCTCGGAGACACCTACGGCAGGGGCCGCGGCGTCGACGGTCTCACCCTCGCACGAGGCGTCCAGACGTTTCGGAACGACATCCTCAGGACGTCCGCCAACCGTGTACAGCCCGCTGTCATCGCGAGCGCAGAGTTCAAGGACGAGGGTCTCAAACTTGGTCGAGGAGCTGTCAACTACACCCGCTTCGGGGAACAGAGCGGCGGAACGGTCGTCCCCGTGTTTCCCAATCCTCCAGACTCGCAGGACACACGCCTCTCGTTTCAGGATGCGCTTGTGGAGCTCCAAGACCTCTTCTTCAACTCGGCGTTCGCGACGATCGACGCGCTCAAGAACAACGCTGGCGTCAAGACGGCGACGGAGGTCGACGCTCTCGTGCGTGAGAACATGGAGCGACTGGGTGCAGTCATCACGAACCTCGACAAGGAACTGCTGGACCCGCTCGTGTCGATCGTGGCGAAGTACACGCTCCAGTCTGGCATCGGTCTCCTCTCGGAGGAGGACATCGCCCAGTTCGGGAACCTGAACGTCGAGTACGTCTCGCAGATCCACCTCGCCCAGAAGCAGAGCTCGATCAGCGCCGTCCAGAACTGGACAGCGTTCATCGGCCAGCTGGCGCAGTTCAAGCCCGACGCCCTGTACAAGATCAGCACCAACGGTGTGATCGACGAGTACGGTGACATGATCGGCGTGCCCGAGCAGTGCGTCGCGACGGACGAGCAGGTCGAGGCGGCGGCGCAGGCTCAGGCGAAGGCTCAGGCCCAGCAGGAGCAGATGATGCAGATGCAGGCGCAGGCGAAGGCCATGCGCGACATGGGTTCGATCCCTGTCACGGACGAGACCGCGGCGGGGCAGATGCTCAGGGCGACGACACAGAGGTGATCTCATGGCGGCGAAGACTGACAGGAAGAGGAACGGTTACGGGGACGTGGTTGCACGCCTCGTCGAGAACGTAGACTTCCAGAGCTGGCTGTCCGTCGTGCTCGAGGAGTTCTGCGCTTTCGAGCAGGGATACGGTCAGGTGGACGACTTCCGTCAGGGCATCCGCGCCGCAGGAAGCTGGATCATGGCGAGTCTCGGAGACAGCGACAGGAGCGCAGACATGCTCGCCAACCTCTACCGCAAGCATTTTGGGAAACACGGAAACAAAACACAGGAGGAGGAACCTAGATGAAGTGGTTGATGTTCGGACATCCCGCCGCGATGGACGAGGCGGGCGACGCGACAGGTGAGGGCGCTGGCGGCGGGTCCGCCGCGGCTGGCGGAGCGCCTGCCGCCGATGGCGGAGCTACCAGTGCAGAGGCGACTGCGCCTGCGGCTGGATCTGGAGAAGGCGAGGCCGAGGCCAAACCGTATCTCGGTCCGAGCTCGGAGAAGCCCGCGGCTGGTGCGGAAGGTAAGCAGGTCTACGCCGAGAAGGACTACCTCGACGGCGTGAAGACGGACGAGAAGCTGTTCGGCGCTGGGTCCAAGGTCGAGATCAGTCAGGACATGGTCAAGGCCATGGCACCGACGTTCAGCGAGCTGGGCATCACTCCCGAGCAGGCGTCGCGTCTGGCGAACGCCATGGCCAAGGCGCAGATCGAGCAGAACAAGGCCGCGGCGAAGGACCGCATCGACTACTTCGAGCGCATGAAGGCCGCGTCGCTCGAGAAGTACGACGACAAGGCGTGGGCCCAGATCAATGCGGCGATCGACGCGAACTTCGACCCGAAGGGGACGATGAACTACGTCATCCGCAACAGCGAGCTCGGTGCAGACCCCGAGTTCCTCGCGCTCCTCCACAAGCTGGGGGCCGCGCACGTGCAGGACGCCGTCGCTGGGGCCGCGGCTGGGTCTGGTGCAGGGGCGGGGAACGGCGACACGTTCGCTGGGATCTCCAAGCTCTGGTGAATTTGGCGACGCCGTCGCAGGTGCGGCGGATGTCGGCAGAAGGAATACGGCACTCCTGATTGTGCCGTGAGGTTAAGGAAGGAAAACGAAAATGCAGGTTAATGGAAATCGTGTCCTTACGTATCAGGATCTGTGCAAGGGTCTTGACGCCAAGGGCAACTTCGTTCACCGCGTGATCAACCTCGCGACTCAGTCGAATGAGATGCTGGATGACATGACGGTTATCGAGGCCAACAACGGTACCGCACTGGAAACGACGTTCCGTACGGAAACGGCGAAACCCGTGTGGACCACGTACTATCAGGGCGTCACCGCGAGCAAGGGCTCCAAGGCCAAGCTCAAGGTCACGACTGGCAAGATGGGCACCAAGCTCGTGATCGACAAGGAGATGTTCGACAAGGCCGTCCTCAAGGGTCAGGCCTACGCGGACGCGCTCCTCGAGGACGAGATCATGGACAAGAAGGAGGGTATGCGCCTCGAGATGGGCAACACCATCATCTACGGCAAGCTCGCGAACGAGCCCCGCTCCTTCAACGGTCTCTTCGAGCACTACACCACCTACGGTGCCGATGCGCTCAACGACGACCGCAAGAGCGAGTTCTACGTGCTCAACGCGTTCGGCAAGGCTGGTGGCGCTTCCGCGGCGTCCGAGAATTCCCTCGGCTCGATCGCGCTCGTCGGTTGGTCCCCTGAGTCGATCACCGCGTTTCATGCGGAGAACTCGACGACGGGCGGCATCACCGTCAGCGACAAGCGCATCACCGACGTCGACGATCCCGACAACGGCGGCACGTACGAGGCGTACCAGCAGTACCTCTACTGGGAGCTGGGTCTCGCCGTCCGTGACTTCCGCTGTGGTGGTCGTATCTGCAACATCCAGCGTGACGACATGCTGAACAAGGCGAGCGGCGAGACTGCCGTCGATGCGGCGATCCGCTACATCGAGCTCATCGACCGTCTTGCCTGCCGCGTGCACGAAGCTGGCAAGCAGGCGTGGTACATGGACCGTCTCATGTGGGAGAAGATCACGACGCTGTACACCCGCGTCACTCGCGCGAATGCGTTCGAGGAGCGTCAGGTGGATGGCGGCGAGAAGAAGCGCACGCTCAAGGGCATTCCTGTCCGTCTTCAGGACTGCATGAAGATCAACGAAGAGAAGGTCGCTCAGGCCTAAGGAAAGGAGAATCATCATGCTTTGGGATAAACTCTCGTGCTTCTCGTTCGGCCAGACCGTCCCCGCGACGGCCTCCACGAACACGTCCTCCAAGATCATCGACTTCAAGCTGAACAAGGGGCTGGACGACCAGCTCCGCATCTTCGGCATGATCAAGGGTGCCCCGCTCACCTCTGGCACGATCACGTGCGAGGTCCAGCACTGCGACACCGTCGGTGGTTCCTACGTCAAGGTCGCGGACGCGACGCTCGCTGGCAACAAGGTCATCGACATCGCGCTCCCCCGCAACCTGAAGCGCTTCGTGAAGCTGGTCTACAAGGTCGGCTCCACTGCGCTCAACCGTGCGGTCGAGGTGTGGTCGGGTCTCGTCCCCGAGTCCGAGGTCGACGGTCCGCTCACGCTCCAGAACCTCAACACGCCCACGGGCCCTGAGGACCTGAACGTTACGAACGGCAACCTCGTCTAATGACGACGTGGCCCACGGGTGCGGCGGCGTGCCCGTGGGCCATGCATTCTTCAGGAGGATTGGAATGAAGATCATCGCAGTGCAGAAGTGCCAGCTCGGAGGGCGGATCTACGACGTGGGCGAGACCGCGGAATTCGACGGGCCCGTAACCGAGCGTATCGCCCACAACTTCATTGGAGCCGACGGCAAGAAGATCGCCGTCGCTGGCGCTAAGGAGATCGCGGAGGCCAAGTCGCATGTGGACAGGCCCGCCGCAGAGACGGTGGAGGACAAGGTCGCCGCTGTCCTGAAGACCATGAACAGGGAACAGCTGATAGCCAAGCTCGACGAGTTCGGCATCACCTACAAGCCCACGAACAAGAATGATTTTCTCGCGAAGCTCCTTCTGCGTGCGCAGGGGGCAATCGATTAAGGAGACCTAAGATGACGACGAAGACGGTTACGATCGGGATCGATCCAGAGGCTGGGCAGGTCTGGGTGGAGGAGGGCACGCTGTTCATCGGCGAACGCACTCCCATCGTCCTGAGCGGTTACGAGCCCGAGGAGGGCGCTACGTTGCGCCTGACCGTCTTCGACGACGACGAGCGAACCCCGCTCGCCGACAATTCGCTCGACAGCTCGGTGCTGGACATGCGCGGCGACAGGCTCAGGAAGAAGTTCGCTGACACCAAGGTCCTCGGTCTTTCGGCGTTCGTCGTCGAGGTCGGGGCCGACTACTCCGACGTGATCGCGAAGGGGCGCTTCACTGTGAAGTGGGCTCCGTTCGTTGACGATGGAATTGGAGAGCTCGCGACGCTCAGGGGACCGAAGGGCGACAAGGGTGACGAGGGTCACGCTGGTCCCATGGGCCCGATCTCACAGATCAAGGACCCAGATACTGGCAAGTGGTACAACGTCCTCGCCCGCGTCGACGCCGACGGCAACCGTGTCGTCTCTCTCGAGCAGGATGACACCCCGCCTGTGTCAGGCGGCGACGTCGCCACGCAAGGGGACCTCAACAGGCTCGGGCAGGACATCGAGGATGAGCTCGACGAGGTCAGGGATGACGTCGGCAGGCTGGAGGAAGGGCAGAGGACCGTCGAAGGTTCCGTGACTGCCGTCTCTGGCAGGGTGACCGATCTAGAGGGCAGTGCAGTCAGGACCTATGGAGATCAGGTGATCGGAGGTAAAAAGACCTTCGGTTCTGGCCTCGTCTTCACGACAGGATACGACCCGTCGGACGAACCCGATGAGGATACGCCAGACGAGATCGTTTGCCCCATCGCCAAGGACGTCACGAGGTCTGGACGGACCATGACGAATCTGGAGACCGTCGTCTACCCGCACGCGGGTAGCGTCCACACGAAGCTGTCGGCGCAGGCGGAGGTGAACGGACAGACCAGAGAGGCGTCCGTCATGATCAGCGTCGGCGACGACGGCAGTGTCGTGACGCTTGCCGCCGACAGGGTCGAGGCGAGCGGAATTGCTGGAGCTGGATTCCCGAGCTCGTTCGTGATCGAGGAGGCGATGGCGACTCCTGCTACAGGGCAGAAGCTGACGTTCGCCAACGGGTCGCAGAATGCTCCGATGAACGGATGGATCTACTGGTCGAAGACTGCGAGTGCAGTAGGACAGATGATCCGAATCAGTGTCGGTGTCAAGGACGGTTCGTCTTTCGGCGATCAGTATGTCGAGGTGTTCTCAGTCCGTGACAATGCGGCGACGGTAGGTTCGTCTGGCACGCGTCTGCTTATCGCGTCTGCGCCTGTGCCGAAGGGTGCGACCGTCACGCTGTCCTACACTGCGAGCGGGGCGACTGGCACACTGCGCTACATCAAAGCTGAAGGAGAGGTGGTGAACTACGATGACGACGTACTTTGAGCGCCTGCCTGACGGGACCGTCGGGCGTAACACCTGCATGGCCGAATACGCGAAGCGTCTGGGTCTCGAGCTCACGACGGACCGCGGCATCGTCTACGGTTACGACGGACGGCGATACGTGGCTGGCGAGGAGCCAGTCCGTCCGATGTCCGTGGCGGACTACGACTTCGCGATGGAGGACTTCCTCAGGTCCGAGCAGATCGCCCGAGGGTACACGACGAGGTCGCCCTCGGAGTACGCCAGCTCGACGAACGAGCGCTGGGCTCAGGACGCCCGCGACTGGAGCGCACACCTGACAGACGTCATGGAGTATGCGCTGAGGATCGAGAACGACGTCGCCGCTGGGAGGATCTCCCCGCCGACGCTCGCGGAGTTCCTGAACGGCATCCCGAAGATCACGTGGACGATGGAGGTGTGACATGGCAGAGGTGATTCACGCGAGCAGGTCGAAGGTTGACGAGCTCGGGCAGGCGCTTGCCGACGAGGTTCGTCGTGCGAATGAGGCCGAGAACCAGATCGAGCGTGCGGCGGACGCCGAGTACTTCCGCGCACTCGCGGCGGAGGACGAGCTCGCGAAGAGGCTCGACGCCGCTGAGACTGTCGCGGCTGGAATGGTCAAGAAGTCTGGCGACACGATGACTGGGCGTCTCCGCTTCGTTCCGATGACAGGCGACGAAGGAGTCGTGGAGGTCAGGACGGACTCCACGGAGACAGTGACGGTACGCGACATCTACGAGTACGTCCGACTCATCGCGCTGAAGAGCGTCGCCGACCAGCACAATGTCGCCGACGTCGATGTCCGATACCAGAAGAATGGCGACATCGCACTCTACAATCAGTTGACGCGAAAGGTCAACGGCAACAGTCTGTTCGCAACGCTGGCGCTCTCCATATCCAACGGCGGGTTCCGTTCGCTCATAGCGTCTGGCCTTGATGCAGTTAGTCTCCCGTCTGGGGATGCCGTCAAGTTCAACGGGAAGTCCCTGACTGAGATCATCGCCGCGATCAAGACGCTCACGGTCAAGGTCGTCGATGCGCTTCCTGCGACTGGCGAAGACAAGACGATCTACCTCGTGCCGAACGGTGGCGCTGGCACCAACGTCAAGGACGAATACCTCTGGGTCGACGGCAGGTGGGAGAAGATCGGCACGACGGACGTCGACCTCTCTCAGTATGCGAAGAAGGAGGAAGTCGAATCTGTAAGCGACAGGGTTGACGAGGCATTTGGCGAACTCGGTGTTGTCGCGGATGACATTGAAGAGCTTGACGGCAGGGTGACATCGGCAGAAGAAAAGGCGACTACTGCGTCTGGAACTGCTCTTTCAGCGAACCAGAAGGCAATTTCGGCTATTGAAGGACTCGACGGTAAGCTCGACAAATCTGGCGGAAGTCTTAGTGGGCCGCTGACCATCGGGTCGGTCACGATCACCGACACTGGTGTGGTGTTCCAAGGCAAAGAAATTTATTGGTCGAAGGGCGGCGAGGTCGCCATGGCTGATGATTTGGCTTATTCGATCAACACGTCTGGAACGATCCTCAACCGTGCGATGAACTACTTCGTTGCCGATGGAACTGCGCTCACCTTGAGACCACCTAGTGCGATTGAAGGAAAGATTCGCGACTTCGTTCTGCGCATCGACTGTACCGAGACAACGACTATCGACTGGTCGGCGTTCGGGAATTGCGAAACGACTGGCGGAAAATCATGGAGCGACATGATGCTCGTTGAGTCTGGGAAGAGCTATGTTTACCGATTCACCGATATGGGCGGAGATCATCTCTGTGCCGCTAGAGAGGAGGTTTCGTAATGAGCAGAATCATTCGTGACTGGGGCAAGTTTGACGACAACGGAATGTTCCGCTATGCGTCTAATCCGCTCGGCTTCGTGTGCAACCCGACAGACGCACAGTTGACTGACGCTGGGTATCGCAAGGTAGTCAAGGACGATAAGCCTGAAGACCCTGAAGGCGAGAGCGGTTTTTGGGAAGAGGCAGAGCCTGTCCTCGATGGAGATGTGATCAGAATCGCGTGGAATTGGATTAAGGACGAAGAGGCTGAACCCGTGCGCAGTCCTCGCAAGTTCTCTAAACTCAGGCTATACGCAGTCCTGACTCGCATGGGACTGTGGGATTCGCTCGTCACTTGGATGGAAGGAACTGTCATTGATGGGATCTCCGTGAAGGTCGCGTTTGACCTCGCGCAAGACCTCACGGAGGACAACGAGATGTTCGCGCCCTATCTCAAGATGGCGCAGAACGCGCTCGGTGTTAGTGACGATGTCGTCGAACAGATTCTTTCGCAGTCTATCTTGGAGGACTGACCATGCTACTCGGTGCGAATCTGCTATTCCCTGAGAAGAAGGGCGGACTGCCGTACGACGCCGAGGTAGAGTATTTGCAGGGTGACGGGCAGGCGTATATCCTTGACGACAGGATAGTGTTGAACGGTGCCGCGACCGTAAGACTTGACGTAGCATTGACCGATTTATCCTACAATCAAGACCTCCTAGGATATTATGTATCTGCAAAGAAAGCAAGTGGTTTTAGGTTCGGTTCGTCAGGCCTTGTGGTTAGATACGCCGCATCTAATAGGGTATCGTTAGCTATTGATGCTGAATCTAGGTACACCATCAGCGGCAGTAATTCTGAATCGTCCATTCTTGACGAGGATGGCACCATATTGGCGACGGGTTCTGCCGTTACCTCTTGGACAACTCCGCTGGCTGTGTTTTGCGCGACATCGTCTTCTGCATCTCCGTATGCTAGATATACGGCTACTAACCCAAGCACCGCGAGGGTGTACAAAATAGAGATTGAGTCGGAGAGTGTCAACGCAGACCTCATCCCCGTCCGTAAAGGCTCTGTCGGATACATGTACGACCGCGTCTCGGGAAAACTGTTCGGCAACGCTGGAACTGGATCGTTCATCGTCGGGCCTGACAAGGGACTGCCGTATGATGCGGAGGTAGAGTACTTGCAGAGTGATGGGACGGCGTACATTGATACTGGAATTTGTTTTGCAAGCGATACTCGATATTCGTATGAGGCATACATTAGGACAGAGTTTACAAACATTATCACTAGTGGAAGTGGCAATGTGATTGTAGGAGCTGGAGTGACTGCTAGTGTTGGCGTAGCTTTTTATCAGTATGTTAATAGAAGAGGGTCTTTTGTCTACGCTTCACCTACCGTTATATCATCTTCAATGGCCCAATACATAGTAAGAGTTTTAACTGGTCAAGGCAGAGTTGATGCTGTACTAGATGTTGGAGAAACAAGTTCAACAGTATACGCAGATGGTATTGAGATGGGAACAGTCGACAAAAGTATTCTAGAGACTGAACTGTGGTCTTCTCAATCGTCCATTTGCATATTCACATACAAGTATGGAGAATATGGAACGGTCGGAGATATAAATGGAGATGTCCAAGTGCATTCGTGCCACGTGAGGAATAAGAAAACTGGAGACGAGGTCGATCTAATACCCGTTCGCAAGGGTGGGGTCGGTTACATGTACGACAAGATTAGCGGACAGCTGTTCGGCAATGCCGCAGATAGCGGTGCGTTTATCATCGGCCCCGACAAATAGTTCTCTTCCGTTGCATTCTCGACCGACGTAACTTGCGCGAGACGAATAGCTTGATCGGCGATGGGACATCCAGTTCCGTCGCCGATCTTCCTTTACCGCCTGAGGTGATCGGCACACATCTGGCGGGAAGAAGGGAAGGTGTACCATGGAAGAGAACCATGAACACTATGACGGACAGGGGCTCAAGGGTGCCCTGTGGACTATCGCTGGCACTGCCATCGCAGGCGTCGCCCAGCGTCTCGTGAACGGTCACGTCGGTGCGTTCGGCTACGGTGGCGTCGGCTACGGTGGCGGCAACGTCGTCGCCGAGGCGGCGAACACTGGGTTCGCGCTCGAGCTCGCCCGCAAGGACGCCGAGATCGCGCTCCTCAAGGCGAATGCCGACACGGACAAGAAGCTGGTCGAGGTCTACGCCAACCTGCGCGTGCAGGACAAGGAGCAGGACGCCAAGATCGCGGCGCTCAACGAGAAGTACCACTGCCTCGACAAGCGCATCAGCGAGGCGGCGATCTTCTCGACGAACGGCATCACGCACCTGAACGACAGCGTCGCGGCGCTCGCCCGCACGGTCTGCGGGATCACCCGCACGGTCGTTCCGATCACGTCCGTCTGTCCCCAGCCGATGCCCCAGTACAACAGCTGGACTGCACCGACGACGGTGACGGGTGAACAGGAAGCGAACGCCTGAGTCACTGGGTTGGCGTGGGCCTTCGGGCCTGCGCCGATCCTTTAGAGGAGGAACGACATGAAGATCAGCGAGAAGCAGGCAGTAGACAGGACTGTCAGGTACATGACCGAGAGGCTGTTGCCGTCGGCGTCTACCGTGGGGAAGTTCAAGATCGGGTTCGCAATGCCGCTCGTGCCGCAGATGGTAGAGCAGTACTGGGGGACTGGTCGTGATCTCGGGCTCGTGGACGCCGAGGGGCTCGACGTCGGGAGGCTCGAGGAGTGCCTGATGGCAGGAATCAATCAGGCTGGTTCTCTCCCGATCCGTGGGTTCATCATGAAGGAGCAGGACGTGAGGGACTTCATGTCCTACCTGAACGCCTGACGCGGCGACAGGCTCGACTACGGGACGGTCTCGGGAGGGGCCGTCCTTTCCAAGTTTAGAGGAGCGAAAAAATGAAATTCCCACTTGACATCATTCGTGAGAGACGAATAGCTTATCGGGCGAGAGAACCAGAACGCCGTCACTGGAAGGACTTTTTAGACATGACACTTGAACAGCAGGAATCGTTGGCACGGGAGTTGGACGGTGCCATGGAGTCGGGAGACCCCAAGCGCATCACGTGCGCCCAGTCCAACATACTCCTCAGTTTGATGGACTGCCAGCGGAAGACGTCCGAGAGGGTCAAGCGGTTGAGCTGGAAGTTCATGGTGGCGATGGTGGCGCTCGGGTCCTCCCTCGGGTTCGGCGTCGGAAAGTGCGAACTGGCTTCTGTCATCAAGTCCATTCTGGGGATCGGCTGACATGGACATCATCGCGGGCGAGATTCATCTTGACTATGTGGACGGCGAGGACGACGCCGAGCTCACCCGCGACTTCACGTGCGAGATCGACGGGTTCACCGTCAGGGTTCCGAAGGGGTTCGTGTGGGACGGTGCGTCACTTCCTCGCGGGAGCTACGCGATCTTCGGGACGCCGTTCGACAAGCGGCACCGCAGGGCGTCCTGCCTGCACGACGCCATCTACAGGGGCGTGGTCTGGGGGATCGACAGGGCGGAGGCCGACGCGATCTACAGGAACATGCTCCGCATGGACGGCATGGGGATTTTCAAGGCGTACGTCGAATGGTCGGCGATCCGCCTGTTCGGTGGTAGGTACTACAAACAAGGAGACTGATATGAAGAAGATCATGATCATCGTCGCTGTCGCTCTGGCGCTCACGGGCTGTGCTACGAAGTCCATCGTGGCCGACGGCAAGGGCATGTACGCGAACACGAAGACTGGCGTCGTCGGCATCGGCTCCTTCGACATCGAGGCGATCCCCGAGTACACCGAGGCGGCGTTCGTGCGCTACGCCGAGGACACGGCATGGTTGAGCCCGTCGACGAAGACTCACAGCGTCAAGATCATCCTGACTGGCACGAACAGCGTCGAGAACGTGGACGGCATCGTCAAGAGCATCTGCGAGGCGTTCGCCAAGACTCCTGCGGCCAAGGCCAGCGGGAAGACGTTCTTCGACGTCGCTGGCAACGTCCAGAAGGAGAAGATCGCGGCGGCGGCGAAGAAGCTCGAGCAGGTCGTCACCGAGGTCAAGGAATGCGTCGGCGACGAGTGCACCTACACTCCGTCGGAGGACTGACGATGATCCAGTTCGACGATGTCGCCACCGTGTGTCAGGAGGCGTTCTACCTGATCAGGCAGGACGCCCGCCAGCTCACGCAGGAGAACTGGGACGCATGTCACCCGATCGAGGTGGCCAAGTGCAAGCTCGCTGTCGAGAACGTCGTGCCAGAGGTCGTCGACGCCTTCGGCTGGCACGCTGACGTTCGGACCGACAACGTGGCCGACTGGCCCGCAAAGGTCCGCAATGCTCTCACCTATGCGCTCGCACGGAA
The DNA here is from genome assembly GCA_024400495.1 of Bacteroidales bacterium. Classification (GTDB taxonomy): domain Bacteria; phylum Bacteroidota; class Bacteroidia; order Bacteroidales; family P3; genus Colimorpha. The sequence continues at coordinate 20,259 of JAKSMR010000021.1, forward strand.
GCTGTCCGTGCAGGTCGCTGGACGTCTCGAGGACCTCAAGACGAACGACTCGCTCTACCGTGACGCCCTCCAGAACGCGAAGGCGGAGGACCTGAACGACTCTGTCGACACGATCGACGATCCGATCCTCAGGCGGGTGTTCGCCATGACCGTCTGCACGTTCAGGCCCGACGACGCCAATCTCCCCCGCGGGTTCACCCAGCTGATGAACCGATTCGCGGACATCAAGGACATGGCGAGGAGGGAGATCCTGATGGCGCATGACTGGAACTTCTGCAAGACCGTCGACACGGTCGGCAGTGCCGAGGACATGCACTACGGCAACTACTGCTATGTGACCGACTACCCGCGCAGGGCGATCCGACTGATCGCCGTCTACAGCCACGACGGGTGCCTGAACGAATGGAAGATCGAGGGAGGGCTCATCCTGTCCCGCAGGCCGATCACGCGAATCAAGTACACGCGCGACGTCGAGGACCTGAACAGGTGGCCCGAGTGGGCCCGCGTCGCATACGTCCGCAAGGTCGCGACGCTGGTCGCCCGTACGGTCATGAACAATCCGACCGACGCGCAGATTCAGGAGCAGTTCTTCCTGCGCGACCTCGAGAACGCCAAGCTCCACGACTCCCGTGAGAGCTCTACGCCGACGGATGCGTGGGGCGACAACTACTACGCCGACGCCATGGACGGCGTGACGGACCACATCAGGCCCAATCCCATCTGGAGGTGACGCGATGCTCTGGACGTACAACCAGCACAACTTCGCGGGAGGGCGTCTCGACAAGGAGCTCATGGGGCGTCAGGACCTGACGCAGTACTTCAAGGGCGCGAGCGAGATCAGGAACTTCGTCGTCAGGCGGCAGGGGATGCTGTCCAAGCGCCGCGGGACCGACATGCTCGAGGACGTCAGCTCGATCGTCGGTGGTGGCAGGTGCCGCCTGATCCCGCTCGTCTTCTCGAAGGAGGAGGGCTACTACCTGCTCATGACGTCCGCCGATGGCGGCACGATCCAGCTCTGCGACAAGAACGGAATGGTCAACGCGGACGGTGGCGGGCGAATCGTCAACTCTGGCATCAGCGCTGGGACGAACGAGAACCTGTTCGACGAGATCGACTTCTTCCAGTCTGGCGACCTGATGTACATCGTGCACAAGTCGTTCGCGCCTAAGAAGCTGTCGTTCTTCCCGAATACGAAGACGATCACGATCGAGACGCTGAAGTTCAACGACGTGACGGTGTCCAAGCCCACGTCTATCTCCGTTTCCCAGCAGGGGTTCGGCACGGTCAAGGCAGAGGACGCCACACAGGACGTAACCTATGCGGCGACGTTCGTCGACACCGACGGAATCGAATCGCTCCCGTTGAATTCCTCCAAGCAGAGCTTCAAGATCCCGTGGCCCAACACAGCGAAGATGACGATCAGTGTCGTTGTCAAGTCAACGTCGAACCTCGACCACATCAACATCTACAAGAAGAACTACACGTCGTTCGGACTGATCGGGAAGATCTCCAAGAGCGAGATGTCGTCGACGACAGGAACGTTCAACGACGACTTCATCACTCCCGACCTGTCGGTCACGCCTCCCAAGACGGACCCACACTTCAAGAAGGCCGCGGACTACCCGTCGACTGTGGCGCTGTACCAGCAGAGGCTCGTCTTCGCGTCGAGCTCGGCGGAACCGTTCAAGTTCTGGATGTCCTGCGTCGGAGACCTCTACAACTTCTCGACGCACGACTCGATCCGCGAGGACGACTCGATATCCGCGGCGCTGGCGTCCACCGAGATGCCAGAGATCAATCATGCCGTGATGACGAAGAACCTCATGCTGTTCACCGAGTCTGGCGAATGGGAGGTGTCCCCGATCACTGGCAACACGCTGTCGTACAAGACGGTCAGCGCCAAGATGCAGTCGACCATCGGGTCGTCGAAGCGCACCAAGCCGATCGTGATCGGCGACGAGATCGTGTTCGTCGACGCGTCGTGCCGCAACCTGTACGCGACGCGTTACAACTTCGCGTCCGACGGTTACGAGTCGCAGGACCTGACGATCATGTCGCAGTGGCTGTTCCGCAACAGGAACATCAGGCGCATCGCCTACAAGCGCTACCCCGACAGCGAGATCATCTGCGTCATGGACGACGGCACCGTCTCGGCGCTCGCCTACATGAAGGAGCACGAGGTCTGCGCGTGGTCCCGCCACGTTCTCGGCGGAGGCTACGAGGTCGTGGACGTCGCGTGCTCCAAGGCGATGTCGAAGGGCTCGAGCGACGTCCTGCTGGTCGTCAAGAAGGCAGGTCGCCACGAGCTCTGGAGGGTGCGCGACGACATCCAGTACGGTGACCAGAGTCCAGTGTCCGAGCACGTGTGCCTAGACGGCGTCAGGATGATCGGCGCTGGCACCACTGTCCCTGTAGGTCATGTCGCCATCGGGCGCAGGACGCTCGCCACGTTCACTGCTGGGCAGGTCGTAACAGAGGACGCAGTGTCTGGTTATCCGTTCGAGGCGACCGTGATGACGGTCTACCCCGACGCCAAGGGCGGCGGCGACAACTCTCTCCAGATGGAGATCGTGAACCCGACCGAGTCTCGGATCAGGACGATCGACTCGGCTGGATTCACCGTCAGGGCATACGGGTCGAACGTCGACTCCCGCGTGCAGAACGAACCGACTGTCGAGGGCGGGCTCCTCAGGCTCAACGACCGTGACGCACGCGTCATCCTCGCAGGCATCAACGCCCGCGACGGCAGGATCGTCGTGACGGACAACGGACCGTTCCCGATCAACATCCTGTCCATCGGCACCACCTATCAGGTCGAGCTGGAGAACGGAGGCGGCAATGGTTGACGTGGTCGAGTTCTCCGACGGCGTCACCGTCCGTCCAGCGACAGAGGATGACTTCCGCGAGGCGAACGCCTTCATGCGGGAGGAGGACAGGTTCGAGGTTCAGGTGTTCGGCGAGGACGAGGAGCGCTTCGATGAATGGGACGAGGCCGTCGCCGTCAGGATCGACGGGGACCTCGTCGGGATCCTCGGGTTCGTGAAGATCGAGGGCGACTCGGTGGTGTCCCGCCGCAGGGGCATGACGTTCCTGACGACCGACGCGGTGTGGCGTCACAGGAAGGCGTTCGTCAGGCAGTCGCGCAACGTCGCGAACTGGGCGTTCTACAACCTCCTGCCTGCATGGGTGGACACCGTCTGCGCGACGACGACCGAGCGATACTCGGCGAGCATTGCGTGGGAGGAGCGGGTGCTCGGGTTCAGGCGGACTGGTGTGGTTGAACTGAACGGCGTCAGGCACGTGTGCCTCGAGCGCAGGAAGGGGGGTGTCTAATGGGCAGGACGGCAATGGCGATCGTCAACCCGCTGACGCTGGTCAACAAGTGGGCGGACCCGATCTACGGGGCGAGCGTCGCACAGGGTGAGGCGGCGAGGCGGGAGGCGTACAACAACTCCAAGATCGCGAAGCAGAACGCGGCTAACGAAGAGGCGGCGGCGGGCATCGAGCAACAGCGTGGTATGCTGGAGGCGGAGAAGCGTGCTAGGCTTCTGGCCAGCGACGTCGGTTCGACGTACGCGAACTTCGCAGGCAACGGGCTCGCGGTCGACGGAGGATCTTCCAGCGGGGACACGCTGTCGGACATCCTGAGGACGACGACGTCCGAGTCCGCGGCGGACATTTCGACGATCAACGACAACGCGCGGCTCAATGCGTGGAGTCACCTCCAGAACGCGGCGAACCTGCGTGCAGAGGCGAAGGCCATGCAGAAGGGCGGAGACGCCTCTCTGGAGCAGGCGGAGCTCAACGGGTTCATTTCCTCTGCGATGTTCGCGGCGGCAGTCGTGTCGACCGTGTTCACTGCTGGCGCGGCGGCACCTGCTTGGGCATCGATCGCTGGCGCTATCGGCACAGGCATCGGTCTGGCTGGGTCCGCGGCGACCCAGTACTCCAACTACCGACAGGCTCAGGCCGCTCGGGAGGCGTCGAATCAGGAGGCCAATGCGCTCAACGAGGAGGCGAAGAGAGACGAGGCGGCGGCAGGCATCGAGCAGGTCAAGGGCATTCAGGATCAGGAGCGACGCCAGCGTATCCTCGCGAACGACGTCGGTTCGGTCTATGCCAACTTCGCGGGCAACGGTCTCGCGGTAGACGGCGGCGGCGGGGACACGCTCACCAAGGTCGTCGAGTCCACGGCAGGAGAGGCGGCGTACGACGTGAACATCATCAAGGCGAACACCGCGATGAACGTCTGGAGCTACCAGAACCGTGCGGCGATGAAGCGCACTCAGGCACGTGCGGTCCGCGCGGCTGGCAGGAACGCCTACCGTTCGGCGATGATCAGGATGGGAGTGGACGTCGGCAAGCAGGTCGGAATGTCTCTGGCTGGATTCAACTGGCGTGGACCGTCTGGCAAACCGACGGCAAATCTGGCGATGGACACGACCAGAGGGCTCAAGAGCAATACAGGTTTCGGAGCGACTAATTCGTGGGATGGCACGGTGGGTGCCGCCATGTTCGCGTAAGGAGGCATTACATGGGAGTCATCGACATTCGCATGAGACAGGAGCGTCTGGGCAACATCCAGAACGTCAGGAGCCCGTACATCAGGACGGGTGCGGCGGACACGTGGGGTGCGGTCGGCGGCGCGATCAAGGACCTCGGGCACGCTGGGCTCAAGCTGTTCGCCCAGATGCAGGGACGCGAGGACAAGCGTCAGGTCGACGGTGCCGTCGCCGAGGGCAACGACCTCCTGAGCAAGATGATGTACACGACGAACGACGGCGTGCCGTCTGGGTTCCTCGTCGACGCCGACGACGTGAACAAGAGCAAGACGTGCGTAGGCCAGTTCAACGCCAGCTACGAGAAGATGCTGGAGGACCTGAAGAAGAACCACGACCTGTCCGACCGTCAGTACGAGATGGTCAGGGAGCACCTCGACAGGCAGGCGCTCCGCTGGGGCTCCCAGCTCGACAGGCACGTCGGTGCGACCTACGAGAAGTCCGTACAGCAGAACGCAGTTCGCAACACCAACTCGGCGATCAACAACGTGGTGGTGACGGAGGACCTGAACGACGGTAGCTGGGAGGAGCTCGAGCAGAGGCTGTCCGACCCCGACTACCTGCGGGCGAAGGGGCTCGTCGGCAAGGAGGCTGTGCAGGCGAACAAGGAGGGCGTCATCCGTCAGGTGAGCGACGCTCGCATGAACGCCTACCTCCAGAGCGTGATGTCTGGTACAGAGACCTTCATGAGCGAGAAGGAGGTCGGTGACTACTTCGACAGGATTCGCGAGGAGGCTGACCAGAAGCGGTTCGTCTCCGATTCGATGTACGGGCAGATGACGGAGCGGGACCGAGAGGATTCGCAGAAGGCGCTGAAAGATGCGCTCAAGAAGAGCGAGAAGATCGCCGCCAGTCAGGCTGAGTCCAGACGCCGCGACGCCGTCGACGGCCTGATGGACGAGTACAACAACGCACTGCCAGACATCATGGCGCTACCTGCCGATCTTCAGGGTGCCAAGTACGGTGAGTTCGCCGAGCGGATGAAGGGGCTCGACAGCAAGGCCTACGCGAACCTCAAGGCCCGCCAGAGGAATGCGGACGATCTGGCCCGTGACGCCAAGCGCCCTCCAGCCGAGAAGAAGGACAGGTCGCTTGACAAGGCGATGGTCGAGACGATGAAGTTCGACGCCCTCCAGTTCGCGGCTAGGCCCGACGGCATGAACGACGAGGAGCGCAGGAAGTGGTATGAGCGCCGCCGCCTGTTCGACTCCCGCCTGACTGCGATGAAGGACAACGGGAAGATCGGATACTCCGACTACGCCGCGATCGCGAAGACGCTCGACACCGTCTACTCGGAAGACGACAACCGTGCCTACAACATGTGGGACTCCGAGTTCGGCATCGACCGCAACAGGTTCAAGACTGAGGCACAGGTCTCCAAGGCGGCGAGGGACAGCGGACAGATCACGTGGGACCGCGGCAACGGGAAGCTCGGCGAGATGTCGGCGGACGACTTCCTCGAGTACCGTGCCCGTTTCGGCCAGCTCCTGAAGGACCGCATGACGCACGCGAAGAACAGCGACCTCGAGAAGATCGTGCGCTCCTGCATAGATGAGGTCAAGGCCCAGTACGTCGATGAGAACTTCAGGAAGATCATCGATCGCATGAACGACGAGGGCAGGCGTCAGTTCGTCGGCAACTCTCTGTACGTCGCAGGATCCCGTGCGATGGACGTCCAGAACGAGCGTCGGATTGACGCGCTCTACAGCAACGTCTCGGCATCCATGTTCGCGACACCGACAGAGGTCGAGGTCGAGGAATACGACGAGAACGGGAACCTTGTCGACGGCGACGGAAACGTCATCGGGCCCGTCAGGGACGAGGACACGTCCAATCTCTCCGTGAAGGAACAGATCAGGCGCAAGGCCATGGAGAGCGGGATGACAGAGGAAGAATATCATAAGTACGTGGAGGAGGACAAGCAGTGAACGACAGCACATTCGACCCCAACCTTTCGGTCTTCAACTCGGAGATCTTCCCGTCTCCCCCCGAGCCCGAGGCGGCGACGGAGCCCGAGGCGGCGAAACCTCTGGACCTCCGCGACAAGGTTGCTGATGACATCGACGCACTTGGGGACCTCAAGTACTGGGACTACGCCTCGTGCTCTGGGTTCGTGAAGAACCACATCCGCACGCTGACTGGCATGGAGGACGACGGGCGAATCGCGCTCGGACTCGGAGAAGGTGCCGTCGACTCCAAGAAGGTGCTGATGTCGATCCGAGACTACTGCCGATCGAAGGACCGCAAGTTCCTGATGACCGACGAGCAGAAGGAGTTCGAGGCGCTTCCTGACGAAGAGAAGGCGAAGAGGGGCGACGACAAGTCAGTGTTCAGCGGTTTCGGTAGCGCAGTGGACGAGTCGAAGGTCGACGACAGCTCGCGGGAGGAGGCGTACAGGCTGTACGGTTACGTGCCGTACGACTCCGTGTCGAAGGAAGAGCAGGAGAGGCGAGACGACGTCGCGAGCAGGTACGGTGCTGGCACGCAGTGGAAGTACAGGGAGGCCGCACGCTATGGCCTGAACCCTGAGGACATCAACGACCGTATGCTGATCTCCAAGATCGAGAATCACGTCAAGGGGCAGGTCGACAAGACGCACAGGGACTACCTGATCGGAAAGGAGCGGGAGCGCATCGAGAAGAAGAACCCGATGCTCCGTATCGTCGACACGATCGAACGCTCTGGCCAGTGGTTGAGCTCTTCGGCCATTGACTTCGTCAACAGGTCCGTCGCGAACGGTAGCGTCGACAAGGAGGACTTCCTGAAGAGCGTTCACCCGAATGAGCGCAACACGGCGCTGGCGCTGGTCAGCATCCGCCGCGGCGAACAGCAGGACGGTCGCCTGCTCGGCATGAAGGTGGACATCGGTGGCGAAGGCGTTGCGAACGACGTCAAACGTGTTCTGTACGGTGTCCAGCGCTCCATCACCGACATCTGGACCGAGGGCATCCCCGAGACGATTTCGGACATGTCCAGACACGTCTGGACCAAGCTGACGACGTCGGACGGATCGCAGGCCCGCAAGGACGCGTATGCGGACATGGAGCTGGATTCGTTGATCCGCCAGTCCGTCAAGCAGACGTTGCCCGAGGCGTCGACGTTCGTCGGCAGGACGGCGACTGGGTTCGGAGACAACTTCGGATTCCTCCTCACTGGAGGCATCGAGGCCAAGGCGACCAGCTATGCGGCGAAGGGCATGGTCGCGGCGGAACGTGCGGCGAAGGCCGCGCGAGCTGGCGTCGAGCTGGAGTCTGGGACGTCCATCGCCTACCGTGGATTCGAGAAGCTGGGTGCCGCGGCAGGCAGGGCCCAGCGTGCCGTCGACATGATCGGCAAGGACGCCGAGGCGATCTCGGCGGCGAGGACCAGATACGACAGCGCTCGCAAGGCGCTTGGCAAGGCCCGTCTCGAGATCACTGCCGCAGGCAAGGACGCCGAGAAGCTGTCCGCCGCACGAGGCAACTACACCAAGGCCAAGGCGGAGCTCGATGCCGCACGCGGCGAGCTCGAGACCGCGGACAAGGGATTCGGAGAGCTGGGCAGGGCGAGGCTCGACTACGAGCAGAAGCGCAAGGCGCTCGAGGCGGCGGGTCGTGAGCTCGAGAGATCTGGCAAGGGATCTGGGCTCTCAGCTGATGCGGCGCTGTCCAACTACCAGAACTGCTATGACGAGATGTCGAAGGCTGGAGCGAAGTACGGTCGCCTCCTCCGCGAGGTGTCGCCCGAGGGACGTGCGGTCGCGAAGGAGAAGGCGGCGCAGTTCGCCAAGGACATCCTCGCCGCACGCCAGAGGGCTCAGGCCGCGGAGAAGTGGGTGAACCTGTCCGCTGGCGGGGTCCGCTTCGGTGGCAAGGCTGTCTCCAACGCTGGGTGGTACCTCCCGTTCTACACCCGCAACGTCGACCGTTCCGTCGCGAACGGCGAACCGCTCGAGACCGCGATGACGACGGCGTTCGTCACGATGGTCGCCTGCGGCTGGGCGGAGAAGTGGGCGATGCTCAACTCGACGAAGATGAACATCACCGAGCAGGAGGCTCTCCGCCAGTCGTGGTCCACGATCGTCAGGAACATGGTCGGCGGCGACCTCAAGACCGTCGGCACCCTGATCAAGGAACGACTCACGAAGAACGTCATCGACCACGGAATGCCGACTGCCATCAACGTCACCGCGGAGTCGGTGCTCGACGAGATGATCCTCGTCGCGGCCAGAGAGTACGACAAGTCGTCTGGCATCCATGGGGCGATCAGCAAGGAGGCGTTCCTCGACATGTTCTCGGGCGACGCCGTCAAGGACATGGTCGAGGCTGGCATCAACGTCATCAACGAGTCTGGCTACTCCGCACTCGGTTTCGCGGCGCTGTCTGGATCTTCCGCCAGATTCGGACACTGGCGTGCTGGTCTGTCGGAGCAGGCTTTCCGCAAGAGCATCGGCATGAGGCGCGGAGAGGCATGGGACAACTACGCCTACAACGCCGAGCGTGGCCTTCTCGCGGCGCATCAGGACATCACTGTCGCGCAGAACGCGGCGGCGGAATACTTCATGGGGCGCAACACCGCGGCGATGGAGCGCAATGCTCTCGATGACAACGGCGTCGACAACAGGTCCGAAGAGCAGAAGAAGTCCGACTCTAGGAAGGTGATCAAGGACACTGGAGATCAGGTCCGCGAGGCGATGACGAAGGTCATGGAGCTCGCGCAGAAGGACGGAGTCACTGCCGAGAGGATCGCAGAGGAGACTGGCGTCGACATGCCGACCGCGGAGCTCATGCTGTCCATGGCGCAGGACTACCGTATGCTGGCTCCTGTGCTCCAGTCCGCTCGCATGATGTACGAGGACTATGCCGAGGCGAACAAGATCGTGTCTTTCGATCTGGCCAAGGACGTCTTCCTCCAGCGTGCGTCGGGTAAAACTGAGACCAGAGAGGACGGGACCGTCGTCACCGATCTCGTGATCGGACGCGGAGAGGATGGCAAGGACATCACCGTTCGAGCGGGCATGGTCCCTCCGACCAACCAGATCACCCGAGACAAGATCGCGCGGGCCTCGATGAAGGGCTCCTCCGCTGGCGTCGAATATGATGCGTGGGTCGACAGGAGGATCGAGGACGCGGCCAAGCGAGGCGTCGAGCTCGACGAGAAGGACAGGCGGCACTGGAACCAGCTGAAAGACGAGGAGCGTGAGCACATCGTCGCGAATGGCCTCGAGGGCGTCAGCTTCTCGGCTCAAAAGGAGATGGTCGAGGGATCGTTCTTCGTCGAGCTGGCCGACGGCACGAAGCTCGACCTCCCGTTCTCGGACGTGGTCGCGCTCACCAAGCGTGGCCAGAACGCACGTGTCGTCAGGCACGAGACCTCTCACACCATTTACCGTGTCGCTCGCAAGCTCGGGTACATCACTGATGAGATGGAGATTGACCTTGCCGATGCTTTCGGCATCGACCGTACGAGCGACTACGCCAACGAGATCATCGGAGGCTCCCCCCGCTGGCAGGTCGAGCTCGACGAACGGATCGCGAACGGATACGCCGAGTACACGCGCGGCATGAGCGCTCCTGCTCACCGCGGTCTCCGTGAGGCGTTCCCGCTGATCGACAGGGCTCTCGGCTGGGTCGCCGACCAGATGGGCATCGAGGACGGGCGGCACAAGCCAACTGCCACCGTGGCAGACCTGTACGACGTCATGTACCGTGGCGACCTGTCGAAGATCAAGGACGTCATCCCGACGATGGGGAGGAACAGCAAGCAGGCGATCGAACGTGCGGCGGCAACTGAGAAGCTGGATGCGGCGCAGGCCAACTTCGACAGGCTTGCCGACATGGCCAAGCGAGGGAGGATCGGCAAGAACAGCCCGAAGCTGAAGGCGGCGAGGCGCGAGCTCGCGCAGGCTCAGTCCGAGCTCGACAAGCTGGGCGAATCTGGTACCGAGAGGTTCTCGCTGGCCACACCCGAGGAGGACGCCGAATACGAGAAGGCGTTCAAGGCTGGTGACACGGAGACCGTCCAGCGTCTGCTCCGCACTGCCGCAGAACGTGCTGGATACTCAGCAGACACGTCGTACAGGATCTCGCATCATGCGCCGATGAACGACGGGTACAACGCCTCGCTGGACAACGTGAAGGACATGTTCGGAACCGACGACGAGCGCGAGCTTATGTCGATGGGCTACGGGCGACAGACCGCACGTGAAGCTGTCCGCTCAATCGTTTCCGCGAAGGGCAATCCAGACGCGATGATCGACGTCTGGCGTGCCGTTCCGAAGAGCGTCAAGGACGTGAACCTGCGCCGCGGCGACTGGGTCGCACTGTCGGAGGACTACGCCCGCCAGCATGGCGAGTCGTGGATGGACGGGAAGTACAAGCTGATCCACGACAAGGTCCGAGCTGGCGACCTGTTCACCGACGGCAACATGCTCGAGGAGGCTGGGTTCGACGACGGAAAGGATCGCGTCTACGCCGACACGAAGAACGGCACGAAGCTGATGGGGCCGACGTTCGACGACGACGGCAACCTGATCCAGCTCTCCAAGCGGTTCAATACGAGGAAGGCCGACACGAGGTATTCGCTTGACGTGGATCTCGCAAAGGCTAAGGGAGAGTACGACGATGTCGTCGCCAAGTACACGAATCCTGACGGAACGAAGAAGAAAGGCTGGATGAAGGCACCGAACGGGAAGGCCACGAACCTGACCGAGAGTCAGTGGGTGCAGGTTCGCACGCAGTCGTTCAAGAAATGGTTCGGAGACTGGGAAAGGGCGTACTATACAAAGGGGTGGAAGGATGTCATCGATCCTTCAGTCATCACGGGACTTGAACCTGTGGACATCAGAGATGTCGCTCCGCTTGCTGACAAGAATGCAATTATCGCGGCTTTCGATTCGTTCGGCACCGTGGCGAATGAAAAGGACGGTCGGTCTGTCAGGTTTCCGAAGAAGGCCGCAGGACGTATGGTCTTCGTCCGCAATTACGCTGGAGCGTTCAAGCGCCTGTTCGAGACTTCGACAAGGGCGTGGAGTGAGGACGAGACGAAGTTCGAGGGGCATAAGGAACACGACAACATCGAACAGTATCACCACTACCTGAACAAGTTCAAAACTGACGAAGGCGAGTTCTACGTGCGGTTCACCGTCCGTCAGGGGCACGAGAGCGCCGCTGAGGGTCGTGATATGATCCATGCGGCAAAGGTGACCGACGTCCGTGTATATAGCAAAGGAGACGCGCAGACGGATACCTTAGACCGAAACGCATCTCCTGTTGACTATAAGATAGCAAATTTTCTCGACCGAGTCAACGAGGCTCCCGTCTCCAAGGTAGTCGACGAGAACGGTGAGCCGCTCGTCGTGTACCACGGGACGCCAGAGAAGTTTGCGAAGTTCGACATGGATCGATCCTCTGGTACTATCTTCACGGCACGCACGGAAGACATCGCATACGGTTATGGCGAACATGTCATGCAGTTGTTTGCAAACGTCCGAAACCCTTACGAAATGGACGCCAAAGGTGTGGCATTCGACATGATCGACATCGGCGACGGAGAAGTACACAGCACAAACAGTCTTGCGCTGAAGGCTGGGAAAGACGGGTTTGACGGTGCGATTATCCGCAATGTCGAAGGCGAGGGCGATCTTGTTATAGCTCTTGACAATCGGCAGGTGAAGTCCGCCACCGACAACGTCGGCACGTTCGACGCGAACAACGACGACATCAGGTTCTCGCTTGCAGAACCTCGCGGCGTCCAGAAGTCCGCATCCACCGCGTACCCCGACGCGTCGGAGGATGTCCGCGCGATGGGCGCTATCGAGGACATCGTGACTGATGACAACGGCAAACCGCTCAAGTTGTATCGTGCGTATAAGGCGGGAGGGAAGAAGGCGGGCGATAGCCGACTCATCTTCGCCACTGACGAGGAACACGCAAAGCAGTACGGAGAAAGACTTGAATCGTTCTACGCCGTAGCGCACGATCCGCTTTACATCGATGCGCGGGGAAACACCTACGCAGAGATTCCCATCCCCGAAGAACTTGATGGCGTTGTCGAAGATGGATACGGTGATGGAATCGCCAACATCGATGACCTCGCAATGGCGGCCTATGAGAGCGACTATGACGCGCTCATCGTCAGCAATGTCTATGATTCGCCCGAAGGACACGGATCGACCAAGCAGACCGATTATGTGTTTTTCGACAAAGAGCAGTTGATTAACAAGGTAGACGAGACCCGCTACTCCTTCGCCGACGACGCCAAGGCGCTGATCATGAAGAAGCGGCCAGACCTGATGAATTCAAATGACTCTGTCGCACGCAAGGCACACTATGCGTTTTCGGACGCAAACAAGGACGCTGATCTTGATAATGAAGAGGTATTTGAAGACTACGCGCGGCGTTTGAACGAGAGTGTTGCAGACGCTTATGTCGCCGAGATCATGAAGTTCTCCGACTCGAAGACCCGCAAGGCGGCGCTGAACTGGTTCATCAAGGGCGCGATCAAGCTCCCCGAGGATGCGCCTAAGGTCGAGCAGGCTATGAAGTACACGGTCCGTGCGAAGGGCAAGGCGAACACCGATCCTCTGTCGTACGCGTCTCCGATGGAGATGATGGACGCACTTCACGAGTTTAAGCCGAAGGCCAAGCCGATCAACCCCGACAAGGTTCCCGAGCTATCCGACAAGCGTGAGATGGGCAACGGAGTCGTTACGTACCTCGTGCAGGACGACCGCGAAGGACAGAAGGCGATGCGCCAGATCATCAACACGCACTGGGGCGAGGACGCGAACCCGTGGTGCCTGTTGCACGGAGACGGCAAGGGCAACCTGTCCGACGGTGCCAACGGGGAGTACGATGCATGGTACTACTGGAATCACTACAACGCACTGCCGAAGCGAGTTGCGTTCAAGGACGGCAAGCTCCTCGCGTTCATGGCGACGGACGATGCTCCAGACATGGACTATATGGAGGATGGCGTACTCGATTACCTCGAGAAGAACAGGCCAGATTATGTCGCAGAATGGCGAGATTATGAAGAGACTGACGGCAGTGATAATATAGCTGGCTGGTTGCAGGACAAGGATGTCGTGCTGTTCAATGCGATGATAGATGAAATCGGTCGTCCGCCCGAGCAATGGTGGGACCGACAGGACTCCTCGCACACAGGAATCCCTCTCGGCAACATCCCCGTGCCCAACGATCAGTTCGGGCGCTGGGCCAACTTCGAGATCGTCAACGGCAAGCTCGAGCGGACGAGCGGGTTCCACAAGGGCGACGTGAACGGGTTCAACTACACTAAGTGGGGTGAGGGCGGAATCAGGATTGAGGAGTCCTCGGGCGACATCGTCAACTTCACGTACAAGGAATGGGACGGGGACGGTTCTCTGTCGCTGTACAAGGTGCAGAAGGACGGACAGACAGAGACCTTTTATTCGTTCGACAACGGAGAGCTGATCAGCGCCGCGCAGAACGGCAAAAAGGTTTCTGGAGATGTCGAGGAAGCGTACCGCATCTTCCGCGAGAACGACCAGCGACTCGCGCCTCAGGGTGAAGGTGTCGATGCGGTCGAATCCGACGGTACAGTTCGCATGTCGCTTGCCACGTACGACCTCGACGGTCGCGACACTCTCAGCAGGTGGTTGGAGCTGAACGTCATGACTGGCGACCTCACGAGAGAGGATGCTGACGACATCATCCAGTCGACCGACACCGTCAGGAAGATCATGGGAGACTGGGCGAAGTCGAAGAAATACGCCAGTTTCGGAAAGTGGAGCACGGCCAAGGTCGAGCTCGACGAGAACGGCAAGCCATTCTTCGGAGTCATCCGCACGAACGGCGACTATGCGTACAACATCGACTTCTCGACCGTCTGTAAGAAGCGCCGTCCGCTCGACGCGATATTCAACGAGCTGGTCCGCCGCGGCATCGTGAATGCAGACAACATCGGAAAGCTCCTCTCGAGGACTAACATCCCGAAGCTACAGGACATCATCAAGCGCCACGGTCTCGAGGTCGCCTGCGCCCTGTGCTTCGTCGACGCCAAGCGCTACAACCTCGGCAAGGACACCGAGGCATTCGCAAAGCTCTGGAACAATCTCGTGGACGAGAAGCAGAACAATCCAGATAAGTTCGCAAAGCGTCTGGCTGACGCGAAGAACGGAAAGACCTACGTCGACCGTTGCGTCCGCAAGATCGCCGAAGACCCCGCGGCAAACGTCCGCGTCGATCCGTCCGAGCTGATCAGCGGAGAGGCGTTCGACAAGTTCGTCAAGGAGAAGCCAGAGGTCGCGACGATGTACAGGTCGTATCGTGGTCAGGCCAAGGCCAAGGAGTCGACGCTTGACGTACCGTACAACAATGACATCCTGCGCCTGTTCAAGCATTCTCTAAACCCTGACGTCCCCGCCAACATCTCGGTCGAGCAGGCGTTCGCAGTCGGCGGCGTCCGACTCCAGTCGTTCAGCGACTTCGTGTCGCGTCTTACGTTCGACTACGTCCAGATGTTCGCCGACCTCGCGGCACGCAAGTTGCCGTTGCACTCTTACACCAAGGAGCCCGACTTCATCAAGCTGTTCGGCAAGACTGGCGCGAAGCTCAACATGTCGCTCGTTCCGAATGGCAACGGCGTTCTGTGGCTCGACGAGTCCGATGGAGCGTCTCGCAACCTGATCGCCATTCAGGGGAAGGACGGTAAGCCCGTCGTGAAGGACGGCAAGGTCGCGTACTTCGACTTCGCCGACGAGTGCTTCCCTCCCGAGCAGGCGTTCGCGCTCAGGTCGAAGGACGGAAACGTCGGAACGATCATGGTAGGCGTCAGCGACGAGCACATCGAGCTGATGATGAACGATCCGCGCATCGACATGGTGATCCCTTACCACAAGTCGTCGATCAATCCAGAGGTGGCGAAGGCACGCGGCATCGACAAGTTCACTGACTACACTGCCATCCAGCACACGAAGGGAGCGAAGAAGGGCAAGGACTTCGACTGGTACGGAGACCTCGCCAAGACGAACGATCCGAGACAGTCCGCCAAGAACTACCTCTCGTGGTGCAAGGCGAACAAGTACACTGGGAAGTTCGAGAAGTTCTCCTCGAACGAGAACTACTACAAGCTCCTCGCTGACTTCCGCCTGTTCGACGCGGACGGAAACTACTCCCCGCAGAAGGCAGTCCGTCAGGTCAATCCTGACGCGGAGTGGCAGAAGGCGGCGATGGAAGCTCTTGCGCATGATCAGGAGAACAGTGTCGCCCTCGAGCGGGAGACCGAGCCAGTCATCGAGGAGATCGTAAACGAGGTGTTCGGTGGACCGAAGGAGATGTTCTCGCTGGCGATCCCGACTGAAGTGTCGAACGCGTTCAGCGCCGAGGACCTGCTGTCCATGGCCGCGGCTGGACGTCTTGCCAAGGCCCGCACCAAGCAGGAGCGCGACAACATCGCACGCGACATCAAGTACGACATGGGCAAGCGCCTGCGCCAGCTCAGGCCCGAGGCGACCGAGGCCGACGTGTCGAACCTGCTCGCCCGTTCGATCGAGGACTCCAATGCCATCGGCAGGGACATGCAGAACAGCGCCGACGCCCAGATCATCAACCGACTGACCGACAGGCAGATCGAGAACTACATGCGCACGCTTCGCCGCGCAGGACAGAAGGGCATCAAGGCTGGTGCTACAGCCGAGCGTGCGCTTCAGGACTTCGACAAGCGAGCGGCGCAGAAGGTCGCCGATTCCATCGCGGCGCAGACTGGCATCGCAGTGAACGAGCTCGAGGTATCTCTGGGCGTCGATCTGGCGGAGACCATGCTGAAGCTGAAGGACATCTTCGACGAAGCTGAGAAGGCCAGAGGTGCCGATGCCGCCGAGGCAGACTCCGATGAGGCGGAGGAAGCAGACCCGATGCCGATCCCGATGGATGATGAACAGCTGAAGGAGGCCGAGCGTCAGGTCCGTGAGCTCTGCGAGGCGATCCGAAACAAGGCGTGGCAGGATACTGAGGAGTGGAAGGCGAAGAGAGAGGAGCGTGCGGCCAAGCGTGCAGAGTCTCATGAGTCGGAGGATGACACTGGCGACATGCCGACGGAGGCCGACATCGATCTCGATTCGCTGACGCCTGAGGACCTTGCCCAGTTCGTCGCCAAGCGTGGCGTCGACCTGATGAATCCCGAGCACTTCGCCCGCTTCATCGCGGTCATGTGCGAACAGAAGTGGATCGCCGACCACGGTCTAAACCCCGACGCCTACGTCTGGTCGGACCCCGTCGCACTCCAGCACCTTCGCATGACGGCGCTCGGGGTCTACGATTCGCTCGCCCGCAAGCTGATGTACAGCGGCAAGCGAGAGCAGGCGTTCAACCAGATGCGCAAGATCGAGAATGCGGGCTCCTATGCCAGCGTAATTTCCGCGATGGAATTCGCAGGTAGGATCATCGCGCAGGGCATGGTCACCGAGAAGGCAAAGGACCTCGTGAACGACATCGAGAAGGTTCTCGAGCAGGCGTTCGGTGCGAAGGGGCGCTTCACCCAGAACAAGGAGAACGGTGACCGCAAGGTCGCTGGTTACACCGAGCTCTGGGCACGTGACGTCAAGAAGGTGATCTGGTGGGGCGAGGAGAAGTGCGCGAATGAGATGGAGAAGCTGATGGAGCGCCTGTCTGGCGTCGAGGCCGAGTTCCTTCTCAACGCCCGCGATCCTAACAGCTCCAAGCGCTTCAATGCGGACATGCGCCTGCTCGGCGTCCTGCGCCAGTTCGGCGGGCTCGTGCACCGTTCGCTCGGAGAGATCACCGACGCACGCGTCAAGATCCTAGACAGGCTGGACGCGGACAAGACAGCCGAGGAGGCGGAGGCCCGCGAGAAGCGCACGCAGGAGATGGCCGACATCCTCGACCGCGCGTTCGACACAGGTGCCGAGAAGGTCCACGACGACGTCCGCGACAACCCGCTTACTAAGGCAGGCAAGGCGCTCGGGACCTACCTCCAGATGCACCTCGACTTCAAGCACCTGCTCCTTGACATGATGAGGTCGAAGGACGCGAACGCCAGACGTGCGGCGGAGACGTTCGTCGAGAACCTCCAGCATGACATCCAGCGTCGCTGGGACGCGGCGCAGACTGAGATGCGCAGGGAGCGTGAATGGTTCCACCAGACCGTTGAGTCTATCTACGGCAAGGGAACCTTCGGCAAGGTCATGAGCGAGATGCTCAGGCACGACCCGCGCTTCGACAAGTTCGGACGCGGAGAGATCAACGAGAAGACTGGTGCCGAGACTTACGTCAAGATGTCGAAGGCTCAGGCGCTGAACCTGTACGTCGCCATGCAACAGAACGGGTATCGCGACAACGTGGTCAAGAACGGACGACAGGACCAGTCCGCAGAGCTCCGTGCGCTGTTCGACAAGAAGGACCTTATGCTGGTCAAGGCGCTCGGCGACTGGTACGACCGCGGTCGTCAGGGACTGAGCGACGTCAGCGTCAGGCTGTTCGGAGTCCCCGTCGAAGCAGAGGAGGCGAACTACTTCCCCGTCACCCCGCTCCGTCCGTCGCAGGGTCTGGAGAAGGGATCGACGTCTGGCTGGTCTCCGTTCCCCCCGTCGCTGACTGCACGAATCCGCCACGGTTACGACTTCGACGTCCGCGCCGACATCTTCTCCGTCTGGGCGGACCACATGCAACAGCAGGCGCAGTGGAAGAACATGGCCGATCTCGGCGTCGAGCTCCGCGGCATCTTCGGGCGGCAGAACGTCCAGTCGACGATCCGCCGCTGTCACGGTCAGGCGGCGCTCCAGAACACGCTGTCGTTCATCACTGACATCCTGAACGGGCAGATGAAGTCCTTCGAGTGGAAGTGGATCACCAGCTCAGTGGACTGGCTCCGCGGCTGGTCGGCGCTGGCGTCGCTCGGCGGCAACCTCGGCGTCATGCTGAAGCAGACGACGTCGATCCCCGCGTTCGCGTTTGAAATCGGATTCGTCAACCTCGGCAAGCACCTGATGACGGCGTTCACTCCCGAGGGCATCGCCGCTATGGGCAAGATCTGGACCAGCGACCAGCGGGTCAACCGCTGGGACGTCGGCAACTCCGAAGAGGTGACCAACGCCCTGTCGTCGAAGGACCCGTCGCTCCTCAAGCGCCTGATGCAGAAGTCGATGATCGTGAACAAGATCGGCGACGCCGTCCCCGCACTGCTGGTAGGTCAGGGC
The DNA here is from genome assembly GCA_024400495.1 of Bacteroidales bacterium. Classification (GTDB taxonomy): domain Bacteria; phylum Bacteroidota; class Bacteroidia; order Bacteroidales; family P3; genus Colimorpha. Next base: position 38,994 of record JAKSMR010000021.1, read on the forward strand.
ATCTTCCGCTCGTTCGTCGCTCAGGGTCTCGACGAGACCGAGGCGATGAACCGCACGTGGGAGATCATCAACCGAACCCAGCAGACGGGCCAGATGGACAACCTGTCCGTCTTCCAGCGCCGTTCCTCCGTCGGTCGTGCGCTCACCCAGTTCCAGAGCACGGTGCGCCAGTATACGTCGTACGAGCTCGCGGCGATCCGCCAGCTCCTCGCCAAGCCGATGGACGGACAGTCGTGGCTGGACTTCAGCAGGGCGACGGTACTGAACGCTATGCTCGGCGGACTGTACGCGCTCGGCGGGTCCATGTGGCAGTGGATTCTCGGACGCAAGCCCGACGACGACGACGTCACTGCATGGGTCGAGTCCATGATGACTGGGTCGTTCAGCTCGCTGTTCCTCGTCGGATCGTTCGCGGCGACTGCCAGCTCGATCGTCATGCAGGGCAAGAAGCCCACAGCGAGAGAGAAGGTGCCTGCGCTCGACCTGATGGACAACATGATGACGGAGATCTTCATGAGCGGGTACCAGATCGCGGCGCTCCTCGGAGACGCCATCGGCTGGTGCGAGACGGACGTGACGCTCGACGACCTGCTCGAGTCCAACGACCGATTCCTCAAGCGCTTCAACTCGATGTACCGTGACGCCGTCAAGGCTTACAGGTGGCGGGTCAAGGGCGAAGATCCGCGGGCCCGCAAGCCCCGCCGCAAACGGTGACATCTGTCCCCCGCCAGCGTTAGGCTTGGCGCTGGCGGGGGGATTCCGTCGCACGGGTGTGACTTGGCTGTGACCATCCAGTATTTTCGGCAGGTTATTATGAGAGGATAATTGCAATTTATGGTAACATAACGGGCATAATCCTCTCAATATCCCAATTCGATCCCAGTCAGTCGCACCAAAAAACCCCAGCATTTGCTGGGTTTTTTGCTATAATGTGTGTCCAACTGTGACTATAATCGGTCACAAACGGAGGATATACCATGGCAATATACAAGCGCGGAGGGGTCTGGTGGGTGGACGTCTATTCTGGAGTCCCGCCCAAAAGAATTCGTCGGAGCACAAAGACGGACGACGAGACCAAAGCCCGTATCATCGAGCAGACGATGATCGGTGTCAACAGGGGGACAACCCAGAGACAGCAGGCAGTGTCCATACTGGACGCACTCTTGCCTCAGCAGAGGGCTGGGGTCCAGCTGTCCGATCTGGTGCAGTACTACCAGCAGTGCCTGACGGACGAGCGAGAGGACATGACGCGTCGGACGATCAAGCAACGGGTCAACAACCTGCGTGCGTTCGTCGAATGGGCTGGTCGGAACTGCCGCTGTAGGACCGTCGAAGAGATCGGGGCCGAGGAGGCGTTCGGATATTCTCAGGAGCTCGGGAAGAGAGGTATGCTCGGTAAGACGCAGAACGCGTACCTCGGCGACATGAGCACCGTCTGGAAGATGCTCCAGAAGAGATCGAAGGTCACGGCCAACCCGTGGTCGCTGGTCCGAGTCAAGCGAGACAAGGAGAACGAGCACACGGGCAGGGCGTTCACCGATCAGGAGATCGAGCGCATACTGGCTGTGTGCAAGAGGGTCGGGCACGACTGGTACGGCATGGTGGTCATCGGGCTGTACACTGGCCTGCGAATGCCAGACGTCGCCAACCTGAGGTGGACTGGCGATCCGCGGCAGGACCTGATAGCGGACCTGAAGGGCAGGCGCATCTACGGCACGCCGTCCAAGACGGCGCTGTACAAGACAGTCGTCGACATCCCCATGCACGACAGGATCGCGGCGCTGTTGAAGTCGTTGCCGAGGGCTGGAGAATTCGTCCTGCCGTGGCGGCAGGCGCACCCAGCTTCCTACAAGGCCCGCGGGACAGACGTCACGTTCGCCGAGATTCTGGCCGAGGCTGGCGTCGGGAAGAAGGACGCCCGCGACAAGATCAGCTTCCACTGCCTGAGGCACACGTTCGTCACGAGGCTGTCGCAGGCAGGCGTGCCGCAGGACGTCCGCATGAGGCTTGCGGGCCACACGCAGACCGACACCAGCGAGATCTACACACACGACAGAGAGAGCTCGCGATCTGCGATCGAAAAATTGAAGTAGTCAGTGTAAAATTTTTTCACCTCAGGATTTTACAGAGGACGATCGAAGTGCGTCTCACCCAATGTTTATGCGGGTGAGATGCATTTTTTTGTGGCCGAAAAAAATTTTACTTTACCCCCTTGCGCAGTGGTTAACCACTATGCTATAATATGTGCGTCGACGGGGATGGGCCCCAGAGACGAAAACAAAGGAAATACACCATGAACAACCTCGAGATCACTAACTGGGCAAACGAGATCCTCAAGTCCGCTGGCATCAACACGAAGAACGAGAAGGCCCGTGTCGATCAGGTCAACTCCGCACTCGCCGTCATCGATACGATGCCCGAGGAGATCGCCGATCTCATGCGCACCACGATCGAGAACTGCGTCAAGCAGGTCATCAAGGCGGATGAGCGTATCGGCCAGCTCTGGGACGAGGACACCGCAGATCGCAAACAGGTCCATGAAGAGGGGTATGCGAAGCTCAAGGCTGGAGACGAAGAAGGTGCCCGTGCGCTCTGGAAATTCGAGCGTTCGATGGGAGATGCCGCCTACACCGTCGAGCATGGTTACAGGACCTTTCGTACCGTTACGTCCCGCGATGAGGTTGTCGAGAAGTACGGTGCCGAGCGTGTCGCCCGCTGGGAGGAGCTCGCGACCCTGTACCGCATCGTCGGGTGCAGTGGGAGGGCACATGAAGAGGGTTACGCCAAGACCCTGAAGAAGGTCGCCATCTGCATGAAGGACATCGCCAACGACCTCACCTTCAAGCTCGAGGGCGTCCCCGAGGGGTGCGAGACCGATGCTCACTGGGGCGTTGGTGGTTACTTCAACGCGATCATCTTCCGCGGCGAGAAGCGTGTCAGCTTCAAGAGCTTCCTCGCTGGCGGGTGGAACATCCAGCGCCTTCACATCCGCGTCCGTGCCACGCTCCTCAAATGAGGGGCGTCAAGCCTGCCAGCGGGGGGATGAAAAAAAATTAAAAAAAAGTTCATTTCCCCTGTTGACAGTGGTTAACCACTTGTGCTATACTATGGGTGTCGACGGGGGACAGGCCCCTGTCAAATACGAAAGGAGATACGACATGTTCAATGACTACCGCATTAAGTACTGGGACGGAGAAAAGCTCCACACCGTCGTTCGCAACGACGTCGGCCTTCTGGAGGCCTGCACCAAGCTCGCCAATGAGAAGTTCTACGAGCTCCACCGATTCATCGACATCAAGTCTGCTAAGGTGGTTATCCACAAGCGCTGAAGATGTTATAATGTTAACCACTCAGGAGGTGCTGTCATGAAAACTATGAAGACACAGATCGCAGTCGGTACACGCGTCATCGTACCTAACGGAAAGATTCCCAGCAAGGTCGTTCGCATGTTCGAGGAGGACGGTCGAATCTACTGCAAGTTGGACAACTGCATCGGAGCGTGGGAGGTAAGTACTCTCACCAAGTACACGCGGAAGGTGGTGCAGAAATGATCACCGTAAGAACTACAGGAGAAGCTACCATGAAGAACAACAACATCAAGTACGTTGATCTGGTCACAGGCAAGGTCGTCACCGCGGACAAGGTCTACTGGCGCATGGGCATGGCGTTCACGGGCGACCAGCACGTGTGCGAGGAGCTCGACGTCGAGAAGGTCTTCAGCACCCGAGCCCACGAGCTCAACGAGAACATGATCAACGGCGAGTACATCTCTGCATCGGAGATCGAGGCCGCGATGCACAACACGGTAGAGATCGCCAAGCGTCTTGGGTTCGACGACATGATGTGCGACGTCGACAAGCATGACGTCTACCTGATCCGTCACCGTGATGGGAGGGCTTACTGATGGCGTACGGCAAGTCAGGTCGGCAGGGCGTCCATCGCGACGGAATGCACCAGCACGGGTTCTGGTGCGAGGACGCCGAGTGGGATGGGTTCGTGGCTGTGGCGAAGCGCCATGGCCTGAGCCCAGCCAACATGGTCAAGGCGATCGGGCGTGGTGAACTGGCTGTGGTCAGGGAGAGGACATATGGTCAGGCTGTGCGCAGAATCGATTGACGTTGTGCCAGCAACCGACGTGGCACCACCTCTGTGGTACTATGTCAGCAGGGAGGATAAAACATGTCTGGTAAGAGAGTAACTATTTGCTGTGACGTAAAAAGAGTTCCGACATTCCTGCGTTACAGGGTAATGAAGGCCGCTGAGAGTCTACACGTAGATCCAGTAGAATGGGCGGCAAGGCAAATCGAGAAGCTCGCAAAGAAAATTCAAAAACGATGGTTGACTGGGTGTACACACCTGTGATATAATTCAGGCATAACCCTTGCATGATAGGGTAACTACAAAGGAAATACGACTATGGCAAATTCGCCCAACACAAACAAGCGGCACATATCGATGCGATTAAACATCGATGCCTGCGTTGCCATCGAGAAGGAGTATGGCAAGGCTGGAGACAGGAAGGCCGATCCGTTCATCCGTGCACTCGAGGAGATCGCCCGCAACGTCGAGCTCGACTCGAATGACATGCTGAAGATCGCCGAGGAGGTTCGCAACAACGAGATCAAGTTCAATAAGGGAGGTGCCAAGTGAACGGACAGGAAATTGAAGTGACGGTGAGCGTCAATGTGACCACATATCACCGACTGAGCACTCTCGCCCAGCGTACTGGTTTCAAGAACGTGTCAGACTTCAGCTCAAATTTTTTTGGCGTCTGGGTGTCCACACCCTCCAGCGACAGACCTGCTCTCATCAGGAGAATTCTCGGAGAGCGGGCCTGAATTTTTTTTGACCATCGGGTGTCCACACCCAACAGGAGAAAGTTATGAAGCAGATGAACAAGGGTCTTTACAAGGTTACGACCGAGCGCGTCGTCGGATTCACCAACGCCGTCGAGCGCCTCGGCAAGCACGAGGTCTGCGGGTCGATGGTCTACTACCGTCCCGAGCACGTGCGCATGGTCCTTCAGGGAAAGCAGAAGAGCGTCAAGCTCCTCCTGCTGATCGCACAGAAGGTCCCCGAGATGTTCGAGGTCTGCAAGACCTGCGACGACGTCAAGGCGTGGTACGAGAACTTCAAGAAGCAGGAGGTGGCGTAATGGCGATCGTGTCTCCCGAGGGCCTGCGTGCGATTCTTTCGCACAAGCGTGATTGTGAGCAGTGCGCCAACAGCTGGAAGTGCGACGGCGACTACTGCTATGGCTACGTCGAGCGCAACGAAGAAGACAACGAAACTACCGAGGAGGAATGACATCATGAATAACTTCATCCAGTGCACGATCCTGATCGCCGCGTTCTGCGCCTACTGCATCGGCGTCTGCTATCTTGCCGACCTCAACCTGAACCTGACTTTCTAACCACAACACCAACCTAGGAAACCACACATGAAAAAGCCCGATTACATTCTCGACATTCCCGCAGAGCAGTACCATCAGGACGCCCGCGACGGCAAGTTCCTGAGCTCCCACATGCTCGGCGACTTCCGCAAGTGCCCGTCGCTCTACCACAAGAAGATGACTGGCCTGATCCCGCCGAGCGACAGCGCCTCGTTCACGTTCGGACGCGCGACCCATTCTCTGGTGCTCGAGGGCCGCGCGGCGTTCGACGCCGAGTTCATCGTGTCCGACGGTCCCGTCAACGAGAAGACGGGCGAAGCGTACGGCAAGGCCACCAAGGCGTACAAGGAGTGGCTGGCCTCGCAGAAGGCGACCGTGATCTCCTCCGCTGACTTCGACGTCATGTCCGCTGTCCAGCGTGCCGTCTGGAGTCATTCTGGTGCGGCGACAATTCTCGATCAGGGATTCGCCGAGGGCACCGTGCGCACGACCTACTGCGGCGAACCCTGCCAGATCCGCATGGACTGGTTCGACCCCGAGCGCAGGATCATCGCGGACCTCAAGACGTGCGGGGACCTCGATCGTCTAAATTACGACATCCGCGACTTCGGCTACGTCAACCAGCTGGCCTTCTACCGTGACGTGCTCGAGGAGGCGTCGGGCGAGAAGGTCGACGGCGTCTACATCATCGGCGTCGAGAAGAAGGAGCCCTACCGCTGTGGCCTCTGGATGATCACCAGCGCCGCTCTTGACGCCGCGTCCGAGCAGAACAAGCAGGCGATCTGCACCATGTCCGTCTGCCGCGAGGGCAACATCTGGCCGACAGGCTACGAGGTCACCCGAGTCATCGACGTCCCCGCCAACAACTAAACCTACACAGGAGAAAACTACCATGGAAAAGTCAGTCTTCGAGACCCTCAGTTCCGTCAACGTCAACGGCCACACAGAGACCAAGAAGCAGTCTGGTGCCCAGCTCACCTACCTGTCTTGGTGCTGGGCGTGGGCCGAGGTCGTCAAGCGCTATCCTGACGCCTCCTACACGATCGTCGAGAACGCCGACGGCAACCATTTCTTCGCGTCCCGCTACGGTATCGAGGTCCGCACCACGGTCACGATCAACGGCGTCACGCACCCTATGTGGCTCCCCGTGATGGACGGAACCAATCATGCCATGAAGGACGAGCCCTACACGTACACGGTTAAGGGATACAACGGAAATCCGAT